>NZ_DASPLW010000037.1:0-2307 GCF_035627355.1 Ramlibacter sp.
TTCGCGCCTGGGTGATCGACGAGAACGCGACGACGGGTGCCACGATGGTCCGGCGGCTGCGTCGGGCCGGCTGGACCGCGATCCATTTCTCGTCCTGTGCGGATGCCGAGCGGAAGTTGCGATTCGCGGCGTCTCACGACGATGCGCCGGGACTGGTGCTCTTCGTGGGGCCGCGTCATCGACCGCTGCAGGGCCGGGACGCGCTGCTCGACAGACTGCCTCCGGGATCGCGTCCAGTCTGGATCGTGGATCCGGGTGCCGAACTGTCCGCGGAGTCCGCCGAGGTGTGGGTGCAGCCTTTGAGTCCCAACGACCTGGAGCATCTTGCCGACGCCATGCCGGCGACTCATGAAACACGCGAGCCCGATGGGCTTGCGCGTGTGCGTACTGACGTTCCGCGGAACGTCTGAACGAAGTCGCGCCGGTGACGTGGTGACCCGGCGCGGCGCCGACGCCGCATGGGCTCGCCCCCGACGCCCCGCACACCACATTGCTGTATGCCTGCCGGCGGATCCGATCCGGCGGCGACTTTCCACGACGACCTTCCCCTCACCTCATCACCAGGAGACGCCCCATGAACACCGAGATCGTGATCGTCGAAGCCACGCGCACCGCCGTGGGCAAGTTCGGCGGCAGCCTGTCGAAGACGCCCGCGCCCGAGCTCGGCGCCGCGATCATCCAGTCGCTTCTGCAGAAGAGCGGCGTGGCGCCCGACCAGGTGAGCCAGGTGATCCTCGGCCAGGTGCTCACCGCCGGCAGCGGCCAGAACCCGGCGCGCCAGGCCACCATCAAGGCCGGGCTGCCGCACGCCGTGCCGGCGATGACGATCAACGTGGTGTGCGGCTCGGGCCTGAAGGCGGTGATGCTCGCCGCGCAGGCGATCCGCGACGGCGACGCGGAGATCGTGGTGGCCGGCGGACAGGAGAACATGAGCCTCGCGCCGCACGTGCTGATGGGCTCGCGCGACGGCCAGCGCATGGGCGACTGGAAGATGGTCGACTCGATGATCAACGACGGCCTGTGGGACGTCTACAACCAGTACCACATGGGCATCACGGCGGAGAACGTCGCCAAGAAGTACGGCATCACGCGCGAGCAGCAGGACGCCCTGGCGCTCGCCTCGCAGCAGAAGGCCGCCGCCGCGCAGGACGCGGGCCGCTTCAAGGACGAGATCACGCCCTTCAGCATCCCGCAGCGCAAGGGCGACCCGGTCGTGTTCGAGACCGACGAGTTCCTCAACCGCAAGACCAACGCCGAGGCGCTGGCCTCGCTGCGCCCGGCCTTCGACAAGGCGGGCGGCGTGACGGCCGGCAACGCCTCCGGCATCAACGACGGTGCGGCGGCCGTGCTGGTGATGAGCGCGGCGAAGGCCGACCAGCTGGGCCTGAAGCCGCTGGCGCGCATCGCCTCGTATGCGAGCGCGGGCCTGGATCCGGCCTACATGGGCATGGGCCCGGTGCCGGCCTCGCGCCTGGCGCTGGAGCGCGCCGGCTGGAAGGCCTCCGAGCTCGACCTGCTGGAGATCAACGAGGCCTTCGCGGCGCAGGCCTGCGCCGTCAACAACGAGATGGGCTGGGACACCAGCAAGGTCAACGTCAATGGCGGCGCGATCGCCATCGGCCACCCGATCGGCGCCTCGGGCTGCCGCGTGCTGGTGACCCTGCTGCACGAGATGCGCCGCCGCAACGCCAAGCGCGGCATCGCCTCGCTGTGCATCGGCGGCGGCATGGGCGTGGCACTGACCGTCGAGCGCTGACGTCCTGAACACAGTCTTCACGCGCATCGAAGGAGAAGAGGAATGAGCAAGAAAGTCGCATACGTGACCGGCGGCATGGGCGGCATCGGCACCGCCATCTGCCAGCGCCTGCACAAGGACGGCTACACCGTGATCGCCGGCTGCGGGCCGAGCCGCGACCACAAGAAGTGGATCGACGAGCAGGCGCAGCAGGGCTACACCTTCCACGTCTCGGTGGGCAACGTGGCCGACTGGGACTCGACCGTCGCGGCCTTCAAGGCCGTGAAGGAGCAGCACGGCCCGGTCAGCGTGCTGGTCAACAACGCCGGCATCACGCGCGACGGCATGTTCCGCAAGATGAGCCGCGAGGACTGGGCGGTGGTGATCGACACCAACCTCAACAGCCTCTTCAACGTCACCAAGCAGGTGATCGACGAGATGACCGAAGCCGGCTGGGGCCGCATCGTCAACATCAGCTCGGTCAACGGCGAGAAGGGCCAGTTCGGCCAGACCAACTATTCCGCCGCCAAGGCCGGCATGCACGGCTTCACCATGGCGCTGGCGCAGGAGGT
>NZ_DASPLW010000038.1:0-63685 GCF_035627355.1 Ramlibacter sp.
AGATCTGCAGGAAGTGCGTGCTCTGCTGCGGCGCAGGGTTGTATTCACTGTGCAGGATGCCGCGACCGGCGCTCATGCGCTGCACCTCGCCTGGCCGGATCGCAGCGCCGTTGCCGATCGAATCCTTGTGGGCGAGTTCGCCTTCCAGCACGTACGAGATGATCTCCATGTCGCGGTGTCCGTGCGTGCCGAAGCCGGTGCCCGGGGCGATGCGGTCCTCGTTGATCACCCGCAGGTTGCCCCAGCCCATGTGATCGGGGTCGTAGTAGTTCGCGAACGAAAAGCTGTGGTGCGAGTCCAGCCAGCCATGGTTGGCATGGCCGCGGTCCTGGGATCGGCGGATGGTCTGCATGTCGTGCTCCGTTAGCTTGTGACGCCTCGGTTCCCTTCACTGTAGGTGCCGGTCCCGGCGCGATGCAGGAGCCGGCTTTGATGGCATCATTCAAAAATCCTGAACGCAAGCGATGGCCACCCCCCGCGACGTCCTGACGCCCGATGCGCTCGCGCTGGTGCAGGCGGTGGCACGGGCCGGCAGCTTCGCCGGCGCCGCGCGTGAACTCGGCCTGGTGCCCAGTGCCGTCACCTACCGCATCCGGCAGGTCGAGGACGCGCTCGATGCCCTGCTGTTCGACCGCAGCTCCCGCCAGGCCCGGCTGACGGCGGCGGGCGCGGAGCTCCTGCGCGAGGGCGAGCGCCTGCTGGGCGAGGTGGACGCGGTGGCCAACCGCGTGCGGCGCGTCGCGACCGGCTGGGAATCGCAGCTCACCCTGGCGGTGGACGTGGTGATCTCGTCCGGCACCGTGATGGAACTGGCCGACGCCTTCTTCGAGGTCGCCCCGCACACCCGGCTGCGGCTGCGCGACGAGGCGCTGGGGGGCACGGTGGAGGCCCTGCTCACGGGCGGCGCCGACCTGGCGCTGGGCGTGCCGCTGGATCCCGGCTCGATGACCGGGCTCATGAGCCGCAGCCTCGGCGAACTGCTGTTCGTGTTCGCGGTCGCGCCTCACCATCCCTTGGCCTCGCTGCCGGAACCCCTGAGCGACGATGTGCTGATCCAGCACCGCGCCGTGGCCGTGGCCGACTCGGTCCGGCGCGGCGACGGGCTCACGCTGGGCCTGCTGGCCGGACAGGACGTGCTCACCGTGCCCACCATGACCGCCAAGCTGGAAGCGCAGGTTCGCGGCCTCGGCGTGGGCTTCCTGCCCGAGCCCATGGCGCGGCCCTTCGTCGAGACCGGCCGCCTCGTGCTCAAGCAGGTGCAGCGGCCCGCGCGCGTGACCCGCCTGAGTTGCGCCTGGCGCGAGAGCGGCCCCCTGGGCCCGGGCCGCGGCCTGGAGTGGTGGCTGAAGCAGTTGGACAGCGAGGCCACCCGCAAGGCCCTGCTGGAGCGCCACAGCGGCCTGCGGGTGGGCTGACGGATGACCTGGGCTGCGGCCGAGCGACAATCACCGCCAATGCCCGCCGCCCGCACGCCGACCCCAAGCCCCACTGCCCCCTCCCATTTCGCCGTGATCGGCGCCGGCCTGGCCGGCATCGCCTGCGCGCGCACGCTGGCGCAGGCGGGACACCGCGTCACGGTGTTCGAGCAGTCCGGCAGCGTGGGCGGGCGCATCGCCACCCGCCGGACGCCCTTCGGCAGCTTCGATTGCGGTGCCCAGTTCTTCACCGTGCGCGACCGGCGCTTCGAGCAGGCGCTGGACACCGTCCCGCAAGTCCGGCGGCGCTGGAGCGCGACGGCCGTGCGCGTGCTGGACCCCATCGGCCACGTGATCGAAGCGCCCCGGCCCGAGGTGGAGCCGCACTGGGTCGGCACGCCCGACATGGAAGCCCTGCCGCGCGCCTGGGCCCAGCCGCTGGCGGATGCGGACGGCCTGATGCTGCTGACGCGCGTGGACCGCATCGAACCTGACGCGCTGGATCCGCGGCGCTGGCAGCTGCACACCAGCGGGCCGCAGGACACGGTCCACGTCTATCCCGGTTTCGACGCCGTGCTGCTGGCGATCCCCGCCCCGCACGCGTCCACGCTGCTGGAGCGCTCGCGCCTGGCGCCGGCCTTCGTCGACCGGCTCGCGGGCGTGGAGATGGCACCGTGCTGGACGCTGATGCTGGCGTTCCCGCAGGCGCTGCAGCCCGGGCTGGCCCACCTGGGCCCTCAGTGGAACGCGGCGCGCAGCACCCACCACCGGGTGGCCTGGCTGGCGCGCGAGTCGTCCAAGCCGGGCCGCGGCCCGATCGAGCGCTGGACGGTGCAGGCCAGCGCGAACTGGTCCACCGAGCACTTGTCCGATGACGAGCCGCGCATCCAGGCCAAGCTGCTCAAGGCCTTCGCCGAGGTGACCGGCATCCGCGCCCAGCCGGGGCACGCCGAGGTGCGCCGCTGGCGCTACTCGCGCACGCTGCAGCCGCTGGGCCGCTCGCACCTGTGGGATCCGCAGGTGCGGCTGGGCCTGTGCGGCGACTGGTGCCTGGGCCAGCGCATCGAGCACGCCTTCGTGTCCGGACTGGAACTCGCGCTGGCGGCCGCACCGGCCTGAGTCGCCATGGACGCGCCGTACCGCGGCCGCTTCGCTCCCTCGCCCACCGGGCCCCTGCACGCCGGATCGCTGGTGGCCGCGCTGGCCAGCTGGCTCGACGCCCGGCGCCACCGCGGCCGGTGGCTGGTGCGCATCGAGGACGTGGACACCCCACGCTGTGTGCCGGGCGCCGACCGGGAGATCCTGCGCCAGCTCGCCGCCTGCGGCCTGCTGCCCGACGAGCCGCCGCTGTGGCAGTCGCATCGCGGCACGCTGTACCAGGCGGCGCTCGACCGGCTGGTGGCGGCCGGCCGTGCCTATCCCTGCGCCTGCTCGCGCCGGGACATCGAACAGGCACTGGCAGCGCAGGGCCGGTCGCGCCGACGCGGCCAGGAAGTGCCCTATCCCGGCACCTGCCGCAATGGGTTGCACGGCCGCCCGGCGCGCGCGTGGCGGCTGCGCGTGCCCGATGGCCTCGTCCACTGGACCGATCGCCGCCTGGGCGCGCAGCAGCAGGACGTGGCGCGCGAAGTCGGCGACTTCGTCCTGCGCCGCGCCGACGGCCTGTGGGCCTACCAGCTCGCGGTGGTGGTGGACGACGCCGACCAGGGCATCACCCAGGTCGTGCGCGGCGAGGACCTGGCCGACAACACGGCGCGGCAGATCCTGCTGCAGCGCGCGCTGGACCTGCCCAGGCCGGGCTACCTGCACACGCCGCTGGTACGGGGCGCAGACGGCGAGAAGCTGTCCAAGCAGAACGGCGCCCAGGCCCTGGACCTGCGCGACCCGCTGCAGGCGCTCAACGAGGCCGCGCGGGTGCTCGGCCTGGGCCTGCAGCCGGGCCCCATCGCGGACGCCCTGCGCGCCTGGGCCGCCGAGTGGCCGTTCCTACAATCCACGGGTGACTGAACCCGGCGATTCCGACTCCCCCCGCAACCGTGCACCCGAGGGCGTGGCCCACCCGCGCGCCATCCGCAGCTTCGTGCGCCGCACCGGCCGGGTGACCACCGGCCAGGCGCGCGCCTTCGAGGTCCTGGGACCGCGCTTCATCCTTCCGTACCGGCCCGCGCTGCTGGACCTGGATGCCGCCTTCGGCCGGCACGCGCCCACCGTGCTGGAGATCGGCTTCGGCATGGGCGAAGCCACGGCGCACATCGCGGGGCTGATGCCGGGGACCAACTTCCTGTGCTGCGAGGTGCACGAGCCCGGTGTCGGCGCGCTGCTCAGGCGGATCGGGGAGCAGGACCTTCCCAACATCCGCATCGTGCAGCACGACGCGGTCGAGGTGCTGGACCACATGCTGCCGCCGGATTCGCTGGCCGGCGTGCACGTCTTCTTCCCCGACCCCTGGCACAAGCTGCGCCACCACAAGCGCCGCCTGATCCAGGCGCCTCTGGTGGCCCGGCTCGCCTCGCGCCTGCAGCCCGGCGGCTACATCCACTGCGCGACCGACTGGGAGCCGTACGCGCAGCAGATGCTGGAGGTGCTGGGCGCCGAGCCACTGCTGCGCAACACCGCCCAGGGGTTCGCACCGCGGCCCGAGTACCGGCCGCTGACCAAGTTCGAGCAGCGCGGCATGCGCCTGGGGCACGGCGTATGGGACGTGGTGTTCCGGCGGCTGTGAAGTATTCGGCGGCCGGCATGTCCGCATGTGCTCCCCGCATCACTTTGCGGGTGCAACCGGATTGCTGGGGCACCCGCTCCAGCGTAAGGTCGCGCTCCATCCGGCGCACGGCCGGCAACCAAGGAGATCCTGATTGTGAAGAGGCGCGATTTCATGCGGGCCACGGCCGGAGCCGGGGCGCTGGCCGGCCTGCCGGCCACGCTGCGGGCCCAGGCGCGCGGGGTCGCGCGCAGGATCGTGCTGGGCCAGTCGGTCCCGCTGACCGGCGCGGCCGACCAGATCGGGCTGGCCTTCGCGGGCGGCGCCAAGCTGTTCTTCGACGCCTTCAACGAGGCGAAGAACAACCCCGGCTGGACCTTCGAGCTGCGCCAGGTCGACGACGGCTACGACCCGGCCAAGGCGGCTGCCAACGCGAAGAAGCTGCTGGCCGACGGCGCCGACCTGCTGTTCGGGTTCGTCGGCACCGGCAGCAGCGAAGCCGCCGCGGCCGTGGCGCGGGAACAGGCGGCCATCCTGTTCGCCCCCTTCGCCGCCGCCGACGCCTTGCGCGACGGCTCGATGACGCACGTCTTCCACGTGCGCCCCAGCCTGGCCGACGAGGCCTTCAAGATGGTGCGTCACTGCGCCACCCTGGGCCAGAACCGCATCGCAGTGCTGGCCGAGGACGACGCCATGGGCCGCGCCGGCCTGGCCGCCGTGCAGCAGGCGATGCAGGAGCTGAAGCTGCCGCCGCTGGTGGCCTCGGCGTTCGTGCCGGTCAACAGCGACAAGGTCGACGCCGCCGTCGCGACCCTCGCCAAGGCGCAGCCTCACGCCATCATCCAGGTGGCGTTGTTCAACACCAGCGCCGCCTTCGTGCGCAAGATGCGCAAGGCGGGCTTCGTCGGCAGCTTCATGAACTTCTCGGTGGTGGGCATCGATCCGCTGTTCACCGCGCTGGGCAGGGAGATCAGCGGCGTGGTGGTGTCGCAGGTGGTGCCCTCGCCGCGCAGCTCGGCGACCCCGGTCGTCAAGGACTACCTGGCCGCGATCGACAACTCGGACCAGGTCGCCAGCTATGAGGGCCTGGAGGGCTACATCGCCGCCAAGACCCTCGCCGAGTCGGTGCGCCGGGCTGGCAAGGCCACCGACCGCGCGGGGCTGCAGCGGGTGATGGCCGGCATGAACGACTACGACGTCGGCGGCTTCCGCATCAACCTGCGCGCCGGCGTGCGCGACTCGGTGCGGGCGGTCGACCTGGTGACGATCACGGCGGACGGCAAGGTGGTGCGGTAGGGCGCTATTCCAGCTTGTGGTCTTCCCGCTTGGCCTCTTCCATGGCCTCGGGTTCCAGCTCCTCGGCGGACCGGTTCTGGCGGATGAAGATGCCCCAGGCCGCCAGCACGGCGGCAGTGGACAGCAGCAGCGCCGCCGCGTAGCGCAGTTCGGCCATGTCCTCGTGGATGGCCTTGAAGGCCGCCACCAGGCCCTCGATCGCCAGCGCGACCACCACGACCACCAGGAAGCGCGACAGGAAGCGCCGCACGCGCGTCGGGGCGCTGATCTGCGCATCGCGCACGATCTCTTCCTCGAACACGGTCTGGGCGATCTGTAGCGCGACCACCGCGGCGGCGAGCAGGCCCAGCGCCTCGATCACGACCAGCGCCGACGCCCCATCCAGGCCTTCGCCCAGCGCCAGCCAGGCGATGCGGACCGCGATCAGCACCAGCACGACGGCCGCGGCCACGAACAGCGCCGCGATCACCCCATGGACCGCCGAGAAGATGTGCGAGAGGCTCTTCACGGCGCCATCATCGGGCTTTCCGCTCAGGCTCGCTCGGCCACCCAGCCCTGGACCGACTGCAGGGCTGCCGGCAGCTTGCTGGCGTCGGTGCCGCCCGCCATCGCCATGTCGGGCTTGCCGCCGCCCTTGCCGCCCACCTGCTGCGCGACGAAGTTGACCAGCTCGCCGGCCTTGACCTTGGCCGTGCGGTCGGACGTGACGCCGGCCGCCAGCTGGACCTTGCCGCCATCGACGGCCGCCAGCACGATGGCCGCGCTCTTGAGCTTGTCCTTGAGCTTGTCCAGGGTCTCGCGCAGGGTCTTCGCGTCGGCGCCCTCGAGCGTGGCGGCCAGCACCTTGATGCCCTTGACGTCGACCGCCTGCCCGGCGAGCTCGTCGCCCTGCGAGGCGGCCAGCTTGCCCTTGAGCTGCGCGATCTCCTTCTCCAGCGCGCGCACCTGCTCCAGCACCTGTCCGATGCGCGGCTGCAGTTCCGCCACGGGCGCCTTCAGCGCGGCGGCGGCACCGTGCACCGTCGCCTCCAGTTCCTGCAGGTAGCCCAGCGCGTTGGCGCCGGTCACCGCCTCCACCCGGCGGATGCCGGCGGCCACGCCGCCCTCGCTGACGATCTTGAACAGGCCGATGTCGCCGGTGCGCTGCACGTGGGTGCCGCCGCACAGCTCGCGGCTGGAGCCGATGTCCAGCACGCGCACGCTGTCGCCGTACTTCTCGCCGAACAGCATCATGGCGCCGGTGGCCTTGGCCGACTCGATGTCCATCACGCGCGCCTCGGTCGCGCGGTTCTCCAGGATCTCGGCGTTGACGCGGCGCTCGATCTCGCTCAGCTGGTCGGGCGTGACCGGCTGGTTGTGGGTGAAGTCGAAGCGGGTCTTGTCGGGATCGACCAGCGAGCCCTTCTGCTGCACGTGGCTGCCCAGCACCTCGCGCAGCGCCTTGTGCATCAGGTGGGTCACGCTGTGGTTGCGCATGGTGGCCTGGCGGCGGGCCACGTCCACCTTGGCCACGATGGCGTCGCCCACTTTCAGCGTGCCCTGGGTCTGGGTGCCGTGGTGGCCATAGACGTCGGCCTTGATCTTCTGCGTGTCCTCCACCCCGAACAGCACGCCTTCGGCCGCCAGCACCCCGCAATCACCGACCTGGCCGCCGCTCTCGGCATAGAACGGGGTGGTGTCCAGCACGACCACGCCCGGCTCGCCTTCGGCCAGCTGCTGCACCGGCACGCCGTCCTTGTACAGCGCGGCCACGCGGGCCGGCTCCTCCAGCTTCTCGTAGCCGGTGAAGGGGTGGCCGGCGCCGGTGTACTCGAGCGCCCGGTCCATCCGGAACTTGCCGGCGGCGCGGCCGGCCGCCTTCTGCCGGTCCATGGCGGCATCGAAGCCGGCCACGTCCACGGTCACGCCGCGCTCGCGGCAGACGTCCTGCGTCAGGTCCAGCGGGAAGCCGTAGGTGTCGTGCAGCTTGAACGCGATGTCGCCGGGCAGCACCTTCTGGCCGCCGCCCAGCGCGTCGTCCAGGATCTCCATGCCGTTTTCCAGCGTCTCGAAGAAGCGCTCCTCCTCGGCCTTCAGCACCTCGGTGATGCGCTGCGCCTCCGCCTTCAGGCGCGGGTAGGCGGCGCCCATCAGCGCCACCAGTTCGGGCACCAGCTTGTGGAAGAAGGGCCGCTTGCAGCCGAGCTTGTAGCCGTGGCGGATGCCGCGGCGCACGATACGGCGCTGCACGTAGCCGCGGCCCTCGTTGCTGGGGATCACGCCGTCGCTGACCAGGAAGGCGGTGGCGCGGATGTGGTCGGCGATCACGCGCAGCGAAGGGTTCTCCAGGTCCTGGCAGCCGGTCTCGCGCGCGGCGGCCTTGATCAGCGTGTCGAACAGGTCGATCTCGTAGTTGCTGTGCACGTGCTGCAGCACGGCGGCCAGCCGCTCCAGGCCCATGCCGGTGTCCACGCAGGGGGCGGGCAGCGGCTTCACGCTGCCGTCCGGCTGCATGTCGAACTGCATGAACACGTGGTTCCAGATCTCGATGTAGCGGTCGCCGTCCTCGTCCGGGCTGCCGGGCGGGCCGCCGGGGATCTCCGGGCCGTGGTCATAGAAGATCTCCGAGCAGGGGCCGCAGGGACCGGTGTCGGCCATCATCCAGAAGTTGTCGGAGGCGTAGCGCGCGCCCTTGTTGTCGCCGATGCGCACCACCCGCTCGGGCGGCAGGCCGATCACCTTCGTCCAGATCTCGTAGGCCTCGTCGTCCTCCTGGTAGACCGTGGCCCAGAGCCGCTCCTTGGGCAGCCTGTAGACCTCGGTCAGCAGCTCCCAGCCCCACACCAGCGACTCGCGCTTGAAGTAGTCGCCGAAGCTCCAGTTGCCCAGCATCTCGAAGAAGGTGTGGTGCCGCGCCGTGTAGCCCACGTTCTCCAGGTCGTTGTGCTTGCCGCCGGCCCGCAGGCAGGCCTGCACCGAGGCGGCGCGCACGTAGGAGCGCTTGTCGGTGCCCAGGAACACGTCCTTGAACTGCACCATGCCCGAGTTGGTGAACATGAGCGTGGGGTCGTTGCCCGGCACCAGCGGGCTGGACTCGACCACCGTGTGGCCCTTGCTGGCGAAGAAATCCAGGAAGGTCTTGCGGATGTCGGCGACGGTGAAGCGGGGGGTCATACGGGCGGGCGGAGGGGCAAACCGGAGATTTTATGAGTTGGGGCCGGCCCGCCCCCGGGCTGCGCTACCGCCCTGCCGCCCGTGCGTCCTTGCACCTCGGCGCACAATGCCGCCTGCATTTTCCGGAGACAGCACCCCATGGACATGAAGACCTCGCCGCTCGCGCAACTGAAGGACCCCACCCTGCTCAAGACCGACGCCCTGGTCGGCGGCCAGTGGGTCAAGGGGCCCGCGCGCTTCGACGTGAACGACCCGGCCACCGGCGCGAAGCTGGCCGACGTGGCCAACCTCGGCGCGGCGGAAGCCGGGCAGGCCATCGCCGCGGCCAACACCGCGTGGCCGGCCTGGCGCGGCAAGACGGCCAAGGAGCGCAGCACGCTGATGCGCAAGTGGTTCGACCTGCTGGTGGCCAACCAGGAGGACCTGGCCCGCCTGATGACGGCCGAGAACGGCAAGCCGCTGGCCGAGTCGCGCGGCGAGGTGGCCTACGGCGCCGCCTTCGTCGAGTGGTTCGCCGAGGAGGCCAAGCGCGTCAACGGCCAGACGCTGCCCACCTACGACGCCAACAAGCGCGTGTCGGTGATCCGCCAGCCGATCGGCGTGTGCGCAGCCATCACCCCCTGGAACTTCCCGCTGGCCATGATCACGCGCAAGGTGGCCCCGGCGCTGGCGGCGGGCTGCACGGTGGTGATCAAGCCGGCCGAGCTGACGCCGCTGACGGCGCTGGCCGCGGCCGAGCTGGCCATCCGGGCCGGCATTCCCGCCGGCGTGCTGAACCTGGTGACGGCCGACAGCGCCAACAGCATCGCGGTCGGCAAGGCGCTGTGCGCCAGCGACACCGTGCGCCACCTGAGCTTCACCGGCTCGACCGAGGTCGGCCGCATCCTGATGGCGCAGAGCGCGCCCACCATCAAGAAACTGAGCCTGGAGCTGGGCGGCAACGCGCCCTTCATCGTGTTCGACGATGCTGACCTCGACTCGGCCGTGGAAGGCGCCATCGCCAGCAAGTACCGCAACGCCGGCCAGACCTGCGTGTGCGCCAACCGGCTCTACGTGCAGGAGGGCGTGTACGACGCCTTCGTCGAGAAGCTGGCCGCCAAGGTCCGCGGCTTCAAGGTCGGCAACGGCTTCGAGGACGGCGTGGTGCAGGGCCCGCTGATCGAACCGGCCGCGCTCGACAAGGTGCAGCAGCACGTGGAGGACGCCCAGGCCAAGGGCGGCAAGGTCGTGGTCGGCGGCAAGCGCCTGCAGGGCCAGTTCTTCGAGCCGACCGTCATCGCCGACGCGCGCGGCGACATGCTGTGCGCCCGCGAAGAGACCTTCGGCCCGGTGGCCCCGGTGTTCCGCTTCAGGACCGAGCAGGAAGCGGTGGACGCCGCCAACAACACCGAATTCGGCCTGGCCAGCTACTTCTACAGCCGCGACATGGGCCGCATCGTGCGCGTGAGCGAAGGGCTGGAGTACGGCATGGTCGGCATCAACACCGGCATCATCTCGACCGAGCACGTGCCCTTCGGCGGCGTCAAGCAGTCCGGCCTGGGCCGCGAGGGCTCCAGCCACGGCATCGACGAGTACGTGGAGATGAAGTACCTCTGCCTGGGCGACGTGCTGAAGTAGGCGTGGATGGGCGCCGCGCGAGCGGCTGAGCACCAGGCGGGGCCGTTCCGGGCATCGGCAGCCCTGGAATCCCGCCTGCCCGGAATGGACGAGCCGCGCAGCCGGGGAATGTCCTCCTACAGCAGCCACTGACCTGCGCTGACCCGGGCCGGCAGGGGCGCGCCGGAGAGTCTGGAGCATTCCGTTCCAACGACTTCCGGAGACACTCCATGCCCACTGCCATCACCGATTGGGGCGACGCGATGATGACGTCGCTGGCCGCCGCCATGGCCATGTTCCTCTCGGCCATCCCGAAGATCATCGGCTTCGCGGTCATCCTGATCGTCGGCTGGTTCCTCGCTTCGCTGGCCGAACGGGGCGTTGCCGTCCTGCTGCGCGCGGTGAAGTTCAACGACCTGTCGCAGCGAGCCGGCCTGGCGGGCTTCATCCACAAGATGGGCACGGGCACCGACTCGTCCGGGATGATCGGGCTGGTGGTCAAGTGGTTCATCCGCCTGATCGCGCTGGTGGTGGCCTTCGACGCGCTGGGCCTGCCGGCCGTGTCCGAAGTGCTGCAGGACCTGCTCCTGTGGCTGCCGAACGTGGTGGTGGCGCTGGTCGTGCTGGTCATCGGTGGCCTGGCGGCCCGGGCGCTCAGCAACCTGGTCCGCGGCGCCGCCGGCGAAGCCGGGCTGTCCAACGCCAACATGCTCGCCAAGGTCGCCTCCGCCCTGGTCTGGGCCTTTGCCATCGTGGTGGCCGTCAACCAGATCGGGATCGCGACCGCGCTGGTGAACACGCTGTTCATGGCCTTCGTCGGCGCCATCGCGCTGGGCCTGGGCCTGGCGTTCGGCCTGGGCGGCCGCGAGACCGCCGGCCAGATCCTGGCCAAGTGGTACGCGCGCGGCCAGGAGAAGGGGCCGCAGCTGGCCCATGCGGCCGAGGCGGGCGGGCAGATGGCTCGCGAGCGCATGCAGGGCGGCGGTGGCGGCTACGAAGGCGGTGGCTACGGCGGTGGCGGTGGCGAGTACGGTGGCGGCAGCACGGGCGGCGGCAGCGGCGGTCCGCAAGGGGGGGGTGGCTACGGCGGTCCGCAGGGCGGCTACGGTGGCCCGCAAGGCGGCAGCTACGGTTCCGGTGGCGGCGGTGGTACCTACGAAGGCAGGCGGCCGGGCCCGCAGTACCCCGCGGACGGCGGCCCCCGCAGTGGTGCGGGCGCCTCCCAGCCGGAAGGCCACGACCAGATGTACCCGACACCCTCGTCGCCCCGCCATCCGAGCGAAGGCTGAGAAGCGATCGTCAACCAAGCCCGGGCCGTGGAGGTGCTCCCGTCCGGGCTTTTCCTTGCCGGGCGGTGCAATGGCTGGGGCAGCGTAGCCCGACCCCGCAAGCAGGAGTCAGGCGCGCTCGAGCGCCGCTCCAGGAGCGGCGCCACCGGCGTGGGCGGCCAGAGCCGCTCAGGCCGCCTGCTGCTGGCGGGGAGCGTCGATCGGCGGCGTGCCGGGCTTGATCGCGCCGGCCACCATCTGGCGCAGTTCCGGCGTGTCGGTGTGCCCGTGCACGGCCACCGCGTGCTGCACGGCCGCGTCCACCAGTTCCTTCTCCGAGTCGGCCGCGATCGCGACGGTGCAGTTGTTCTCGCTCGGGATCTCGCGGCAGTCGATGTACTGTCTGGCCATGGTGCTCTCCTTTCGCCCGCTCAGGGGCGTGCCTCGAAAATCAGGTTGAACGGGGTCTGCGATGCGCGCCGGAAGGAGCCGAAGCCGCCCTCCTTCGCCACCTCGCGCAGGCGCTGCTCGCCGGCCTGCGCGCCCAGGCACAGGCCGACCTCCTGCGAGCGGGACGCCGGCGTGCAGATGAACGTCGACGCCGAATAGAACACCCGGCCGACCGGGTTGAGGTTGTCCTCCAGCCGGTCGTTGGCATACGGCTCCACGAGCATCCAGGTGCCGCCGGGCGCCAGCGTCTCCCGCACGTGCCGCGCGGCGCCCACCGGATCGCCCATGTCGTGCAGGCAGTCGAAGAAGGCGACCAGGTCGTAGTCCCGGCCCGGATAGTCCTTGGCGCCGGCCACCTCGAAGCGCAGGCGATCCATGGGCACGCCGGCCTCGGCCGCGGCCCTGGTCGCGCGGTCGATCGACGGCGCGTGGTAGTCGAAGCCGACGAAGGTGGACTTGGGGAAGGCCTGCGCCATCAGGGTGGTCGATGCACCGTGGCCGCAGCCCACGTCGGCCACCCGCGCGCCGCGCTCCAGGCGATCGACCACGCCGTCCAGCGCCGGCAGCCATTCGCCGACCAGGTGCGCCGCATAGCCCGGCCGGAAGAAGCGCTCGGTTCCGTGGAACAGCGCCGTGTCGTGCTCGTGCCAGCCTATGCCCAACCCGGTGCGCATGGCCTGCAGCATCTTGGGAATGGCCTTGAACTGCGCGACCGCGACCTGGAACGCCCCCGGGATGAACGCCGGGCTGCCTTCCTCCGCCAGCGCGAAGGCCTGTTCCTCGGTCAGGAAGAAGCGGCCGCTCGCGGCCTCGTAGCTCACGTAGCCGCTGGCCGCCTGCGCCGACAGCCATTCGCGCAGGTAGCGCTCGTCCGTCTGCGTCCTCGTCGCCAGCTCGCGCGGGGTCGCCGGTTGCCCGGCCAGTGCCTTGTAGAGGCCGAGCTGGTCGCCCACGACCACCGTAGCGGCATGCATCACGGCGCCGGCATCGCGCACGAAGTTCTCCATGAACACATTCAGTTTCGCCTCGTCGATCGCCATGTCTTGCTCCTTGATTGCGCTGCCGATATGGTTTTTTCTTCGGCCGGGCATGGTGGCGCGGCGCGGCGCGCGGCTCCATACGACGGAATGCGTACCACCCGGGAGGGCCTGCATGAGCCATCTCACCCGCAACGACTACGCGACGGCGCTGGCGCTGCTCGTCGAGCTGGAGCAGGCCGCCGTCGATGCCCCGCACCTGCTGCAGGCCACGGTCGAGCGGATGGCCGGGTTCATCCCCTGCGATACAGCCGTGCTGGTCACCGGCGACGTCGACCCGGGGGCTCCCTTCGCCGCGTCTCTGCTCCTGCCGGCCGATGGCCCGGCGCGCATCTGGCTCGTCCTGCGGCGCCGCCGGCCGGCCTTCAGCGAGCGCGACCGCGAGCGGCTCGCCCTGCTGCAACCGCACCTGGGCTACCTGTACCGCCAGGCCAGCGCCCAGGGTCGTCCGGCCCTGAGCGCCACCGCGTGCCCGCAGGCGCCGCCGCCGATCCGCACGCGCCAGCTCACGCCGCGCGAGGACGACGTGATGCGCTGGCTGTCCTGCGGCAAGACCGACGCCGACATCGCCGCACTGCTGGCGATCAGCCCCCGCACGGTGCACAAGCACCTGGAGCACATCTACGAGAAGCTGGGCGTGGAGACGAGGACGGCCGCGGTGATGGCGGTGCGCCGCGCGGCTGTCGGTTGACCGGGCGGGTCGCCCGCAAGCGCGCAGACGGTGCGAGCCCATGAAAAACGGCTCCCGAAGGAGCCGCTTCTTTCAAGCCTAGCCGCGATTACCGGGACACGCGAACCAGGTTGACTTCCCAGGAGTCGCTGCCTTCGGTGCTCTTCCACACGGCCGTCTTGCCGTCCGCGGACAGCGTGAAGGTGTGCGTGGTCGCATTGCTGGAGCCGTCGGCTTCGAAGAATCCGACGCAGCCGTTGGTGTTGTACTCCTGCGCGGAGGGCGTCACGACCTTGCTGGCGGTGTCGTAGTCGTACTTGCCGAACTCGACCCCGCCGGTGCTGCACTGGTCGCCCGGCGGCATGGTCTTGGACTCGCCGACGCTGTCGGCGTACATGAAGTAGCCGTCCTTGAAGAACAGCACCAGGCCATCCGTGGAGGGGTGGCCTTCCTCGTCCGCGACCGCCCAGGCGCCGACGATGCCGGCGGGATCGTTCTCCATCCTGACCAGTTTCACGGTCTCCAGCGAGTCCGTCACGATCAGGTTTTCACCATCGGTGGAGAACCGCTCGTCCGGCTGCGGGTGGGACAGGCCCCACTCGCCGGTGGTGTCCTTCAGGGCCGTTGCGTCGACCGCAAAGCCCTTGCTGTTGACGCTGCTGACTCCCAGGGTGCCCCATTCGAAGCCGGAATGGCCTGCGTCATCCGCGGCATTGGCTTCGCCGATCAGGTAGTACCCGTTGGAGGCCACGTAGACGGCTGCGACGGGCTTGCCCCCCTCCACCGAGATCCACACGTTGCTGGCGAGCAGCGCCGCGGCCTGCGAGAGGAAGTGGTGCTCCGCGTCCTCGACGGTCTTCATCTCGCCCTGGATGCCGGCGGCCGTCATGGCGGCCTTGATCGCATCGGTGGCCGAGGAGGACAGGCTGCCGGACAGATCGATCGCGGTCGTCAGCGCGGTCGCGGCTGCCGCCGGAATGCTGATCCCGTTGGCCGGGTCGCCGTCGGCGTCGAGCGACTGCAGCACCACCAGCAGGTTCTTCAGCTTCGCATCGCTGCCGTTGGCCAGCTGGATGGGGGTGACGATGCCCGTTGCGGGCACTTCACCCAGGGTCACCTCGCCGATCGTGAAGGTCACCGTGTCGCCGGGGTTGTAGTTGTAGCGGCCGTCGGCATCGGTCGTGCCGCTGACGCCGGAGGAGGTCACGTAACGGACGCCTTGGATCTGGGCGTCCGTCAGCACGCCCACTTCGACGCCGGCGACGGGCGTCGCATCCTCGGCGGACGGGCTGCTGCCACCACCACCGCCGCACGCGGCCACCAGGACGGCGGCTGCGAGTGCGATCGCGCTCAGACTTACTGCTTTCAACTTCATGGAGGGGTTCCTGCTCTATTCACTCGTGGTTGCCATCGTGTTCGGCAGGGGCATTCCCCTTGCCGGCCGCGAGCATGAGCGAAACGCGCAGGCCGCTCCATTCCCCCTTTGGGGGATCGACCCTCAGTTCTGCACGGCGTTGTGTGGCAGGTGCAACAGCAGGCGCACCAGTTCGGGCTGGCGGTTGGTCGCCGTCTTCTGGTAGATCGAGCGCAGCTGCTTGCGCACCGTGTCGTGCTGCGTGCCCTGGATCTCGGCGATGCGCTTGACCGGCAGGCCCTCGGCCAGCAGCGTCGCGACGCGGCACTCCGCCGGCGTCAGGCCGAACACGGCGTAGAGCAGGCCGGAATCGATCGAAGGCGCCGAGGCCGGGTGGTAGAAGATCAGCATCACCACCGGCCGCAGCCCGAAGCTGCCCATCATGTCTTCCGGGGCCAGCATGCTGAAGAAGGCGTACAGCGCCTCCGGCGCCCGCTCTCCGTTCACGTCCTGCCTGATCGTCAGCGAGCGAAACATGGACGCGGCCGGCACCTCGGCGCCCGCGGGGTCGGCGCGAGCGATCTTGATCGCCTGCTCCATCTCGGCGCAGTGCCGCAGCAGGTCGCCGTGGTGCGGCTGCGGCAACTGCACCCGCCCGTCCTGCACCTTCACCAGGGGCGTGGACCGCAGCAGCTGCTGCGCCGCCTCGTTGGTGTGCATCACCTCGCCGCCCGGCGTGGCCAGGATCACCGGCTGGCGCAGCTTGTTCACCAGCAACTGGCCCACCAGCGCCTGGGTGGAGTACACGAAATGCTTGAGGCCGATGCGGCAGGCGCGCTGCAGGTGCGGCAGCAGGCGGTCCATGAAGGCAAGCGCCTCGCCGGACAGCGGGCCCTGCGCGGTGCTGCTCAGGGTGGCGAAGATGATGGTGGCCTCGGGCGTGTCGACCAGCTTGGTGCCGCTCATGTAGCGGCGGTCGTAGGGGATCAGGAACTCCTGGTAGAACGGGTGGCGGGCCACCTCGCCTTCATCCAGGATCTCGTGGCAATGGGTCCACTCGCCGGCGTCGCGCTGCAGGATGGCCGGCACGCGCGGGTCCATGAAGCGGTAGTGCTGCAGGTAGGCGAGCTCGCCCTCCACCGGCATGTTGGCGCCGTCGCTGTACGAGAGGGTGCCATGCCGCTTGTCGGTTCCCAGCACGTGGATCGATTGCACGCCCAGTGCCTGCTGCAACGCGTCGTAGAAGCGGCGCCAGTGGGCCGGGTTCTCGGCGGCCTCGTAGACCAGGTCGATGAACCGGTGGAAAGAGGGCTCGGACACATCCATCGGGATACTGCTGTTCATGCCGCCGTGAGCGGCGCCCGAGTGTAGCCGCGAGCACCGGACTTGCTCCCGGACAGGCCTGGAGGGCGTTCGATCCGGACCGGGCTGGCTGTAGAATCGGCACCTCTGTCGCGGGCGTCGTTCAATGGCAGGACCTGAGCTTCCCAAGCTCAAGACGTGGGTTCGATTCCCATCGCCCGCTCCACGTCTTTCGCAGCGCCGATCCTCGACACGGTCGTGCGACTCTGCCCCTTCTAACGCAAGACTCCAGGCAGCAGTTGCTTCGCCGCGGTGCCGGTGAAGACCGTGCCCGCCCTGGCAGCCGCCTCAGCGATCTGCCGGCGCCGCCTGCAGCGTACGCGATGGCGATTCTCCGAACGCCGCCTTGTAGTCGCGCGCGAACCGGCCCATGTGCGTGTATCCCGCATCCAGGGCGATGGCGGTCACGCTCGCACCGGCGGGTGCGTTGCGCAGGGCTTCGTGCGCCAGTGCCAGCCTGCGTTGCTGCACGAATGCGGTGAGCGTCATGCCCCGGTAGCGCTGGAAACCGGCCTGCAGGCTGCGCAGGCTGACACCGACCTCGGCCGCGAGTTCATTCGGACGATGGGGCGATGAAGGATCGGCGCAGACGATCTCCTCCGCGCGCCGGACGTGGCGCGGTGCAGGCGCCTGCGGCTCCGCCTGGAGCTGATCGGAGTAGTTGTGCCGTTGAGTCACCAGCAGCGTGGAGATGATGGTGTCGCTCAACGCCCGCCGGGCGGGTGCGGAGCGCAGGTAGCCCGATGCGGGCGAGAGTTCCGTCACGAGGTGATCCATGAGTCGACGCCAGCTGGCGCCGCATCCCTGCCCCAGGTCGAACGCGACGTCGAACACGACGGGGCGCCGGGTCAGGCGCCCGAGCATGCGGCTCAGGCACCGTTCCAGCGCTTGGCGGTCGATCTTCACCGACAGCTTGCGGCAGCCTTCGTGCCATTCGGTCACCACCCGTTGCCGGCACGACTGCACGGAGGCCAGGCCCGGGTGGGTGACGAGATCTTGCCCCCCGCAGGACACGAGCGAGGTACCAGCCAGCGGAACGCCCACCAGGTAGAAGTCCTCGAGTGCGCCGGGATCCAGGCGCACCGCCGCGCCGTACTGGGCATAGAGCACCGAGCAGTCGAGCAGGTCGACCGCGTGGTACCGCACGTCCAGGCGGGCGCCGGCGGCTGGCTGGATGCTGTGGCTGGACAGCAGGCGCTCGGCTCGGTGGCGCGCCTCATCGACGTCCCGGGTGCGGAAGCGCTCGAATTCGATCAGGGGCAGTGTGCTGGCGGTCATATCGGCGCTGTGTGGATAGCCGCAGCGCCAAGGGGATAGCGCCGGCGCGTCAAGTATCTAGGATCCCCCGAACCGCAACAGGAGGCTTTCCCCGATGAACAGCGCCGCCAAGCAGACCCTCGGTGTCCTGAAGGCCAACGGAATCGAGCGCCTGTTCGGCAACCCCGGCACGACCGAACTGGCCCTGCTCGATGCCACCGTGTCCGAGGGCATTGATTTTCATCTGTGCCTGCATGAGGGTGCGGCCGTCGCCATGGCCGACGGCTTCGGCCGGGCGACCGGTACCGTCGGGGCCGTCATGGTCCACACCTCGGTCGGCGCGGCGAACACCCTCACCAACCTGATCAATGCACGGAGCGACGCCCGGCCCCTGCTGGTGATCGCCGGCGACAAGGACGATCGGCTGATGGGTCGGGGATCGTTCTGCGAAGTTCCCGATCTTCCGGGGCTGCTGCGGCCGGTGACCAAGGAAGCCTGGCGCGTGAGCCGGCCCGAGAAGATGGCCGAACTCGCGCTTCGCGGTCTCAAGATCGCACAGGCACCGACTCCGGGCCCCGTGTTCATGGCGGTCCACGAGAACCACATGTCAGCGCCGGTCGAACCCATGCCGATGGAGCAGCATGCCCGCCGGGCGAGCCGGATCACCGTGCGAGCCCACCCGGACGAGTTGCGGCCGATCCTGGCCGCGCTGGTGGCTGCCCGGCAGCCGGTGCTGATTGCCGGAAACGAAGTCGGACAGGCGCAGGCCATGCCCCTGGCTGTCGAACTGGCCGAGCGCCTGTGCCTGCCGGTGCTCGGCGAAGAGGTCTTCACGACCAACACGCTCAGTTTCCCGAACGACCATCCCCTCTACCACGGCAACTTTTCCCCCGACAAGTCCGTGCTTCGCGATGCCGACCTGGTCGTCGCGCTCGGCGCACGCATGTTCATGGAGTACAGCTATCCCGACACACCCTACATCCGCCCGGGGGTGCGGCTGCTGCAGCTCGGTTCCGACGCCGCCGAACTCGGGAAGATCTATCCCGCCGAACGGGCCCTGATGTGCGATATCGGGTGGGCGCTGAGCGACCTGCTCGCGCTCATCCGAATTCCGGGGACGGTGCCGGCCGACCTGGCCGACACCCGGCGAGAAAGCGCACAGCGGCCGGCGCCGCCCGGGGACGCCACGGCGCCACGCCCCGGCATCGCAGCGACACACGGTGGCATGCACCCGGATCGATTGCTCGCCGCCCTCGACCAGGTGCTGCCCCCCGGTGCTGTCATCGTCGACGAGTCGGTCCTCTCCAAGTCGCTGGTCCAGTCGCACCTGCGCCTGGGCGGGAGCCGCCGCTACTTCGGCACCTCCGGCGGCGGCCTGGGGTGGGGCATTCCCGCCGCCATCGGCGTACAGCTCGGCCTGCCCAACCAGCGCGTGGTCGCCGTGGTCGGCGACGGCGGTGCACTGTTCAACATCCAGAGCCTGTGGACCGCCGCGAACCTGAAGGTGCCGGTGGTGGTTGTGGTGGTCAACAACGGCGGCTACATGGCCGTGCGACGCGGACTGGGCCAGTTCGGGGGCCATGCGAGCGGCAGCCACCGATTCCCGGGATCCTTCATCTCGCAGCCCGAAGTCGACCTTTGCCGGCTCGCGAGCGGCCTTGGCGTTCAGGCCAGGGCCGTCCGCAGTGCCGACGAACTGCCGCACGCGCTCGAACAGGCGATGGGCATGAATGCGCCCGTCCTGCTGGACGTGCACGTTGCGGCTTCGGCCTACTACTGATTCGCCCCGCCCCTCGATCGAACGACTCAAAAGGAGACAAGCATGACCACACGCCGTCGAATCCTCGCTGGTGCCGCTGGCCTGGCCGCCAGTTCCCTGGCCGTTTCGCCACTGGCGTTCGCGCGGTCCTCGCCCGAGGTCGCCAGGATCATCCTGGGCTTCCCCGCCGGTGGCAGCAACGACGCTATTGCGCGCCTCCTGGCCGCCAGGATCCAGCCGCAGTACGCGCCCAGCGTCATCGTGGAGAACCGCGCCGGTGCCGGCGGACGCATCGGCGTCGAAGCCGTGAAGCGCGCCGCGGCGGACGGCTCGGCCATCCTCCAGACACCCGGCTCGATCCTCACGCTCTATCCGCACATCTACAAATCGCTCGCGTACGACGCCCTGCGCGACTTCAAGCCGGTCACGGTTGCCTGCACGCTCGACTTCGCGCTGGTCACCAGCAGCACGGCCAATCCGGCCCGCACCATCGGCCAGTACGTCGACTGGTGCAAGGCCGACCCGCGCAATGCCACCTACGGCTCGCCGGCCACCGGCGCCTCGCCGCACTTCGTCGGCCTCATGCTGGGAAAGTCGGCTGGCTTCGAGATGCTCCACGTGGGCTACAAGGGGGCTGCGCCAGCCGTGCAGGACCTGCTGGGTGGCCAGATCCCCGCCTATGTCGGCATGCTGGCGGACGTGGTGCCGCACCTGCAGAGCGGCAAACTCCGCGTGCTGGCCACCTCCGGCGCGAAGCGCGCCGCCGCGACGCCCGAGGTCCCGACCTTCCAGGAGGCCGGGTTCGAGGACCTGTCGCTCCAGGAATGGTATGGATTGCTCATGCCCGCCGCCGCACCGGACGCCATGGTGGATGCGCTGAACAAGTCGTTGCAGCAGGCGCTGCGAGAGCCCGATCTCACTGAAAGGCTGAAGGCCCTGACCGTCGAGGCGGCCCCCACCTCGCCAGCACTCTTTGCCGAGCGGATCGCCCGCGAGACCGCCAAGTGGCGCCAGATCGTCAAGGCGACCGGTTTCAAGATGATGGATTGAGTCGGATTCCCGCAACATGACTGGCACTTCGACCATCCGCCGCTTCGCATCCGAACTGCCGCTGCCGTTTTCCAAGGTGGTTCAGGCGGGCGATTTCCTGTTCCTGTCCGGCCAGATGGCCGTGCGTGCGCCGGACGGCACTCCCCTGCCCGACATCGAGTCGCAGACCGAAGCCGTGCTGAGCGCCATCGCCCAGGCCCTGCAGCAGCATGGTGCCAGCATGAGTGACGTGGTGAAGGCCACCGTGTGGTTGGCCGACCTTGCCGAGTTCCAGCGATTCAACCGCGTCTACGAGCAGCACTTCAGGGGCGCGCTACCGGCACGCAGCACCGTGCGTGCCGATCTGGTCAATGGTGCTCGGATCGAGATCGAGGTACAGGCCTTCGCAGCCGGTGAAGGCGGGGCGGCGAATACGGCTCCCTGACCCGGTCCATGCCTAGTCGCGTCACGAATACCACCGCCCCGCCCCCGGCATGCCGCCGCTGGATGCGGGCTGGTATCGGGCGAGCCGGCTGACCACGTGGGCGGGTTCGCCGGTCAGGCCTTCCACGGCGCGTTCGTAGCCCAGCAGTTCGGCCAGCCGGATCTCGCCGCGCAGCACGGCGCGATCGGGCTCCAGTTCCACCTCCTGCAGGTCGGCGTTGCGCTCCTTCAGCTCACCCAGCACCGGCAGCACGTGTGCGCGCGGCGCCTCCACCCGCACCTGCATGATGGGCTCCATCAGCTGCTCCTCTCGCGGGCAGACCCAGGTGTGCACCACCGGCTGGCCGAACGAGATCAGCTCGCCGTACGCTTCGCGCAGCAGCGCTTGCGCCTCGCCCAGGGCCGCTTCGCTGGCCGCGTGGATCTGCCCGCCCTCGCCGTAGCGCGTGATCTGGAACTGCGCCGGGCGCGACAGCCAGTCGAGCAGCTTGCGCTCGGCGAACGGCACCACGGCCTCGCCGCTGGGCGTGACGCACTGGCGCAGCGGCAACCGGTCCAGGAGTTCGTCAGCGAACATGGCCGCCCTCCCCGTCCGCCGCGCGCATCGCCACCAGCCCGCCCCAGGCGCCGATCGCACCGCCGCCGGCGGGCGCGCGCACCGGTTCGTCGCCGGAACCCAGGTCCTGCGGCACCAGCAGCACGTCGCTGCGGCCCCAGCCCAGGATGCGCTGGGCGGCGCTGCCGAACAGGAAGTCGAACCAGGCCGCGCGCCGCCGCTTGCCGACGGCCACCAGCGCGGCGCCGGTGTGCTCCTGCTGGATCAGGGCCTGCCGCGCGGGGTCGCCGCGGCCGATGGTGGTCTGCACGCGGTTGCGCCGAGCCGAGAAGGAATCGGAAATGCGCAGCAGCCGCTGCTGCGCATGCCGGTGCGTGGCCTTGCGATAGGCCCGCACTGCCTGCTCCGAGGCCTCGGCCGAACGCAGCCAGGCCTCCTTCAGCGTGCTGGTGGCGTGGAACAGCTCCAGCTCCGCGCTCGGCTCCAGCGACGCGGCCGCGGCCACGACCTCGAAGCACTCGGGACTGATGTCCACCGCCACCAGGATGCGGCCGTAGTCCTCGGCCGGCACCGAGCGCACCACCAGCACCGGCACGCCGGTCATGCGCAGCAGCCGCTGCGCCGGTTGCCCCGCCACGAGGGCGGCCAGCGAGCGCTCGCGCCGGTCCGGCAGCACCAGCAGGTCGCAACCGGCGACTTCCTCCGCGATGGCGGCCACCAATCCGTTACGCGCCACGACGGCGCTCACGGGCTGGCCCGAGGATTCCTCGATCTGGGCGGCGGCATTGGCGAGCCGGCGGGCCGCATTCGGATGCGACTCACGTGCGCCGGTCGGCGCATGGACCAGCTTGAGCTGGGCACCATGGGTTTCGGCGATCCGGCAGGCGCGCTGCACGGCCATGCCCTCTCGCAACGACAGGTCGGTGACGACCGCGACGTTCTGGATGTTCATCTCCCATCCCTCCAAAGGCTGGTGCCACCGCGACGAACGGCGCGGCAGGCGGGTGAAGGTGAAAGGCTCCATCGGCGGCGCCATGGGGGCGCACTGCCGCGCTGGGTGCTCAGGCCCGGCGGTCGATGGTCTGCGTGGGGAGGGGAAAGGAAGCGGACCGCCGGGCCTACGGATGCGCAGGCGTTCGCTGCAGGCCGCCCGCAAGCAGCAGCAGCGCACGCGCGCGCGATTGCCCCGCGGCGCGCAGCGCGGCGGTGGCAAAACGGACAGGCGTCAGGCGAATCATGGGCTGGAGTATAGGAAAGACCCTGCTGCCAGGGCAAGCATTCACCTGCGATGCGTGCCAGTATTGCGAGCGATGCGGCGCGCGCAATAACCGCTCGCTGGCGTGCGACATTGCTTCGTGGCTACCATGCCCGGGCGCTCGACGGCTTCGTCGACGCACACACAACATCGCTTCCATGGCACGCCCCTCGTTCATCACTCCCTCGATGAATCGCCCGCTCGTGGCGAGGCGTGCGGCCGTGCGTGCGATCCGTCCCCACCGGCCGGTCGCACATCCCACCGCCCGGCGATAACCCTCCCCCCTTTCGCGCTTCCTCTTCATCGCCGGGCCCCCACCCAGCGCGCTTGCGGCCTGATCCCGCCTCGCGGGACGAGTCCGCCCAAGGACTGCCCATGACCGGCCCGTGAGGCCGGCGGGCGGCATCGCCTGCATGGACCTGACGAAGAGCTTGATCCGGGCCAAGAGCCCCTGCGCCGCCGGCTTCCGCTGGTTCGTGCGCCACCACGAGGACCGCGGCGACTACCAGCAGCTGCTGGACGCGCTGGTGGCGGACGGCCGCATCGACGACGCGTGCTGGCTGCTGTCGCAGTTCGGCCCGACCAACGCGGTGCTGCAGGTCGATGCGATCGACGCGACCGCGGTGGTGTTCGCCGGCACGATCGAAGTGCGCGGCGGGATCGACGTGGACGGCGTGCTGCGCGCGGGCCGCTCGATCCGCTGCGGCGCGGGGCTGCGTGCCGGCGGGCCGGTGGGCGCGGGCGAGGACATCCGGGTGGAAGGCGGGTTGCATGGCGAAGGCGCGCTGGAAACGGGCGGCGACATCCACGTCGCCTGGGGACTGCACGCGCAGGGACCGGTGCGCTGCGGCGGCGAGCTGCGCGCGGGCTGGGACATCGCCTGCCGCGAAGGGCTGGACGTCGCCGGCGGCATCGTGGCCGGGCAGGCGCTGCGGGTGGACGGCGAGCTCGCCTGCCGCAAGGGCGTGCGCGCCGGCGGCGACATCGAGGCCGGCGCGAGCGTGCGGGCCGGACAGGGCATCCAGTGCGGCGGCGCCATCCATGCGCGCTGGCACCTGGACGCCGGCTGGGGCATCCGCGCCGGCGACAGCATCGCCGCGGGCGGCTCCATCCGCGCCGGTGAGAGCCTGTTCGCGGCGGGCGAGCTGCGCGCCGGCGACGGCTACGGCGTGTTCGCCGGCCTCTCGGTGCCGCGCGACACCTGGGACACCAGCGCGCGCGTCAGCGCGAGCTCGCGGCCCGAAGGGTTGATGAGCGGCTGCTGGGCCGGTTTGCTGGCGGTCTGAGGGAGCTGCCATGTCTGTCCTCAGCCTTCCATTGCCGTTCGCACTTGGCGATGGGCCGAAGCCCCGGATTCCCGCTTTCGCGGGAACGACGGCTTCCTGGCTCACGCGCCAGCTCGCGCGACACGCGACCCGCCCGCGTGGCCTCAGCACCTGCACCGAGCTGCGCATCGACGTCGACCTGCGTCCCGAGGACCTGGCCACCGAGCTGGACAACCTGTACCGCCGCCTGCGCACGCCGGGTGATCCGATGTCCGGCAGCGCCACGGTGCCCACCAGCCTGCCGGGCCTGGTCTTCCGCACGCGCGAGGCCGACGGCGAGTACTACGTCTACGTGGAGGACGTGGTGCACGGCCGGCTGGCCGGCTACACCGTGTTCAACCGCCTGGTCGAGCTGAACCGCCGCGCCGACCGCTACCTGCGCGCACCGCATTCGCGCTACGCGCCAGAGTACCAGCGCCGCGGCATCGCGACGGCGGTCTACGAGTGGGCGCTGGGGTCCGGCCTGTGCCTGATCAGCGGTGCGCGCCAGTCCACCGGCGCGCACGGCCTGTGGCGCGCGCTCGAACGTCACCACGAACTGGTGTACGTCGACGTGCGCGACAAGGCGCTGCGCTGCCTGGGCACCGAAGTGGAAGACGCGTTGCTGGACGACCTGCACACGCGCATGGTGCTGCTGGGCGGCGACTGGACGCTGGACCGGCTGTGCGCCGCCACCGGCATGGCGGCGCCAGCACTTCGCGAACCAGCGTAGGCCCTGGCTCAGGCCGGCTCGTGCATCGGCAGGAAGTCGATCTGGTGCCGGCTGCCGATCGCCGGCACCTTGGCCATGTCGGCGGGGCCCTGCACTTCGCGGCTCACCTCGCGGAAGAAGGATTCCGCATGGGCCGGCGCGTCGAAGATCAGCATGCGGGC
Source organism: Ramlibacter sp. (assembly GCF_035627355.1). Classification (GTDB taxonomy): domain Bacteria; phylum Pseudomonadota; class Gammaproteobacteria; order Burkholderiales; family Burkholderiaceae_C; genus Ramlibacter. Next base: position 24,801 of record NZ_DASPLW010000038.1, read on the forward strand.
CGGCTCGTCCGAGACGCCGCTGAAACCGTGCGGGGTGCCGCCGGGCGCGTAGATGAAGTCGCCGGCGCGCACCAGCTGCTCGCGGCCATCGACCACGAAGCGGATCTCGCCGGTGACGACGTAGTACGCCTCGTCCCACGCATGGGTGTGCGGCGGCGGCCCGGCGTCGCGCGGGATGCCCACCTCCATCAGCGACCAGGCCTTGTCGGTCCGCTCGCCCGTGCAGAGGAAGCGGACGTCCGCCCCCATCACGCGAAGCGACTCGGCTTCGCCCTGCCTGACCGTCACCTGCTGCTTGCCCATGGAACGCCTCCTGTGGAAAGAGCCGATGTCATACACTATGACATCCAGGCAGGGTGCCTGCAAAAGGAATTGTGTGAGCAGCCGTAGCGACGAGCTGGCCAGCCTCAAGGAACGCCAGGGCGAGCTGACCCGGCAGCTGATCCTGGATGCCGCCGTGCAGCAGGCCCAGGACGGCCTGCTGCGAGAGGTGACCATGCGCTCGGTGGCGCAGCGCGCCAACATCGCCGAGCGCACGGTGTTCCGCTACTTCGCCTCGCGCGAGCAGTTGCTGGACGAACTGGCGGTCGAAGTGTCGCGGCGGCTGGAACTGCCCGCCCTGCCGGCCACCGCGCCGGAACTGGCGCGCTCGGCGGGCAAGTTCTATGCCGCGTTCGAGGCCCATGCCAGCCTGACCACGACCGCCCTGCACTCGGAGCTGTTCGACCGCATCCGCGATTCCGTCGCCCGGGACCGCTGGGCCCGCATCCGCGCGCTGGTCGACGCCTGGGCACCGCGGCGCAGCGAACGCGTGCGCGCCTTCGCAGCTGCCCACATCCGCTACCTGCTCGCGGCCTCGACCTGGCACTACTACCGGTTCTACTTCGGCTTCAGCCTGGAGGACAGCATCGCGGCGGCACAACTGGCGATCGAGCAGACGCTGGCCGGCCTGAAGCCGCCGCCCGGACGGGTCAGGCGTCCTCGTGCGCCTTCCAGGGCGGCAGCGACCAGTCGCTGAACACGGCCGCCATGCGCAGGCCGGCGGTGGCCACCGTCGCCATCACCAGCGCCAGCCACACCGGCGAGCCGAGGGCGTGCGCCCCCAGCAGCACCCAGCCGCCAGCGAACGAGCACACGGCATAGGGGCGGTGGTCGCTGAAGGCGGCCGGCAGCTCGTTGCACAGCACGTCGCGGATCACGCCGCCGAACACCGCGGTGATCATTCCCATCAGCACGCACACCAGCGCCGGCAGGTCCATCGCATGGGCGATCTGCGCGCCGTTGGCGGTGAACAGCCCCAGCCCGATGGCATCGGGCCACAGGATGGCGCGACGCGTGATGCCGAAGTGCCGCGCGCGCAGCATCAGCATCGCCAGCAGGCACAGCACCAGCAGCGCCCACAGCCACTCCACCCGCTCGACCCAGAAGAAGGGCCGGCGATCCAGCAGCACGTCGCGCAGCGTGCCGCCGCCGAACGCCGTGACGCCGGCCACCATCACCACGCCGACCGCGTCGAACCGGCGGCCGGCCGCGGCGATCAGGCCGGACACGGCAAAGGCCAGCGTGCCGAGGGCTTCGGCAAGCAGCAGGGCGGTGGAGATGGCGGAGGGGGAGGAATCAATGGCGGCGGACGGATTGTCGCGGCATTCGGCCGCTGCCGATCGACCGTCGATGCGGACGAAACGCGCCCCGCCCGGTTGCGGCTACACGTACCGGGCCGCGATGGCGAGCGAGGCCGCATGCACCTTGCGCCGCAGGTCCGCCGGCCCCAGCACTTCCACGTCCGCGCCGAAGCGCAGGATGTCCCCCAGGATCTCCCGGTCGTCCGAGTACGGCACCTCCAGCACGTAGCCGCCATCGGGCTCGTCGTGGCCGCGCTGCTTCGGATGCCACTGCTCCCTTCTCACCCAGCGCGCGCGCTCCGGGGTGAACCGCAGCACCGCCCAGGCCCCCGCCGAACCGCCGAAGATGCCGTAGCCGGCGCCGAGCTGCTCGTCGAGGACCGCATCGTCGATCTCCGTCGCGGCTTCCTCCAGCACATGCACGTCCGACAGCGCATCGACCGAGAAGCTGCGCAGGCCCTCGCGCAGGTGGCACCAGGCATCGAGGTACCAGTTGTCGCGGTAGTGCACCAGCCGCTGCGGCGACAGGGTGCGCTCGCTCCGTTCGCCGCTCTGGCGGTTGAAGTGCCGCACGCGCAACCGGTGCCGGCCCAGGGTGGCCGCGGCGACCGCCTCGAAGTGCTGCGGCTCGAGCTGCCGCTTGCCGGCGTGCACCAGCCGGATCCGGCGCGCCACGTCCTCGTGCGCGAGGCCGTGGCTGGCCATGAGCTGCGCCAGCCGGTCCTGCAGCGGCCGCAGCCTGGGGCCCAGCATGCCGGGCTCGAGCTGCTCCAGCAGGTGCCGGATGGTGACCAGCGCCTGGATCTCCTCGGGGCGGAACCACAGGCCGGGCAGCTCGTGGCTGTCACCCGGCTCCAGCACGTAGCCGCCCCGCTCGCGGTCGTGGCGGATCGGCAGGCCGATCTGGTCGCGCAGCTTGGCGAGGTCGCGCTTGAAGGTGGCCGGCGAGATCTCCAGCCGTTGCTGCAGTTCCTGTGCCGACAGGGCGCGGCGCGCGCTCAACAGCTCCCGGTAGCGATAGAGACGTACGAGCTCGCTCACGGCGCCCTCCCTCCAACGTTCTGCTTGCCAGTACATCCTGGACCGGGGAGGGCCCGCTCGCATCGGGGGAAGCGCCTAAGGGCCGGGAGCGCCGTGCACGATGCCGTGGGATCTTGCTAACCTGCCGCCATGAACCGCCGCCACCTGCTCCAGTGGCTGGGTGGGCCTGCCCTGCCCGCACTGCCCGTGCTGGCGCAAACGCCCGCGCCGCTGACCAAGGCGATCCCCTCCTCGGGCGAGCAGCTGCCCGTGGTCGGGCTCGGCACCTGGATCACCTTCAACGTCGGCAAGGATCCGCAAGGGCGGCAGCAGGCCACCGAGGTGATGCGGGCCTTCTTCGCGGCGGGCGGGCGGCTGATCGATTCCTCGCCCATGTACGGCTCGGCGCAGCCGGTGGTCGGCGACGGGCTGCAGAAGCTGGGCATGCCCAAGGCGCTGTTCGCCGCCGACAAGGTCTGGACCTCCTCGGATGGCGCCGCCCAGGTCGAGCAGTCGCGCCAGCTCTGGCGCGTGCCGCGCTTCGACCTGCTGCAGGTGCACAACCTGCTGGCCTGGGAGCAGCAGCTGCCCATGCTGCAGGCGATGAAGCAGGCCGGCCGCGTGCGCTACGTCGGCATCACCACCTCGGAAGGCCGGCGCCACCGGGACTTCGAGCAGGTGATGCGCACGCACCCGCTGGACTTCGTGCAGCTCACCTACAACCCGGTCGACCGCGAAGCCGAGCAGCGCCTGCTGCCACTGGCGCGCGAGCGCGGCATCGCGGTGCTGGCCAACCGCCCCTTCCGCCAAGGCGAGCTGGTGGACCGGCTGGCGCGGCATCCGCTGCCCGCCTTCGCGGCCGAGATCGGCTGCCGCAGCTGGGCGCAGCTGGTGCTCAAGCACATCGTCTCGCACCCGGCGATCACCTGCGCCATCCCGGCCACCAGCCGCGTGGACCACGTGCGGGAGAACCTGGCGGCCGCATCCGGCCCCATGCCGGATGCGGCGCTGCGTCGTCGCATCGAATCCCACATCGGCCAGCTCTGAGCCATGTCCGAGTGGTGGACCTACCGGCCCTCGGATTTCCTGATGTTCTCGGCGCGCACCTGGGGGCGCCTGCTGGAAGCACACAACCGCGAAGCCTGGCCCTGGCAATTCCTGCTGCTGGCGATCGGGTTGGCCTGGCTGTGGGCGGCGCTGCACCACCCGCGCGTAACAGCCCGGTGGTCGGGGATCGTGCTGGCGGCCGCCTGGGGCTGGGTCGCCTGGGCCTTCCACTGGCAGCGCCATGCCGACATCAACACGGCGGCGCCCTGGCTGGCCGGAGCCTGGGCGCTGCAGGCCGCGCTGCTGCTGGTGCTCGGCACGCGGCCCGCTTCGACCCGGCCTCCCGCCTGGCAGGCCGGAGCCGCACTGGGCTGCGCCCTGGCGGCGCTGGTGGCCTATCCGCTGGTGGCGCCGCTGGCCGGCCGCGGCTGGGCCCAGGCCGAGGTGGCCGGCCTGATGCCGGAGCCGACCGCGCTGTTCACCCTCGGCCTGCTGTTCGCGCTGCCGCAACGCCACCGCGGCCTGCTGGTGGTCATCCCCGTGCTGTCGCTGGCCCTCGGATGGACCACCGCCTGGCTCCTGTGGGCCCGGTGAGCCCCGCCGGCGCTGCGCGGCGGCTACAGTGACCGCGCCCCTTCGTCGGGAAGAGAAAGGACGACATGGCCGACTCCCTGTGGTGGATCCTGAGCACCGCCCTGATCCTGCTGGGACTGGCGGGCATCGTGCTGCCGGCGCTGCCGGGCACGCTGTTCGTGCTGGCCGGCATCGTGCTGGGCGCCTGGATCGACGACTTCACGCGCGTCGGCTGGTTCGCGGTCGCCACCGTCACCGTGCTGGCGATCCTCGCCTGGCTGCTGGACTACGTCGCGGCGGTGCTGGGCGCGCGGCGCGTCGGCGCCAGTCGCAAGGCCCTGTTCGGTGCGGCACTGGGCACCGTGGCCGGCATCTTCATGGGCATCGTCGGCGTGCTGTTCATGCCGCTGGTGGGTGCCTTCATCGGCGAATACTGGGACCGCCGCGACCATGGCCGCGCCGTGCACGTCGGCATCGCGACCTGGCTGGGCCTTCTGGCCGGCATGCTGGGCAAGTTCGTGCTGGCCTTCGTGATGATCGGGATCTACGCGGTCGCGCTGCTAGTGTGAACGGGTGGCCCGGCGGGCAGCACGACCTGACGGCCACCCCTGGGTGGCGGAGGTCGAGCCGCCCACGCTGGAGCGGCCCGGCATCCGACCCGGGCGATCACTGCCCCGACAGGCACCTGTTGCAGCCCTCGGCCCCGAGGTGCATGGTGCAGCGTTCCTGCACCCACGAGTCCTCGCCACGACCCTGGTAGCTGCGGAAGACTTGGCACATCCGGGAATTCATCTCGGCCCGCATGCCGCTCGACGCCCCCATCGTCGTGCCGGAAGCGCCGGACGAGGCGGTCGGAGACGATCGCATCATCGGGGTGTTGCTGCAGCCGGCCAGGGCGACGGCGAGCAGCAGGGAACAGGTGGCCAGCTTCATGGGAGACTCCTTGGAGGTTGTTCGAGTCTGTAGCGTGCCAGCGGCGGCCGTTCGGATCGGGCGCAAAACTGCAACGTTTGCCGCCAGACATCGAGCGGCGTTGCCAACGGTTAACCCCCGGTTGGCTCGTCCATCCAGGGCTCAGCCACGGATGCAGCCGCCAGCCCGGCTTCAGAGCACGCGCGGCACGGCCTGCGCCAGGAAGTCGTAGACCGCGCGGATGCGGCGATTCGCCCGCACCTCGCGGTGCACCGCCAGCCAGAGCGGCAACGGCGGGATCTTCAGCATCGGCAGCACGGGCACGACGGCCGGATCCGTGCGCGCCAGGAAGTCGGCCACGAACCCTATCCCCAGGCCTGCGCGGACGGCCTGCCAGTACACCACCAGGTCGTCGGTGCGCAGCTGGAACTGCTCGCGCTGCACGGGCAGCCCGAAATCCGCGAAGCCCTGCAGGATGTCCTCGTTGCGGTCGCTGCCGACCAGTTCGTGGCCCAGGAGGTCGGCCGGTTCGCGTGGCGTGCCGCGGCGACGCAGGTAGTCGCGGTGCGCATAGGTGCCCAGCGTCACCCGGCCGATGCGCCGCGCGACCAGGGTGGCCTGGTCCGGCGCCACCATGCGCAGGGCGATGTCGGCCTCGCGCCGCAACAGGTTGGCCACCGCGTTGCTCGCCACCAGTTCGACCTGGATGTCGGGCAGCTCCGCGCGGAGTTGCGCCAGCACGGCCGGCAGCAGGTAGCAGGCGACCGGCTGGCTGGCGGTGATGCGCACGCTGCCGGCTTCGGCCGATTGCGCGCCGGTGGCGCGGCGGGCCAGCGCCAGCGCCCCGGCCTCCATGGCCCGGGCCGACTCGGCCAGCTGCAGGGCCATTGCGGTGGGCAGCAGGCCGCGCCCGGTGCGCTCGAACAACGTGACACCCAGCTGCGATTCCAGCTCCGCGATGTGCCGGCCTATCGTGGGCTGGCTGGCGCGCAGGGCCCGGGCGGCGCCGAGCAGGCTGCCGTGCTCCAGCGCGGCCAGGAAGGAGCGGGCCAGGCCCCAGTCGAAATCGTTCTTCATTCCTGAATAGCTGCCATCAACCGATAGGCAATTGTCGAATAGGCCGGCGCTTCCCACAATCCATCGCATCGGTGCCGATGTGCACCCCCCAACGTGGAAGGAACCCTGATGAACAAGCCCCTGCGAACCGTCCTGATCCTCGGCGCCACCGGCCGCTTCGGCGCCGCCGCCGTGCGCGCCTTCGATGCCGCCGGCTGGCGCGTGCTGGCCCAGCACCGTAGGCCGCTGCGTGCCGCCGGCGCGGCCGCCGGCAACGTTCAGTGGCTGCAAGCGGACCTGGCCGATCCCGCGGCCCTGGCGACGCGCGCCGCCGGCGTCGACGTGGTGGTGCACGCCATGAACCCGGCCGCCTACACCGATGCGGCCTGGCGCGCCGAGGCGCCCGGCATGATGCGGGCCGCCATCGACATCGCCCGGCGCCTGGACGCGCTGCTGCTGTTCCCGGGCAACGTCTACAACTTCGGTGCCGCCATGCCCGCGCTGCTGCACGAAGACACGCCCCGGCAACCGAGCACGTTGAAAGGCGCGCTGCGGGTCGAGCTGGAGGAGCAACTCGCGCAGGCGCACGCGGCCAGCGGCTTGCGCAGCGTGGTGATCCGCGCCGGCGACTTCTTCGGCAGCGGCCACGGCAGCCTGCTGGACAGGGTCCTGGCCAAGGACCTGCGGCGCGGCCGCATCGCCTTGCCGGGCGCACGGGACGTCGCCACGCCCTGGGCCTACCTGCCCGACCTGGCGCGCACCTTCGAGCGCGTGGCGCGGCACCACGAGCGCCTGGACGGCGCGCAGGTGCTGCACTTCGCAGGCCATGCCCTGACGGGGCAGGACTGGTGCGACGCCCTGGAGGCGGTCGCGCACGAAGCGGGCTGGCTGCGTCCCGGACAGGCGGCCAAGGTCAGCAGCCTGCCCTGGCCCCTGATCCGCGCAGCCGGCCTGCTGGTGCCGACCTGGTCGTCGCTGGCGCAGATGCGCTATCTCTGGACCACGCCGCACCGGCTGGCCAACGAGCGGCTGGAGGCACTGATCGGTCCGGAGCCGCACACGCCGCTGCCGCAGGCGGTGCGGCAGGCGCTCGGGGACCTGGGATGGCCGGTGGAGCCGATTCCCGCACAGCGAGGCCTGCGGCCGCGCTCGGCACAATAAGGGGATGCAATTCCATCTGGACGGTTTCAGGCCCGGCGACCCCCACCTCGCCGAGCCATCCAGCGAGGCGGCGGTCCATGCCGACGCGGTGCCGGCGCAGGTCGACGTGCTGGTCGTGGGTAGCGGCCCGGCCGGGCTGACGCTGGCGGCGCAACTGGCCGCCTTCCCCGACATCCGCACCGCCATCGTCGAGCAGAAGGACGGCCCGCTGCAGCTCGGGCAGGCCGACGGCATCGCCTGCCGCACCATGGAGATGTTCGAGGCCTTCAACTTCAGCGAGCGGGTGCTCAAGGAAGCCTGCTGGATCAACGAGGTCACGTTCTGGAAGCCGGACGCCCGGCAGCCGGCGACCATCGTGCGCCACGGCCGCGTGCAGGACACCGAGGACGGCCTTTCGGAATTCCCGCACGTGGTGCTGAACCAGGCGCGGGTGCACGACTTCTACCTGGACGTGATGCGCCAGTCGCCCGGCCGGCTTGAGCCGCACTATTCGCGCCGCGTGCTGGACGTGGCGGTGGACCGCGACGCAGCCGACTACCCCGTCACGGTCAGGATGGAGCGGACCGATGCCGCCCACGCGGGCCAGGTGGAGACGGTGTTGGCCCGCTACGTGGTCGGCTGCGACGGAGCGCGCAGCGCGGTGCGCAAGTCGATCGGCCGCCAGCTCGTGGGCGATTCGGCCAACCAGGCCTGGGGCGTGATGGACGTGCTGGCCGTCACCGACTTCCCGGACATCCGCTACAAGTCGGCGGTGCAGTCCTCCCAGGGCAACCTGCTGGTGATCCCGCGCGAGGGCGGCTACCTGGTGCGGCTGTACGTGGAGATGGACAAGCTGGGCGAGGACGAACGCGTCGCCAGCCGCAACATCACGATCGAGCAGCTCGTCGCGGCCGCGCAGCGCATCCTGCACCCCTACACGCTGGAGGTGAAGGAAGTGCCCTGGTGGTCGGTCTACGAGATCGGCCAGCGCATCTGCGACCAGTACGACGACGTGCCGGCCGGGCAGGCCGGCACGCAGCGGCCGCGCGTCTTCATCGCCGGCGATGCCTGCCACACCCACAGCCCCAAGGCCGGGCAGGGCATGAACTTCTCCATGCAGGACAGCTTCAACCTGGGCTGGAAGCTGGCCGCCGTGCTGCGGGGGCAGTGCGCGCCGGAGCTGCTGCACACCTATACGCAGGAGCGCCAGCCGGCGGCCCAGGAGCTGATCGACTTCGACCGCGAGTGGGCCAAGATGTTCAGCGACCGCGCGAAGGAAGGCGCCGGGAGCGTGGCCGAAGGTGTCGATCCCAAGGAATTCCAGCGCTACTTCGAGCAGCACGGCCGCTTCACGGCCGGCATGGGCACGCACTACCGCCCGTCGCTCATCTGCGGGGAGGCGACGCACCAGCACCTGGCGCGTGGCTTCGTCATCGGAACCCGCTTCCATTCGGCCCCGGTGGTGCGCATCACGGATGCCCGCCCGCAGCACCTGGGCCATGCCGGCAAGGCCGACGGGCGCTGGCGGCTGTATGCCTTTGCCGGCGCCAACGACCACAGGGATGCCGCCGCCGGCGTGGCCGGGCTGTGCCGGTTCCTGGAGGAGTCGCCCGAGTCACCGGTGCGCCGCTACACGCGGCCGGGCCAGGACATCGATGCGGTGTTCGACCTGCGCGCCATCTTCCAGGCGTCGCACCGCGAGCTGGCGATCGAGGCCATGCCCGCGCTGCTGCTGCCGCGCAAGGGCCGGTACGGCCTGCGCGACTACGAGAAGGTGTTCTGCCCGGACCTGAAGAACGGCCCGGACATCTTCGACCTGCGCGGCGTGGACCGCGCGCAGGGTGCACTGGTCGTGGTGCGGCCCGACCAGTACATCGCCCACGTACTGCCGCTGGACGGGCACCACGAACTGGCGGCGTTCCTGGCCGGCTTCATGCTCCCCGGCTGAGGCCTCAGGACTTGGGCTTGTTCGCGCCGGCCGCGCGCGTGTCGCTCGCGCCCTTGGCCTGCGCGTCGGCCCGGGCCTTGTCATAGGCCACGCGGGCGTCCTTCTTGCACGCCTCGGCGGCGGTGCCCTTCTGGTCCTCGCACTTCTCCTTGGCCACTTCGTACGTGCCCTCGGCCTTGGTCATGCGGACCTTCTCGTCCGCCCGCGCGCCGGGCTTGTTCTGGGCGTCCAGTTCGGCCTTGGCGATCTTCTCCTTGGCCTTGGCCTCGGCTTCGCAGACGTCCTGCGCGTTGTCCTTCATGGCCTCGCAGGCCTTCTTGTCGGCCTTGGCCTGGGTCTCGATCTTGTCCTTGGCCGCCTTGTAGGCGTCCTTGCTCATGCCGTCCGCGGCGAAGGCGCCGCCGGCGAAGGCACCGGCCAGCGCGATGGTGAGGGTGAGAAGTCGGGTACGCATGGTCTTGCTCCTTTCTGCCGGACATTGTTCCGGCAGGCGCACCCCGGCCAAGGGCTGCCGCGGCACCAGCACGTGTCGGCTGGGCTTGACGCTTGCGGTCGGCGTGCGACTACAGCCGCGCCGGACGTCACTCCACCAGCTGCGTGTGCACCTCGAAGCTGCCGGCGAGCGTCTCGTGGATGGGGCAGGCATTTGCCACGCGCAGCAGGTCCTTGCGCTGCCCGGCCGTCAACGGCCCGGCCAGCTCCAGGCGTCGCTTCATCCGTTGCACCCCCCCGCCGGGCTCCCTGCTCACCTGGGCCTGCACGCCTTCCAGGGGAATGTTCTTGCGCCTGGCGTACAGCTTCAGGGTGAGGACGGTGCACGCTGCCAGTGCCGAGTCCAGCAGCTCGTGCGGCGTGGGGTGCAGTCCGCTGCCTCCATCGGAAGGTGCGAGATCCGCCCACCAACGGACGGGCCCGGTGGCGATCTCGACGAGCGTCGAATGGGGGCAGCTGCGTGCGGCGGTGGTCATGGGTGTGGGTCCTCCGGTCGGTGTCGAGTCGACTGTAGGCAGCCCGGCGCGCCGGAAAAACCCGATTGGCGGCAGTTGACCGTTGCCGATGCGGCAACAACGGCGGACCGGCACCCCTCAGGGTTGCGGCATGTCCACGTCCAGCCCCTGGATCGACGACCGGACGTGCTCCAGCAGGTAGTCCAGGAAGGCGCGCGTGCGGGCCGGCATGTACTGCCGGCTCGGCAGCGCCGCCACCAGGCTGAGGCGGGCCGTGATCCAGGGCGCGAGCACGCGCTGCAGGCTGCCGGCCTTCAGCAGCGGCGCCAGCAGGTCGATCGGCTGGCTGCTGATGCCGCCGCCTTCCAGCGTGGCGCGCAACAGGGTGTCGGTGTGGTTGGCGGTCATCACCGCCGGCACGTCCAGCTCCAGCATCCGGTCCTGGTCCGTGGGGTCCAGCAGCCGCATCGGGCCCAGGCGCACGCTGGGGGAGCGCAGCCGCAGGCACCGGTGCCGCTGCAGTTCCTCCGGCCGCCCGGGCTCGCCATGGCGCTTCAGGTAGTCGGGCGAGGCGCAGAACACGGCGTAGCTCAGGATGATGGGCCGGGCGATCACGTTCGAGTCGACGTTGGCCGTGCTGGTCAGCACGGCGAGGTCGTATTCGTGGACCGCCGGGTCCGGCGAGTCCTCCACGTGCACGTCGACCCGCACGCCCGGATACGTCCGCTGGAAGCCGATGATGGCGGACGCCAGCATGTGGGTCGCGGCGACGGGGGGCGCCAGCACGCGCACCGTGCCGCTCATCTCGCGGGTCTGCGACTGCACCATCGCATCGGCATCGTCGATGTCGGACAGGATGGTGCGCAGGCGGTCCAGGTAGGCCTCGCCGGCCTGCGTCAGCGACAGGCTGCGGGTCGTGCGCTGCAGCAGCCGGACCCCGAGGTGCTTCTCCAGGTCGCTCACGAGCCGGGTGACCACGGCCGGCGCGAGGTCGAGCTTGCGCGCCGCGGCGGCGAATCCGCCCTCTTCCACCACCTGCTGGAACACGCGCATGGACTGAAGGCGATCCATCGTTGCTGCAACCCCGTGCAATGAGCCTCGTCGATTATCGACTCGGCCGCACCGCTCCATTGCTGTTCCAGCAATAAATCGGCGCCCATCCGGCACTAGAGTCGCCTGGATCCCCCAACCATTCCAGCGAGGTTCATTTCCAGATGGCACGAGTGCTCGTTCTCTACCACAGCTTCTACGGACACATCGAAACGATGGCCCATGCGGTCGCCGAAGGCGCACGCACGGTGCCGGGCGTGAGCGTCGATCTCAAGCGCGTACCCGAGACCGTTCCCGCGGATGCGTTCAAGTCCGCCGGCGGCAAGGCCGACCAGGCGGCCCCCGTGGCCCAGCCGTCCGACCTGGCCGACTACGACGCGATCGTCTTCGGCTCGCCCACCCGCTTCGGCAACGTGACGGCGCAGATGCGCAACTTCATCGACCAGACCGGCGGCCTGTGGGCGCAGGGCAAGCTGGTCGGCAAGGTGGGCTCCGTGTTCACCTCCTCGGCCACCCAGCACGGCGGCCAGGAAAGCACCATCCTCACCTTCATCCCGACCCTGCTGCACCACGGCATGGTCGTGGTCGGCCTGCCCTATGCCGAGCAGCGCCAGATGGGCCTGGACGAGATCAAGGGCGGCAGCCCCTACGGCGCCTCCACGATCGCCGGCGGCCAGGGCGAGCGCATGCCCAGCCCGCAGGAACTGGGCATGGCTCAGTTCCAGGGCAAGCACGTGGCCGGCATCGCGAAGAAGCTGTTCGGCTGATCCGCCGTCGCCGGGCGGCCACCGGTGCTATCGTGCAGTCGGACTTCGCCCAGGAAGGACAGCATGACCCGCATCCTCGGCCTCTCCGGCAGCCTGCGCTCGGGCTCGTACAACACGGCGCTGCTGCGCGCCGCCGCCGGCCTGGTGCCGGCCGGCGCGAAGCTGGACATCGCGACCCTGCACGGCATCCCGCTGTACGACGGCGACGACGAAGCGCGCACCGGCATTCCGCCGGCCGTGCAGCAGCTGAAGGAGCGCATCGTCGCCAGCGACGCGCTGCTGCTGGTCACGCCCGAATACAACAACGGCGTCCCCGGCGTGCTCAAGAACGGCATCGACTGGCTCAGCCGGCCGCCGGCGGACATCGCGCGGGTGTTCGGCAACCGGCCGGTCGCCGTGATCGGCGCCTCGCCCGGCGGCTTCGGAACCATCCTGGCGCAGAACGCCTGGCTGCCGGTGCTGCGCACGCTGGGCACCCGGCCCTGGTTCGGCGGGCGGCTGATGGTCTCGCGCGCCGGACAGGTGTTCGACGAAGCCGGAACCCTGGCCGACGAGAAAGTGAAGGCGCAGCTGCAGCAGTTCCTGCGAGGCTTCGTCGACTTCCTGCAGTCCGGCCGCTAGGCGGGGCATCCATGGCGCCCGCGGCATCGACTTCGACGGCCTGGCCACCCTTGCCGTTGGCCGGCTGGCGCGACACCCTGGCCACCCTGCACATGTGGACCCAGATCGTGGGCAAGACCCGGCTGGCGCTGGCGCCCATGGAGAACCACTGGTGGCAGTGCACGCTGTACGTCTCCGAACGCGGGCTGAGCACCAGCCCCATGCCGGCCGGTGCGCGCCTGCTGGTGGTGGAGTTCGACTTCGTCGACCACCGGCTGGTGCTGCGCACGGGCGACGGTGAGAGCCGCCAGTTCGCGCTGGCGCCGCAATCCGTGGCCCGCTTCTACGCGCAGTACCGGCAGGCCCTGGACGAACTGGGCGTCGAGCTGCGGATCCATGCCCGACCGAGCGAGGTCGAGGTGGCGATTCCCTTTGCCGAGGACGAGCAGCACTCGGCCTACGACCGCGATGCGGTGCAGCGCTGGTGGCGCGCGACGATCCAGGCCGATCGCGTGTTCAAGCGCTACCGCAGCAGCTTCACCGGCAAGCAGAGCCCGGTGCATTTCTTCTGGGGCAGCTTCGACCTGGCGGTGACGCGCTTTTCCGGCCGCACGGCGCCGCGCCATCCAGGCGGCGCGCCCAACTGCCCCGACTACGTGATGGTGGAGGCCTACTCGCACGAGTGCTGCAGCGCCGGGTTCTGGCCCGGCGGCGGCCCGGTGGACGAGGCCGCGTTCTATGCCTACGCGTACCCGGAGCCGCCGGGCTATGCCACGGCGCCGGTGGCACCGGCAGCCGCTGCGTACCACCCGCAAGCGCGCGAGTTCGTCCTGCCCTACGAGGCGGTGCGCACCGCGGCCGATCCCGACGCCACGCTGCTGCAGTTCCTGCACAGCACCTACGAGGCCGCCGCGAGCCGGGGCCACTGGGACCGGGTCACGCTGGAGCGCCAGCCATGAAGAGCGAAGCGGCTTCCTTCCCCGGCGCGCACGGGTCCTTGCTCGCAGCGCGACTGGATGCACCGGACGAGGCACCGCGTACCCACGCCCTGTTCGCCCACTGCTTCACCTGCAGCAAGGACATCTTCGCCGCCAGCCGCATCGCCCAGGCGCTGGTCGAGCACGGCATCGCGGTCCTGCGCTTCGACTTCACCGGGCTGGGCCACAGCGAGGGCGAGTTCGCCAACACCGACTTCTCGTCCAACGTGCAGGACCTGGTGGCGGCGGCCGACTGGTTGCGGCGCAGCCACCAGGCGCCTTCCCTGCTGATCGGCCACAGCCTGGGCGGCGCCGCCGTGCTGGTGGCCGCGTCCGCGCTGCCCGAGGTGCGGGCCGTCGCCACCCTAGGCGCGCCCAGCGACGTCGCCCACGTCGCCGGACTCTTTCGCGAGCAGGTCCCCGAGATCGAGGCCCGCGGCGAGGCGCTGGTGCAGCTGGCCGGGCGGTCGTTCCGGATCCGGCGCGAATTCCTGGCCGACGCGGCCGAGCAGAACGTGCGCGAGAAGGTAGCCGCGCTGGGCCGCGCGCTGCTGATCCTGCACTCGCCGGTGGACGACACGGTGCCGATAGGCAACGCCACCGGCCTGTTCGTCAACGCGAAGCACCCCAAGAGCTTCGTGTCGCTGGCCGACGCCGACCACCTGCTGCGGCGCCGCAGCGACGCCGTCTACGCCGCCAATCTCATCGCGGCCTGGAGCGAGCGCTACCTGCCCTGACGGACGCAGGCTGCGGACCCGTATCCGCGTTCAGCGCCAGCCGGCACGGTCCAGCGCCTGCAGGACCGTCGCCGCCAGCAGTTCGTGTCCACGCGGCGAGGGGTGGAACTCGTCGGAGTAGAACCAGGTCTTCCACCAGCCCGCGGCGAGTCCCGCAGGCGGCGACGCATCGAGGGCGGCATCGGTGCACGCCTCGAAGTCGCCGGCGGGCGGACAGGCCGGATCGGTGACGTTGGTGAGGCCGAACTCGGCCGGCCGCGTGTGCTGCGCGGTGAACGCGTCGAAGTACGGCACCAGCGCCACCCGCGGCTCGTCAGCGGCGAGCCGGGCCAGCTCGGTGTTGAAGCCCACGATCCATTGCCGCAGCGCCGCCTCGAATTCGGCACCCGTGACGGGTCCGCCGGGGTCCAGCCCGGCCGCGATGGCGCGGAAGCGCGGCGTGCGCGTGATGTCGGGCACGTCCAGCAGCGCGACGCGGGTGGCGCCCTTGTCCAGCGTGTTGGCCTTCACGGTGTTCCAGTAGGTCTGCGCCAGCGCCTGCATGTACCGGCCGGCCGCAAGCGCTTCGCCGTCGGATTGCGCGAGGGCGTCGGCAATGTCGGATGCATCGAGCTGTTGCGCGAGCAGGGCGCTGTAGATCGCCGCTTCTGCCGTGCCGCCCTGGCGGGCGTCGAGGTAGGCGTCCGCCAGGGCCGCCGCATCGTTGGCGCCGGCGTCCACCACGACCAGGTCGCCGGCTTGCCAGGCCCCTCCGTTGGTTTCGACGGCGGCCTCGAGCTGGTCCTGCAGCGACAGGGGAACGTTCGATCCACCGCGGGTGACCGGATTCACGACCTGCGCACCGCCGACGGCGAAGTCGGTGCAGGCCTCGTTGCGGGTGAAGGTCTCGCCGTCGTCACTGGAGAAGTGGTTGCAAAGGGGGTCGACACCGAGGTCCGCCGCGACGAGGTCCGGATAGATCGGATAGCCCGTGGCCCGGTCGGCCGCGTTCTGCACCGTGGCCTTCAGGCCGAAGGTGCCGACGTCGGCCAGGCTGTCACCGGCCACGAACATGCGCGAGACCGGTGCTGCCGACGCCAGGGGCGGCGATGGTTCCGGCGACGAGGCCTCGCCGTCGCCGCCGCCCCCGCAAGCCGTGTTCAGGAGCAGTGCGAAGGCGGCCAGCACCGCAGCGAGGGCGCGGCGAGGGAGAGCGGTTGCCATGGGAGCGGGTCCTGGTCGGTGGGTGGCGGACGGTCGAGCCTGCACGGGCCGCCCGAACCATCGAGCCTCGCATCGCCGACGATGTCCCCGCCATGGCTCCAATGGGCCAGATCACCGGCAGCACGGCGGCCGGCGTACCCTGAAGCCTCCAATGGTGACGGCCACTTTCCGCTTCTACGAGGAGCTGAACGATTTCCTCGCCCCCGCGCGCCGGCGGCGCGAGTTCAGCGTGCCCTGTGCCCGCGCCGCCACCACCAAGCACATGATCGAAGCGCTGGGGGTTCCCCACACCGAGGTGGAGCTCATCCTGCTCAATGGCGAGTCGGTCGGCTTCGGCGCCCTCCTGCGCGACGGCGACCGCGTGGCGGTGTACCCGAAGTTCGAGGCCTTCGACGTCACGCCGCTGCTGCGCGTGCGCGAGCAGCCGCTGCGCGACACGCGCTTCGTTGCCGATTGCCACCTCGGCACCGTCGCCCGCCTGCTGCGCATGATGGGCTTGGACACCCTGCACGACAACGGATTCGCCGGCGAGGAGATCGAATGCATCGCCGCGGCGCAGGGCCGCGTCGTGCTGACGCGCGACCGTGGCCTGCTCATGCGGGCCAGCATCACGCACGGCTGCTACGTGCATGCACTGCACCCGGAGCAGCAGCTGCGCGAGGTCGTCGAGCGGCTGGACCTGGCGCGCAGCGCCCGCCCCTTCACGCGCTGCCCGCACTGCAATTCGGCCTTGCAGGCCGTGGCCAAGGCGCAGGTGGAGGAACACCTGCCGCCCACCGTACGCGCGCGGTACGACCGCTTCGGACGTTGCGAAGGCTGCGGGCGCCTGTTCTGGGAAGGCGAGCACTGGCAGCGCCTGCGCGCCGTGCTGGCAGCGCAGCGGTGATCGCCGCCCATCCGATCGCGGATGCTCGACTCGCCAGTAGTCTTATCCAGCCGCGCTATCCTGACTCGTCATGGACGTGCGTGACGGATTTGCCGATGCAGTCGGCAACACCCCGCTGATCAGGCTGCGCAAGGCCTCCGAACGGACGGGGTGCACCATCCTCGGCAAGGCCGAGTTCATGAACCCCGGCGGCTCGGTCAAGGACCGCGCCGCGCTGCACATCGTGCTGGGTGCCGAAGCACGCGGTGACCTGAAGCGCGGCGGCGTGATCGTCGAAGGCACGGCCGGCAACACCGGCATCGGGCTGGCGCTGGTGGGCAACGCCCGCGGCTACCGCACCATCGTCGTCATCCCGGAAACCCAGAGCCGCGAGAAGAAGGACGCACTGCGCCTGTACGGGGCCGAGTTGCGCGAGGTGCCTGCGGCGCCCTACAGCAACCCTGCCAACTACGTGCACGTGGCCGAGCGCCTGGCCTCGGAGCTCGCGCGCTCGGAAACCGGCGGCGTCCTGTACGCCAACCAGTGGGACAACCTCTCCAACCGCGAAGCGCACGTGCGCACCACCGGTCCGGAGATCTGGCGCCAGACCGACGGCCAGGTCGACGGCTTCGTCTGCTCGATCGGCACCGGCGGAACGTTGGCGGGCACCGGCCTGTACCTCAAGGAGCGCAAGCCCGGCGTGCGCATCGCGGCCGCCGACCCGATGGGCGCGGGGATGTACCACTGGGTCAAGCACGGCGAACTGCGCAGCGAGGGGAGCTCCATCACCGAAGGCATCGGCCAGAACCGCATCACGCGCAACCTGGAAGGCGCGCCCATCGACGATGCCTACGCGATCGGCGACGAGGAGGCGCTGCCGCTGCTGTTCGACCTGCTCAAGGAGGAAGGGCTGTGCCTGGGCGGCTCCAGCGGCATCAACGTGGCCGGCGCCATCCGCCTGGCGCGCGACCTCGGGCCCGGCCACACCATCGTGACCATCCTGGCCGACTCCGGCACGCGCTACCAGTCCAAGCTGTACAACCCCGCGTTCCTGCGCGAGAAATCGTTGCCCGTCCCTGCCTGGCTGGCGTCCTGACGCGCCCCTCACGGGCCTGCGCTGCCGGGCAATCGGCTGCGCGACGATCATGCGGACCTGCTGGACAAGGAAAAGTCTTTGATATTCGCCGGGGCGGTCTGTATATTCCAGCCCCCCGACAACGTGGACCGACCACGGGCACGATCAGGCGCTTGCACCCTCCCAGAGCTGCCCACCGGCGCGCCGAAGCGCTCCGACGCGCACCCTCGTACCCGGGCAGGGACCTGACCTCCACCCTTGGCAGCCCATCCTTCCAGGAGCCGGCTGTGAGCCTTCGCAAGTTCCTCCCCTTTCCGTTCGTCGCCCTGACCGCGGGCGCGAGCTGCCTGGCGAACCCCCTGCCCGTGCAGGACGCCGAATTCGCCCGGGCGAGCAGCGGGCAGCTGCGCGCTGCCTACCTCGAGTGCGATCGCGTGTCGGCGCAGACGCGCGTGGACCAGGACTTCATGATCCGCTGCCAGAAGGTGGCCGACGCCCTGCGCCACCGCGACTTCGGCGGCGACTTCGAGCGCCAGCTGCGCTGGTGGCGGTCGGCCCGCAAGGCACCCGACGTGGCTGCCGGGGGCGGGGCGCGCAACTGAGCTAGTCCTGCACGCGGATCACCGTCCGGCCCTTGATCCGCCCGCCCGCCACGGCATCGATCATCTTCGGCAGCTCCTCGAACGGGTGCACCTGCGCGATGCTCGCCAGGTGCCGGGGCCGCAGGTCGCTTCCGAGCCGCTGCCAGAGATGGTCGCGCAGGACGCGGTCGTTGTCGGAGTTCACGCCGATCAGCCGCACGCCGCGCAGGATGAAGGGCATGACGGTGGTGGTGAACTCCACGCCCAGGGCGTTGCCGATGCTGGCGATCACGCCATCGCGCTGCATGGTGCGGGTCAGCCCGGTCAGCGCCTGGCCGCCCAGCGAATCGACCGCGCCCTGCCACAGCGCGCTCTCCAGCGGCTTGCTGCCCACCGGCAGCGTGGCGGCGTCGACCACCTCGGTGGCACCCAGGGCCGTGAGGTAGTCCTTCTCGGCCAGCTTGCGGGTGGCGGCCACCACGTGGAAGCCGCGCTGCGACAGCAGGTCGATGGCCACGCTGGCCACGCCGCCGGAAGCGCCGTTGACCAGCACCTTGCCCTTGTCCGGCGCCAGCCCGTTCAGCTCCATCAGTTCGACGGCGAGCGCCGCGGTGTAGCCGGCCACGCCGATGGTGATGGCCTCCAGCGTGCTCATGCCCGCCGGCAGGCGGTTGACCCAGTCCGCCGGGGCGCGCGCCACCGGCGAGTAGCCGCCGTGGTGCGACACGCCGAAGCCGTGGCTGTGCACGATCACGGCATCGCCCGGCTTGAACAGGGGCGAGCGGGAGGCGCGCACCGTGCCGGTCGCGTCGATGCCGCCGATGCAGGGGAAGCGCCGGATCACCGGCATCCTGCCCGTGGCCGCCAGCGCATCCTTGTAGTTGATGCTGGCGTACTCCACCCGGACGTCGACCTCGCCGTCGTCCAGCTGCGATTCGTCCATCTCGGTGAACGCCGCCGACACGCGATCCTGCTTGGTGACCAGGTAGGCCTTGAACTTGTCCATGGGTGCTCCTTCTGCTCGGGTGGATCGCCCGATGCTACACAGCCGCCGGCTTCAGCGCGGCAACTGCGGCAGCAACCACAACAGGGTCGTGAGGGTGAAGAAGGACGCCACCGTGGTGCCCAGCTGCGCGGCCGCCGCCATGCTGTCGTGCCCGTGCTTCTGCGCCAGGATCGGGTAGATGCCCAGCATGGGCACCGCCGCCATCACGACCACGGTGACCTGCAGTTCGCGCGGCATGGGCGGCAGCAGCCAGACCAGCGCGAGCACCGCCAGCGGGTGCAGCAGCAGCTTGCCGACAGCGACCACCGAGACGTCGCGCGCCATGCCGCGCGCCGGGATGCCCACCAGCGAGCCGCCGATCACCATCAGCGAGATCGCGGCCGTGGACACGGCGAACAGGTTGACGGCCTTGGCCAGCGGCTCGGGCAACCGCCAGCCGAACAGCGAGAACAGGAAGCCGAGGGCGATGCCGTGGATCATCGGGTTGCGGGCGATGCCGCGCGCCGATTGCCACAGGGCCGCGCGCAACCGCTGGCCGCGCGTGCTGCCGGACGGCGCGTCGCCCTGGTCGCTGTCGGCGATGGCCAGCGCCAGCGGCAGCAGCAGCAGGTTCTCCACCACCATCGCCAGCGCCAGGCCGACGCCGGCGGTGGACGCGCCGAACAGCTGCAGGACCAGCGGGAAGCCGATGAAGCCGCTGTTCGGGCAGGACATGCCCATGCCCACGGTCGCGGCGCCGGACACGCTCTTGCCCGCCGCCTTGCGCGCCCACAGGATGCCGGCACCCATGGCCACCAGCGCACCGCCGCCGTAGGCCGCGACGAACACCGGCTCCAGCACCTCGCCCACGCTGCGCGAGGAGAGCGCGTTGAACAGCAGCGCCGGCAGCGCGAGGTTGATCACGTACTTGCCGAACACGCGCATCTCCGCGCGCGCGAACAGCCCGGCGCGGGTGGCCAGGTAGCCCACCGCCATCACCAGGTAGATCGGCAGCGTGATCGAGAGGACGGAACCCAAGGCCGCTCAGCCCTTGGGGCAGGCGGCGATCAGCCGGTCGGCATAGGCCTGCCAGGGGGCGTCCTTGCCGATGCCCTGGAACACGCCGGCGGCGGCCTGGTCGGCCACCCACTGCTGCTTGTCGGCGATGGCGGCCGCCATCAGCGGCGGGAACCCCGCCTCCTTCACCGTATTGGCCGACTCGCGCATCTCCTCGGCCCGGCGCTTGCCGTGCTGCGCCACGCGGCTGAAGAAGTACGCACCCTGCCTGGGCCAGTCGATGCCGGGGAAGGTCTCGGCCAGCGTGGGCAGCACGTGCTCCTCGACCCCGTACTGGCGCGCGGTGGTGTAGCTTTCGATCACCAGCGCCTCCAGACCCTTGATCATCACGCTGCGGCACATCTTGATGGCGCTGGCCACGCCCAGCTGCTCCGAGACCGCCTTCGCGTCCATGCCCCAGGCGGTGAGCAGCTGCGCGAGCTCCGCCGCCTTCGCGCCGCCCAGCAGCATGGGCACGCGGATGCCGTAGGGCGGCACCGAGGTCATCACGCCCGCTTCCACGTAGTGCGCGCCGCGCGCGTCGACCAGCGCCGCCGCCTGCTGCTTGGTGCCCGGCGAGGCCGAGTTCAGGTCCAGGAACACGGCACCGGGCCGCAGGTGCGGCGCGGCTTCCTGCGCCACGGCCAGCGTGCTGGAGGCCGTCACGGCGGAGATCACCAGGTCGCTGGCCTGGCACAGTGCCTGCATCGAATCGTGCGCCACCACGCCGACCTCGCGCGCATGCGCGAGCTCGGCGTCGCGCGTGCCGGGCTGCGCGAACTTCAGGTCCCAGGCGCCGGCCTGGACGACGCCCGGCTGGCCCTTCAAGCCGGCCGAGAAGATCTTGCCGACCTCGCCGTAACCGACCAGGCCTATGCGTGGCAATTGCATGCTGTCCTCCTATTGGCGTGGAATGCCCGCCCTGGCGATCACCTCGGCCCAGCGGCGGATGTCGGAGGCCAGGTGCTCGCCCAGCTGCGCGGGCGTGCCGCCCTGCGCCTCCATGTTCAGGTTGGCCAGCTGCCGTCGCACCTCGGGGCGCGCCAGGGCGGCGTTGATGGCGCGATTCAGCCGCTCGATGGCAGCCGCCGGCGTCTTCGCCGGCGCGGCCAGGCCGTTCCAGGAGCGTACGCTGAAGTGGGCCAGCGACCCGCCGGCCTCGCGCGCCGGCGGCACGCCCGGCAGCTGCACCGCCGGGCGATCGCCCAGCACGGCCAGCGGCCGCAGCGCGCCGCCGCGGATCTGGCCCATCAGCGGGCCGGCGATGTCGATCGCCGCGTCCAGCTGGCCGGCGCGCAGCGCATTCACCACCGGCGGCGTGCCGTTGAACGGCACCACCTGCGCGTCCAGGCCGGCCGCGGCCTTGAACAGCTCGGCCGCCAGGTTCTGCGTGGTGCCCACCTGCGGCGTGCCCAGGTTCAGCCGGCCGGGATGGGCGCGCGACCAGGCCAGCAGTTCCTGCAGGGTGCGGAAGCGCCCGCCCTCGGCTGCGACCAGCACCAGGTCGAAGACGGCGAGCTGCGACACCGGCGCGAAGTCGCGCAGCGTATCGAACGGCAGCGACTTGAACAGCGCGGCACTGACGGCCGTGCCGCTGGACACCAGCAGCAGGGTGTGGCCGTCCGGCTCGGCGCGCGCGACCTGCTCGCCGGCGACCACGCCGCCTGCACCCGGCTTGTTCTCGACGACGATCGGCTGGCCGAGGTCGGCGGCCATCGCCTGCCCCACGGCGCGGGCGGTCAGGTCGGCGGCGCCGCCCGGGCCGTTGGGCACCACGATGCGGATCGGCCGCGAGGGGAAGGCCGGCTGGGCCATCGCCAGCGGCGACACCGCGGCCAGGGCGAGCGAAGCGCGAAGGATCCGGCGTCGGTGCAACATCGGCGCGGAGCTTAGCGCGCCACGCCCAGCAGCCGGTCGAGCAGCGACTCGTCGTGCAGCAGCTCGCTCGCGCTGCCGCCATGCACCACGGTGCCGCGATCGAGCACCACGGCGCGATCGGAAATTGCCAGGATGGCCTGCGGATGCTGCTCCACGATGATGGCCGACAGGCCCTCGTCGCGGGTGATGCGGCGGATGGCGCGCAGCAGTTCCTCGACGATGATGGGCGCCAGGCCCTCCAGCGGCTCGTCCAGCAGCAGCAGCCGCGGGTTGAGCACCAGCGCGCGGCCGACGGCCAGCATCTGCTGCTCGCCACCGGACAGCTGCGTGCCCAGGTTGGCCTTGCGCTCCGCCAGCCGCGGGAACATGGCGTAGACGCCGTCCGGCGTCCACTTGCCGGGCCGCGCCACCGCCGTCAGGTTCTCGTGCACGGTGAGCGACTTGAAGATGTTGCGCTCCTGCGGCACCCAGCCGATGCCGGCCCCGGCGCGCTGGTGGGTGGGCAACTTGTGCAGGGCGGCGCCACCCAGCGCGATGCTGCCGGCATGGCGGCGGGTCACGCCGGCCAGGGTGTTGATCAGCGTGGTCTTGCCGGTGCCGTTGCGGCCCAGCAGGGCCAGCGTGGCGCCCTCCTCCAGCGCGAACGACACGTCCTGCAGCACGACGGCCTCGCCGTAGCCGGCGCTGAGGCCTTCGACCCGGAGCAGCTCAGGCATGGGCCACCTCCGCGGGACGGTGCGACTCGCCGGTCCCCAGGTAGACCTCGCGCACCCGGTGGTCGGCGGCGATCTCCTCGGGCGTGCCCTCGGTCAGCACGGCGCCGTTGACCAGCACCGTCATGCGGTTGGCGAAACTGAAGACCAGATCCATGTCGTGTTCGATCAGCAGCACCGACACGTCGGCCGGCAAGGCCGCGACGGTCTGCAGGATTTCCTCGCGCTCGCCCGCCGGCACGCCGGCCACCGGCTCGTCCAGCAGGAGCACGCGCGGCTCGCAGGCCAGCGCGATCGCGATCTCCAGCAGGCGGCGCTTGCCGTAGGCCAGGTGCTCGGTGCGCTGGTCCATCACCTCGGAGAGGCGGAACTGCTCCAGCAGCTGCTCGCAGCGTTCCGTGACGCCGCGGTCGCGCCCCAGCGCCTGCCAGAAGCGCGCCCCCACGCCGCGTTGCTGCGAGGTGACGAAGGCCAGCGTCTGCAGCGGCGTCATCGAGGGGAAGAGCTGGTTGATCTGGAACGTGCGCACCAGGCCCATGCGCACGCGCCGGTGCGGCGCCATCCGGGTGATGTCGCGGCCTTCCAGCGTGATGCGGCCCTCGGTGGGATCGAGCACGCCGGTCAGCAGGTTGATCAGCGTGGTCTTGCCGGCGCCGTTCGGCCCGATCAGGGCGTGGCGCGCGCCGCGCTGCAGGTCCAGGGTGACGTTGCTGGTGGCGGTGATGCCGCCGAACCGCTTCACCAGCCCCTGGGCGGACAGGACGATGTCGCTCATGCCGCCCTCCCGCGCCGGAACCAGGTCCAGGGCTTCAACAGCCGGTCGCGGCCGACCAGCACCAGCACCACCAGGAACAGGCCCAGCCAGAAGGTCCAGTACTGCGGTGTGATGGCCGACAGGAAGTCCTGCATCAGCTTGAAGACGATGGCGCCCAGCACGCCGCCGTACAGCCAGCCGGTGCCGCCCACCACCAGGATCAGCAGCACGTCGGCCGAGCGATGGAACTCGAACACGTCCAGCGAGGCGAAGCCGGTGGTCTGCGCCAGCAGCGCGCCGGCGGCGCCGGCCAGCGCCGCGGCGACCGTGTAGGCGATCGCGACGCGCGAGCCCACCGGGATGCCGACCGCCATCGCGCGCAGCCGGTTGTCGCGGATCGCCTCCAGCGACACGCCGAAGGGCGAGCGCGCGAAACGGCGCACCAGCAGGAAGCACAGCAGCAGCACCGACAGCGAATACCAGGCCGCCGTGCGGCCCATCAGGTCGAACTCGAAGCGGCCCAGCACCGGGCCCATGATCACGCCCTGCAGGCCGTCGGCGCCTCCCGTCAGCCAGTCGAGCTTGTTGGCCAGCTCCAGCAGGATCAGCGCGACGCCCAGCGTCACCATCAGGCGCGTGAGGTCGCTGCCGCGCTGCACCGTGAGGCTGGCGACGGCCCCCAGCACGGTCGCAGCCACGATGCCGACGGCCAGGCCGGCCAGCGGATCGGGCATCACGTGCTTGGCGAACAGTGCGGCGCTGTAGGCGCCGAAGCCGAAGAAGGCCGCATGCCCGAGCGACACGATGCCGGTGTAGCCCAGGACCAGGTCCAGCGAGACGGCGAACAGGGCCACGATGGCGATCTCGTTGACGATCGCCGAGTACTGCGACAGCAGCAGCGGCGAGGCGAACGCCAGCAGCCACAGCACCGGCTCCCAGGGCTTCCAGCGGGCGGCGCGCAGCAGCGCCGCCTGGGCACGTTCGCCGCTCATGCCTTGGCCCCCCGCGAGAACAGGCCCTGCGGCCGCCAGATCAGGATGGCGATCATCAGCGTGTAGACGATGAAGGCGCCCAGCTTGGGGATGTAGTACTTGCCCGCCACGTCGGCGATGCCCAGCAGCAGCGCGGCCAGCAGCGGGCCGGTGATCGAGGAGGTGCCGCCCACGGCCACCACGATCAGGAAATAGATCATGAACTTGAGCGGGAAGGTCGGGTCCAGCCCCAGCACCTCGGCGCCGAGCGCGCCGCCCAGGCCCGCCAGGCCGCTGCCGAAGGCGAAGGTCGCGAGGAACACCACGTTCACGTTGATGCCCAGCCCGGCGGCGACCCGCTGGTCGTCCACCGCGGCGCGCAGGCGGCTGCCGAAGCGGGTGTGCGACAGCACGTACTGCAGGGCGACGGTGAGGGCCGCGCAGACGGCGATGATGAACAGGCGGTAGTGGCCCATGCCCAGGCGCCAGTCGCCGGCGGCGAGCTCGGTGCGGCCGCGTAGCCACTCGGGCAGCTGGATGATCTGCTGGGTGGAACCGACGAAGTAGTCGACGGCGGCCACGGCCATGAAGGTCAGGCCGATGGAGAACAGCACCTGGTCCAGGTGCGGCTTGTTGTACAGCGGCCGGTACAGCGTGCGCTCCAGCACCGCCCCCAGCAGCGCCGGGACGATGAAGGCGATCGGCAGGCACACCAGGAAGGGGACGTCGGCGCGCTGCATCAGCAGCACCGTGACGTAGCCGCCGGCCATGGCGAAGGCGCCGTGCGCCAGGTTGATGAAGTTCATCAACCCCATGGTCACGGCCAGTCCCAGGGCCAGGATGAACAACAGCATGCCGTAGGCGATGCCGTCGAAGAGGATGGTGAGCATGTCGGGGGCGGAATTTGCTCCCTCCCCCTCTGGGGGAGGGTTGGGGTGGGGGCAGCGCGCGTGCCCCTCACCCCCGCCCTCTCCCCAAGGGGGAGAGGGCGCAAGACAGTCATTTCGTCTTGCCGGGGTCCTTCACGTCCTTGATCACGTCGAACTCGACGTTCCAGAGCTGGCCGTCCTTCTTCTCCACCTTGCGCAGGTAGACGTTCTGCGTGATGTCGCGGGTCTGGGCGTCGATCAGCACGGGGCCGCGCGGGCTCTCGAACATCATGCCCTTCATGGCGTTGACCAGTTGCTCGCCCTTGCCCTTGCCGCCGGTCTTCTTCACGGCTTCGTAGATCAGGCGCATGCCGTCGTAGCCGCCCATGGCCATGAAGTTGGGGCGCAGCCCGTTGTTGGCCTTCTGGAAGGCCTCGACGAACTTCTTGTTGGCGGCCGACGGGTGCGCGGCCGAGTAGTGGTGCGAGGTGACCACGCCGATGGCGACGTCGCC
This sequence comes from Ramlibacter sp., assembly GCF_035627355.1. Lineage (GTDB taxonomy): Bacteria > Pseudomonadota > Gammaproteobacteria > Burkholderiales > Burkholderiaceae_C > Ramlibacter. The sequence goes on from NZ_DASPLW010000038.1 coordinate 50,661, forward strand.
CATGTCGTTGAGCTGGTCGTCGTCCGTCACGTCGCCGGTGGCGATCAGGCGGATGCCGGCCTTGTCCATGCCGCGCTCGGCGAACTGCTTCATCACCGCCGCGCCGGCGCCCGAGGGCACGAACACGAACAGCGCGTCGGGCTTGAGGTCGCGCACCTTCTGCAGGAAGGGGGCGAAGTCCGGGTTGCGCAGCGGCACGCGCAGCGACTCGGGCACCTTGCCGCCGTTGAACTGGAAGCGCTCCTTGAAGAACTTCTCGGCGTCGATGCCGGGGCCGTAGTCGCTCACCAGCGTGACCACGTTCTTGATGCCGTTCTTGGGTGCCCAGTCGGCCAGCGCCACCGACACCTGCGGGAGCGTGAAGCTGGAACGCACGATGAAGGGCGAGGCCTGGGTGATGCTGGAGGTGGCCGCAGCCATCACCACCAGCGGCGTCCTGGCCTGGGTGGCGAGCGGCGCCACCGCCAGCGCGGACGGTGTGATGCCCATGCCGGCCAGCACGTCCACCTTCTCGTTGACCAGGAGTTCCTGCGCCAGGCGGCGCGTCATGTCGGGCAGGCTGGTGTCGTCCTTGACGATCAGTTCCACCTTGCGGCCGGCGACGGTGTCGCCGTTCTGCGCGATCCACAGCTTGGCCGCGGCCTCGATCTGGCGGCCAGTGGTGGCCTGCTGGCCCGTCATGGGCAGGATCAGGCCGATCTTGAGCGGCGCGCCTTGGGCGAATGCCAGGCCGCCGCTGGCGAGCAGGGCCGCGCAGGCCGTGGCCCGCAGCAGGGTTCTCTTGTGCATGGAAAGTTCTCCTCGAAGGAAGGGAATGAACGCGGGCCGCGCATCCGCTGCCGGGCTGTGATTCTGCATAGCGCCGGCGCGCGAGCCAAGGGAGGGGCCGGTCTATCAGCTATCCCGCTTGGGCATAGCTGGCCTTGCGATATCCGGCGAGTGCAAGGCATCCGCACCTGGTCCTCTAGGCGCGTTTGCGGATCAGTCGCACGGCCGGCATCCGGTCGAGGTGGTGGCCCTGCATGGCCTCGCGCAGGTTGCGCTGAGCCAGCCGGGAGTGCTCGCGCATGATGGCCTCGGCCCGCGCGCCCTCGCGCTGCTCGATCGCCTCCAGCACCTGCCGGTGCTGGTCCTGGGCCACGACCAGCATGTCGCGCGCCCGCGCCGAGTTGGCCTGGACGACCACGAAGCCGGAAGGGGATGCGAAGGGCAGGCTGACCACGCGGTCGAGCTCGCGCGCCAACACGGCGCTGCCGGCCAGTTCCGCCAGCAGCGCGTGGAAGCGCTGGTTCAGGGCCACATAGCGGGAGAAGGCCTCGTCGTCGAGCGCCGGCTGGTCCAGCACGGCGTCGATCCCCGTCAGGCACTGGCGGGCCTCGGACAGGACCACCGCCGGCGCACCGCGCTCGGCCGCCAGCCGCGCCGCCAGCCCTTCCAGCGTGCCGCGCAGCTCGATCGCGTCGGCCACGTCGCGCTCGCTGAAGGTGCGCACCGCGTAGCCGCCGTTGGGCAGCGCGTCCAGCAGGCCCTCCTGCTCCAGCCGCATCAGCGCGCTGCGGATGGGCGTGCGCGAGACCCCCAGCTTCTCCACGATGGCCAGCTCGGCGATGCGGCTGCCGCCGGCCAGTTCGCCGGACAGGATCAGCTCGCGCAGGCGCAGCTGGGCCTTGACGGCCTGGGAACTCGAATCCAGGTTGGGATCTTTCATGTATACATCCAGGTACCAGAGAGGCCGAATCCCCTGCGGGACGCAGGGAACCAAAGCAATATACAGGGGAACGGGCCGCTGGCAAGCCAGCGTGAACCCGAGCTTCCCGACGCCCTTTCGGCAAGGGCTTTCTTGCGCCCCTTCGCATTCGTTGTATACATTGCGTATTCTCAACACCCAATTCTCCATCCACCGGACCCACGCTGCCATGTTTCCCAAGAACGCCTGGTACGTCGCCTGCACCCCCGACGAGATCGACGCCAAACCGCTGGGGCGCACCATCTGCAACGAGAAGATCGTCTTCTGGCGCCCCGCCCCCGGCCAGGTGGCCGCGGTCGAGGATTTCTGCCCGCACCGCGGCGCCGCCCTGTCGCTGGGCCGGGTCTGCGACGGCCAGCTGGTCTGCGGCTACCACGGACTGGTCATGGGTTGCGAGGGCAAGACCGTGTCCATGCCCGGCCAGCGCGTGCAGGGCTTTCCCAAGGTGCGGGCCTACCCCGTGGCCGAGAAATACGGCTTCGTCTGGGTCTGGCCCGGCGACCCGGCGCTGGCCGATCCGTCGACGATCCACCACCTGGAGTGGGCCGGCAACCCGGCCTGGGCCTACGGCGGCGGCCTGTACCACATCGCCTGCGACTGGCGCCTGATGGTGGACAACCTGATGGACCTGACGCACGAGGCCTATGTGCACGTGGGCAGCATCGGCCAGAAGGAGATCGACGAGACGCCGGTCACGACCAAGACCGAGGGCGACCACGTGATCACCAGCCGCTTCATGGAGAACGTGATGGCCCCGCCCTTCTGGCGCGCCAACCTGCGCGGCGCCGGGCTGGCCGACGACGTGCCGGTGGACCGCTGGCAGGTCTGCCACTTCTACCCGCCGAGCCACGTGATGATCGAAGTGGGCGTGGCCCATGCCGGCAAGGGCGGCTACCACGCCGACCCGAAGGACAAGGTCTCCAGCATCGTGGTGGACTTCATCACGCCCGAGACCGACACCACCATGTGGTACTTCTGGGGCATGGCGCGCAACTTCCGGCCGCAGGACGCGGCGCTCACGGCGCAGATCCGCGAAGGCCAGGGCAAGGTGTTCGCCGAGGACCTGGCCGTGCTGGAAGCGCAGCAGCGCAACCTGTCGGCCTGGCCGGACCGCCGGCTGCTGATGCTCAACATCGACGCCGGCGGCGTGCAGTCGCGCCGCATCATCGACCGGCTGATCGCGGCCGAGCAGCCCCTGAAGCAGGCTGCCTGAAGCGCATGACCGACATCACCGTCAAGGTCCTGCGCCGGACGCAGGAAGCGCAGGACATCGCCAGCTTCGAGCTGGTGCGGCCCGACGGCGGCCCGCTGCCGGCCTTCGGCGCCGGCTCGCACATCGACGTGCACGTGCCGGGCGGGCCGATCCGCCAGTATTCGCTGTGCAACGACGACGGCGAGCAGCACCGCTACCGCATCGCGGTGCTGCGCGACGCCGCCAGCCGCGGCGGCTCGGCCGGCCTGCACGAGCGCGTGCGCGAGGGCGACGTGCTCACCATCAGCGAGCCGCGCAACCACTTCCCGCTGGTCCACGTGCGCCGCACCGTGCTGCTGGCCGGCGGCATCGGCATCACGCCGCTGCTGTGCATGGCCCAGCGGCTGGCGGCGATCGGCGCCGACTTCACCCTGCACTACTGCACGCGCTCGGCCGCGCGCACGGCGTTCCGCGAGGAGATCCTGCGCTCGCCCTTCGCGGACCGGGTGCAGTTCCACTTCGACGACGGGGGGCCGGCGCAGAAGCTGGACCTGGCGGCGGCCCTGGGGCCGCAGGATGCCGACACCCACCTGTACGTCTGCGGCCCCATGGGCTTCATCGACTTCGCGGTGCAGGGCGCCCGCGCCGCCGGCTTCGGGCCCGAGCAGATCCACCTGGAGTACTTCGGCGCAGCGCCCAAGGCGGCCGAGGGCGACGGCGCGTTCGACGTCCGGATCGCCAGCAGCGGGCAGCTGGTCACGGTCCCGGCCGACAAGACCGTGGTGCAGGCCCTGGCGGCGGCCGGGGTGGAGATCCTCACGTCCTGCGAGCAGGGCGTGTGCGGCACCTGCCTGACCCGGGTGCTGGAAGGCGAATGCGAGCACCGCGACCTCTATCTCACGGACGAGGAGAAGGCGCGCAACGACCAGTTCACCCCCTGCTGCTCGCGGGCCCGCAGCCCGCTGCTGGTGCTCGACCTGTAGGCGCAGAAGCCCCGCTGACCGGCGGGCGCGGACGGAGTAACCTTCCGCCCATTGACCCAACCAAGAGGACGACGCCCATGATGAAACTCCCTGCCCGCTACGACCACGTCGGCAGCTTCCTGCGCCCGAAGTACCTGCTGGAGGCGCGCGAGAAGAAGGCCCGCGGCGAGATCACGCCCCAGCAGCTGCGCGAAGTGGAGGACAAGGCGATCGCCGAGATCGTGCAGTTCCAGGAGAGCGTCGGCCTCAAGAGCATCACCGACGGCGAGTTCCGCCGCACCTACTTCCACATCGACTTCCTCGAGCAGCTCGGCGGCGTCAAGACCGACATCCCGGTCACGATCCGCAAGGCCGACGGCAGCGAGGAACTGGCGCCGCCGGTGATCCGGGTGGTCGACAAGGTGCGGCACGCCAAGGACATCCAGAAGGCCGACTTCGAGTTCCTCAAGGCCAACGTGGGCGCCGGCCGCACGCCCAAGGTGTGCATCCCCTCGCCCACCATGCTGCACTTCCGTGGCGGGCGCGCCGGCATCAGCAAGGAGGCCTACCGCGAGCTGGACCCGGCGTTCTACGACGACGTGGCCAAGGCCTACGGCGACGAGCTGCGCTCGCTGTACGCGGCCGGCTGCCGCTACGTGCAGATGGACGATACCAACCTGGCCTACCTGTGCGACGAGAAGATGCGCGAGGCGGCGCGCCAGCGCGGCGACGACCCCAACGAGCTGCCGCACCGCTACGCCAAGTTCATCAACAAGGTCGTGGCGCAGAAGCCCGAGGGCATGCTGCTGGCCATGCACCTGTGCCGCGGCAACTTCAAGAGCACCTTCGCCGCCGCCGGCAACTACGAGCCGGTGGCCGAGGCGCTGCTCAAGGAGATGGACATCGACGCCTACTTCATGGAGTACGACGACGACCGCTCGGGCGACTTCCGGCCGCTGCGCTACCTGCCCAAGGGCAAGACGGTGGTGCTGGGGCTGGTGACCACCAAGGTCGGCCAGCTGGAGAGCAAGGACGTGCTCAAGCGCCGCATCGACGAAGCCTCGAAGTACGCCCCGATGGAGCAGCTGGCCCTGTCGCCCCAGTGCGGCTTCTCCAGCACCGTGCACGGCAACAACATCGCGGTGCAGGACCAGCGCAACAAGCTGCGGCTGGTGATCGAGACGGCGCGGGAAGTCTGGGGCGAGGACTGACCCTGCCTCCCTGGCCAGCAGGCCGGCGGCCGGCCTAGCGCGCCGTCCGCCTCGCCGGCTGCAGCCCGAACGGCTGCACCGCCTGCGGAGGCTGCGCCCGGTCCGCCGGCGCGCCGCAGGGGCCGGGCACGACGACGCTGGCGCTGCCCTTGGCCACCAGTTCCTCCAGCACGCGCAGCCGCACCGGCGCGGCGGGATCGTCGGGGAACTTGCGTGCGAAGAAGGCCGGCGTCGCGCGCAGTGCCGGCAGGTCGGATTCCTCCAGCCGGCGCGGGTGGGCCTGGTCGTAGCGGCTGATGTAATGGTTGAGCGGCCCGCGCGTGCGGCTGGCCCGCATCAGCAGCGAGGGCACGAGGAACTCCTCGGCGATGCGCAGTCCGCTGGCCCATGCGCGCAGCTGCGGCTCATCGAAACCCTGGACCAGCCGGCGCACCATCTCCTTTCGCGCGCCGAACCACACCGATCCGTAATACGGCGGCAGGGCCGCCCCGAAGGAGTGGCGGCCCCAGGCCCCGGCCGCGGCCAGCCGCGTGGCCTCCCAGGCCAGGCGGGCACGCCAGCCGGCGCCCCCGCCCGCATGGATCCAGACGCCGACCTCGTCCCGCCGCGAGGCCGAACCGGCGAAGTACTCGCGCGACAGCCGGCGCAGCACCCGGTGCCGGAAACCGCCCTCCGGCGAGAAGGCGCGGTAGCCGACGCTCATCAGGCAGTCGCGGTCGGCCAGCAGGTCGATGGCGCCGAAATGCGCGTCGACGCCGCCGGCCACGTGCGCCTCGAACTGAGCCATCGGCTTGATCGGCAGGCAGGTCGGGCTGAGCAGCTGGAGGTAGTCGAAGTCCCGCTGCTCCACCGCATGGCGCAGGGCATGGAAGATGCCCTCCACGAAGCCCCAGGTGGCCCAGCCCGTCCGGCGCGGCTCGGGCACGAACGCGACGTTGGGGGATTGCAGGGGGAAGTCCGGCGTTTGCGAGAAATCGTGGTGCACCAGCACGTCGTGCGGCTGCAGGGCACGGGCGAGCTGGTCGACCGTCGCCACCGGGGCGACCGCCGACATCACGACGAACAGGATGCGGGGGTTCACGGCAGGCGCTGGGCGATGTTCAGACGATGTCGGACTCTTCATGACGTGTCCGGAAGCGGACGGTCCCAACCCGGCCAGGGGCCCGGGGCGACCCTGTCCTCCCCGCCGATCCGCGTCGTGGCCACCTGCCGGGCATGGCGACCTGCATGCGGGCTGCATTGCCGAGCTTGTGGGGTGCTCACTGTCGGCGCCGGCCAGTTCATCGGCAGGTAGGAAAACCCACCGACCGCCTGTCGGAGCGGCCCCCGATTCGACCCGGCGCGGGGTGCCCGGCGCGGATGGCCGCTGCACCACGTTGGCGCCTAATACTTCCGTACTGGTGCGTAACAGTGGGCTTGCGCACGGTTGAGGTGCGTGGATGAGCGACAATATGCGTTTGCCGCATCACATCCATACCAACCGTCATGAAGTACGCAAGCAGCCATGATTTCCTGGCCCAGGTGGCCACGCGCAACCCGGGCCAGCCCGAATTCCTGCAGGCGGTGACCGAAGTCATCGAAAGCCTGTGGCCCTTCATCGAGCGCAACCCCCGCTATGCCGAACATGGCCTGCTCGACCGGCTGGTGGAGCCCGAGCGCATCATCCAGTTCCGCGTGTCCTGGGTCGACGACCACGGCGACGTGCAGGTCAACCGGGCCTTCCGGATCCAGCACAGCTCCGCCATCGGTCCGTACAAGGGCGGCCTGCGCTTCCACCCTTCGGTGAACCAGTCGATCCTGAAGTTCCTGGCCTTCGAGCAGACCTTCAAGAACGCCCTGACCACGCTGCCCATGGGCGGCGGCAAGGGCGGCTCCGACTTCGATCCCAAGGGCAAGAGCCCCGGCGAGGTCATGCGCTTCTGCCAGGCCTTCGTGACGGAGCTGTTCCGCCACGTGGGCTCCGACACCGACGTGCCGGCCGGTGACATCGGCGTGGGCGGCCGCGAGGTCGGCTTCATGACCGGCATGATGAAGAAGCTGTCCAACCGGGCCGACTGCGTGTTCACCGGCAAGGGCCTGTCCTTCGGCGGCTCGCTGATCCGCCCGGAAGCCACCGGCTACGGCACGGTCTACTTCGCCGAGGAGATGCTCAAGCGCAGCGGCAAGTCCTTCGAGGGCCTGCGCGTCAGCGTGTCCGGTTCGGGCAACGTGGCCCAGTACGCGGTGGAGAAGGCGATGGCGCTGGGCGCCAAGGTGGTGACGGTGTCCGACTCCAGCGGCACCATCGTCGACAAGGACGGCTTCACGCCGGCCAAGCTGGCCGAGCTGATGGAGGTGAAGAACCACCTGTACGGCCGCGTGAGCGACTACGCCGAGCGCACCCGCACCCAGTTCCTGCCGGGCAAGTCGCCGTGGGCGGTGCCGGTGGACGTGGCCCTGCCCTGCGCCACCCAGAACGAGCTGACCGGCGAGGACGCCAAGGTGCTGGTCAAGAACGGCGTGCTGTGCGTCGCCGAAGGCGCCAACATGCCTTCGACCCTGGACGCGGTCCACGTGTTCGAGCAGGCCGGCGTGCTGTTCGCCCCCGGCAAGGCCAGCAACGCCGGCGGCGTGGCCACCTCGGGCCTGGAGATGAGCCAGAACGCGATGCGCCTGTCCTGGCCGCGCGAGGAAGTCGACGCCCGCCTGCTCGGCATCATGCAAGGCATCCATGCCGCCTGCGTGGAGCACGGCACCCGCGAGGACGGCAGCGTCGACTACGTGGACGGCGCCAACATCGCCGGCTTCGTGAAGGTGGCCGACGCCATGCTGGCGCAAGGCGTGATCTGACCTGATCGAAACCCCTGCGCGGGACGCCGTCCCGCGCCAGAATGGGCGCCCCGGAACCCCCGCCGGAGGCACCCATGTCGTTCCTGTCCCGCCGTCGCCTGATCCAGGCCGGCAGCCTGCTACCCCTCGCCGCCGCGCTGCCGCTCGAGGCTGCGCCCGGCCGGCTCCAGAGCTGGAAGCTCGCCACCCCGCGCCGTACCGGCATCCATGACGTCGCCCCCGCGCCGGACGGCGGCGTGTGGTTCAGCGCGCAGGCCAGCGGCCATCTCGGCTGGTTCGATCCGCGGACGGGCCGCACCGAACTGGTCGCGCTGGGCAGCGGTTCATCGCCGCACGGGGTGATCCAGGGACCCGATCGCGCAGCCTGGCTGACCGACAGCGGCCAGAACGCCATCGTGCGCGTCGGCTGGCCCGACCGGCAGGTGCGCGTCTTCCCGCTGCCGGACGGCACGCCCTACGCCAACCTGAACACGGCCGCCTTCGACGGCGACGGCGACCTGTGGTTCACCGGCCAGTCGGGCTGGGTGGGCAAGGTCGCGGTGCGCACCGGCGAAGTCAGCGTGAAACCGTCGCCGCGCGGCCGCGGCCCCTACGGCATCTGCGCCACGCCGTCGGGCGACATCTGGTGGTGCTCGCTGGCCGGCTCCTTCATCGCGCGCGTCGACCGGCGCACCGGCGAGTCGCAGGTGGTGCAGCCGCCGACCCCCGGCCAGGGCGCGCGGCGGGTCTGGAGCGACAGCCAGGGCCGCATCTGGGTCAGCGAATGGAACAGCGGCCAGCTCTCGATGCACGACCCGCGCTCGGGTGCCTGGCGCGCCTGGAAACCGCCGGGCACGAACACGCGCGTCTATGCCGTGTACGTGGACGAGCGCGACGTCGCGTGGATCTCCGAATGGGGCGGCAATGCCGTGTACTCGTTCGATCCCGCCAGTGAACGTTTCGAACGTTACGCCCTGCCGCGCGAGGGAGCCAGCGTGCGCCAGATCCTCGGCCGCCCCGGCGAGGTGTGGCTGCCCGAGAGCGGGACCGAGCACATCACGGTGATCCGCACGGGCTGAGCGCCGCGGCGTCGCCTGAGCTTGAATTCGGCGGGGTCGCCGCCTACCTTGCAGGCCCCCACTCCAGGAGTCTGCCATGGCGACCTACTTTGCACTTGTGACGTTCACCGACCAGGGACTGCGCAGCGTGAAGGACACGGTCAAGCGCGCCGACGCGGCTCAGGAACTGGCCAGCCGCTTCGGCGTGCGGATGACCGAGATCCACTGGACGTTGGGTCCGTGCGACGTGCTGGTCAAGTGCGAAGCGCAGGACGAGGCTTCGGTCACGGCGTTCAACCTGGCGCTGTGCTCGGCCGGCAACGTGCGCACCCAGACGCTGCGTGCGTTCTCGCGCGACGAGATGGCCAAGGTGATCGAGAAGCTGCCGTAGGAAGCCGGCACCAGGCGCGCGTTGCGCTGGATCCCCCGCCTTCGCGGGGGATGACCAACAAGGGAAATGGGTCAGGCCCCGCCATTGCAGGGAGGACGACGCAGGGCCCGCGCTAATGGTTGTTCTGCTGCGGCGTGATTTCCCAGTGCTGCAGCACGCGCTCGTGGTTGTCCACGCTTTCCAGCCGCACGCGGAAGCCCCAGAGGCGGGCGACGTGCTTGACCACCTCCTCGGCACCGTTGTCGAGGGGGCGGTCGTTCTGGCGGGTGTGGCGCAGCGTCAGTGAGCGATCGCCGCGCAGGTTGACGTTCCAGACCTGGATGTTGGGCTCGCGCCAGTTCAGGTCGTACTGCCGTGACAGCGCTTCGCGCACGTGGCGGTAGCCCATGTCGTCGTGGATGGCCGAGACCTCCAGCTCGCGCTGGGCCGCATCGTCGACAATGGAGAACAGCCGGAACTCGCGCATCAGCCGCGGCGACAGGTACTGGCCGATGAAGCTCTCGTCCTTGAAGTGCCGCATGGCGTAGTCCAGCGTCCTGACCCACTCGCCGTTGCCGGCGATGTCGGGGAACCACTCCCGGTCCTCGTCGGTGGGCTCCATGCAGATGCGCTTGAGGTCGGTGAACATGCCGAACCCCAGCGCGTACGGGTTGATGCCCGAGTAGCGCGGATCGGTCACCGGCGGCTGGAACACCACGTTGGTGTGCGAGGACAGGCACTCGATCATGAAGCCGTCGCCCAGCCGGCCCTGGTCGTACAGGGTGTTGAGCAGGGTGTAGTGCCAGAACGTCGCCCAGCCCTCGTTCATGACCTGGGTCTGGCGCTGCGGGTAGAAGTACTGCGCGATCTTGCGCACGATGCGCACCACCTCCCGCTGCCAGGGCTCCAGCAGCGGCGCATTCTTCTCGATGAAGTACAGGATGTTCTCCTGCGGCTCCTCGGGAAAGCGCCGGTGTTCCTTGCGGGCCTGCTTGCCCGGCTGGCGCGGCAGGGTGCGCCACAGGTCGTTGACCTGCTGCTGCAGGTAGGCCTCGCGCTCCTTGCGGCGCTGCTCTTCCTCCACCAGGCTGATCTTCTGCGGCCGGCGGTAGCGGTCCACCCCGTAGTTCATCAGCGCATGGCAGGCGTCCAGCACCTCCTCGACCGCGTCCAGCCCGTGGCGCTCCTCGCACTCGGCGATATAGCCCTTGGCATAGACCAGGTAGTCGATGATGGACGAGGCGTCCGTCCACATCCGGAACAGGTAGTTGCCCTTGAAGAAGGAGTTGTGGCCGAAGCAGGCGTGCGCCATCACCAGCGCCTGCATGGGCAGCGTGTTCTCCTCCATCAGGTAGGCGATGCAGGGGTCGGAGTTGATGACGATCTCGTAGGCCAGCCCCATGTGGCCGCGGCGGTAGTTCTTCTCGCTGGCGATGAACTGCTTGCCGTAGGACCAGTGGCGGTAGTTCACCGGCATGCCGACGGACGCATAGGCGTCCAGCATCTGCTCGGCCGAGATCACCTCCAGCTGCACCGGGTAGGTGTCGAGCCCGAAGCTCTCCGCCGTGCGCCGGATGGCGTCGAAGTACTCCTCGATCAGCTCGAAGGTCCAGTCCGAGGCCTGAGGCAGGCGGTCGGCGCCGCGCACGGGTTCGAAGACCATCATGGCGTCGCTCCCGCCGGGTTCTTGCGGAACAGGTCGCGGAACACCGGGAAGATCTGCGCCGGCGTGACGATCTTCTGCATGGCGAAGTTGGCGTTGGCCTCGAGCACGCGGGTGTACTCCTCCCACAGGTTCTGGTCCTCGTCGGCCACCTGCACGTAGGCGAAGTAGCGGCACAGCGGCAGCAGCTTGCCCTCCAGCAGTTCGCGGCACTTGGACGAGTCCTGCTGCCAGTTGTCGCCGTCCGACGCCTGGGCGCCGTAGATGTTCCACTCGCTGCCCATGTAGCGCTCGCGGATGATCTCGTTCATCAGCGTCAGCGCGCTGGACACAACGGTGCCGCCGGACTCGGTGGCGTGGAAGAACTCGTCCTCGGTCACCTCGGCCGCCTGGGTGTGGTGGCGGATGAAGATCACGTCGGTCTGCTTGTAGTGCCGGGTGAGGAACAGGTACAGCAGGATGAAGAAGCGCTTGGCCAGGTCCTTGCGCGCCTCGTCCATGGAGCCGGACACGTCCATCAGGCAGAACATCACGGCCTTGCTGGTGGGCAGCGGCTCGCGCACCCGGTGGCGGTAGCGCAGGTCGAACGGATCCAGGAAGGGCACGCGCGCCAGGCGCTGGCGCAGTTCCTCGATCTCGGCCTTGAGCGCCTCGATCTCCGCCGCCGGCGTGTCGCTGCGCGACTCCAGCAGCGCCAGGTGCTCCTCGGCGCGGCGCAGCTGCCGGCGCGCGTCGCCGCCCATGGCGATGCGGCGCGCCAGCCCCACGCGCATGGAGCGCACCACGTGCAGGCTGGTCGGGTTGCCCTGGGACACGAAGCCGGCGCGGCGGGTCTTCCACTCCGGCGCATCGGCCAGCAGCTGGGTGCGGATCAGCCGCGGCAGCGCCAGGTCGTCGAAGAAGTAGTTCATGAACTCCTCCCGCGTGATGCGGAAGGTGAAGTCGTCCTCGCCGGTGCCGTCCGGGGAGGCGTTGCCGCCGCCGCCCCCGGCGCCCCCGCGCGGGCGCGGGATGCGGTCGCCGCGCACGTACTCCTGGTTGCCCGGGTGCACCATCTCGCGGCTGCCGCCGGGGCCGTGGCTGAACACCGGCTCGTTCACGTCGCGGCGCGGCAGGCTGATGTCGGCGCCCTCTTCGATGTTGTGGATGCTGCGGTCACCCACCGCCTTGCGCACCGCATCGCGGATCTGCTCGCGGTAGCGGCGCAGGAAGCGCTCGCGGTTGCCGATGGACTTGTTCTTGCCCGACAGCCGCCGGTCGATCACCTGGTGGAGCGCGGCGCGCTCCGGTCGCTTGTCAGAGGCCACCGTTCTAGGCCTTCCTTGCGGTCAAGGGGTCACGAACTCTTGCGAACGCGGAGATACCACTCGCACAGCAGCCGCACCTGCCGGTGCGTGTAACCCTTCTCGACCATCCGGTTGACGAAGTCCTCGTGCTTCTTCTGCTCGTCGGCGCTGGCCTTGGCGTTGAAGCTGATCACGGGCAGCAGGTCCTCGGTGTTGGAGAACATCTTCTTCTCGATCACCGTGCGCAGCTTCTCGTAGCTGGTCCACACCGGGTTCTTGCCGGCGTTGTTGGCGCGGGCACGCAGCACGAAGTTGACGATCTCGTTGCGGAAGTCCTTGGGGTTGGACAACCCGGCCGGCTTCTCGATCTTCTCCAGCTCGGCGTTGAGCGCCGCGCGGTCGAAGATCTCGCCGGTGTCGGTGTCGCGGTACTCCTGGTCCTGGATCCAGAAGTCGGCGTAGGTGACGTAGCGGTCGAAGATGTTCTGCCCGTACTCGGAGTACGACTCCAGGTACGCGGTCTGGATCTCCTTGCCGATGAACTCGGCGTACCGCTGCGACAGGTGCTCCTTGATGTACGACAGGTACTTCTGCTCGACCTCGGGCGGGAACTGCTCGCGCTCGATCTGCTGCTCCAGCACGTACATCAGGTGCACCGGGTTGGCGGCGATCTCGTTGCTGTCGAAGTTGAAGACCTTGGACAGGATCTTGAAGGCGAAGCGGGTGGA
>NZ_DASPLW010000039.1:0-19643 GCF_035627355.1 Ramlibacter sp.
AGCGGGTGGAAGAAGGGCGGCCCCTGCAGCTGGTGGCCAAGGCCCGGCGTGACGCGCAGAAGGTGCTGGACGAGTCGATCCGCATCGTCAACGCCCGGGAGCACAACCTGAAGTCGCTGGCGGTGGACATCCCGCGCGGCAAGTTCAGCGTCATCACCGGCGTCTCCGGCTCGGGCAAGTCGACGCTCGCCTTCGACATCCTGTTCAACGAGGGCCAGCGCCGCTACCTGGAATCGCTGAACGCCTATGCGCGCAGCATCGTGCAGCCGGCCGGCCGGCCGGAGGTCGATGCGGTGTACGGCATCCCGCCGACGGTGGCGATCGAGCAGCGCCTTTCGCGCGGCGGCCGCAAGTCGACGGTGGGCACCACCACCGAGGTCTGGCACTTCCTGCGCCTGCTCTACGTGAAGCTGGGCGTGCAGCACTGCGTGAACGACGGCGCCGAGGTGCGCCCGCAGACGCCCGACAGCATCGCCGCGCAAATCCTGCGGCGCTACCGCGGCCAGCACGTCGGCCTGCTGGCGCCGCTGGTGGTCAACCGCAAGGGCGTCTACACCGAGCTGGCCGAGTGGGCACGGGCGCGCCGCTACTCCCACCTGCGGGTGGACGGCAACTTCCTGCCCACCACCGGTTTCCCGCGCATCGACCGCTTCAAGGAACACACCATCGAGCTGCCGGTGTGCGACCTGGACGTGACGCCGGCCAACGAGGCGCTGCTGCGCGACAAGCTGGCCGAGGCGCTGGAGCACGGCAAGGGCGTGCTGCACCTGCTGGCGCCGCTGGACGGTCTGCGCGACGCCTTCGCCAACGGCACGGCGGAGCACCGCCACATCGGCCAGGTCGAGGTGTTCTCCACCCGGCGTGCCTGCCCGGTGTGCAGCACCAGCTACGCCGAACTGGACCCGCGCCTGTTTTCCTACAACAGCAAGCACGGCTGGTGCCCCGAGTGCGTGGGCACCGGCGTGCGGCTGACGCGCGAGCAGCGCAAGGCCTTCGACGACACCGTGCTGGGCGTGGACGCCAACAAGGGCCGCGAGCAGACCTTCGCCGAGCCCGAGGTGGAGGACCTTACCGACGAATGCTGTCCGGCCTGCCAGGGCACGCGGCTGAACGCGCAGGCGCGGGCGGTGAAGTTCGACGGCATCGGCATCGCCGACATCGCCGCGCTGTCGGTCACCGACGTGCGGCGCTGGGTCGAGCGCCTGCAGGGCACGGGCGGCCTGAGCGAGCGCGAGCAGGGCATCGCGCGCGACCTGATCCCGGAGATCCGCAGCCGGCTGGAGTTCCTGGAGGAGGTCGGCCTGGGCTACCTGACGCTGGACCGCGGCGCGCCCACGCTGTCGGGCGGCGAGGCGCAGCGCATCCGGCTGGCGGCGCAGCTCGGTTCCAACCTGCAGGGCGTCTGCTACGTGCTGGACGAGCCCACCATCGGCCTGCATGCGCGCGACAACCAGATCCTGCTGGACGCGCTGCACAAGCTGGGCGACAAGGGCAACACGCTGGTGGTGGTGGAGCACGACGAGGACACCATCCGCCGCGCCGACCACATCATCGACATCGGCCCGGGCGCCGGCAAGCGCGGTGGCCGCGTGATCGCGCAGGGCACGGCGCAGGAGCTGGTGGCCAGCGAGAATTCGCTGACCGGGCGCTACCTGCTGCATGCGATGCGGCATCCGCTGAAGGCGCGGCGGGAGATCGCCACTGACGCGTCATCCCCGCGCAGGCGGGGATCCAGTCCCGCCGTCGAGGAAGCACTGGATTCCCGCCTTCGCGGGAATGACGGAAAGAGCGGCGGGAATGACGCCGCAGAAGTCACCTTCCTCCACCTCCGCGGCGCCCACCTGCACAACCTGCGCGACGTCGACATCACGGTGCCCCTGCGCCGGCTGGTCGCCGTCACCGGCGTGTCCGGCTCCGGCAAGTCGACGCTGGCGCGAGACGTGCTGCTGCACAACGTGCAGGCGGCGGTGCAGCAGCGCAGCACCAAGGCCGGCCGCGACGCCGACGATCGCGGCAAGCACCCGGTGTGGAGCGGCTGCGAGGCACTGGACGGCTACCAGGTGATCGACCGTGTGCTGGAAGTCGACCAGACCCCGATCGGCAAGACGCCGCGCTCCTGCCCGGCCACCTACATCGGCTTCTGGGACACCATCCGCCGGCTGTTCGCCGACACCTTGGAAGCCAAGGCGCGCGGCTACGGCCCCGGGCGCTTCTCCTTCAACACCGGCGAGGGCCGCTGCCCGACCTGCGAAGGCCAGGGCGTGCGCACCATCGCGATGAGCTTCCTGCCTGACGTCAAGGTGCCCTGCGAGTCCTGCCACGGCGCCCGCTTCAACCCGGAGACGCTGGCCGTCACCTGGCGCGGCAAGAGCATCGGCGACGTGCTGCAGATGGAAGTGGACGAGGCCGTCGAGTTCTTCGCCTCCATGCCCAACGTCAGCCACCCGCTGCAGCTGCTCAAGGACGTGGGCCTGGGCTATCTGACCCTGGGCCAGCCCTCGCCCACGCTGTCGGGCGGCGAGGCGCAGCGCATCAAGCTGGTGACCGAGCTGTCCAAGGTGCGCGACGACATCACGCGCCGCGGCCAGAAGGCGCCGCACACGCTGTACGTGCTGGACGAACCCACGGTGGGACTGCACATGGCCGACGTCGAGAAGCTGATCCGCGTGCTGCACCGCCTGGTGGACGGCGGCCACAGCGTGGTGGTGATCGAGCACGACCTCGACGTCATCGCCGAAGCCGACTGGATCATCGACCTGGGCCCCGAAGGTGGCAACGCCGGCGGCGAAGTGGTCGCCGCGGCGCCGCCGGAGGAGGTGGTGCGGCTGGGGACGCACACGGGGAAGGCGCTGGAGGGGGTGCTGGCGCGCGGAGCGGCAGCGCCCGCGGAGCTCGTCCCTTCGAAGTAGGGCAGGGGCTTCGACCCTGGTCATTCCCGCGAAGGCGGGAATCCAGTCCTCCGCCCTGCCCAAGGGCCGCAGGCGCGTTGCACTGGGGCCCTCCGCCTTCGCGGCGGATGACGACAGGGTGCGCACAATCCCCCCAATGCACATCTTCTTCAACGATCGCCACGCCCGGCACCACGGCCGCCACGAGATGTTCCGCGGCGAGCTGGTGCCGTGCTTCGAGGTGCCGGCCCGCGCCGACTACGTGCTGCAGGAACTGCAGGCCCGCCAACTCGGCCCCATCGAATCGGCGCCGGAGGTCACGATCGACGTGCTCGCCCGCATCCACGCGCCGCGCTACCTCGACTTCCTTTCCACCGCCTGGGACGAGTGGGTGGCGCTCGATCCGAAGAACGCGGAGCGCGATGCGCTGCCCTCCTACTGGCCGATCCGCACCTTCCGCAGCGACGTGCTGCCGGCCAGCTTCCCGGCGCGCATGGGCCTGTTCTCCTTCGACGCCGGCTCGCCGATCACCTCCGGCACCTGGACGGCGGCGCGGCAGGGCGCCGCCTGCGCGGTGGCCGGCGCCAGGCACCTGCTGCAAGGCCATCGCAGCGCCTTCGTGCTGACGCGCCCGCCCGGCCACCACGCCGGGGCCGACTTCTTCGGCGGCTACTGCTTCCTCAATAACGCCGCCATCGCCGCACAGGTGCTGCGCGACGGCGGGCTGGACAAGGTGGCGGTGCTGGACATCGACTACCACCACGGCAACGGCACCCAGGCCATCTTCCACGAACGCGCCGACGTGTTCTTCGCCAGCGTGCACGGCGACCCGCACACCGAGTACCCGTACTACCTGGGCTACGCCGACGAGCGCGGCGCCGGCAAAGGCGAGGGCGCCAACCTGAACCTGCCGCTGCCGCGCGGCACCGGCTTCGACCGCTGGCACGAGGCGCTGGCCACGGCGCTGCGCACGATCGCGGACCACGGCGCGCAGGCCCTGGTCGTCTCGCTCGGCCTCGACACCTTCGAGGGCGACCCCATCGCCGGCTTCCACCTGCGCAGCCCCGACTACCTGCGCATCGGCGAGGACATCGCGGCGGCGGGCCTGCCCACGCTGTTCGTGTTCGAAGGCGGGTATGCGGTGGCGGAAGTGGGCGTCAACGCAGCCAACGTGCTGGACGGTTTCCAGCAGCTCGCGGGCTGAGGTCCGGCAGACCTTTACCCTGGTCATTCCCGCGAAGGCGGGAATCCAATGCTTCCTCCGAGCATCCGCTGAGCTTCCCGCTGAACCCATCCGGGAAGCCAGCGCCCGACGCCCGGACGCGCCACCCCGGCCGCCACCCGCCCGCGCCGCCCAGCGCGAGAATCCCGCCATGCCCGCCCCCGTGCCGCACAAGCCCCTTGTCTGGCTGCCGGCCTGCCATCGCCACCTGGACCTGTCGGACCCGGGCGGCTACACGGTGCTGGCCGACCGCTATGCCGCGGCCGTGTGCGAGCTCGGCATGCAGCCGGTGCTGTTCCCCATGGCCGGGGCCAACGACGTCAAGGACCTGCTGCCGCTGGTCGACGGCGTGCTGCTGACCGGCTCGCCCTCCAACGTCGACGCTAGCCACTTCGGCGCCAAGGCGCTGGACACCGACCTGCTGGACCCGCGCCGCGACGCGCTTACCATGGCGCTGGTGCGCACCGCGATCACCGAAGGCACGCCGCTGTTCGGCGTCTGCCGCGGGCTGCAGGAGATCAATGTCGCGCTCGGCGGCAGCTTGTACCAGCGCGTGCACGATGAGGCGGGCTTCCTGGACCATCGCGAGCCGGAGCACGAGGAACTGGAGGCGCAGTTCGCCGAGCGGCACGACGTGCTGCTGGCGCCGGGCAGCGCCTTCGAGCAGTGGGCCGGCGGCCCGCGCGCGCTGGTCAACTCGCTGCACGGGCAGGGGATCAGGAAGCTGGCCGAGGGACTCGCGGCCGAGGCCCACGCGCCTGACGGGCTGGTCGAAGGCGTGCGCGTGACGCGCGCGACCGCCTTCGCCTACGGCGTGCAATGGCACCCCGAGTGGCGCCATGCCGCCAACCCGTTCTACCAACGAACCCTGGAGGCCTTCGCCCAGGCGTGCCGCGAGCACAGCCAGCGGAGGGCGGTGTAAGGCGGCTCCCGGCGAGCGGGTTCCTTGCTGGGTGGCGCCAGCCACCGCATTCCCCGTCATTCCCGCGAAGGCGGGAATCCAGTGCGCCCGCCTTCAGCAGCCCCGCGGTCGCGCCCGCGAACGACGCCTGAATCGACCACCCGGCGGCGCGGCGGGCGGCACCTGACGTGGCTTCATGGTGTGGCGACCCCTGCGCGCTGACGCTTGCAGGGGCTTCCGCTTCCCGGGCGGCATAACTCGCTGCGCTCCTTCGTCGCTCCGCTCAAACAGATGCCGCCAGTCAGATCACGAACGCGCGCCTGCGGCGCGCTGCCCCAGGCCGGAGCCATTTCGCGGCGCCCCACAAATCAGCCCCGCCAGGCACCGCCCGCCGCGTGAGACCGGCGTGCGGGTGCGCACCTAAATCGACAGCTACCTGGGCGAGGTCTTCTGAACCCTGAAGAGACCCAGCGCTATATTCGGTCCACTAATCCGCCCGGATCGAATTGGAGCAAGCCTTCAGCTTTGGCGCGGGCGAGCAGTCAATTCGAGAGCCACGGGCAAGGCTCTGGCGGAGAGGAGATGGAGGGGCAGATGTCCTTGATCCAGCAGATTCGGCAGACACCACCTCAGGTGCCGAACTCGCGGGTTTCAGTTCCGGATCGGCGCAAGTGTGTATCCGACAGTCGTTGTCGGATAGCCAATTAGATCAACAACTTGCCGCACCTCCGATGAAGCTGTTATTCGGCAGGTGCGGGATTTCAGATCTGTTCATGTCGGGTTTGCGGCGCGCTGGTCGCTGCCTACATTACGTTAGCCCTCATCAAGTAACATCGTTTCGTATGGACCGCACAAGCCATCGAAGTCAAAGTTCCATCGAGCGAGTTCACGTGAAGAACGTGATGAATCCGCTCTTGTGGATCTGCGGCTTGGTATCGGCCCCCTCCGCGGTGGCTGTGGCTGCATCTTCTAACCCGTCCTGGGTGCCCATGACCCTCGCTACGGTGCCTGTCGGCGTGGCCTTGGCCGCCTATATCTATTTCATGTTCAAGGAACCAGATCGACTGCAATCGGAGGGGTACCAGCTACGGAAGCAGGCTCTGGAACTTATCGAGGAAAAGGGGAGCCTCGCAGTCATTGAGGCGACCACCATTGAGGTGATTTCCAATCCGGACTTGCCGGCTCTCACCGCGCCAGAGAAGGAAGCCTGATGAGAAAGGCTTATCTACTGGTTTTCTCGGATGCAACGGGCGGCAAGCCGGCAATCCGAGAGTGGCTAAACAAAGAAGGGGCGGTCATTCATTGGAGAACTGACTTGCCCCACTCGTTTTACGTAATCTCCGAAGCAAGCGCCAGCGAGCTCTCTCAATCCCTGCTGAACCATATTGGAAAGAAGGCCCGCTATCTTCTGACGGAAATCAGCGACAACCGACAGGGAATCCTGCCGAAAGAGACTTGGTACCTGCTTCGACATAAGCAGAGAGCCCCGCGGAATGAGGGCTAACAGGTCGTTCGACCCGGACGCCCGGCGGCGGTCCTTCGCTTCGCTCCGGCCCTCTTCACCGGTCGCCGGTCAATTCCGACGTTAGCCGGCAAAAGGAGACCTCTGTGGCACTGGAACAGGAACTCACGGACGCCCTGGTGCAGGGCTACTACGACGCCGGCAAAAAGGCAGGGTATTGGGGCCGCCGCTTTCTTCAAGCTGTTAAGCGCAATGGGGGGCTACCCACGGTGAAACGGATGCTGTTGCCACGCAACGAGCAGCAGCGCAAAGGGCTGGATGCTTTGCTGGAGGCTGGACACCCGGAGCTCACCGTTGAAGCCATCATCTTGCAGGACCGCTTCAAACCTCTCTTCTCGGCTACAGAGCTGCAGACCGCGGCTGAGCGCTTGGGCGCGTACTCGAAGAAGCTGAACCTTATAAAGATGAAGGGGCCGAGTCCGTTTCCCGATGAACTACCGCCCGGGCAGCAGTACGTTGAAGGCGCGAAGAAGTACGTCCGAGTCAACGCATACGAGCGTGACGCTAAGGCGCGAAAGGCCTGCATCTCTCACTATGGGGCTGTCTGCGTCGTGTGCAGCTTCTCCTTCGAGAAAACATATGGGCAGCTCGGGAAGGGTTTCATTCACGTGCATCATCTGAAGCCGCTTGCGCTCACCGACGGTGAGTACCAGATCGACCCCATCGCCGATCTACGACCGGTTTGCCCGAACTGCCACGCCATGCTGCATCAGGAGAATCCGCCGATGCCGGTCGAGGAACTCAAGGCCGCGCTGCATGCTGGCTAACAGGTCGTTCGACACGGACACACGCACCGGCAGGCCGCCGCGAGGCGCCCAGGTGATCGTGCACATCGCGGTGGCCTACCGGCGCGTGCCGGTCAACTTCGACGTTAGACCTCATGACCGAGCGTAACGTCCGCCGTAACAATGACCACGAGCTAGAGTTCGTTGACGGACCCGAGCTGGACTCCTATCTAGAGTCGATCGTCGCCTCCGTGGGCTGGGTGGTGGTCTACTTCAACTCACTCGAAGACCATGTCGCCGACTTCGTCCGAGAACTTGTGCTGCGCGACCCATACCAAGACGAACGCTTAGAGGTCTTCCTCTGCGAAATGGGGTACTCCGCCAAGTGTCGTGCGCTGGTGCAGTTGTATGGCCAGCTCGTCGAGGCAGGATCCGTCAAGATCTCGCATGCTGACACCCGCGCCGTGGAGACGATGCTCAAGGAGTGCGCGAGTAGGCGCAACGAGTATGCGCACGCTGACTGGATCGGAGTGCGCCGAGACAGCTATGTGCGCGTCAAGGCAGTCTCGAGCAAGACGGGCGTGACGCACCGCTATCGCAGGTTTGATATGTCGCGACTCGAGGCGGACGTGCAGTACATCAACAACGCTCGCTTCTCCTTGTGCGAGTTCCACGACAAAGTTCAAGACCAACTCTGGGGGCGCGAGTGAGGTCTAACGGGTCGTTCGACACGGGCACGCACCGGCAAGGCGCCGCGAGCCACGTGGTTGATCATGCGTCTCGCGGCGCCTTGCCGGTGCGTGCCGGTCAACTCCGACGTTAGCACTCACGGGAGCATCATGCCTGCACCGAGCACCTCAAGGAACCTGGTTCCAACTCTGGTCACCTCGATGGTGGTCCTCGTGCCCGTCACCTTCATCCTAGGTTTGGTCGTCGGCAACAGTCTGAAGGGCAATGGCGGTATGGCCGCCGACTCACTGTCATCTTGGCTGTCGGCCATCGCTACCGTTGCGATCGCGGTCCTCACCTTCGTTCTTGCCAAGGAGACTTGGTACCTGAGAGAGGCGCAGATTCAGCAGCTGATGGAGCTGAAGCGGGAAAACATCAGGCCCAATGTCGGTGTTCAATTGGAGAGCAGTCGTGTCGGCGTGAACTTTGTGAACGTGAAAATCGCCAATCTTGGAAAAGGCGTCGCACGAAAGGTGCAGTTCAAGTTCTTGGATCGGGTCGGAAGTGAGGTTGCGGAAGGATCCGACGTCGTCGTCGAGAAGTTTCGGAAGTTGGCGATGTTTCGCCAGGGGTTGCAGTCCCTGGGGATTGGTGAAGTGATTTCGAGCTTTGTGTTTAGCTTCATTGACCTGGGGACGGAACTAGGCGGCGAGGTCTTCAAACCCTTCCTCCACATCTCTGTGAGCTTTGAGGATGTAGAGGGGTACCAGTACTCGAACAGCTTCGCGGTCGATTTCGCGCAGTATGAGGGAATCTCCGAGCTGGGTAACGATCCCCTGAACGAGCTTGCATCAGAGGTCAAAAAGCTCAGCCAGAATTTCGGGGCAGTGCTAAGCCGCGGAAGGGGTCGGCTCGCTGTGGACGTCTTTTCCTCCACCGATCGAAATGAGGAAAGTGAGCGCGATCGCGCTCGCATGGAAGAGCGACGAAAGGCGGCCGGTGCCTGAGAGTGCTAACAGGTCGGACGACTCGGACACGTTGCGGCAAGGCGCCGCGAGGCGCCATCGAATATCCTGCACCTCGCGGCGCCTTTCCGCAACGTGCCGGTCCCCTTTACGTTGGACGGCGAGGAGAGAACGTGTCTCTGCTCCATGACATCCAAGGCTCGGTCGTCAAAGAGGACGCTGACCTCGGGCCCATTCTCTTGAAGCTGCGATTGCTAGCCGCGCGGCTTGGCAGCCAGCCACTCGCCGATTGGGTGAAGCACGAATCTGAAGGGTACCCCAAGGGCGTTGAAGTTCCGGACTATAGAGTGATGTCGGTGAGCTACACCGCGACCTTCTCTGGTCCCTTCGGCTCTGGAATCCAGAACGCGCCAATCTCACAATATCTCATTGAAAAGTTTGCTGGCAAGTCCTGGGTGCGGTACGAGATGCGCGACAGCATCGCCGCAGTTGACGATTTGCTGACTTCATCCGAGAGGGGTGGCGCTCTCCAGATCGAAGCGTCAAATCTCATACTGCTCCTTCAAGGGAAAGTCTATGAAGACTATGCCTGCAACTCGGTCACGGGAAGGATCTCTAGAGCGTCGCTAGCTGCGATCCGACACTCCGTTCGGAGCCGCGTTCTCGAGCTCACCATCGAACTGGAGAAATCCATTCCCGAGGCGTCGACCGTGGCGCTAGGCCCATCTTCAACTCCGACTGGCCAGCAATCCGCGGCCGCAACTCAGATCGCGCAGCAAATCATCTACGGCAACTTCACGTCGGTCGCCGCTTCGGGAGACGGTGCGCGAATCGCAATAAACATCGGTGAACGCGATGCACAGGGGCTTGCACGGTTTCTTGAGAGTTCGGGGCTTCCCGAAGCCGACGCCCAGGAACTCGCTCAGCTCGCGTCTGTTGAGGAGCCTGACAGTGCAGCCGAGCCCATGGGGCCAAAGGTTCGTGGGTGGCTGGTGGACAACATGAAGAAGGCCGCCAACGGGACGTGGAAGATGGGATTGGCTGTTGCGAACGACGTGATTAAGGAGGCGCTGCTCAAGTACTATGGTCTCAAGTAGCTCCCTTGCTGCCCGGACCTGCACGCCGTCTAACAGGTCGTTCGACGCGGACACACAGCGGCATTGCGCCGCGAGTCGTGCTTTTGTGCTTACACCTCGCGGCGGAATGCCGCTGCGTGCCGGTCATCTTCGACGTTAGCTGGCGCTTCGCATGCCGTTCGATCAGGAAGCCAAAGAGCGCGAGCAAGCCCTCATGGCGGAGTTGCAGCGTCAAACGGATCGCGGCGTTGCCATCATTGGGCTTGCCTGGATAGAGGAGGCGCTCCAAGCGGCGCTGCAGTCATTCTTAGAGGATCACAGGAAGGCGCGAGAACGGCTGTTTTCACCAAGCGGGGCACTTGGGACTCTCTCAGCCAAGATTGATCTAGCCCGCCTGCTGGGAATGATCACCTCTGTAATTTGGGATGATCTCCATACTCTGCGCAAGATCAGGAATGACTTCGCACATACTGCCCCTGCGAAGGTGTTAGCGACGATGTAAAACTGACCCACTGCGCCGGAGTAAATGTGACCCACCTGGGCGAGGATGGCGGCCTTTTGGCCGTCGATGTTGACCCAGGAGCAAGCAGTGGAGATACGTGTGATGGCCCGCAGGGGCGAGGGGATCAGGGAGATCGCAAGGCAGCTTGGCTGTTCGCGCAACACCGTGCGGCGGTACTTGCGTGAGGAGGATGCTCGCCGCTATGGGCCGAGGTCGCCGCGGGCGACCAAACTGGACCCATACATGGCCTACCTCGCCGGCCGGGTCGAGCAAGCGAAGCCGCGGTGGATTCCGGCGACGGTGCTGCTGCGGGAGATCGCCGAGCGCGGCTACGACGGCGGCATCAGCCAGCTCAAGGCCTGGCTGGCACCGCTGAAGCAAGGCGCGCCGGATCCGGTGGTGCGCTTCGAGACGCCGCCCGGCCAGCAGATGCAGGCTGACTTCACCTGGGTGCGCAAAGGCCGCGACCCGCTGGTGGCGTTCGTGGCGACGCTCGGCTACAGCCGTGCGAGCTATGTGAAGTTCGGCCGCAGCGAGGATCTGGAGGCGCTGCGCACGGGGCTGCGCGAGGCCTTCGACTTCTTCGGTGGCGTGCCGCAGCACGTCCTGTTCGACAACCCCAAGACCGTGGTCATCGACCGCGATGCCTACGGAGAGGGCCTGCACCGATGGAACGAAGGCCTGCGGCAGCTGGCCGAGGAATGCGGCTTCACCCCGCGGCTTTGCCGGCCGTACCGGGCCAAGACCAAGGGGAAAGTCGAGCGCTTCAACGGCTATCTCAAAGGCAGCTTCCTGGTGCCGCTGGCAGCGAGTCTGGGGGCCGCCGGCCTGAAGCTCACGCCGGAGATCGCCAACGCGCACGTGCGTCGCTGGCTCGACGACGTCGCCAACGTGCGGTTGCACGCGACCACCAAGGCCGTGCCGGCGACGCGCTTGGCCGAGGAGCAAGCGGTGATGCTGCCCGCGCCGACGCTGAGGGCGCCGCCCGCGCTGCCGGTGCGCGTGGCGATCCCGATCGAGAGCCTGCAGCACCCGTTGGCTGTGTACGACGAGCTGCTGGTGGTGGCGGCGTGAACCTGCAGCACCAACGAATCGCCGCTCTGTGCGAGCAACTCAAGATGGCCAGCCTGGCCGCGGAATGGCCGGCGCTGGCGCAGCAGGCCGCGCGGGATGAGGCGAGCTTCGCCGACTTCGTGGAGAAGCTGCTGCAATGCGAATCGGCCGCCCGCGAGCAGCGCAAGCGCTCGACGCTGATGAAGCTGGCCACGATGCCCGCGGTGAAGACGCTCGAGCAGTTCGACTGGGCGATCGGCAGCGGAGCGCCCAAGGCGCAGATCCAGGAGCTGGCGCACCTGACATTCGTCGAACGCGCGGAGAACGTGGTGCTGCTTGGCCCGAGCGGCGTGAGCAAGACCCACATCGCCCTGGCGCTGGCGCACCGCGCGGTGATGGCCGGACACAAGGTGCGATTCATCTCCGCGGCCGACATGATGCTGCAGCTCGCCGCCGCCAAATCCCAGGGCCGGCTAAAGGAATACTTCAACCGGGCGGTACTCGGGCCGAAGCTGCTGGTGGTGGACGAAATCGGCTATCTGCCCTTCGGGCGCGACGAAGCCACGCTGTTCTTCAACCTGGTGGCCAAGCGCTACGAGCGTGGCTCCATGGTCCTGACCAGCAATCTGCCGTTCACGCAATGGGCCACCGCCTTTGCTGACGACCAGACGCTGACAGCGGCGATGCTCGACCGCTTGCTGCACCACGCGCACATCGTGCAGGTCACCGGCGAGAGCTACCGCCTCAAGGACAAACGCAAGGCCGGCCAGGCGGCAAGGAGGGCAGTGCCCGTCGCATGACGGCCGGGGTGCCTCTCGGTAGCTCCGGGCTTCGCCCTGCGCGACCGAGAGACGGAAGTGAATGAACCCAGGTGGGTCAGATTTACTTCGGCGACCTTGCAGGAAGGTGGGTCAAATTTGAATCGGCGTTGACACGAAGGACAACTCAGTTCTTTCGTTACAGTCACCTTCGATGAGAGAGAAGTGCCTCTCTCTGAGTTGCGTGGCCCATGAGCACATCCAAGATCCTCGACAGGCTTTTGTTCGAGCATGTGCTGTGCTGAACGGGGACTTCTACATCCACTTGTACTTCGGCACCAAAGTTGCGGACGGAGGACGGATATTTGCTCCGATCGAAGAATCGGCAAGCAGGAGTACGAGCAATGGCAGCTAATGGGTTGTTCGACGCGGACACGGATCTTGCTTCGCGTTGATCGACTCTCTCACCTAGCAGAGACGAGGATCGATGGCCCTCCTTTATGAAGTCGCGATCAGGCTCACCGCCCCACCTTCACTGGCGTCTCCGTGTGCATCGCACACTGCCACTTCCCATCGACCTTGACCCAGGTCGAGGTGTCCGTCATGTGCTGCTCCGTTTCCTCCGACTTGCCGCGGGGCGAGAGCACCTGCTTCACCTGGTAGCTCAGGATCGCCGTGTCGTCGCCGAGGAAGGTGGCGTCCATGTCGCCGAGCTCGAAGCGCTTGATCACCATGCTGCCGTGCTCGGCCATCTGGCGGTAGGTCGCGTGGTCGAACTTCATGGCGCCGTGCGGGCTCACCATGAAGGCCGGCTCGGTCAGCATCCCCAGGGCCACGTCGGTCTGCTCGTCGACCATGGATTGCCAGAACTTCTTCTCCAGTTCGATCAACTGGCTGCGGTCTGCTTGCATGCGCGTTCTCCCATCAGGTCCGTTGCTGCCAGACTGCCACCGCGCGCCATGAGCGCTCATCGGGCCGCAGCGTGCCGCCGGGTCAGAGCGTTCCTACGACCGCCGTGCTGATCGTTCGTTGAGCCAGGCGCTCGGATCACGCCTGACCAGGCTTCCTATCATTCAGCTTCGTGTCCCGTCGCTGCGCGGCGGCCTCCCGTCCCAACAACAACGAACGCCAGCCACCACCATGAAGGCGCAAGAACGCGACGACCTGCTCGCCACCCTGAAGGCCCGCTTCGAGCAGAACATGCAGCGCCACCGCGGCATCGCCTGGGCCGATGTGCTGCAGCGACTGCAAAGCAACGCCAATGCCTTGAAGGCGCTCCGCGCGATGGAAGCGACGGGCGGAGAACCCGACGTGATCGGCTTCGACAAGGCCAGCGGCACCTTCACCTTCTGCGACTGCTCCCTCGAGAGCCCGGCCGGCCGCCGCAGCCTCTGCTATGACGCCGCTGCCCTCTATGCCCGCAAGGAGAACAAGCCGCAAGGCAGTGCCGTCGAGGCCGCGGCGGAGATGGGGATCGAACTGCTGACGGAAGCGCAGTACCGCGAGCTGCAGGCGCTCGGCGAGTTCGACCTCAAGACCTCGAGCTGGATCCGGACGCCCAACGATGTCCGCTCGCTCGGCGGTGCGCTCTTCTGCGATCGCCGCTACGGGCGGGTGTTCGTGTACCACAACGGGGCGCAGTCGTACTACGCGGCGCGCGGCTTCCGCGGCCGCCTCTCCGTGTGAGCACGGCACCCATGGTTGAGTCTCGAAAGCGATGAGCTACTGGCCGCTCCGACTCCATCCCGGCGACGACCTGCGCCGCTCGCTCGAGCAGGCGGTCGGCATCGACGCCGGTGCCTCGGCCTTCGTCGTGGCCGGCATCGGCAGCCTCTCCGATCCGCGCCTGCGGCTCGCGGGCGCCGAAACCGACACCGTGCTCGCCGGCCCGTGGGAGATCCTGAGCCTGTCGGGCAGCGTCTCGCCCGACGGCGCGCACCTGCACGTGGCGATTGCGGATGCGCAGGGGCGCGTGATCGGCGGCCACGTGGCCTACGGCAACGTGGTGCGGACCACGGCCGAGCTGCTGCTCATTTGCCTGCCTGATGGGCAGCTCGCGCGCGAGCTCGACCCGGCCACCGGCTTCAAGGAACTCGTGGTCCGACCTGCAGGACGGCCGGGACCGGCGTAGGCTGTGCGCCTGCACCGGAGGTCCTGCCGTGAACGCCAAGCCAGTCTCCGACACTTTCCAGCAGGGCGCTCCCTACGAACGCTACGTCGGCCGCTGGAGTCGGCGCGTCGCGCCCCTGTTCCTCGATTGGCTGGACCAGCGGCCGGCGCGGCGCTGGCTGGACGTGGGCTGCGGCACCGGCGCGCTGTGCGGGGCGATCCTTGATCGCTGCGCGCCCGCGTCGGTCACCGGCGTCGAGCCGTCGGAAGGATTCCTCCAGTTGGCGCGGCAGAACCTGGGCGATCGTGTCGAGCTGCGCCCGGGGAACGCGGCTGCGATTCCGCTGGAAACCGGATCGGTCGACGTGGTGGTGTCCGGCCTGGTGCTGAACTTCGTGCCGGACCCCGCGGCCGGGCTGGCCGAGATGGTGCGCGTGCTCGCCGGCGGCGGCACCGTCGCCGCCTATGTCTGGGACTACGCGGGAAAGATGGAGCTGATGCAGCACTTCTGGGCCGCGGCGACCGAACTGGACCCGGGGGCCGCCAGGCTCGACGAAGGTCCGCGTTTTCCGCTGTGCCATCCCGAAGCGCTGCAGTCGCTGTTTGCCGATGCCGGCTTGGCGGAGGTTGCGGTGCAGGCGATCGACATAGACACGCCGTTCACCAGCTTCGACGACTACTGGCAGCCTTTCCTGGGCGGGCAGGGGCCGGGCCCCGCTTATGCGATGTCGCTCGACGAGGCGGCGCGCACGCGCTTGCGCGATCGCCTGCGGCAGCGTTTGCCTGTCGCTGGCGACGGTTCGATTCCCCTGGCGGCGCGGGCGTGGGCGGTCCGCGGCCGCGCGGGCCCTCAACCATGAAGGAGAACCAACGATGCAAGCCGACGATCTGCGCGCCATCCAGACCCCGTTGAAGGAGCGCTACCGCGCGGAACCGGAAGCCGCCCTCATCACCTTGCGTGCGCAGGGCCGCCTCGGCGAGGGGGTCAGTTGCCGCATCGAGACCGGCAAGGCGCTGGTGACCGCCGGGCTGCACCCGGCCACGGGCGGAGCAGGCCAGGCGGCCTGCTCCGGCGACATGCTGCTCGAGGCCCTGGTCGCCTGCGCCGGCGTCACCTTGAATGCCGTGGCCACGGCGCTCGGCATCGAGCTGCGCGACGCGACGCTGCAGGCCGAAGGGGACCTCGACTTCCGCGGCACGCTGGGGCTGGCCAAGGACGTGCCGGTAGGCTTCCGCGCGATCCGCCTGCACATCACCCTGGACACCGACGCGCCGGAGGAGCAACTCGCCACGCTGCTGCGCCTGACCGAGCGTTACTGCGTCGTCTACCAGACGCTGGCGCATCCGCCGGCGCTGGCGGTCACGCGTACGATTGCGCCGCCCGAGCGCTTGCCGGCATGACGGCCATCCAGCTCGATCACGTCATCGTGCACGCGCACGACCGGGTTGCGTCGGCCCGGCGTCTCGCGGAACTGCTGGACGTGCCTTGGTCGGCCAACGGCGGCCCGGGGCCGTTCTCCGCGGTGTACGTCAGCGACACGCTGACGCTGGACTTCGACGAGATGGACGGGCCGTTCCCGGTCGGCCATTTCGCGTTCCAGGTATCGCCGGAGCGCTTCGGGCAGATCCTCGGCCGGTTGCAGGCGGCCGGCATTCCCTATCGCAGTTCGCCCGGCGGCCCGTTCGACCACAAGGTCGGCACGCATGGCGACGGGCAGCTGGTGTACTGGGAGGAGCCGGCCGGGCACATCTGGGAGATCCTGACGGTCAGCTATGCGCGGCGGAGTGGGCTGTGAGGGGGGAGACCGATCTGCGGCGATTGCGCCGTTGATGCGGACGCCCAACGCGCTGCGAAGGGCGGAGGTCTGGATCCCCGCCTTCGCGGGGATGACGAAGACAAGGGGATGACGGGGAACAGTCGGCCCGCTCAGCGCACCGCCAGCAGCGCCCGCGCCACTTCGGCGAACCCCGCCCCGCGCTCGCCTTCGGTCACGTACGCCGGTGGGTGCGTCAGCTGGTCGAGGAAGCGGCGGATGTTGGCCACGCCCGCGCTGTGGGGGAAGTGGGCGAACATCAGCACGTCGTTGGTGGAATCGCCGACGTAGGCCCAGCGGTCCAGCTGCGTTTCCAGGTCGGTGCCCAGCAGTTCGCGCACGATCCAGCGCGCGCCCTCCAGCTTGGAGTGGCTGCCGTACCAGCCGTTGACGTGGATGGAGCTGACGGTGGCGGTCATGCCCTCGGCCTGCATCAGGGCCACGACTTCGTCGATGCGCGCCTGCGGCAGCTGGGTGAACTCGCTGTGGTCGATGGCGATGTCGGTCTCGCGGCCGGCGCTGTCCTGCGCGCGGCGGGCGCCGGGGATCTCGCGTTCGATGCGCGCCAGCACCTGCTGCATGCGCGCGAAGTTGGCGGCGCGCTCGGCCTCGGGCTGCTGGTACAGCTTGCGCAGCTGGCCGTCCGCGCCGCGCACCAGCGCCACCGCGCCGTTCTCGGCCACGATGGCATCGACCGGCCAGGCCAGCGCGAAGGGCTCGCTCCAGCCCACCGGCCGGCCGGTGATCGGGATCACGTGCAGGCCGGCGTCGCGCAGCGCGCCCAGCGCGGCCAGCGCGTCGGGCGTGATCGCGCCCTCGGTGGTGAGGGTGTCGTCGATGTCGGTGAAGACGCCGAGGACGCCGCGGCGGGCGTCCCCGGGCCATTGGGCAAGGGGCGGGATCGAGTGGGTCAAGGCTGCAGGATGCGCCCGTTCCAGCCCGGCTGGAACATCGGCGAGTCGGCAGGGGGCGCCTCGGGCCGGTCCAGGAGCGACGGACGATCCGCCGATTGTTGCAGCACCGCGCTGGCCGCCAGCTGGCTGGCCGCGACCGGGCAGCGGCCGGTGTCGATGTGGGTGAGCGCGGCGGCCAGCAGCGGCTCCTCGGGCACACCCAGCGCCGTGCGCGGGTTCTCCTGCACGCGGCACTGCACCGGGAAGCCGGCCGTGTAGTCGCCGTAGCCCTGCGCGTTGTAGACCTGGAACTCGATCGGGAAGTAGGCCTGGCCGCAGTTGTCCTTGCGGTGGAAGCCATAGGGCTTGCCGCAGGTGCGGTCGCCCACCAGGATCACCTGCACGCCGATGCCGCGCAGGCTGTTGACGATGGACTCGCTGGCCGAGCAGGTCAGCTGCGAGGTCAGCACGTACACGCGCGGCAGGTTCAGCTGCGGCAGCGGGTGGTCGCGCCCGTAGGTGGTCTCCGCGGTCAGCACGCGGTTGCTGAAGTAGAAGGTGCCGGCCGCGCTCTCGGCCGTGCGGCGGGCGTTGTAGCGCACGCTCTCGAACACCTTCCCCTCGGCGGCCGGCCCGGCCACCATGGCGGCCGCGGCCTGCGCGATGTAGAGGAAGCCGCCGCCGTTGTAGCGCAGGTCCAGCACCAGGTCCTGGGTGCCGTCGTCGCGCAGGCTGCCGAAGGCGGCGATCAGCGCGTCCTGCGCCCCCTTGGAATGCTCGTTGAACAGCACGTAGCCGACCTTGCGGCCCGTGCCGCTCAGCAGCTTGCGCACCAGCGGCACCGGCTTGGTGCCCGAGTACGTGGCGACCACGCTGGCGCTGGCCGTGGCCAGGCCCTGCATCAGGTCGGCCGAGCGGGTGCTCATGCTGGTGGAGAAGCGGTCCAGCGACAGGCCGTCGGCGCCGGGCTCCCTGGCCAGCAGGGCGTCGAAGTAGGCCGGCAGGGTGCCGTAGTCGGCCGGCTCGACCTGCGGGATGCGGTCGTTCCAGAGGTACTTCTCGTCCATGTAGCTGCGCAGCCAGCGCTGCTGGTCCTCCAGCGAGCACATGCCGGCCAGCGACGAGGAATCCGGATAGAGGCCCTGGGAGACCGAGGCGGTGGCGAGGTCAGCGCTGCCGCCGCCTCCACCGCCACCGCAGGATGCCAGCAGGAGGGACAGGGACGCTGCGGCAAGGGCGGCTGCTGCGCGGCGCAGCGAGGGCAGGCGGGACACGGATCGGCTCCACGGTAGAGCCGCCGATTATTGTTGGGCTGCTCTGCCCCGTCAGTGCTGGAGCGTCAGCCCGGCGTGTTCGCGCAACGGATGGAAGTGGATTTTGGGAAATCGTTCCTGTGCCAGCCGCACGTCGTAGGGCGAAGTGCAAAGAAATGCCAGGGCATTGGCCGCATCCAGCGCCATCCGTTGCGGATATGCGTCGGTGAACTGGCGCAGCTCCTGCGGGGTGTCGGCCGTGATCCAGCGCGCCCCGGTGTAGGGGCAGCCTTCCAGCCGGATGTCGGCGTCGTACTCGGTCTTCAGGCGGTGCTGCACCACCTCGAACTGCAGCTGGCCGACCGCGCCCAGCAGCATGGCGCCGCCGGCCTGCGGGCGGAACACCTGGATCGCGCCTTCCTCGCCCAGCTGGGCCAGGCCCTGCTGCAGCTGCTTGGTGCGCAGCGGGTTCTTCAACAGCACGGTCATGAACATCTCGGGCGCGAAGAAGGGCAGGCCGGTGAACTGCAGGTTGGCGCCGTCGGTGATGGTGTCGCCCAGCTGCACCCCGCCGTGGGTGGTGAAGCCGATGATGTCGCCGGCGTAGGCCTCGTCCACCGCCTCGCGCCGCTGCGACAGGAAGGTGACCACCGAGGTCGGGCGCAGCTCCTTGCCGGTGCGCTGCACCTTCAGCTTCATGCCGGGCGTGTACTTGCCCGACGCCATCCGGACGAAGGCGATGCGGTCGCGGTGCGACGGATCCATGTTGGCCTGCACCTTGAACACGACGCCGGAGAACTGCTCTTCGTCGGGCTCCACGCGGCGGGTGGTCGACTGCCGCGGCGCGGGGGGCGGCGCTAGGTCGACCAGCGCATCCAGCACTTCCTGCACGCCGAAGTTGTTGACTGCCGAGCCGAAGAACACCGGCGTCTGCTTGGCCGCCAGGAACGCCTCCATGTCGAAGGCCGGCGCGGCTTCGGTCAGCAGCTCGATGTTCTGCTCGGCCAGTTCGAAGTCGTGGCCGAAACGCTGGCGCAGCGTGTCGGCTTCGGTCAGCGGTACCACCTCGTCTTCGGTCACGCGGTCTTCGCCGGCCTTGAACAGCCGCATGTTCTGCTGGCGCAGGTTGACGATGCCGGCAAACGCCTTGCCCTGCCCCACCGGCCAGGTCATCGGCACGCAGGGCATGCCGAGTTCGGCCTCGATCTCATCCAGCAGCGAGATCGGGTCGCGGCCTTCGCGGTCCATCTTGTTGACGAAGGTGAGGATGGGCGTGTCGCGCTGGCGGCACAC
>NZ_DASPLW010000040.1:0-112372 GCF_035627355.1 Ramlibacter sp.
AGATGCGGGCATTGGCCGCGTTCACCAGCCGCAGCCGGATCCGCTCGCCGCGCCGGACCGGCAGGTCGCGCGGCAGTTGCCCGTTGAGCGTGACCAGGTTGCCGATCCGCCCGGCGTGGGCGATGTCGTGCGGGTGGCCGAAGTCGCCGGCCAGGCCGCCGTCGCGTGCCAGGCGCCAGTCGTCGAGCACCCACACCAGCTCGCGGTCCACCTCCAGCGGCTGCCGCTCCTGCACCACCAGAGCGCCCTGCAGGCCGCGCTCGACCTGTTCGGCGCTTTGCAGGTGCGAGTGGTACCAGAAGGTGCCGGCGTCCGGCAGCTCGAATTCGTAGGTGAAGCGCCCACCCGGCGCCACCGGGGGCTGGGTGAGGTGCGGCACGCCGTCCATGGCGTTGGGCACCCGCACGCCGTGCCAGTGCACGGTGGTCTCGACCGGCAGCCGGTTGTGGAAGTTCACGCGCAGGCGGCCGCCCTGCACGGCCCGGATCACCGGTCCGGGGACGCTGCCGCCGTAGCTCCAGGCCTCGATGGCGGGATGGCCGTCGCCGCGCACTGCCGCCTGCGCGGGCTGTGCCACCAGGTCGACCTCGGTGGGCGGACGGGCGCCGGATGGCGCCGCGCAGCCGGTGGCGAGCAGGGGAGCGGGCATCGCCAGTGCCAGCCACTGGCGGCGGTTCAGGGATGCGGCCATCGTTGCCATCGGCGCCTCGTTCCAGGCTCGCTGTCGATCGTGCGTGGCCGCCGAGCCGGCTCAGGGCGCCAGCCGCTCGCGCAGCCAGTCGTCGTCCTCGCGCGAGTACCGCAGCCGGTCGTGCAGCCGGCTCTTGCGGCCCTGCCAGAACTCCCACTGGTGCGGCACCAGCCGGAAGCCGCCCCAGTGCGGCGGGCGCGGCGGGTTGAGCAGGAACTGGGCGCTGTACTTCGCCGCGTTGGTGACCAGCACCGCGCGGCTGGGGATGGGCTCGCTCTGCGGGCTGGCCCAGGCGCCTATGCGCGAATCGAGCGGGCGGCTGGCGAAGTAGGCGTCGCTCTCGTCCTCCTCGGTCTTCTCGACCGTGCCCTCGATGCGCACCACGCGCTCGAGCTCGACCCAGTGGAACTGCAGCGCGGCGAAGGGGTTGCCGGCGAGTTCGCGGCCCTTGCGGCTCTGGTAGTTGGTGTACCAGACGATGCCGCGCTCGTCGTAGCCCTTGATCAGCACGATGCGGGTGCTGGGCCGCAGGTCGCTGCCCACGGTGGCCAGCGTCATCGCGTTCGGTTCGGGAATCTCGGCGGCGATCGCCTCGCCGAGCCACTGCTCGAACTGGCGCAAGGGGTCCGCGTGGCTGGCTTCCTCGCTCAGCTCGGCGCGTTCGTAGCTCTTGCGCAGGTCGGCGAGGCGGCTGGAAGGGGAGCTCATGGGGCGATTGTCGCAGCCGGCCGCAAGGCCGTGCAGCCGACGTGGCGCGCGGCTTGACCGCGGTCAGCGCAGGTCGGCGCGCAAGCGGCTAACGTGTGGGCGAAAGGAGTGCTTGCCATGTGGCACCCGATGTGGGGATGGGACGGTGGCTGGGGATGGTTCGGCCTGATGCACCTGGTGTGGTGGGTGCTGTTGCTGGCGGGCGCCATCGTGCTGGTGCGCGCGCTGCTGCGCGGCGGCAAGCCGCGGCAGGACAGCGCGCTGCAGATCCTGCGCGAGCGTTTCGCTCGCGGCGAGATCGACGCAGCCGAGTTCGACCAGCGCCGCCAGCAGCTGGAGCGACGCTGAACGCCGCGGCGGCGACGCGATCCCGCGTGTGCCGCGACGCGCGTCCTAGCGGCGCCAGCCGCGGCCCATCTGCTCGCGCTGCTGCGGCGTCAGGACCGCGTCCATGCGCTTGCGCAGCTCGAGCGAGTTCTCGAACATCTGCTTGTGCAGGGCGGCCGAGTCGTCGTAGTGCTTGCGCGCGGCCTGCTCGTCGAAGGGGCGGCCCGGGGCGTTGGCGCTCCACATCAGCTGGTGCATCTGCTGCATCAGGCCCCACTGCCTCTGCTGGAACGCCTGCTGCGCCTCGGCGATGCGGGCCTGCTGGTCGGCGCTGAGGTCGGCGGGCCAGGCCATGCCGTATCCACCCATCATCCCCGGGCCGAAACCGCCCATCATTCCGTGGCCGTGGCCGCCCATCATGCCGGGGCCGTAGCCACCCATCATCCCGGGGCCGTATCCACCCATCATTCCGGGTCCGTAGCCACCCATCATCCCCGGCCCGTAGCCGCCCATCATCCCTGGGCCGTAGCCACCCATCATCCCGGGGCCGTAGCCCCTCGTCATTCCGGGCCCGTACTCACCCATCATCCCGGGGCCGTTGCCACTGCCACCGGGTCCCTGGCCGCCGGGGCCATAGGGTTGCGCGCAGGCGGTCAGTGCGGCCGCCGCCATCAGGACCATCAAGCTCTGCTTCATGCGCATGGGACGCTCCTTCGCTCGGGTACGAGCATTCTGTTGCGCCGGATGCGCCCCGGGCTGATCGCCATCAAGCGGGCGGCGGGCCGCGGGGGGCCCGGCGGATCAGCTCGCCGGCGCGCCGCAGCCGCCCACTGTTGCTGAATCAGCAAGAAGCCATGGCTGGCCGGGTGGTTTTTCGGGGGCGGCCGGGCCCACAGAATCGGGACAGGAAAGGATCACCCATGGACACGTTGCCCGCCCTGTTCGTCTCCCACGGCGCACCCACCTTCGCGCTGGAACCCGGCCTGGCCGGCGCACAGCTGCGCGCGCTGGGCCTGGCCCTCGGCAAGCCGCGTGCGATCGTCGTCGTGTCGCCGCACTGGATGACGCGCGGCATCGAAGTCGGCGCGGTGGGTCGACCCGAGACGGTGCACGATTTCGGCGGCTTCCCGCGCGCGCTGTACCGGCTGCAATACCCGGCGCCCGGCGCACCGGAGCTGGCCGAACGCGCCGCACAGCTGCTGCGCGAGGCCGGCCTGCCGGCCACCCTGGACCGCGCCCGCGGCCTGGACCACGGGGCCTGGGTGCCGCTGATGCACCTGTACCCGGAGGCGGACGTGCCGGTGGTGCAGGTCTCGCTGCCGATGGATGCCGACGCCGCGGGCGCCTACGCGCTGGGCCGCGCCCTCGCACCGCTCGCTGAGGAAGGCGTGCTGGTGGTCGGCTCGGGCAGCCTCACGCACAACCTGTACGAGTTCCGCATGGGCAGCACCGAGGGTGCGGCCTATGCGCGCGAGTTCGCCCTGTGGATCCGGCAGGCGGTGCTGGAAGGCGACCGCGAGCGGCTGCTGCAGGCCATGGAGCGCGCGCCGCACGCCGCCCGTGCCCATCCGACCGACGAGCACTTCCTGCCGCTGCTGGTCGCCCTGGGCGCCTCGAGGGAGGGGGCGCCGGCCACGGTGCTGGACGGCGGCATCCGCGACAGCGTGCTGGCCATGGAGTCCTACCTGTTCGGGCGCGAGCTCGAAGTCGCGGTCGACGGCCAGGAAGAGGTGGCGGCATGAGCGACGCCTCCATCGTCGCCGCCCGCCCGCCCGGTGCGACGGAGCTGGTGCTGCTGTTCCACGGCGTCGGCGCCTCCGCCGCCGACCTGCTGCCGCTGGCCGAGGCGATCGCCGCCGTGCGGCCGCAGGCCTTCGCGGTGAGCGTGGATGCGCCGCACCCGTCCGGCCTGGGCCGCGGCCGCGAGTGGTTCTCGGTGCTCGGCGTGACCGAGGAGAGCCGCCCGCCGCGCATAGCCGCCGCCATGCCGCTGTTCCGGGACACCGTCGCGCACTGGCAGCGCGAGGGCGGCATCGGTCCGGACCGCACCACGCTGGTCGGCTTCTCGCAGGGCTCCATCATGTCGCTCGAATCGACCCAGTCGGACGAGCCACTGGCCGGCCGCGTGATCGCGCTGGCGGGGCGCTTCGCGCAGCCGGTGCGGCGCGCGCCGGCCGCGGTGCGCTACCACTTCATCCACGGCACGGACGATCCGGTGATCGCGGCGCATTTCAGCGCGGAAGCGGCCGAAGCGATCGGCCGGCTCGGGGGCAGCGCCAGCGTGGACCTGCTACCCGGCCTCGGGCACGGCGTGGACGCGCGCGCCGCCAAGCTGGCGCTGGGATACCTGGGGTGAGCGCGCGGCTGGTGATCGCGGCGGACTACGTGCTGTCGCGCGATTCGGCCGTGGGCTGGACCGAGGTCGCCCGCCTGCCAGGCGGCGCCGGAGCGCTGCTGCCGGCCGGCAGGGTTTCCATCAGCGACGCCCACATGGAGGCCGCCATCGAACGGGCCGAGGACTGGCTGATGCCGCACGCCGCCGCGCTGCAGGGCGAGGTACTGGAAGTGCTGGACGAAAGCGGCCGCCTGGCCGCAGGGCTGCGAGCCGGCTACGCCGCCGGCGCGACCGAATGGGACACCGACGAGTGGGAGGCGCTGTTCCTGCGCGTGGTGGACCGCGTGCTGGGCCCGCGCGCCGCGCTGCAGCCCGAGGAGCCGGCCTTCATCGCCGACGTGCTGCTGCTGCGCGAACTGGCGCACCACGGCCGGCTGCAGAAGCTGCAGATCCTGCCGCAGCCCGCCTGACGCTCGGTCAGGCGCTCACGATTTCCGCGTCAGAGCAGGTCCACGCCGAAGCGGCGCAGCACCAGCACCGTGAGGGCGAAGCTGCCCATGGTGACCACGGCCGACAGGCCCAGCGCCCCCCAGAAGCCCGCCCGTCCCAGCAGCCAGGGAAAGAGCAGGAACATGGGCAGGGTCGGCAGGACGTACCAGAACGTGAACCAGGCGTGGTTGGCGATGGTCGAGCGCGGCTGGTCCTCCACGTGCAGCCAGATCAGCGTGAGCGTGGTCACCAGGGGCAGCGCGGCCAACAGCGCGCCCAGCCGGTCGCTGCGCTTGGCCAGTTCCGACACGGCCACCACCAGCGCGGCCGTCACCAGGTACTTGAAGGCGAGCCAGAGCATGGTGGGGGCGGGGAGCTCCAGCCTTACGCGGTGCCGTTCTTCAGGCGCTCCCGCAGTTCGGTCTTGAGTACCTTGCCGTAGTTGTTCTTGGGCAGCGCGTCGCAGAACACGTAGCGCTTGGGCCGCTTGAAGCGGGCGATCTGTTGCAGGCACACGGCATCGAGCGCGGCGGAGTCCGGCGCCTGGCCGGGCTGCGGCACCACGAAGGCGACCACGATCTCGCCCCATTCCGGATCGGGCGCGCCCACCACCGAGACTTCGGCCACGCCGGGCGCCGTCAGCAGCACCTCCTCGACCTCGCGCGGGTAGATGTTGGAGCCGCCGCTGATGATCATGTCCTTGCTGCGGTCGCGCAGGGTCAGGAAGCCGTCCTCGTCCAGGCTGCCCATGTCGCCGGTGAACAGCCAGCCGTCGCGGATGGCCGCTTCGGTGGCCTTCGGGTCGCGCCAGTAGCCGGCCATCACGGTGTCGCCGCGCACCAGCACCTCGCCCACCTCGCCGGCCGGCAGCGACACGCCGTCGGCATCGGCCACGCGCACCTCCACCGGCGTCTGCGCCACGCCCACCGAGGCCACGCGTTCGGCATGGCGCGGGTGCGCGCTGTCCAGCAGGTGGCGGCGCGACAGCGCGGTGATCACCATCGGGCTCTCGCCCTGCCCGTAGATCTGCACGAAGCGCGGCCCCATCACCCGCAGCGCGCGGTGGAGGTCCTGCACGTACATGGGCGCGCCGCCGTAGACGATGGTCTTGAAGCCCTCGCCCGAGAGGCCGTTCGCTTCGGCGTGGTCGACCAGGCGCTTGACCACGGTGGGTGCGGCGAACATGGTCAGCCGGCCGATGCGCCGGGCCAGCCCGAAGATCTCCTCCGGGTCGAAGCCGCCCGAGGCGGGCACCACGTGCCGCGCGCCGGCCACCATGTGCGGCAGCGCGTACAGGCCGGCGCCGTGCGACATCGGCGGGCCGTAGACGATCGCGTCCTCCGGTTCGATTGCGTCCACGTCGGTGAAATAGGCCATCGCCATCGCCAGCAGGTTGCGGTGGGTGAGCATCACGCCCTTGGGCTTGCCGGTGGTGCCGCTGGTATAGAACAGCCAGGCCAGGTCGGTCGGCGCGCAGGAGGCCATCGGCAGCGGAACCGGGGCCGGCAGCGCCGCGTAGTCGCTGCCGTCGACGTCGATGCAGGCGCCCGGCACCTGCAGCCCGGTGCCCACGTCGGCGGTGACGAAGGCCCAGCGCGCGCCGGCGTGGTCGGCGATCCACTGCGCCTCGCGCAGGTGCAGCTTGGCGTTCATGGGCACCACGGCCAGCCCGGCCCACCAGCAGGCGTACAGCAGCTCCAGGTAGGCCGTGTGGTTGTGCATGAACAGGGCGACCCGGTCACCCGGGTCCAGCCCGCGTTCGCGCAGGCCGGCGGCCAGCCGGGCCACGCGCCCGGCGAGCGCGCCGTAGTCCAGGTGCAGCCGGTCGCCGGCGAACACCGCCGGCCGGCGGGGATCCTGCCGCGCGATGCGGGCGAGGCTGTTGGCGAGGTTCATGTCGCCGGAGATTACAGTCTTCGCCATGCCCCCTGTGCCGCCGCTCCCTGTCGTGCTGGTGCTCGCTTCCGGCCGCGGCGAGCGCTTTGTCGCGTCCGGCGGTGCGGGCTCCAAGCTGCAGGCCCTGCTGGCCGGCAAGCCGGTGCTGCAGTGGACGCTGGACGCGGTGCGGGCGAGCGGGCTGCCCTTCCACGTCGAGGATGCGGGGCATCCCGGGATGGGCGACTCGATCGCCGCCGCGGTGCGGGCCACGCGCGGCGCCCCGGGCTGGCTGGTGCTGCCGGGGGACCTGCCGCTGGTCAAGCCTGCGACCCTGCGGCAGGTGGCGCAGGCGCTGGCGGAGGGCGCGGAGGTGGTGGTGCCGTCGTATCGCGGCGAGCGCGGGCATCCGGTGGGGTTTTCGGCGGCGTGCGGCGAGGCGCTGGTGGCCCTCACCGGGCCCAAGGGGGCGGCGGCGGTGGTGAAGGCTCACCGCGTGACGGAACTGCCCGTCCAGGACGAAGGCGTGCAGGTGGACATCGATACGGTGGATGCGCTGGCCGATGCGGAGCGCCGGCTGCGCGCGGGCGCCGCGGAAGACGGACGCACCGGATCCCCGCCTCCGCGGGGATGAAAGCAAGTGGTCATCCTCCGCGCAGGCGGAGGATCCAGCGCAACGCGCCTCCAGCCTTGAACTAGCCTCGTGCGATCACCGCACAAGCCAGCCGCGGCCCGGCGTTGCCCGTGGGCTGCGTGGCGTAGTCGTCCGGGTCGCGGTGCACGATCAGGCCCTTTCCGACGATGTCGGCCGGGCCGCTGCCGACGGCGATCGAGCGGCTCTCGAAGTTGAAGCGCGCCACGCCGGTGGCATCGGCCCTGAGGCTGGGCAGGTCGCCCACGTGGTGCCGGCCGCTGCCGTGCCGGCCGTGCGGGGCGCCGGCCGGGTTGAAGTGCCCGCCCGCGCTCATGCCGTCGCCGCTGGAGCAGTCGCCCTTCTCGTGCACGTGGAAGCCGTGCTCGGCGTTGGGCTTGAGCCCGCGCACCTCGCCGGACACCACGACCTTGTCGCCCGACGGCGTGAAGCGCACCTGGCCGGCGGTCGCATTGCCGGTGGTGGGCGACAGCGTGGCGACGGCGGACGGACCGGACGTCAGGGTGCCGCAGGCGGCCAGCGCGAGGGCCGCCGCGGCCGGGGTGAGCAGGGAGAGCTTGCGCATGCGGATCTCCTGGAGCTTCGCCGGCGCACTGTACGTCCGCACCCGCAGTTGCGTCCAACGCGACAGCAGGCCACCCTTCACAGCACCGGCGCCAGCACAGCGGTGACGCGCTCGTGCAGCTTCTCGGTCCAGGGCCGGCGCTGCCAGTCCGCCAGCGTGATGCGCCTGCAGCTGCGCAGGTCGGCCTCGAAAACCTCGGTCATGCGGCGGGCGAAGGCGCCGTCGTAGACGTTGAGGTTGGCCTCGTCGTTGAGGTGGAAGGAGCGCGGGTCGAAGTTGGTCGAGCCGACCGACACCAGCAGGTCGTCCACGATCATCATCTTGCAGTGGTACATGGTCGGCTGGTATTCGTGCATCTCCACGCCCGCCTCCAGCAGCGGCCCCCACAGGCCGCGCGAGGCGTGCCGCACGGTGTCCTGGTCGGTGTGCGGGCCGGGCGTGATCACGCGCACGCGCACGCCGCGCCGGGCCGCCGCCTGCAGCGACGCCAGCGCCACGTCGTCGGGCACGAAATAGGCGCTGGCGATGTCGATGCTGCGCTGCGCCGCGGTGATCGCCAGCAGCATCATCAGCAGCATGGACTCGCTGCCGCCGCTCGGCGAGCTGGCGAACATCTGCGCCGGCATGCCGCCGGCCGGCGCCAGGTCGGGGAAGTAGTCGTGCCCGTGCAGCACCCGGCCGGTGGTCTTGTTCCAGTTGGACAGCATCACGCTCTGCATCTGCGCGACCACCGGCCCCTCCACCCGGAAATGCATGTCGCGCCAGTGCTCCGGGTCCTGCGCGTCGCCGCACCACTGCGGCGCGATGCCGACGCCGCCGGTGAAGCCTATGCGGCCGTCCACGATCAGCAGCTTGCGGTGCGTGCGGTTGTTCATGCGGCCCAGGTTGAACCAGCGCAGCGGGTGGTACATGCGCACCTCGACGCCGCTGTCGCGCATGCGCTGCACGAGTTCGCGGTCGACCTTGGTGCTGCCGACCCAGTCCAGCAGCACGTGCACCTTGAGGCCCGCACGCGCCCGGTCCGACAGCGCCTCGGCGAACTCGGTGCCGATCTCGCCCGACCAGTAGATGAAGGTCTCGAACAACACCGTCTCGCTCGCGCCGCGGATCGCCTCCAGCATGGCCGGGAAGATGCGGTCGCCGTTGACCAGTTCCTGCACCCGGTTGCCCTCGACGATGGTCGGGCCGAGCAGCATGGCCATCGAACGGTGGAACTGCCGGTCGTCCACCGGGTACAGGTGTTCGATCACCTGCTCCACGCGCCGCTCGCCGCTGCCGAAGTTGACGACCAGCAGCGCGATCAGCAGGGCGGCGAGGAAGGCGAGCAGGACCAGCACGGCCGCAGGATGGCAGGACGGGTTGCCGATGAGCGTCGGACCGGTTCCCGAAACGAGGGGAGGGCGCTGTCGGCCGCGCGGGCCGGGCAACCGTTGAGCCGCCAATGCACGTCGGAGCAAGCCCCTGGACATCCGTGCTGGCCGGCGCGGTCCTCGGGCCGGCACTGCAGCTGCAGCAGCCGCAACTGTGGCCGCTGCCGGTCTATGCCGCGGTGCTGGCGGCAGGGCTGGCGGGCCTGCTGCCTGCCCTTGCATGGCGCGGTGCCGGCCGCGCCCCGGTCGTGCTCGCGTTCGCGGCCCTGGCCGCGTTCGGGTTGTGCGGCAGCCGCGCGGCGCTGTTCGCCGCCCAGGCGCTGGACCCGGCCCTGGAGGGGCGCAACCTCGTGGTCACCGGCACGATCTCGTCCATGCCGCAGCGCCACGACTGGGGGCAGGCCTTCCGCTTCGCGGTGGACGAAGCGGCGCTGGACGGCCGGCCCGTGCGCCTCCCGCGCCGGCTGTCGCTGGGCTGGTATGCCGCCAGTGCGTTCGCCGACGAAGCGCTGGTCGAGCCGCAGCGCGCGGCACCGGCGCTGCGCGCGGGCGACCGCTGGCAACTCACGGTCCGCTTGCGCGCGCCGCACGGCAACGTCAATCCGCACGGTTTCGATTTCGAGCTGTGGCTGTGGGAGCAGGGCGTGCAGGCCACCGGCTACGTGCGCACCGGTCGCGACGACCCGCCGCCGCGGCTCGTGGGCGCCAGCTGGCGCCACCCGGTCGAGCGCGCCCGGCAGTCGGTGCGCGACGCCATCCTGGCCCGCGTCGCCGACCCGAACGCGGCCGGCATCGTCGCCGCGCTGGTGGCGGGGGACCAGAACGCGATCGCCCGCGACGACTGGGACGTGTTCCGCGCCACCGGCGTGGCCCATCTCATGTCGATCTCCGGGTTGCACGTCACCATGTTCGCGTGGCTGGCCGGCGCGCTGGTGGGCCGGGCCTGGCGGCGCAGCGTGCGCCTGTGCCTGGCCTGGCCGGCCCAGCACGCGGCGCTGTTCGGCGGGCTGCTGCTGGCGGCCGCCTACGCGCTGTTCAGCGGCTGGGGCGTGCCGGCCCAGCGCACGCTGCTGATGCTGGCGGCGGTCGCGGGCCTGCGCTTGTCGGGTCGGCGTTGGCCCTGGCCGGCCACCTGGCTGCTCGCCGCCGCGGTGGTGGTCACCGCCGATCCCTGGGCCCTGGTGCAGCCCGGGTTCTGGCTCAGCTTCGTGGCGGTGGGGGTGCTGTTCGCCACCGATACGGCAGGCGAGCGCCCCCCTTCGTCATTCCCGCGAAGGCGGGAATCCAGTGCTTCCGCCTTCAGCGGTGCCGTTGCATGCAGCACGGCGCGAACGTGGATCGATCGCCTGCTCGCCCTCCTGCGCGAACAGGGCATCGTCACCCTGGCCCTGTCCCCGCTCACCCTGCTGCTGTTCGGCCAGGTGTCCGTGGTGGGGCTGCTCGCCAACCTGGTGGCCATTCCCTGGGTGACGCTGGTCGTCACGCCGCTGGCCATGGTCGGCGTGCTGGTCGCGCCCGCCTGGGACCTCGCGGCATTCGCGGTGCAGGCACTGGCAGCGGGCTTGCAGCAGCTGGCCGCGCTGCCGTTCGCGGTCTGGTACGGCGCCGCCCCGCCGCTGTGGGCCGGCGCGGCCGGCGTGCTGGGCGGCGTGCTGCTGGCACTGCGCTGGCCGGCGCCGGTGCGGGCCCTCGGCGTGCCGCTGCTGCTGCCCGTGCTGCTGTGGCAGGCGCCGCGCCCGGCGGCGGGCGAGTTCGAACTGCTGGCCGCCGACGTCGGGCAGGGCAATGCGGTGCTGGTGCGCACCGCCTCGCATACCCTGCTGTACGACGCCGGCCCGCGTTTCGGCGCCGACAGCGATGCCGGCCAGCGCGTGCTGGTGCCCCTGCTGCGCGCGCTGGGCGAGCGGGTCCACGCGGTCGTGCTCAGCCACCGCGACAGCGACCACACGGGCGGCGCCGCAGCGGTGCTGGCGATGCAGCCGCAGGCCGCGCTGCTCGCTTCGCTGGAGCCGGATCACGCGCTCGTCGCGCAGAACGCGGGCCAGCCCTGCCTGGCGGGCCGGCGGTGGGAGTGGGACGGCGTGCGCTTCGAGTTCCTGCACCCATCGGCCGCCGGAGCCGGCCGGGCGGCGCGGCCCAACACCCTCAGTTGCGTGCTGCGCGTGGCCAACGCGGCGCAGGCGGCGCTGCTGGCCGGCGACATCGAGCAGCCGCAGGAAGCGGCGCTGCTGGCACGCGGCGCGGCCTTGCGGGCGCAGGTGCTGCTGGTGCCGCACCACGGCAGCCGCACCTCGTCCAGCGAAGCCTTCCTGGACGCGGTGCAGCCGCGCTGGGCGCTGGTGCAGGCCGGCTACCGCAACCGCTTCGGGCACCCGGCGGCGGCGGTGCTGGAGCGCTACGTGCAGCGTCAGGTCGAAGTGGTCGAGTCGGCGCGCTGCGGCGCGGCCTGGTGGTCGTCGGCGCGGCCGGACGCGATCCGCTGCGAGCGACAGGCCGAGCCGCGCTACTGGCGCCACCGGGTGCCGGAGGCCGGACCCTGAGGCTATCCTGCGGGCAAACCCACCCATGGATCCCGTCCAGGCCACCACCCTCCTGTTCGCCGACCAGGCCCGGCGCCTGCTGCAGGCGGGCGAGCACGCGCAGGCGCTGGCCGCCTACCGCCGGCTGTACGAGGAGATCGGCGATCGCGACCGCTACACCGTGCTGCACTACGGCCAGTGCCTGGCTAGGGCCGGCGAGCTGGAGCCGGCGGCCGCGCGCTTTCGCGAAGCGGCGGTGCAGGAGCCGGGCTTCCTGGAGGCGCACCTCGAGCTGTCCGGCGTGCTGTGGCGGCTGGGCGAATTCCAGGATTCGCTCTCTCACGCGAGGGCCGGCGTGCACCTGGCGCCGGAGCATCCACAGGCGCTGCGTACGCTGGGCGTGG
The DNA here is from genome assembly GCF_035627355.1 of Ramlibacter sp. Classification (GTDB taxonomy): domain Bacteria; phylum Pseudomonadota; class Gammaproteobacteria; order Burkholderiales; family Burkholderiaceae_C; genus Ramlibacter. The sequence continues at coordinate 11,936 of NZ_DASPLW010000040.1, forward strand.
CGCTGCTGCAAGCGCGCCAGGCCGACGAGGCCGAACGGCAGCTGCGGCGCGCGCTGGAACTCGACCCGGACGCGGCCGCCACGCACGTCGAGCTGGCCCGCTGCCTGTGGTTGGCAGGGCGGCTGTCGGAGGCCTGGGGCGAGTTCGAGCGGCGCTGGGACGACCCCGCGTTGGCACGCCGGCCGCCGTTCTACGAAGCCGATCTCGAATGGGCCGGGCCATCGCAGCCGCTGCAGGGGCGCCGCCTGCTGGTCTATGCGGAGCCGGGCCACGGCGACACGATGCAGGCGCTGCGCTACCTGCCGCTGCTGCAGCAGCTCGGCGCCGAGCTGGTGTGCGTGGTGCCGACGGCCCTGGTGCCGCTGGTCGAGTCCAGCTTCCCCGGCGTGGAGTGCGTACGGCCCGATCGCGACGTGCAGGCCGACCTGCACGCCGCACTGCTCGATCTGCCGGGGCGCTTCGGCACCACGCTGCAGGACATCCCGTCGCCGCGGGGTTACCTGCGTCTGCCCGCCGCGCGGGTGCGCGAGTGGCAGGAGCGGCTGGCGCCCTGGCAGGACCGCTTCCGGCTGGGCCTGGCCTGGCGCGGCGCAGCCGGACATCCGAACGACCGCAACCGCTCGCTGGCGCTCAGCCAATTGCGACCGCTGCTGGCGATGGAGGGGGTGCAGGCCTTCAGCCTGCAGAAGGACGATGGGGGCGCGTGGACCGACGTCGCTGTCCAGGGCGAGCCGATGGTGGACCTGGCCGGCGAGTGGCGCGACTTCGCCGACAGCGCGGCGATGCTGCAGCAACTGGACCTCGTGCTCACGGTGGACACCGCCACCGCGCACCTGGGCGGCGCGCTGGGCGTGCCGACCTGGGTGATGCTGCCGCCGAACGCCGATGCCCGCTGGCTGCTGGAGCGCGAGGACTCGCCCTGGTATGCGTCGCTGCGGCTGTTCCGGCGCGGTCCGGACGAGAGCCGCGAACAGCAGGTCGCGAGGGTCGTGCAGGCGCTGGCGGCGCATCGGCAGCGGCATCTCGCGCAAGCGCATCCGCCGGGCCGGCTACCCTAGCCACATGAAAGTCCTGGACGCCCAAGCCACCCGTGCCGCCCTGCCGTTCGACCGGCTGCTGCCCGCCCTGCAGTCGCTGTTCGCCAGCGGCTGCGAAGTGCCGCCCCGGCACGTGCACGAAGTGCCGGTGCCGGGCCAGGCCGGCTTCACCTCGCTGATCATGCCGGCCTGGATCCCCGGGCGCTACTACGGCATCAAGACCATCAACATCGCGCCCGGCAACGCGCAGCGCGGCCTGCCGGGCCTGCACGCCAGCTACCTGCTGTGCGACGGCAGCACGGGCGTGCCACTGGCGGTGCTGGACGGCGATGCCATCACCCACCGCCGGACCGCCGGCGCCTCGGCGCTCGCGGCCGGCTGGCTCGCGCGGGCCGATGCGCGCCACCTGCTGGTGGTCGGCGCCGGGCAGGTCGCCCGCCTGCTGCCGCACGCCTACCGGGCCGTGCGGGCCATCGATCGCGTCAGCGTGTGGGCGCGCTCGCCGGCCAAGGCCGAGGCGCTCGCCGCCGAATGGCGGCAGCAGGGGCTGCCCGCGCGCGCGGTGCCCGACCTGCAGGCGGCCTGCGGCGAAGCCGACATCGTCAGCTGCGCGACGCTGGCGAGCGAGCCCGTGGTCCGCGGCGCCTGGCTGCGTCCGGGCACCCACCTCGACCTGATCGGCAGCTTCACGCCGTCCATGCGCGAGGCCGACGACGCCTGCTTCGCCGGTGCAGCCCTCTACGTGGACACCGAGGAAGCGCTGAAGAAGAGCGGGGAACTGCTGGGCCCGATGTCGCGTGGCGTCTTCCGGGCTGAGGACGTGCGCGGCACCCTGGCCGCCCTGGCGCGCGGGGAGGCGGCGGGACGCGGCAGCCCGCAGGAGCGCACCGTCTTCAAGTCGGTGGGCACCGCCCTGGAAGACCTGGCGGCGGCGATCCTGGCCTACGAGAGCGCCTCGGCCCAGGGAGCAGGCTGAGCGGCTATTCCCCTCCTTCTCGCGAGGCGCACTGCTGTCCCGGGAATCGCGTATCTCATGCGGGAGCGCAGGTATAGGGGTGTTGGCACCCGCGCTGCCGTTCCCGCGGCGGGCGGTGGCTGCCGGAGCCGATTTGTGTGGCGCCGCGAAATTTCTCCGGACTGGGGCAGCGCGCCGCAGGCGCGCGACCGTGCTCTGACTGGCGGCATCTGTTTGAGCAGCGCGACGAAGGAGCGCAGCGAGTTATGCCGCCCGCCCCAGGCCGGAGAAATTTCGCGGGAAGCCCCTGCGAGCGGCAGCGAGCAGGGGCCGCCACACCATGAGGCTATGGCGGGCGCCGACCGCCGCGCTCCCCGCTCTTGGCTTGCAACCTCTCCATGCGCGTGCGCGCTGCTGGAAGCGGGAGCTCTGTCGGGGATGACAGGACCATGGGTGCCGCCGCCCTGGCGCCTTCAGCCCGCGCAGCTCTTTTGCAGGTTCTCCCGCGCCCGCGCCTCCAGCGCGTCGTGGAAGGCATCGGTCAGGTAGATCCGCGGCCGGGCCAGGAAGTCGCGCAGCAGCTGTGGCCGGCGTTCGCGCCACATCGCCTCGGGCACGTGGGCGTACTCCTGCCGGATCTGCCGCTCGTACTCGTCGAAGCGGGCCGGTGCGGCGCCGAGGATGGCCAGGTCGATGTCCAGCAGCAGGCGCGTGTCGGGATCGTCGCCCGCGTACTGGTGGGTGCGCGTGGCCATCACCAGCGCGTGCACGCGGTCCGCGACCTCGGGCGTGCAGCCGGCGGCCAGCACGCTGGCGCGGGCCCAGTCGGCACTGCGCTGCTCGTTGTCGTCGCGCGTCGGCTCGTACACGGCGTCGTGGAACCACAAGGCCAGTTCCAGTTCCGCCGGCCGGCGCGCCAGCATGGAGGCGGCTTCGAAGTGCGCCAGGCATTCGCGCAGGTGCTGCAGCGTGTGGTAGTGCCGCTGGCGCTCACCCCAGGCCGCCACCAGCTGGTTGAGCAGCCCGCCGTTGACGCTGGCGGCGCCCAGCTCGCCCCACAGGCGCTGCCACGAGGCCAGGCCGATCGCCGTCATGAGCCGCCCGGCAGCGCCGCCTTCACTTCGCGCCCCAGTTCGATCACCGCCATCGCGTAGTAGCTGGACCAGTTGTAGCGCGTGATCACGTAGAAGTTCTCGGTGCCGGCCACGTAGGTCGGCGGCTCGCTGCCGTTCTGCAGCTCCACCAGCGCCAGCGGGCCGTCGTGCTGCACGGCCTCGCCTTCCAGGTGCGCGCCCTTGGCCAGGAAGCTGGGCACGCTGAAGGTGGGCAGGATGTCGGGCGCCAGCAGCGCCTCCAGGTCCAGCCGCTCCACGTCGAAGCTCACCGGGTAGTGGGTGGGCATGCCGGGCTGCCACCCGAAGGCCTTGAAGTAGTTGGCCACCGAGCCGATCGCGTCGGTCGGGCTGCGCCACAGGTCGATGCGGTCGTCGCCGTCGAAGTCGATCGCCCAGCGCACCCAGCTGCTGGGCATGAATTGCGGCAGGCCCATGGCGCCGGCGTAGCTGCCCAGCGGCTGCGCCGGGTCGCCGCCCAGCCGGCTCTGCAGCGCGAGGAACTGCTCCAGCTCGCCGCGGAAGAAGGCGCTGCGCTCGGCCGCGCGCGGATGCGAGGCCGGGAAGTCGAAGGCCAGCGTGGCCAGCGCGTCCAGCACGCGGAAATTGCCCATGTGCTGGCCGTAGAGGGTCTCCACGCCGAGGATGCCGACCACGATCTCGGGCGGCACGCCGAAGTCCTGTTCGGCCCGGCCCAGCGCCTCGCGGTTGTCCTGCCAGAAGCGCACCCCGGCCTGCACGCGGACCGGGTCGATGAAGCGGTTGCGGTAGGCCGCCCAGTTCTTGGGCGTGCCCGTCGGCGCGGGCTGCATCAGGCGCTCGACCACCGGCAGCCGCTGCGCCTGCGCGATCGCCTGCCGCGTCCAGGCCGGGTCGAGGCCACGGCGTTCGGCCACCTGCTCGGCAAAGGCCATGGCGTCGTCCCGCATCGCATACGGCGTGCCCTGGCGGGCCGGCGCCTGCACCTTGACCTTCTTCGGCGAGGAGGGCCGGGCCGACGCAGGCGGGGCTGCCATGGCAAGGGCAAGGGCCGCCAGCACGGCGGCGAGCACGGGTTTCATTGGGGAGAGGGCCAGGACAGTCGGTTGAGTTCGCGCTGCAGCGCCGGCAGGGGGGCCGGCGCGCGCGCCGCATAGCGCTGCGCCTCCAGGCGCAGCAGCCAGTCTGCCAGCGCCGCGCCGTCGGCGCCGAAACGGTTGGTGACGGCCTCGGCCATCTGGCGCGGGCCGGCGGCCGGTGGCAGCGGTACGCCCGCTTCGGCCAGCCGGCGGTGCACGCGCGCGAGCAGGCGCAGCCAGGGATCCTGCCGGCTGCGCTCCCAGCGCGCCCACGCCGCGCCCGCCAGCGCCACGGCGACCACGACCGCGATCAGCACGTAGCTGAGGTCTTCCCAGCTGGGCGAGCGGAAGCCGAGCTTGCGCAGCAGGTCGAGCTGCTTGCTCTGGGTGTAGTTGAGTACCCACTGGTTCCAGCCGTTGTTGATCGCCTCCCAGGTCTGGCGCAGCTGCGCGAGCAGGGTCGGGTTGACGGTGCCCAGCGCCGCGGCGAACGCGCCTTCCGGGGCGCGCAGCCGCTGCAGCGAGCCGGTGCGCCCGGGCGCCACCATGGAGGTCGGATCGACCCGCACCCAGCCGCGCCCGGCCAGCCAGACCTCGGTCCAGGCGTGGGCGTCGCTGTGGCGCAGGATCCAGAAACCGTCCACCGGATTGAGCTCGCCGCCCTGGTAGCCGGTGACCACTCGCGCCGGGATGTCCATCGCGCGCATCAGCACCGCGAACGCCGAGGCGATGTGCTCGCAGAAGCCCTGCTTGCGGTCGAACCAGAACTCGTCGGCCGTGTGCTCGCCATAGACGCCCGGCTCCAGCGTGTAGACGTAGCCGCCGGTGCGCAGGCGCTCCAGCGCCGCCTCTACCAGTGCCGGCTTGTCGGCCGGGCCGCCGGGCGCGCTGCGCATCATCTCGGCCGCCATCTGCAGCGTGCGCGGGTTGAACGAGGGCGGCAGCTCCCGGTATTGCGGCGCCAGCATGGCGACGCTGGCCTGCGCGTCGGCCCGCCACGCCAGGTGGCTCTCGACCTGGTAGCGCAGCAGGTCGGTCACCGGGCGCGTCGAGATCCATTGCAGCTCGCCGCCGCCGATCGCCTCCACCCCCGGGCCGCTGGGCGGGCGGGTGGCGACGTCGAGCACCAGAAGCCAGGGCCGGTTGTTCGGCTCCAGCGTCACGGTGTAGCGCACCGGCTCGCCGAAGGCCTGCAGCCGCACCGGCGGCAGCAGCGCCTGGGCGTACGCACCCAGCCGCGGCAGCAGCGGGCGCCATTCGCGCCCGTCGAAACTGGACAGCACCGGGCCGCGGAAGTACAGGTCGTTGGCGGCCGGCACCGGCCCGTCGAACTTGACCCGCATCGCGATGCCTTCCTCCAGCGCGAGCTGGGCCACGTTGCCCACCCGCATGGTGGACGACAGGCCGGAGCGCCCGGTCATGCCGTCGTTGGGGATGCCCCACAGCGGCGCGAAGCGCGGGAACAGCATGAACAGCACCGCCATGACCGGCGCCCCCAGCAGCGCCATGGTGCCGGCCGTGCGGGCGGCCTGCGCCAGCGAGGGCCGGCCCACCGGCATGTGGGCGTTGACCAGCGCCGTCAGCAGCCCCAGCAGGCCGACCAGCATGGCGGCCGCGGTCAGCAGCGACTGCGAGAAGAAGAAGTTGGTCAGCAGCGTGAAGAAGCCGAGGAAGAACACCACGAAGGCGTCGCGGCGGGCGCGCAGCTCCAGCGTCTTGAGCGCCAGCAGCACCACGATCAGCGTCACGCCCGCATCGCGCCCCAGCAGCGTGCGGTGCGAGAAGGCGGTGGCCGCGACCGTGGCGGCCAGCAGCCCCAGCACCCAGGCGGTGCCGGGCAGCGGCGCGGCGCGCACGGCGAGCACCCCGCGCCACACGAGGATGGCGGCGGTCAGGGCGATGCACCAGGCGGGCAGGCGGCCCGCCTGCGGCAGGATCAGCCAGGCGATGACAACCAGCAGGAACAGGGTGTCGCGCGCCTCGCGCGGCAGCGAGGCGGCGGCCGACAGCCACGAGCGGCGGGCCGGGCCGGCGGCCGGCACGGTAGCAGCGCCTGCGCGATCGCTCAGCACAGCGCCAGCGCCTCCAGGCAGCGGCGGCGATGGCCTTCGCCGGCATCGGGCGCGATCTCCAGCCCGGGCAGGCGCAGGCCGTAGTCCACGCCCAGCTTGTCGGCCTGCAGCACCCAGGCCGCCAGCCGCGACAGGCGCGCTTCGCCGTCGACGGCGCCGGCCCGCGCGAAATCCAGCCACAGTTCGCGCCGCTGGGCCTGCTGGGTGTCGCGGCTGACCAGCTCGTCGGCCTTGGCGACCTTCTTCCACACCACCAGCTTGAGCGGATCGCCGCGGCGGTAGGCCCGCACGCCGTCGAATTCGCCCGCGCTCTGCACCCGTGCGGGCCCGGCGGTGCCGGCGCGCGGCTCGCCCTCGGGCAGCGGTGGCGGCAGCGGCTCCGGCGCCGGCCAGACCATCACCTGGGCGGCCGGCCGCCAGACGGTCCAGACGCGAAAGGTGCCCAGTGGGAACCGCGTCTCGGCCGTCAGCGGCGGCACCCGGTGCAGCCCGCGCCGCGGCGGCTGGAAGGCGACGGAGACCGTCGCCGTGCCCAGCGCCGGCACGTCGGTCCAGGCCCAGCGATCCTCGTGCTCCGCATCGAGCACCGACAGGCCGATGCCGTAGCGCGTGGACCTGCGCCCGTTGGTGAGCGTGACCCGCAGCGGCGCGTTGCTGCCGGCGAACACCGGTTCCGGCGGCGCCAGCGTGAGCGTCAGGCCGCGCAGCGTGGCGTGGCACACGTGCATGCCGGCCACGGCGCTGCCGGCCAGCAGGAAGGTGAGCAGGTAGCCCAGGTTGAGCTGGTAGTTGATGGAGGCGACCAGCAGCACCAGCAGCGTGAGGGCCAGCATCAGGCCGGGGCGGGTCGGCAGGATGTAGACGTTGCGCTGGGTGAGGGTGGTGGTGTCCGACAGCGGCAGCCGCGCCTGCCACCAGGCGCGGAAGCGCCGGCGCACCAGGGCGATCGGGCTGATGACGAAGGACGAATGCCCCGGCTGCTGCTCAGCCGGTGAGGACAAGCGGATGCCCGTCATGGGTCATTCGACGCCGCAGGCGAGGCCATACGTCATGTACTACGGAAGCGGCACGGCGTCGAGCATTGCACGCACCTGCTCGACCGGCCCCCGCCCCGCATCGCCGACCGGCACCAGCCGGTGCGCGATGGTCTGCGGCAGGATGGCCTGCACGTCGTCGGGCGCCACGTAGTCGCGCCCGCTGATCAGGGCCTGCGCCTTGGCGGCCCGCACCAGCGCGATGCCGGCGCGCGGCGACAGCCCCTGCAGGAACCAGCGGCCGCTGCGGGTGGCCGCGACCAGGTCCTGCACGTAGTTCAGCAGCGGCTCGGCCGTGTGCACCGCCAGCACTTGGCGCTGCAGGGTCTCCAGGTCGGCGGCCGTCAGCCGGGCGGGCATGCCCACCACCATGTCGCGCCGGTCGGCGCCCGAGAGCAGTTCGCGCTCGGCGGCCCGGTCCGGGTAGCCCAGCGAGATGCGCATCAGGAAGCGGTCGAGCTGCGACTCGGGCAGGGCGAAGGTGCCGAGCTGGTCGTGCGGGTTCTGGGTGGCGATCACGAAGAACGGGGAGGGCAGGGCCCGGGTCTCGCCTTCGACCGTGACCTGCTTCTCCTCCATCGCCTCCAGCAGCGCGCTCTGGGTCTTGGGGCTGGCGCGGTTGATCTCGTCGGCCAGCAGCACCTGGGCGAACACCGGGCCGGGGTGGAAGACGAAGGCCTCCTTCCCGCGCTCGTAGATCGACACGCCCGACAGGTCGCTGGGCATCAGGTCGGCCGTGAACTGCACCCGCGAGAACTGCAGCCCGAACGAGCGGGCCAGCGCATGCGCCAGGGTGGTCTTGCCCACCCCCGGGACGTCCTCGATCAGCAGGTGGCCGCCGGCCAGCAGGCAGGCCACGCAGTCGCGCACCTGGTCCGGCTTGCCCACGATCACCGTGTTAAGCTGGTCCAGCAGCGCCTTGAGTTTTTGTCGTGCTTCCATCAGGGCATGACGTTATCCGAATTTTCCGTGCCGCCAGCCATGAGTGCGAACAAGACCGGGTATTTCACGCATGCGTCGTGCCGGTTGCACGAGATGGGCCCGGGCCACCCCGAGTGCCCGCAGCGGCTGGACGCGATCGACGACCGCCTGCTGGTCACCGGCGTGCTGGACGCGCTCGAGTCGCGCGACGCCCCCGAAGCCTCGCTGTACGACCTGGAGCTGGCCCACGAGCGGCTGCACATCGCCGCCGTGCGCGGCCTGGGCGCGGAGCTGAAGGACCGGATCGCCGCGGGCGGCAGCGGCTACGCCCAAATCGATCCCGACACCGCGCTCAACCTGCACACCTGGGACGCCGCGCTCCATGCCGCGGGCGCCGTGCTGGCGGCGACCGACGCGGTGATCGCCGGCGAGCTGCGCAACGCCTTCTGCGCCGTCCGTCCGCCCGGCCACCACGCCTGCCGCGACCACGCGATGGGCTTCTGCTTCTTCAACAACGTCGCGGTGGCGGCGCGCTACGCGCTGGCGCGCCACGGCCTCAAGCGGGTGGCGATCGTGGATTTCGACGTGCACCACGGCAACGGCACCGAGGACATCCTGGCCGGCGACCCGCGGGTGCTGATGGTGGGCATCTTCCAGCACCCGTTCTACCCGTACACCGGCGAGCCGCCGGCGGCCGACAACATGGTCAACGTGCCGGTGCCGGCGTACACCCGCGGCATGGACGTGCGCGAGATGGTCGAGCTGCTGTGGATCCCGCGGCTGGAGCAGTTCCGGCCGCAGATGATCTTCGTGAGCGCCGGCTTCGACGCCCACCGCGAGGACGAACTGGGCCAGCTCGGGCTGACCGAGAACGACTACGCCTGGATCACCCACCGGATCAAGCAGGTGGCCGACCGCTTCGCCGACGGCCGCATCGTGTCCGCCCTGGAAGGCGGCTACAACCTCGACGCCCTGGGCCGCAGCGTCGAGGCGCATGTGCGAGTGCTGGCGGACCTGTGAACGACAAGGAGCATTGAGATGGAGAACCCGCCGATCCTCGAGACGCGCGACGCCCGCGGCGTCGTCACCCTGACCCTGAACCGGCCCGGCAACTTCAACGCGCTGGGCGAGGAGATGCTGGGGGCGCTGCAGTCCGAACTGGACAAGCTGGCCGACGACGAGTCGGTGCGGGTGGTGGTGATCGCCGCCGAGGGCAAGGCGTTCTGCCCCGGCCACAACCTGAAGGAAATGATCGCCCGGCCCGAGCTGGACTACTACCAGCAGCTGTTCTCGCAGTGCAGCCGCGTGATGCTGTCCATCCAGAAGCTGCCGGTGCCGGTGATCGCCCGGGTGCACGGCATCGCCACGGCGGCCGGCTGCCAGCTGGTCGCCCAGTGCGACCTGGCGGTGGCGTCCACCGACGCCAAGTTCGCCGTCAGCGGCGTCAACTTCGGCCTGTTCTGCTCCACGCCCAGCGTGCCGCTGCTGCGCAACATCGCGCCCAAGCAGGCCATGGAGATGCTGGTCACGGGCGAGTTCATCGACGCCGAGCAGGCCAGGCAGCGCGGGCTGGTCAACCGGGCGGTGCCGCCCGAGCGACTGGACGAGGAGGTGGAATCGCTGGTCGCCAGCATCCTGGCCAAGCCGCGCAAGGCGCTGGCCATGGGCAAGGAGCTGTTCTACCGGCAGCGCGAGCTGGGCATCGAGGCGGCCTACCAGCTCGCCTCGCAGACCATGGCGGTGAACATGATGGACGGCTGCGCCCAGGAGGGCGTGACCGCCTTCACCGAGAAACGCAAGCCGAAGTGGGCCTGAGCCGGTCCTGCCCGCGGCGGGGGGCATCGGCGTGGTGACGCCGAACCCGCTGCGCCGGCTCATCCTGAGCCTGGACCATCCGGGCCTGCCGCTCGAGGCAGGCGTGCTGCTCGGCTGCCTGCTGGTGGCCGCCGGGCTCTCGTGGGCGGTCGGCCGCAGCCGCCGCGGCCGCTCGGTCTGGTTCGGCCGCGTCGTCGTGGACGGGCTGCTGTTCCCGTTGCTGGCGCTCGGGCTGGTGCTCAGCGCCCGCGCCGTCCTCGACGACTACCTGCCGCTGGTCCTGCTGCGGCTGGCGGTGCCGCTGCTGCTCTCGCTGGCCGGCATCCGCTTCATCGCCCGCGTGCTGACCGTCGCCTTCCCGCACTCCGGGCTGGCGCGGGTGGTCGAGCGCTGGTTCTCCTGGCTGGCCTGGCTGGCGGCGGCGCTGTGGGTGGCCGGCGTGCTGCCCGCCGTGCTGGCCGAGATGGATGCCGTCCAGTTCGCCTTCGGCAAGTCGCGCGTGAGCGTGCTGACGCTGATCGAGGGGCTGATGTGGGCCGGCGTGGTGCTGGTGGGCGCCTTGTGGGTCTCGGCGGTGCTGGAGCGGCAGGTGCTGCAGCCGGCCGTGCAGGACCTCTCGCTGCGCAAGGTGGCGGCCAACGCGATCCGCTCCGCCCTGCTGCTGCTGGCGCTGCTGTTCGCCTTGTCGGCCACCGGCATCGACCTGACGGCGCTGTCGGTGCTGGGTGGCGCGCTCGGCGTGGGCCTGGGCTTCGGGCTGCAGAAGCTGGCGTCCAACTACATCAGCGGCTTCGTGATCCTGTTCGAGCGCTCGCTGCGCATCGGCGACCTGGTCAAGGTGGACAACTTCGAGGGCCGGGTGCTGGACATCAAGACCCGCTACACCCGGATCCGGGCGGCCAACGGGCGCGAGGCCTTCGTCCCGAACGAGAAGCTGATCATCGAGCGCACCGAGAACCTGTCGAGCGCCGACCCCAAGGTGCTGGTGACCACCGACGTGATCGTCATGGCCAACAGCGACGTGGAGGTGGTGCAACGGGTGCTGGTGGACGCGGCGCGCTCGGTGCCGCTGGTGATGTCGGAGCCGGCGCCGGCCGCCCGCCTGGGCCGCTTCCTGCCGCAGGGGCTGGAGTTCACGGTCCAGTTCTGGATCCCGGATGCCAGCACGCTGCAGCTGAACGTGCGCTCCGACGTGAACCTGGCCGTGCTCAGGGGCCTGCGCGCGGCGGGCGTCGAGCTGGCCCGCGCCTAGCGGCCGGAACGGCCCCGGCGGCGGGGCCGCGTCACTTCATCAGCGACGGCAGCCACAGGCTCAGCTGCGGGAAGGCGATCAGCACGCCCAGCATCAGCACCATCACGGCCACGAAGGGCCAGCAGCCCCGGAAGATGGTGGGCAGGCCGACGCCCGGCAGCAGCGCGTTGAGCACGAACAGGTTCATGCCCACCGGCGGCGAGATCAGCCCGATCTGCACCACCATCACGATCAGCACGCCGAACCAGATCGGGTCGAAGCCGAGGCTGGTGACGATGGGGAAGAACAGCGGGATGGTCAGCAGCACCATCGTCAGTTCCTCCATCACCGTGCCCAGCAGCACGTAGATGCCCATCATGGCCACCACGATCATGGTGGGCGACAGGCCCAGGTGGGTGATCCAGTCGCGCAGGTCGCCCGGCATGGTCGTGAAGTTCACGAAGTTGGCGAAGATGGTGGCGGCGATCAGCAGCGTGAACAGCATGGCCGTGGTGCGGGCCGATTCCACCAGCACCTGGTAGAGCACCGACCAGGTCAGCCGGCCGCGCAGCAGGGCGAACAGGAAGGCGCCGAAGGCACCGAAGCCCGCCCCTTCGGTGGCGGTGAAGAAGCCGCCGTAGATGCCCCCCAGCACGACCACCACCAGCACCGCCACGCCCCAGATGCCGCGCACCGCGTGCCAGCGCTCGGGCCAGCTCGCCCGCTCGCCCGGCGGGGCGTGTTCGGGGTCGCGCGCCGTGATCACCGACACGGCCGCCATCAGCGCCAGCGCCGTCAGCAGGCCCGGAATCGCGCCGGCCGCGAACAGCTTGCCGATGTTGGACTGCGTGATGATCCCGTAGATGACCAGGATGGTGGAGGGCGGCACCATGATGCCCAGCGTGCCGCCGGAGGCCATCACGCCGGTGGACAGCGCCTCGCTGTAGCCCAGCTTGCGCATGGACGGGTAGGCCACCTTGCTCATGGTGGCCGCCGTGGCGATGGACGAGCCGCAGATCGCCCCGAAGCCGGCGCAGGCCGCGATGGTGGCGTGGGCCAGCCCGCCGCGCACGTGGCCGATGAAGGAGTAGGCCGCCTGGAACAGCTCGTGCGCCAGGCCGGCGCGGGCGACGAAGTTGCCCATCAGGATGAACAGCGGCACCACCGACAGGGTGTAGGCGAAGCCGGTCTCGTACACGGCCTGCGAGGTGCTGGCCATGGCGGGAATCCAGCCGCGCGTGAGCCCGATGCCGGCGAAGCCGACGATGCCCATGGCGAAGGCCAGCGGCACCCGCATGAGGGCGAACGCGAAGATGGCGCCGAATCCGAGCAGGGCCTCCGTCACAGCGCAGTCCCCTCGCCCTCGGCGCGATCGACCGGCTTCTGGCCCAGCAGCCACAGGTGGATGGCGCCGGTGAGCGCGCACAGCACGCCCATGCCGTAGATGAAGGGCGCCTTCAGGATCTCCAGCTGGGCGGTGGTCTCGCCGCTGGCCAGGAACTGGCGCCCGGTGTCCCACATCAGCCAGCCGAGGGCGAACAGCACGACGGCGCACAGCAGGTGGACCACCACGGCCTGGGCCCGGCGCAGCCAGCCGGGTAGGTAGGGATCGAGCGAGTCGAACTCGACGTGCTCGCCGCGCGCGGACACCAGCGGCAGCGCACTGAAGATCACCACCACCATCATCAGCTCGGTCAGCTCGAGCGAACCGGTGATGGAGTTGCTCAGGAACTTGCGCCCGAGCACGTCGAAGAAGGTGAGCGCCATGATGGCGAACAGCGCCGCGGCGGACAGCAGTCCGCACAGCAGCTCCAGGGTTTTTTTCATGCTGAGTATTCCGTCAGGCGCGCCGGACCTTCCGCGCGCCCCCATGTGCGAAGGCGGCACCTCCGGGCAGAGGGTGCCGCCTTCCGTTCAAGCAGGCCGCCCTACTTGGCTGCCTTGGCGATCTCGGCGCGGAACTCGGCCAGCACCTTGGCCGCGTCCTTCAGGCCCCTGGCCTCGGCTTCCTTGGCCCACTTCTCCTCCAGCTTGGAGGTATGGGATTTGACATCGGCGATGAACTTGGCGTCGGCCTTCGTGAACTGCACGCCGTTGGCCTTCATGTTCTCCAGCGCCTTGTTGTCCACCTTGTCCCAGCCGCGGCCGAAGATGCGGGCGGCGACCTCGCCGGAGGCGTCGTCGACGGCCTTCTTCTCCTCGGGGCTGAGCTTCTTGTACTTGTCCTCGTTCATCATGAACACGAAGCTGGTGTTGTACAGGCCGCCGGGGAAGGTGGTGGCGTACTTGATCAGCTTGTCGAGCTTGAACGAGTCGACCGACTCGGCCGGGAACAGCGTGCCGTCCATCACGCCGCCGGACAGCAGCTCGTAGGACTCGGGTGCCGGCTTGAGCGTGACGTTCATGCCCAGCGTCTTGGAGATCTCGTTGACCATGCCGCCGCCCACGCGCCACTTCAGGCCCTGCAGGTCCTCCAGCTTGGTCACCGGCTTCTTGGTGTTGAGCACCATGCCGGGGCCGTGCGTGAAGTAGGTCAGCACGTGCACGCCGGCGTGCTCCTTGGCGAACTCGGGGTGCTTGGAGGCGACCCGGTTGAAGGCCACCGACAGCGGCTCGGCGCTGTCGCCCAGGAACGGGAACTCGGCCATCTGCGTCAGCACGAAGCGCCCCGGGGTGTAGCCGTGCACGGTGAAGGAGACGTCGGCCAGGCCGTTCTTGATGGCATCGATGGTGCCGGGGGGCGCGGCGACGCCGCGCGGCAGCTGGTTGCACTTGATCTTGCCGGCGGAGTTCTTCGCGACCAGGTCGCACCACTCCTTCTGCGCGAGGGTCAGCGCATGGGTGGGCGGCACCCAGCTGGACAGGGTGAGCACCGTCTGGGCGGCGGCGGGGGCACTGGCAAATGCGGCGGCCATGGCGGCGGCCGTGAGCGACAGGCGTTTCATCTTGCGGAGCTCCTTGGATGGCAGTCGGCGCACTGTAAGGCGACAGTTGACATATGTCGGTCCTGAATTACCCGAACTGCTGCAGAGCAGCGGCGCGCGAATTGTCGTGACGACGACAGGGATTCGACGCGAGCGATGCGACCGTTGCCGGCCTGCATGGGTCCCTATAATCAAAAGCGAACGACCGTTCTTTTTTGCCCCGGATCGATGCCGCAGTGCGTCATAGAATTTTGGGCTTTACGTCAACGTCAATTCTTCCCTTTAGGAGCCCCCTGATGAAGGTTCTCGTCCCGGTCAAGCGGGTGGTGGACTACAACGTGAAAGTCCGTGTCAAGTCGGACAACACGGGTGTGGACATCGCCAATGTGAAGATGAGCATGAACCCGTTCGACGAGATCGCGGTGGAGGAGGCGGTGCGCCTGAAGGAAAAGGGCGTGGCCACCGAGGTCATCGCCGTGTCCTGCGGCGTGCAGCAGTGCCAGGAAACCCTGCGCACGGCCATGGCGATCGGCGCCGATCGCGCGATCCTGGTGCAGACCGACGAGGAACTGCAGCCGCTGGCGGTGGCCAAGCTGCTGAAGGCGCTGGTCGACAAGGAGCAGCCCGGGCTGGTGATCCTGGGCAAGCAGGCGATCGACGACGACGCCAACCAGACCGGCCAGATGCTGGCCGCGCTGGCCGACCTGCCGCAGGCGACCTTCGCCAGCAAGGTCGAGGTGGCCGACGGCAAGGCCCAGGTCACGCGCGAAGTGGACGGCGGCCTGGAGACGGTGGCCATCACGCTGCCGGCGGTGGTCACCACCGACCTGCGCCTCAACGAGCCGCGCTACGTGACGCTGCCCAACATCATGAAGGCCAAGAAGAAGCCGCTCAAGACGGTGTCGCCGGCCGACCTGGGCGTGGACGTCGCGCCGCGCCTGAAGACGCTCAAGGTCATGGAGCCGCCCAAGCGCTCGGCCGGCCAGAAGGTGCCGGACGTGGCGACGCTGGTGGAGAAGCTGAAGAACGAGGCGAAGGTGATCTGACCGCCCTCGCGGAATGACCGAAATTCAAGGACCCCATTCATGACCTCCCTCGTCATCGCAGAACACGACAACGCGTCCATCAAGGCCGCCACCCTCAACACCGTCACTGCGGCTGCGGCCTGTGGCGGCGACGTGCACGTGCTGGTCGCCGGCCACAACGCGGCCGAAGCGGCCAAGGCCGCCGCGCAGATCGCCGGCGTGGCCAAGGTGCTGCACGCCGACGGCGAACAGCTGGCGCACGGCCTGGCCGAGAACCTGGCTGCCCAGGTGCTGGCGATCGCCAAGGACTACAGCCACATCCTGTTCCCGGCCACCGCCAGCGGCAAGAACACCGCGCCGCGCGTGGCGGCCAGGCTGGACGTGGCGCAGGTCAGCGACATCAGCCGCGTCGACAGTCCCGACACCTTCGAGCGCCCGATCTACGCCGGCAACGCGATCGCCATCGTGCAGAGCGCCGACCCGGTGAAGGTGATCACGGTGCGCACCACCGGCTTCGACGCCGCGCCGGCCACCGGCGGCAGCGCCGCGGTGGAGAGCGTGGCGGCCGTGGGCGACAGCGGCAAGAGCAGCTTCGTCGGCCAGGAGATCGCCAAGAGCGACCGGCCCGAGCTGACCGCCGCCAAGATCATCGTCTCGGGCGGTCGCGCGCTGGGCTCGTCCGAGAAGTTCAACGAGGTGATCACGCCGCTGGCCGACAAGCTGGGCGCCGCCATCGGCGCTTCGCGCGCCGCGGTGGACGCCGGCTACGCGCCCAACGACCTGCAGGTCGGCCAGACCGGCAAGATCGTCGCGCCGCAGCTGTACATCGCCGCCGGCATCAGCGGCGCCATCCAGCACCTGGCCGGCATGAAGGATTCCAAGGTGATCGTCGCGATCAACAAGGACCCCGAGGCGCCGATCTTCAGCGTGGCCGATTACGGGCTGGAAGCCGACCTGTTCCAGGCGGTGCCGGAGCTGGTGAAGGCGCTGTAAGGAGTCCTGCCATGACCTACCGCGCACCCCTCAAGGACATGCTGTTCGACATCCGCCACCTGGCGCGGATCGACGAGATCGCGAAGCTGCCCGGCTTCGAGGAAGCCGGCTTCGACACCGCGCAGGCCGTGCTGGAGGAATGCGCGAGGTTCAACCAGGAAGTGGTCGCGCCGCTGAACGTGCCCGGCGACCTGGATCCCTCGAGCTGGAAGGACGGCCGGGTCAGCACCACCCCGGGCTTCAGCGAGGCCTACCGCCAGTACACCGAAGCGGGCTGGCAGGGGCTGCAGCACCCGGGCGATTTCGGCGGCCAGGGCCTGCCCAAGACCGTGGGCGCTGCGTGCAGCGAGATGCTCAACTCAGCCAACCTGAGCTTCGCGCTGTGCCCGCTGCTGACCGACGGCGCCATCGAGGCGCTGCTGACCGCCGGCTCGGACGAGCTGAAGGCGACCTTCCTGGGCAAGCTGGTGAGCGGCGAATGGACCGGCACCATGAACCTGACCGAGCCGCAGGCCGGCAGCGACCTGGCGCTGGTGCGCAGCCGCGCCGAGCCGCAGGCCGACGGCACCTACAAGGTCTTCGGCACCAAGATCTTCATCACCTACGGCGAGCACGACATGGCGGACAACATCGTCCACCTGGTGCTCGCGCGCGTGGCCGGTGCGCCCGAGGGCGTCAAGGGCATCAGCCTGTTCGTGGTGCCCAAGTACCTGGTCAATCCCGACGGCTCGCTGGGCGCGCGCAACGACGTGCACTGCGTCAGCATCGAGCACAAGCTGGGCATCAAGGCCTCGCCCACGGCGGTGCTGCAGTACGGCGACAACGGGGGGGCCATCGGCTACCTCGTGGGCCAGGAGAACCGCGGCCTCGAGTACATGTTCATCATGATGAACGCGGCCCGCTACGCCGTCGGCGTGCAGGGCATCGCGGTGGCCGAGCGCGCCTACCAGAAGGCGGCGGAGTACGCCCGGGACCGCGTGCAGTCGCGCCCGGTGGACGGTTCGATCAACGCCAGCGCGCCCATCGTGCACCACCCGGACGTGCGCCGCATGCTGATGACCATGCGCGCGCTCACCGAGGGTTGCCGCGCGATGGCCTCGGTGGCCGCGGCGGCCTACGACGCCGCCCACCACCATCCGGACGCCGAGGTGCGGCGGCAGAACCAGGCCTTCTACGAATTCATGGTGCCGCTGGTCAAGGGTTTCAGCACCGAGATGAGCCTGGAGGTCACCTCACTGGGCGTGCAGGTGCACGGCGGCATGGGTTTCATCGAGGAGACCGGCGCCGCCCAGTACTACCGCGACGCCCGCATCCTGCCGATCTACGAAGGCACGACCGCGATCCAGGCCAACGACCTGGTCGGCCGCAAGACGGCGCGTGACGGCGGGCAGGTGGCCAAGGCCATCGCGGCGCAGATCGAGCAGACCGAGGGCGAGCTGGCCAGGCGCGAATCGGCCGCCGCGAAGGCGGTGCTGCGCCGGCTGTCGGCCGCGCGCAAGGCCTTCGTCGAGGTCGTCGACTTCATCGCCCGCGAGACCCGCGGCAACCCGAACGCGGCGTTCGCCGGCTCGGTGCCCTACCTGCTGATGGCCGGCAACCTGGTGGCCGGCTGGCAGCTGGCGCGCTCGCTGATGGTGGCCGAGGACCTGGCCGCCCGCGGCGAGGATCCCGCCTTCATGCAGGCCAAGATCGCCACCGCGCGCTTCTACGCCGAGCACATCCTGCCGCGCGTGCCCGCCGCGCGCGACGCCATCGTCGAAGGCGCGGAGAGCGTGATGGCGATGGCGGTGGATGCGTTCTGACGACATCCTGTCGCCCCCGAGACCGGGCTGAGCCTTCGAAGCCCTGAACCCCGCCGCGCGCCTTCGAACGAGCTCAGCGCGACGGCCCTGACGGAGATCGCATGTCCAGACTGCCCCGCGCCCTTCAAGGCCTTGCGTTGCCGGTGATCGGCTCGCCGCTGTTCATCATCAGCAACCCGAAGCTCGTCATCGAGCAGTGCAAGGCGGGGATCGTCGGCGCCATGCCGGCGCTCAACGCGCGGCCGGCGTCGCAGCTGGACGAGTGGCTGCACGAGATCACCGAGACGCTGGGGGCGTGGAACCGCCAGCACCCGGACCGGCCGGCGGCCCCGTTCGCCATCAACCAGATCGTGCACAAGAGCAACGACCGGCTCGAGCACGACATGGAGATGGTGGTCAAGCACAAGGTGCCGGTGATCATCACCTCGCTGGGCGCGCGCACCGACGTCAACGACGCCATCCACGGCTACGGCGGCGTCGTGCTGCACGACGTGATCAACAACACCTTCGCGCGCAAGGCGGTGGAGAAGGGCGCCGACGGCCTGATCGCGGTGGCGGCGGGCGCCGGCGGCCATGCGGGCGTGAAGAGCCCGTTCGCGCTGGTGCAGGAGATCCGCGAATGGTTCGACGGCCCGCTGGCGCTGTCCGGCGCCATCGCCAACGGCGGTGCCGTGCTGGCGGCCCAGGCCATGGGCGCCGACTTCGCCTACATCGGCTCGGCCTTCATCGCCACCCACGAGGCGCGCGCGTCGGACGCCTACAAGCAGGCCATCGTCGACTGCACCAGCGACGACATCGTCTACTCCAGCCTGTTCACGGGCGTGCACGGCAACTACCTCAAGCCCTCGATCCGCAACGCCGGCCTCGACCCGGACAACCTGCCCGAGAGCGACCCCAGCAAGATGAACTTCGGCGGCGGCGAGAGCGCCAAGAAAGCCTGGAAGGACATCTGGGGCTGCGGCCAGGGCATCGGCGCAGTGCACGAGGTGAGCAGCGCCGCGGACTTCATTGCCAGGCTCAAGCGGGAGTACGCCGAGGCCCGGCAGCGCCTCTGCGCCTGAGCCCTTCTTTTCCGGCCCGCGTGCAGGGCGGCCGATCCTGTATGAAAATACAGTGTCATGGCCGACCAGCGCATTCCCGTCGAGGCGATCAAGGGTCGTGGCACGGCCACGCGCCACCCGCACCGGTTCGAGCGCGACCAGCGCGAGGCCTTCGATGACGGCTGGGGCGAGGCGGACGACAACGGGTCGCCGCGGCCGCCGCCCACCGAGGTCATCTGGGAGGACCCGCGCAGCGCCGTCGGCCAGGTCGATTCGCCCGACGTCTACTTCGACCGCTCGCTCAATCCCTACCGCGGCTGCGAGCACGGCTGCATCTACTGCTACGCCCGGCCGACCCACAGCTACCTGAACCTGTCGCCGGGGCTGGACTTCGAAACGAAGATCATCGCCAAGCGCGGCATCGCCGAGGTGCTGCGGCGCGAGCTGTCCCGGCCGCGCTACGAGCCGCGCATGATCGCCATCGGCACTGCCACCGACTGCTACCAGCCGGTCGAGCGCGAGCTGAAGCTGACGCGCTCGGTGATCGAGGTGCTGCACGAGACCGACCACGCTTTCTCGCTGGTCACCAAGTCCAGCGGCGTCGAGCGCGACCTGGACCTGATCGCGCCCATGGCGCAGCGCAAGCTGGCGGCGGTGTACGTGACCATCACCACGCTGGATGCGGATCTGGCCCGCAAGCTGGAGCCGCGCGCCGCGGCGCCGCACCGGCGGCTGCGGCTGCTGCGCACGCTGGCCGAGCACGGCGTGCCCTGCGGCGTGAGCCTGGCGCCGCAGATCCCCTTCCTCACCGAGGACATGGAGCAGGTGCTGGAAGCGGCCTGGGACGCCGGCGCGCGCAGCGCCTTCTACCACGTGCTGCGGCTGCCCTGGGAGGTCGGCCCGCTGTTTCGCCAGTGGCTGGAGATGCACTACCTGCAGCGCGCGCAGCGGGTCATGGCACGGGTGCAGGACATGCGCGGCGGCAAGGACTACGACGCCGACTTCGCCACCCGCATGAAGGGCAGCGGCCCCTGGGCCGAGCTGCTGGCGCAGCGCTTCCGCCGCGCCACGCGTCGGCTGGGCTTCAATCGGGAGCGGGTGCAGATGGACCTGGGCCTGTTCCGGCCACCGTCGCCGCCGGGGCAGGGCCGGCTGTTCTGAGCCTCAGGACAGCGCGTACAAGGCGGCGAAGCCGCAGGCGAACACCAGCGCCCAGGTCACCATGCCGGCCAGGTTGGTGCGCCACTGGGCCGAGCCCGGGAGGCGGCGCAGCTGCAGGTTCCACAGGTACAACACCGGCAGCAGGCCCAGCAGCACCAGCAGCGAGGGCACCTGCCACTGGAACAGGCTGGCCCAGGTGGGCATCAGGGTGGACAGGCGCAGGCCCGAATCGACCAGCAGCTCGGGCGGCAGGTCCTGCGTGAGGACGCCTCCGGCCAGCAGGGCGCCGAGCAGCAGCAGGCCGGTGGCGGCGGCCTTGAAGGTGCGCCGCCAGCCGAGCAGGCTGAGCACGAAGCCGGCCGCGCCCGCCATGGTCAGGGCCGCACCGACGGCAGCCGGCAGCTGCTCCGTGCGGCCACCGAGCGCGTGCCAGAACCAGACGTTGCAGGCCACCCCGATCCAGCCGGCCGCGATGGCCACGGCCCAGCCGGGGTGCAAGGCGAGCCGCGCCTCGCCGGGGGTGAGGATGGAGTGGAAGCCCGTCGACCTGAACAGCTTCAGCGACATCCCGACATTGTGCGGGTTGCCCCGGCGTACGCCAATGCCGTTGTCGCGCTGCCGGAACAACCGGTAAGCAATCGTTAGACGTCGACCCGCGGCTCCAGCGCCTCGGCTAGCGGCGCGGTGTTGAGCGCCCGCGAAGCTGCCTCAGGCGCTGAAAAAACCCTTGAGCTTGTCGGCCCAGGATTCCTCGGAGGGCGAGTGCCGGGCGCCGCCCTTCTTGAGCGACTCGTCCAGTTCCTTGAGCAGCTTGCGCTGGTGCTCGGTGAGCTTGACCGGCGTCTCCACGCTGATGTGGCAGTACAGGTCGCCGGGGTAGCTGGAGCGCACGCCCTTGATGCCCTTGCCGCGCAGGCGGAACTGCTTGCCGGCCTGGGTGCCCTCGGGGATGTCGATCGCCGCCTTGCCCTGCAGGGTGGGGACCTCGATCTCGCCGCCCAGCGCGGCGCTGGTGAAGGAGATCGGCACCACGCAGTGCAGGTCGTCGCCGTCGCGCTCGAAGATCGGGTGCTTCTTCAGCCGGATCTCGATGTACAGGTCGCCCGGCGGGCCGCCGTTGTGGCCCGGCTCGCCGTTGCCGGCGCTGCGGATGCGCATGCCGTCGTCGATGCCGGCGGGGATCTTCACCTCCAGCGTCTTCTGCTTCTTGACCTTGCCCTGGCCGTGGCAGGTGGGGCAGGGCTCGGGAATGATCTTGCCGGCGCCGCGGCAGGTCGGGCAGGTCTGCTGCACCGAGAAGAAGCCCTGGCGCATCTGCACCACGCCGGCCCCGTGGCAGGTGCCGCAGGGCTTGGCCTGGGTGCCCGGCTTGGCGCCGCTGCCGTGGCAGGTGTCGCAGGGATCCCAGGTCGGGATGCGGATCTGCGCTTCCTTGCCGGCGGCCGCCTCCTCCAGCGTCACCTCCATCGCGTACGACAGGTCGTTGCCGCGGTAGACCTGGCGCCCGCCGCGGGCGCCGCCCGCCCGGCCCTGGCCGAAGATGTCGCCGAAGATGTCGCCGAAGGCTTCCGCGAAGCCGCCGAAGCCCTCGGGGCCGGCGCCGGGCCCGCGCATGTTGGGGTCCACGCCCGCGTGGCCGTACTGGTCGTAGGCCGCGCGCTTGTCGGCATCCGAGAGCATCTCGTACGCCTCCTTGGCCTCCTTGAACTTGGCTTCCGCCTCCTTGGCCGCGTCCCCCTGGTTGCGGTCGGGGTGGAACTTCATCGCCAGCTTGCGATAAGCCTTCTTGATCTCGTCTTCCGAGGCGTTCTTCGGGACCCCGAGAACCTCGTAGTAATCACGCTTGGTGGCCATCGTGTCTTGATCGTTTCTTTCAGCGCGAACGCCGCGTTGGCTCCTCACCAACGCGGCGCGCGTTCATCGGCTGGGCGCCGCAATCAGCCCTTCTTCACCTCTTTGACCTCGGCGTCGACCACGTTGTCGTCGGCCGGGCCGGAGGCCGCGGCGCCCGGCTGCGCGTCGCCGGCCTCACCGGCGCCCGCCGCCTGAGCGGCCTGGGCCTGCTGCATGTCGGCGTACATCTTCTCGCCCAGCTTCTGGCTGGCCGTCATCAGCGCGTTGGTCTTCTCGTCGATCTGCGTCTTGTCCTCGCCCTTGAGGGCTTCCTCGACGTCCTTCAGCGCGGCCTCGATCTTCTCCTTCTCGCCGGCCTCGAGCTTCTCGCCGTACTCGCCCAGGCTCTTGCGCACGCTGTGCACCAGCGCCTCGCCCTGGTTGCGGGCCTGCACCAGCTCCAGCTTCTTCTTGTCCTCGGCGGCGTTGAGCTCGGCGTCCTTCACCATCTTCTGGATCTCGTCCTCGGACAGGCCCGAGTTGGCCTTGATGGTGATCTTGTTCTCCTTGCCCGTGCCCTTGTCCTTGGCGCTGACATGCAGGATGCCGTTGGCGTCGATGTCGAAGGTGACCTCGATCTGCGGCAGGCCGCGCGGTGCCGGCGGGATGCCCTCCAGGTTGAACTCGCCCAGCAGCTTGTTGCCGCTGGCCATCTCGCGCTCGCCCTGGAACACCTTGATCGTCACGGCCGGCTGGTTGTCGTCGGCGGTGGAGAACGTCTGGGCGAACTT
Organism: Ramlibacter sp.; assembly: GCF_035627355.1. Taxonomy (GTDB): domain Bacteria; phylum Pseudomonadota; class Gammaproteobacteria; order Burkholderiales; family Burkholderiaceae_C; genus Ramlibacter. The sequence goes on from NZ_DASPLW010000040.1 coordinate 34,740, forward strand.
GGTCGGGATGGTCGTGTTCTTGGCGATCATCTTGGTCATCACGCCACCCAGCGTCTCGATGCCCAGCGACAGCGGGGTCACGTCCAGCAGCAGCACGTCCTTGCGGTCGCCGCCCAGCACCTGGCCCTGGATGGCGGCACCCACGGCCACCGCCTCGTCGGGGTTGACGTCCTTGCGCGGCTCGCGGCCGAAGAACTCCTTGACCTTCTCCTGCACCTTGGGCATGCGGGTCTGGCCGCCCACCAGGATCACGTCGTGGATGTCGCTCACGCTCACGCCGGCGTCCTTGATGGCCGTGCGGCAGGGCGCGATGGTGCGCTCGATCAGCTCGTCGACCAGGCTTTCCAGCTTGGCGCGGGTGAGCTTGATGTTCAGGTGCTTGGGGCCCGACGCGTCGGCCGTGATGTACGGCAGGTTGATGTCGGTCTGCGCGCTGTTGGACAGCTCGATCTTGGCCTTCTCGGCGGCTTCCTTCAGGCGCTGCAGCGCCAGCACGTCCTTGGACAGGTCGACGCCCTGTTCCTTCTTGAACTCCGAGATGATGTAGTCGATCACGCGCTGGTCGAAGTCTTCCCCGCCCAGGAAGGTGTCGCCGTTGGTGGAGAGCACCTCGAACTGCTTCTCGCCGTCGACGTCGGCGATCTCGATGATGGAGATGTCGAAGGTGCCGCCGCCCAGGTCATAGACGGCGATCTTGCGGTCGCCCTTCTCCTGCTTGTCCAGGCCGAAGGCCAGCGCGGCCGCCGTCGGCTCGTTGATGATGCGCTTGACGTCCAGGCCCGCGATGCGGCCGGCGTCCTTGGTAGCCTGGCGCTGGGCGTCGTTGAAGTACGCCGGCACCGTGATCACGGCCTCGGTGACCGGCTCGCCCAGGTAGTCCTCGGCGGTCTTCTTCATCTTGCGCAGGATCTCGGCCGACACCTGCGGCGGGGCCAGCTTCTTGCCGCGCACCTCGACCCAGGCGTCGCCGTTGTCGGCCTTGACGATCTGGTAGGGCATGAGGTGGATGTCCTTCTGGACTTCCTTCTCCTCGAACTTGCGGCCGATCAGGCGCTTGACGGCGTAGATGGTGTTCTTGGGGTTGGTGACGGCCTGGCGCTTGGCCGACGCGCCGACGAGGATCTCGCCGTCGTCCTGGTACGCCACGATCGACGGGGTGGTGCGCGCGCCTTCGCTGTTCTCGATGACCTTGGGGGTATTGCCTTCCATGATGGACACGCACGAGTTCGTGGTGCCCAGGTCGATGCCGATGATCTTGCCCATGATGTCTTCTCTCCTGTCCTGCGGGGCTGCGCCCCTATCCTTGCTGCAGCCCAGTTGTGGATAACCGGGCCTGTTTCAAGTCGTTCCTCAGGCGGGCCTTACTGCGGCGCCGCCACCATGACCAGCGCCGGCCGCAGCACGCGGTCGGCGATCAGGTAACCCTTCTGCAATACGGAAGCGACGGTGTTCGGCTCCTGGCCCGGGGCCGGCACCATGGAGATCGCCTGGTGCAGGTGCGGGTCGAACTTGTCGCCCACGGCCGGGTTGACTTCCAGCACCTTGTTGCGCTCCAAAGCCTGCTTGAGCTGGCGCAGGGTGACCTCGGCGCCTTCGCGGACCTGTTCGACGGTGGCTTCCTTGACGGCCAGGCCGGCCTCCAGGCTGTCGCACACGGGCAGCAGGCTCTCGGCGAAGCTCTCGATCGCGAACTTGCGGGCCTTGGCCATCTCCTCGTCGGCCCGGCGGCGGGTGTTCTGCACCTCGGCCTGGGCCCGCAGGTACTGCTCGGACAGCTCGGCGTTCTTGCTGCGCAGCGTCTCCAGTTCGCCCAGCGAGGCCGCGAGGTCGGCCTCGTTGGCCGCCGAAGCGGCCTCGCGCTCTTCGGGGCTGATGTCGGCCGGAGCCGGGGCGCCATCCAGGGTCGGTTCGATCTTGGGGTCGTCGGGGTTCATCTCTTTTTCGGTCGAATCGGCGGTAAACCAGCGCCGCAGCTTGGGGCAGCGTAGTGGTTTTCAAGCCGGCGAACGGTCGCGGCAGCCAAAAAAAGGCTGAGCCAGCCCGAACGGGCCACCCGCGCCAGCCCGACCGCAGCCACGGATGGGCTGGCAACCGGCCCTACAGTAGGGACTTTGCGGCAGGAGGACGGCATGGCACGGCAATGGATCGCTTCGGGCTCCCCCTTCGAGGAGCAGATCGGCTACTCGCGGGCGGTGGTCGACGGCGACTGGGTGTTCGTGTCCGGCACCACCGGCTTCGACTACGCCACCCTGTCGATCGCGGACGACGTGGCGGCCCAGTGCGAGCAGTGCCTGCAGAACATCGCGACCGCGCTGGCCCAGGCCGGCGCCAGCCTGGACGACGTGGTGCGCGTCACCTACGTCCTGCCCGATGGCAAGGACTTCGAGGCCTGCTGGCCGGTGCTGCGCCGGCACTTCGGCGTCGCGCGGCCGGCGGCGATGATGATCCAGGCCGGGCTGCTGGATCCGCGGATGAAGATCGAGATCGAGGTGACGGCGCGGAAGCGGGGCTGAGCGCGGTCATCCCGAGTGCCCCCGGGACTCCGGAGCGTCAGTGCGCGTCCAGCAGCTCCACGTCGAACTTCAGCGTCGCGTTCGGCGGGATCACCCCGCCGGCGCCGCGGGCGCCGTAGCCCAGCTGCGGCGGGATGATCAGCGTGCGCTTGCCGCCCACCTTCATGCCGGCCACGCCTTCGTCCCAGCCCTTGATCACCATGCCTGCGCCGAGGGAGAAGGCGAACGGGTCGTTGCGGTCGCGGCTGGAATCGAACTTGGCGCCGGCAGCGCCGTTCTCGTACAGCCAGCCGGTGTAGTGCACGTGCACGTGCTGGCCGGGGCGGGCCTCGGCGCCGGTGCCGGGGGCGGTGTCTTCGTACTGAAGACCGGAAGGGGTCGTGATCATGGCGGGCGAGTGTACCGACGCCGCAAGGGGCCGCCGTAACAAGCCGCCCGCCGCTCAGGTCTCCGGCGGCGAGCGCTTGCGGCCCTGGGCCGCGACCCAGCGGGCCGAGAAGGCCGGCAGGTCCGACAGCCGCCTGAGCAGATCCGCCCCCACCGGCGTGACGCAGTAGCCGTCCGGGCCGCGCGCCAGCAGGCCGGCCTCGCGCAGTTCCTTGATGCGGGTGTTCAGCGTGTTGGGCGTGATGCCGCCCACGCTGTCCTGCAGCAGGCGGAAGGTCTGCGGGTGGCCGTCCTTCAGGGCCCAGAGCACGCGGATCGCGTAGCGTGCCTCGAGCAGCGCCAGCAGCTGGAAGATGGCCGCGTTGTCCCTGGAGCTCATGCCTTGGTCTTGTTGTCGCCGCCCCGCTTCGCGAAGCGGGGAGGGGGAGTGTATGCGTTAGCTACACAAACAATAGCGGGCAATCCCTCACTGCCCGGGCCGCTAGGATCGTGCGATGTGCTCCAACTACGTGCCGGTCAGCCGGCGCGACCGCCTGCTGGCCTTCTTCGGGGTCGCCCGCGAGCGCGACGACGAGCCGGTGGACGCCTGGCCGCTGGGGCTGGCGCCCTTCATCCGGCTGGCGCAGGACGGCTCGGGCTTCGAGCGGGTGGTCGACGACGGCATCTTCGGGCTGCTGCCCGAGTTCGCCACCGAGCTGGCCTTCGGCCGGCGCACCTACAACGCCCGCAGCGAGACCGTGGACCGGCTGCCCAGCTTCCGCGACGCCTGGCGCCGCGGCCAGCGCTGCGTGATTCCCTGCGAGGCGATCTACGAGCCCAACTGGGAGACGGGCGAATGCGTGCGCTGGGCCATCCACCAGGACGGCTTCGTGCCCTTCGGCGTGGCCGGCATCTGGGCACCGTGGCGGCACCCGGACGGGCGCGAGGTCCTGAGCTTCGCCATGCTCACCGTCAACGCCGACGAGCACCCGCTGATGCGGCGCTTCCACCGCCCGGGCGACGAGAAGCGCATGGTCGTGATCCTGGACCCGGAGGACTACGGCAACTGGCTCAGCTGCCGCGTGCAGGACGCGCCGGCCTACTTCCGGATGTGGGACAAGCCGCTGCTGGCCCAGCCCTCGCCGCTGCCGCCGCGCGCGCCCAGGGCCGGCAGCGTGCGGACCGTGCGCCCGCCGCCGCCGCGCACCGGCGACCTGTTCTGAGCGTCGCGCGCGCTCACACCAGCGCGCGCACCGGACGCTGCGACCAGGGGCCGAAGAAGTAGGCCGCCTGCAGCAGCAGGCCGGCGCCGTACGTGGCGGGGTAGGCCAGCCAGATCCAGGGCAGGCCGAAGGCGCGGCCGAACGCCCATCCCGACGGCGCCATCAGCAAGGCGAGGCAGCCGATCGTGATCAGCGTGGGCACGCGCACGGTGCCGGTGGCGCGCATCACGCCGCTCAGCACGCTGGCCATCCCGAACAGCACGCTGCCGATCACCGTCAACCTCAGCGCGGCCGAGGCGAGATCGACCACGGCCGCATCGTCCACGAACAGGCCGGCCGCCGGCCGCGCCAGCACGGCGACCAGCAGCGCCAGCCCGCCGGTCAGTGCCAGGTTCATGCCCAGCCCGATGCGCGTGACCTCCCGCAGCTGCGCCAGCCGCCCGGCGCCGATGGCGTGCGCGGCGAACACGGACGCCGCGATCGAGATCGACATCGCCGGGAACTGCACGTAGGCCGTGACCTGGCCGACGGCGCCCCAGGCCGCGGTCGCGTGCAGCCCGTGCGCGTTGACCAGCGACAGCAGCGCCAGGTCGGCCAGCGAGCCGGTGATGAAGAACAGCGCTGTCGGGACGCCCAGGCGGGCGACCTGCCGCAGCAGGGCACGGTCGAAGCGCAGGTGCGGCGCCAGCGCGCGCCAGGCCAGCACGTGCCGGCGCCGGGCAAGGTGCCAGGCCAGCCAGCCCAGGCTGGCGAGGTTGCCGGCCAGCACCGCCCACGCGGCGCTGGCCACCCCCAGCGGAGGCAGCCCCAGCGATCCGCGGATCAGGGCCGGGGTCAGCACCATGGTGCTGGCCGTGGTGACGAGCAGGGCCCGCATCGGCGTCACGCTGTCGCCCACGCCGCGCAGCAGCGCCGCGGCCACGATCGACAGGAACAGCGCCGGCAGCGCCAGCAGCATCACGCGGGCATAGGCCACGGCCTGCGGCAGCACCTCGGGCGGCGTGCGCAGTCCTTGCAGCAGGGGACCGATCGAGACCAGGCCGATCGCCATCACGACGAGGCCGCCCGCGAACGCGCTGGCCAGCGCGGTGCCGGCCACCCGCTGCACGACCTCGGGCTTCTTCGCGCCCCAGGCCTGCCCGACCAGGATGGAACTGCCGGTGCCCATGCCGATCACCAGCGCGATCAGCGCCATCAACAGCGGGAAGAAGGCCACCGCCGCGGCCAGCGCCGCCGTGCCCAGCATGCGCCCCAGATAGATGCTGTTGAGGGTGCTGGACAGCGCCTGCAGGACGTTGGTGAGGACCAGCGGGGCCAGGAAGGCCAGGAACCGGGTCCAGAGGGGAGCCGATTCGCCGGCTGCGGAAGGGCTCATCGGGTGGAATCGTATCGGAGCGTCCGCGCCGGATCGGGCGACGATGACGCCGATGCGACGGCGAGGGTGTGCCGGGGATCAGCCCTTGGGATCGGGGCGCTTGAGCGGCTGGGTCTTGTCGTACTGCACGGGCTGGGTCTTCTGGTACGCCTGCCCGCGATCCAGCACCTGCGTCTTCGCGAAGGCCTGCTCGGACTCCGTGGCCGGGGACTTCCCGAGGGTCGCCATCGGCTGCGTCTTCTCGAAGGGCATGGGCTGGGTCTTGCCGAAGCCGTCCTCGTCGGCGCCGAACTGCGCGTCGCGCGCGCTGAACAGGCGATCGAGTTCGGCGCGCTTCTCGTGGACGGCCGGGCGCTCGGGGACCGGCGGGGCCGCCGGCTCCGCGGGCGCGGCGCTCGCTGTGGGCGCCGCGCTCACCACCGGTGCGGCCGGCGCGTCGCTTCCGGTGGCCGTCCAGCTCCCGGGGTGGGGCAGGGGCGGGCAGGCCGACGCATCCTCCAGCGCGAACTGCCACGACAGGCCGATCAGCCACTGCTCCGCCTCCGGGTCCAGCGCCAGGATGCGCTTCTCGATGAAGTCCTGCAGTGCCACCGCGTGCAGCATCAGGCGGGCGTCCCAGTGCTGCACCACCAGCCGCACGTGCACGCCCGTCTCGCGCCCCGGTGCCGCCGTGGTGAGCGGTTCGGCACGGATCCACTGGGCGGGGACCCCGGTGTGCAGCAGCGATTCGCGCACCGCGATGCGGGCCAGCTCCTTGCGGACCGATTGCGGTGAGCCGAGCGTCGATTGCGGCGCCTGCGCCGGCGCCGCCGCGCCGCCGGACTGCGCCGAGCCGCCGCCCTTGCCGAGCAGCCGATCCATCAATCCCATGAACAATCCTCCCGGTGGCAGGCGCCCGGCGGGCGCCTCGTGTCGCGAGCGCGAGTATGCGCGCGGTGGGGCCTGGGGGCAAAGGCATGTCGTTTTGCCTACACGGCCGACCGCGCGCGGAGGCGCCGCCAGGCACGCAGGGGCCGGCAACGAACAACAATAGGGGCATGCGGATGCTGCGGCGCAAGACAGCCGATTTCGGACCGACCGATTCCACACCGATGCTGGCCGGCCCGGGGCGCGACCGGCCGCCGCGCATCCTGTGGGGCGTGGCCGCCTTCGCGCTGGTGACGGCCGGCATGCTGGCCATGACGCTGGCCTGGTTCCGCACCGAGGCGCTGCGCTCCGGCGGGGAGCTGACGCAGGCGCTGGCCCACGTGATCGCCGAACAGACCACGCGCAGCCTGGGTGCGGTCGACGTGCGCATGCAGCTGGCCGCCCACGAACTGCGGGAGATGGAGGCGGCCGGCCCGCTGGACGAGGAACGCGTGCGCGAGCGGCTGCGGCATTCGCTGGAGGGCGTCCCGTTCGTGCGCAACCTGTGGGTGGTCGATCCGAAAGGGACCATCCTGTTCTGGTCGATGGCGGGCCACGCCGATTTCTCGGTGGCCGACCGCGAGTACTTCCGGGCGCACGTCGACCATCCGCAATCCGGCTTCTACGTCGGCCGGGTCGTGCGCAGCCGCGTGACCCGGGAGGGCATCATGGTGGTTTCGCGTGCGGTGCGCGGCCCCGACGGCCGGGTGCAACGGGTGATGGCCGCCGCCATCGAGCCGCCCCACATCCAGGCCGAGTGGCGGGAACTCGACCTCGCCACCAACGGCGTGATCGCCCTGTTCCACACCAGTGGCCAGGCGATGATGCGCAGCCCGCCCATGCCCCAGGCCCTCGGCCTGGACTTCTCCAACCTGCCGCTGTTCACGCACTACCTGCCCTCCGGGCCGGCCGGCAGCTTCCGCAACCACGGTGTGCTGGACGGGGTCGAACGGCTCTACGCGTGGCGGGTGCTGCCCGCCTATCCCGAGCTGGTCGTGCTCGCGGGATCGCCGGTGGCCCAGTTGCTGGCCGACTGGCGACGGTTCGCGTGGCTGACCGGGGGCCTGTGGTCGCTGGCCGTGCTGGCCGCCACCATCCTGGGGCGGCAGCTCCAGCGGCAGGCGCAGCGCCGCCGCCGCATGGAACGGCGCTTCGGCGAACTCGCCCAGGCCATGCCGCAGATCGTCTTCATCACGAACGCGGCCGGCACGGTGGAATTCGTCAACGAGCGCTGGTTCGAGGCGACCGGCCGTCCCGTGGCTTCCGTGCTGGGCGCGCCCTGGGAGGAACTGGCGCACCCCGAGGACAGCCGCCGGGTCGCGCAGGAGCGGGCGGCCGGGGTGCCGGAGGGCCAGCCCGTGCAGGTCGAGATGCGCCTGCGCTATCGCGACGGCAGCGACCGCTGGCAGCTGGTGCGGGCGGTGCCGAACCGCAACGAGCACGGCGAGCTGGTGTCGTGGTACGGGACCGCCACCGACGTGCACGACCTCAAGGTGGCCCAGGAGCAGCTGCAGCGGCAGGCCGACATCCTGCGCATGACCGCGAACCTGGCCCGCCTCGGCTCGTGGACCTTCGACGTCGCCAGCAGGACCCTGAGCTGGTCGGACGAAGCCGCGGCCATCCTGGACTTCCCGCCCGACCGGCGCGCCGGCCTGGACGAACTGATCGCCGGCCTCGACGAGCGCGACCGGGGTCCGTTCGAAGCAGCCGTGCGCCGCACGCTCGAGGACGGCTTGCCCTTCGACGCCGAATTCCGGATGACGACCCCGCGCGGCCGCCGCGTGTACGTGCACTCGGTGGGCCGGCCGGTGCGCGACGCCGCCGGCGCGGTGGTGCGGGTTGAAGGGGCCACGCAGGACATCGCCCCCCTGATGGACCTGGTGGAGCAGGTGCGCGAGCTCAATGCCACGCTGGAGCAACGCATCGAGCAGCGCACGCGCGAGCTGCAGCAGCAGGAGGCGCTGTTCCGCACCCTGGCCAGCGAGGCGCCGCTGCCGATCTGGACCGTGGATCCGCAAGGCCACCTCACCTTCATCAGCCGCGCCTGGTACGACCTGGTGGGCGGTGCCCCGCCCGAGTGGCTGGGGGACGACTGGCAGAAGCTGGTCCATCCGGACGACATGGCCGCGTCGACCCAGGAATGGGCGCGGTGCCGCCGGGAGGGCCGCGCCTTCCGGGGCACGCGGCGCATCCGCGCCCGCGACGGGACCTACCACACCACCACCTACCAGGCCAGCCCGGTCCGCGGCGACGATGGCCGGATCGCCTTCTGGGTCGGCGTGGACACCGACATCACCGACCTGATGGCGCAGGAGACCGCGCTGCGGCTGGCCAACGAGCAGCTGGAGGCCTACTCCTACTCGGTCTCGCACGACCTGCAGTCGCCGCTGCAGCGCATAGGCGCTTTCGCGCAGCTGCTGCAGCAGGAACTGGCCGGCCAGGAAGGCACGCGCGCCGGGCACTTCCTGCGGCGCATCCGCGCCAACGTCGAGGAGATGGTCCAGCTGGTGCAGGGGCTGCTGTCGCTGGCACGGGTGACGCAGGCCGAACTGGTGCGCGGCCGGATCGACCTCAGCAGCCTGGCGACGGAGATCCTGCAGCGCCTGAAGGCCGACGCGCCGGACCGGCAGGTGCACTGGCAGGTGGAGCCCGGCCTGCACGTGACGGGCGACGTGCGGCTGATGCGCTCGGTCATGGAGAACCTGCTGGGCAACGCCTGGAAGTTCACCTCCGGCACGCCAGAGGCCCGGATCGTCGTCGGCGGCTGCGTGGCGCGCGGCGAGTTCTTCGTGCGCGACAACGGCGCCGGCTTCGACATGGCCCATGCCGGCAAGCTGTTCGGCCCCTTCCAGCGGCTGCACCGCCAGGACGAGTTCCCCGGCACCGGGATCGGCCTGGCCACGGTGGCCCGCGCCATCGCCCGCCACGGCGGGCGCGTGTGGGGCGAGGGCGAGCCCGGCCGCGGCGCGACCCTGTGGTTCACGATGCCGGTGCCCGGCTGAGCCATTCGGGAACCCGCGCCGCAACCGGGACCCCAATCGTCTTTTCCAGGAGTCCCGCGCATGAACCCGTCCGATACCCAGGCCATCGTCACCCTCAGCCTGATGGCGGCCTTCGCCGACGGCGGCAAGCACGACCGCGAGCGGGAGGAGGTCCGGCGCATCGCCGACGGGCTGGCGCATGCCGATGCCGTGCACCTGCCCACGCTGGTGCAGGACGTGCTGATGAAGCGCGTGGACATCGCCCAGGCGGCCGCGGCCCTCGGTTCGCCCGAAGCGCGCCAGCTCGCCTACGAGATGGCCGTGTGCGTGTGCGACGCCGATGGCGTGCAGTCGGTGCCCGAGCAGCAGTTCCTGTCGCAACTGCGGGCGGCGCTGAAGCTGGACGAGGCCGGCGCCCAGCGGTTCAGCGACGAAGCGCAGGCCATGGCCGCCGCGCCGCTGCAGGGCCCCATGCCCGACGCCGGCGTGCGCGCGGCCGTGTCGCCGGTGCAGCCGGTGGGCGGGCGGCCTTCGACGCTGCCGGACGCCGAGCTGGACCAGATGATCCTGAACGCCGCCATCACCAACGGCGCACTGGAACTGCTGCCCGAATCGCTGTCGACCCTGGCCATCATTCCTCTGCAGATGCGGCTGGTGTACCGCATCGGCCAGTCCTACGGCTACGAGCTGGACCAGGGGCACGTCAAGGACTTCCTGGCCACCCTCGGCGTGGGCCTGACCTCGCAGTACCTGGAGCAGGCCGGCCGCAAGTTGCTGGGCGGGTTGCTCGGCCGGGTCGGCGGCGGCCTGCTGGGCGGCGTCGGGCGCCAGGCCGTGAGTTCGGGCATGAGCTTCGTGGCGACCTACGCGCTCGGCCATGTGGCGCGGCGCTACTACGCCGGCGGCCGCACCCTGTCCTCGCAGATGCTCAAGGAGACCTATGCCGGCATCGCCGGCGAAGCGCAGGGCCTGCAGGCGCGCTACCTGCCGCAGATGCAGCAGCAGGCGCGCACGCTGGACATGGGCAAGGTCATGGCGATGGTGGGCGGCCGGCGCTGACGGCGCTCACGGCGCGCTGGCCAGCGCCTGCCAGCGTTCCTCGCCCAGCCATTGGCGCAGGACGAGGGCGCCGGGCGGGGTCAGTGTCAGGGCGCGCGTGCCGGGCTTGCGCAGCAGCCAGCCCTGCTGCAGGCAGTGCGAGCAGAGCAGGGCGCCGAAACGACCGGCCAGGTGCATCCGGCGCTCGCCCCAGTCCAGGCAGGGACGGCACGCCGGGCGGGCGCTGCGGCCATCGCCGCGCAGGGCCTCCTGCGTCAGGCCCAGCGGCGCCAGCACTTCGGCGGCGCGGTCGGTGACGGTCGCGCTGTCGTCCTCGATCACCACGGCACCGTCCTGCACCAGCCGGTCGGCCAGCGCCACGGCGATGCCGCCGGCGAGGTGGTCGTAGCAGGTGCGCGCCAGCCGCAGGGCGGCATCGCGCGGCCCGGTGGCCACCCGGCGCGGCGCGACAGGGGACTGGGCCGCGAGCTGCAGCATGCCTTCCAGCAGGCGCGCCACCTCGGGCCCGGCCAGGCGGTGGTAGCGATGGCGGCCCTGCCGTTCCACCCGCAGCAACCCGCCCTCGACCATCAGCGCCAGGTGGCGGCTGGCGGTCGGCGGCGTGATGCGGCTGGCGTCCGCCAGTTCATGCGCCGTCAGGGCCCGGCCGTCCATCAGCGCCAGCAGCATGCCGGTGCGGGCCGGTTCGCCGACCAGCGCGGCGATGCGGGCGACCTGGTTGGTGTTCATGCGTCCTAGTGTGCGGCATCGCCGTAGCGCATGCTTCGTCCTGCGACGAAGCGTGGATGGGCCTCCGCGCCGCACCATGGCGGCCCACATCGAGACGGGCCCGCCATGACCCTCACCTGCTTCATCCGCTACCGCATCGACCCGTTCCAGCGCGAGGCCTTCACCGAGTACGCGCGGCAGTGGGGCCGCATCATCCCGCGCTGCGGCGGCCGGCTGATCGGCTACTTCCTGCCGCACGAGGGCAGCAACGACATCGCCTGGGGCCTCATCGCCTTCGACAGCCTGGCGGCCTACGAGGCCTACCGGGCGCGGCTGAAGGCGGACCCGGAGGGCCGCGCCAACTTCGAGACGGCGCAGCGCCTGCGCTTCATCCTGCGCGAGGAGCGCAGCTTCTGCGAAGCCGTGCCGGAAGCCTTCCTGCCGGGCAGCCGCTGAGTTCGCGCATGTCGATCCGGCGGGCCCTCGTTCGTCGTGCAACGGGCGGGCCCACGGATTGCCGCGTCCGCCCGTTCCCGAATCGACGACCAGGAGACCCACGATGCCCACGATCGACTGCTACATCTTCTTCGACGGCCAGTGCTCGCAGGCCATGCGCTTCTACGAGCAGACGCTCGGCGGGCGGATGGAGACCTTCATGACCTACGCCCAGTCGCCCGAACCCGACCAGTGCCCGCCCGGTTCGGCCGACCGGATCATGCATGCCTCGCTGGTGCTGGACGGCGACTGCCGGCTGATGGCCTCGGACTCGCCCGCCGGCCAGCACAAGCCCATGGCCGGGTTCGGCCTGGCGCTGACCTACCCGTCGGCGCAGGAGGCACGAAAGGTCTTCGAGGCCTTGTGCGCCGGCGGTTCGGTGACCATGCCCATGGGCAAGACCTTCTGGGCCGAAGCCTTCGGCATGTGCACCGACCGGTTCGGTACGCCCTGGATGGTGGGCGGCGGCCAGCAGGCCGGTTGAGCGGCTCAGGTGCGCAGCTTGCGGCCGAGCTTCTCCTCGACCGCATCGATCTTGCTGCGCAGCCGCGACTCGCTGCCCGCGCGCCAGTCCATCTTCAGGTTCATGCCGATGCGCGGGCAGTCGGCCGCCAGCGCCCGGAAGCAGTCGCCGACCACCGCCATCACCTCGTCCCACTCGCCCTCGAGGATGGTGCCCATGGCGGTGAGCTGGTAGGTGACGCCGCTGCCGTCGATGATGTCCAGGATGCGGGCCACGTAGGGACTGAGGCTCTCGCCCGGCCGGGCGGTGGGCGACATCGCGAATTCGAGGAGGACCATGTGTTTTCCTTGGGAACAGGTGCGATTCGAATGCGCACCAACCCTCGGATTCTGGTCATTCCCGCGAAGGCGGGACTCCAGTGCTCCCGCCTCCAGCCTCGCATGCCTTGCCAGGTGGCCAAGGCATGAGAACGGCGTCCCCCTACTTCTTCCGCCGCCCTCGCGCCGCCTTCTTCGCCTCCGCCGCCCGCGGAACCTGCTCCGCCGCCCGCTCCAGCCACTGCAGCGTCTCGACCTGCGCCATGAAGCGCCGCAGGTAGTCGGGCGACAGCTCCCCCATCCGCTCCAGCGCGCGCAGCACCAGCGCATGCGAGTTCAGCGGCCCGGCGTTGGCCGGCGTGCGCGCCACGGCCTGCTGCAGCTGGTCCATGGTGCGATGGCGGTCCCAGGCTTCGCGGAAGCGCCGCGCGCTGGCCAGTTCGTCCGGGTCGGGTGCGTCGGCATCGCCGCGCCGTGCGGCGCGAAGGCGCCGGATGTACGCGTTCAGTTCCGCCAGCGTGCGCGGCGAATCCGCCGGCCCGGCCGCGGCCTCAGCCACGCGGCGCCTCCGGCTTGGCCGCCGAGGTGCGCGGCACCGGCGCCATCTCCACCCGCCGGTTCAGTGCGCGTCCCTTCGCCTCGGTGTTCGGCGCCACCGGCTGCTCGGCGCCGAAGGCGGCGGCGAACACCTGCGAGGAGGGCATGCCGTCCTCGATCAGGGCGCGCGTGACGGTCAGCGCGCGCTGGGCCGACAGCTCCAGGTTGTCCTCGTAGCGGCGGCTGCCCTGCTGCACCGGCGTGTCGTCGGTGAAGCCGCTGACCATCAGCAGCTCGTTGCGCTCGCCCAGGTACACGCGCAACGGATGGACCAGGCTCCTGAGCAGCTGCCGCCCCTCGGGCCGCAGCTGGTCGGACCCGAGCGCGAACAGCACGCTGCCGCTGATGCCGATGCGGCCCTCGTTGACGGTGATGCGGCCGGAGGCCAGCGGCACCGCCAGCGCCTTCTCCAGCGCGATGCGGCGCTGCTCCTCGATGCGGCGCTTCTCGATCTCGGCTTCCAGGCTGGCTGCCAGGTCCATCTGCCCGACCAGCACGCCGATCAGCACCAGCACGAAGGCGCCCAGCAGGCCCGACATCAGGTCGGCAAACACCGTCCAGGCCGGCGCGACGTCCGGTGCGGTGGCTTCGTTGTCGTCGACGCCGGTCATTCGGTGCCTATGTCGGCGACTACCGTCGTGGTCCGCGGCTGGCCCTTCAGCTCGCGCAGGCTGTCGACCATGGATTGCTGCGAGGCGATGCTCAGGTCGATGACCTCGCGCGCCTGCGCCACGTAGTAGGCCAGCTGCTCGTCGCTGCGCTCGGTCGACTTGCGCAGCGAGGACTCCACCTGCTGCAGCGTGCCGGTCAACTTGTCGTGGCTGGCCTGGAAGGCTTGCACGCTCTCGCCGAAGGATTCGGCCACGCCGGCCAGCCGGGCCGCGCCCTCGGCCACCTGCGACCCCATCTCGGCCGCCTGCGCCCCCTGCGCCTCCAGGGCCTGCCCGAAGCGCGATTGCGCCTGCTCCAGCACCGAGGTCGCGGAGCCGACCAGCGACTCGATGGCGCCGCGCTGATCGCCCGCTGCCTGCTCCAGCGACTGGATCAGCGCGCCCAGCCGCTCCAGCAGCACGGTGCGCTCCTGCAGCGCCAGGTTGTCGCGCTCGGCCACGCGGCTCATCTCCTCGCGCAGCTGCGAGATCACGCCGGCGGCGGCCTGCGGCACTTCGGCGGCGGTGTTCAGCAGGCGGGTGAGCGGTGCCTCCAGCGCCGCGCCCAGGGTGGCGAGGTGCCCGGTGACGGCCCCCTGCAGTTCCGACAGCCGCTGCACCGCCGCTTCGCCGCGTGCGCTTTCCTCCGCGCGCAGCGTGGACAGGTGCTGGGCCAGCGTGGCCTGCAGCTCGCCCAGGCGCTGCGCGGCCTGCTCGCCGCGCTGGCTCTCGTCCTGCCGCAGGCCGGCGAGGTGTTGCGCCAGGGTGGCCTGCAGGTCGGCCAGTCGCCCGACGGCCGCTTCACCGCGGCGGCTTTCGTCCTCGCGCAGCGCGGCCAGTTCGCTGCGCCAGGTCGCCGCCAACTGGTCCATGCGCTCGCCGTGCTCCTGCAGCCAGCGCGCCTCGGCCTCGGCGCGCGAGCGCACCAGCTCGCCCGACTGCTCCAGCAGCCGCCTGACCTCCTCCAGCGCGAGCTGCGCCTCGCCGCCTGCGCGCTCGGCCACCTGGGTGGCGCGCTGCTCCAGCGCCGCGGTCCAGGCCTGCAGGCGCTGCTGCTCGGCGGCCGCGAATCGGGTCGACAGGGATTCCGCCTGCGATCGAGCGACCTCGCCCAGGCGCGCGTGCAGGCCTTGCGCTTCCTGCACCAGCTGCGCCATCGCCGACTGCACGACGGGGCGGATCGCTTCGCCCGTGGCCTGGGTGCTGGCAGCCAGGTTCTGCTGCAGCGAGGCGGCCACGCTGCGGGCCAGCTCGCCGTAGGCCGCGGTGACCTCGCGCTGCAGTTGCTCCTGCCGTTCCAGCAGCTGCGCATCGAGCTGCTCGCTGCGCCGTTCGATGCGCTCCAGCAGGGCGTGCAGCGATTCCGCCACCTCGGGCAGCACGCGCGACTGCGCCTGCAGCGCGCGCAGGGATTCCTGCCGCTGCTGCGCCAGCGAGAAGGGCTGCAGCACGCCGGCGACGGCGGCGTCCAGCCGGCGTGCGGCTTCCAGCCGCTCGCGCCGCGCGATCGCGGACATCAGCCCCAGCATGGCGGAGGCCGCCACGCCGGCCACCGAGGTGCCGAAGGACAGGCTCAGTCCCCTGATCGGCTCGGCCAGCGCGGCGCGGATGGCCTGCACGTCGGTGGAGCCCTGCAGCGCGAACACCGCGCCCTTGAAGGTGACCACCATGCCCAGGAAGGTGCCCAGCATGCCCAGCATGACCAGCAGGCCGACCAGGTAGGGCGTGAGCGCCGGGCCGGGCAGGGCGCCACGGTGGCCCTCGATGCGCAGCCGCACGGTGTCGCGCAGGGCGGCGGGGACCTGCTGCAGCCAGTCGGCCAGCGCGGCTGGCGGCGTCGTCAGTCCGTCCAGCGCTGCGCGCAGCGAGCCGGTGGCGACGCGGAACTGGCGCAGCTCGTTGGCGCCGACGACGTAGGCCGCTGCGATCAGGGCCGTCATGGCCAGCGCCAGCGTGCTGGTGCCGACGAAGCCGGTGGCGACCCAGCCCAGGGCGAGCAGGCCGAGGAGGAAGGCCAGGAAGAAAAGGCGTTGGCTCATGGGGTGTGTTCGTGTTCGTTGCGCAGCGCGTCCAGCAGCCCCGCCACGGGCTCCAGCCGCAGCTCCAGTTCGGCGAGCAGGGCCTGGCGCCAGTCCTCGCCGAAGGCGTGCAGCCAGCCGCCAGGCCTGGCCCACTGGGCGGGGTCGTCGGGTGTGTCGGCCGCCTGGGCCTTGGCGTGCGCGTGTCGCAACTGGTGGAAGCGGCGCTCCAGCAGCGCCGCGGCGGTGGGCAGCAGCTTCTGCTCGCGCACGGCGAGCACGTCCTCCAGCGCCGCATCCAGTTCGGCCAGCGGCCGCAGCCGCGGCGAGCGCCCCGCAACCTTCTGCCGCACGTGGTCGCGCAGGGCCGTGAGCATCTGCTCCATCTGGCGCTGCAGCTCCAGGTGGCGCTGCCGGAACGGCGCGTAGCCGAAGTCCGGGTCGGACGGCTTCAGGTTGGCCAGCGCCAGCGGGTCCTGCGCGATCGCCTTGGCGAGCACGCCACGCACCCGCTGCACGTCCTCGTCGAGGGCGGCGATCGCCTGGCTGCGTGCGGCGGGGCCGCGGGCTGCGCTGGCGGGTCGGGGGCGCACCGGTTGCTGCGCAGACTGCAGCCGGATCGCATCCAGCGGGCCGATCCACAGGCTGGTCCGCTCGGCGAAGTCCATGCCCGACCGGTCCGCCTCCACCGGCGTCCAGGCGCCGAGCAGGCGGACGAGTCGCGAGGGGCCGAACGTGCTGTGCAAGAAGCGATCCTCTGCACCGGGCAGGTGCGCTGCGGGTCCTTGTGGTTGATGGGGCGGGCGATGGCCCTTGGCAGGTGGGCCCGGATGGGCCCGGGAGCCGGAGCCCGGCTCGCCCCGCAGGCCGGGGCGTTGCCTGCCCGCGGGGCCCGTATTAGAAACGATCCGGCTGGGCTGGCCGGCGTCCGCACGCCCGGCGAGGGCACGGCGGCGCCAGCGGGCCGCGGCCATGTTGCGCGCGCCAGCCAGCCCCGTGCATATGTCGCGGCCGCTGCAATTGCTCGCAGACAGCGCGGCCGGAATGTGCGTGGGATCCCTGCGTTCCGCGCTTCAGCCGTCCAGTTCCGGGTAGCGCCGGAACAGCCCCTGCTGGTTGAAGGCGATGCGCCGCTCGCTGCCCAGGTAGCCGCGCAGGCGCCGGTGCGAGCCGACTCCGGCGTGCAGCGCCGCGACGAGCGGCGCCTTCTTCAGCACCCGCCGCGTCGCCTTCGGGAAGGCGTACTGCAGACCGTCCACCACCTGGAACAGCGACAGGTCGACATAGCTGAGCCGGCCGCCCACCAGGTGCGGCAGGGAAGCACCCGCATTGCGCGGGTTGCGTTCCAGCACCGCCTCGAACCAGGCCATGAACTTGGTCAGCCGGTTCCTGCGGAAGTCGGCCGCGCGCGCCTGCGCCTCGGCCTGCTGGTCCTCGTAGTACCGGCTGACGGCGATCGGGTGGTGCGTGTCGTGCACCTCCGCCACGAAGTCGGCGATGGTCAGCTGGACCTGGTGGGTCCAGAACGCGTCGGCCTCGCTGCGCCCCACCAGTCCGAGCCTGGGCCCGAGATACATCAGGATCGCCGCGGTCTGCGCCAGCACCAGCTTGCCCTCGACCAGGAAGGGCGGCGCGAACGGCGGCCGCGCGACCTCGGGCGAAGCCAAATAGTGCGTCATCGCCGGCATGCCGCCTTCCTCTCGCGCGACGTCGACGTAGGGCGCACCGGCCGCCTCTAGCGCGAGGCGCACGAATTCGCCGCGCCCCTGGATGGTGGGCCAGTAGTGGAGTTCATAAGGCATGGTGCGCGCCTTTCTTCGTCTTCGAGTTGCAGGGATCAGCCGAGCAGCGGCGCCCACTCGGGTCCGCAGGCGGCCGCGATGCGCAGCCCGCCTGGCAGTTCCAGGCGCGCGGCGTGCAGCCACAGCCGGGAGACACCCAGCCATTGCGCCACGGCGCGGTTGTGCGCGCCCTTGCCGTGCGTGGTGTCGCCCACCAGCGGGTGCGCGAGGTACTTGAAGTGACGGCGGATCTGGTGCCGGCGGCCGGTCAGCGGCTCCACCTCGACCAGCGAGTAGCGGCTGCTGGCGTGGCGGCCATCCACGCGGAACGGCCACTCGAAGCAGCGCAGGCGGCGGTAGCGGGTGAGGGCGTCCACGCGCGGCTGGCCGGCCGAAGGCTGCTCGGGGTCGCGCGCGAGCGGGTAGTCGATCTCGCCGGCTTCGGGAGGCCAGCCGCGCACCAGCGCCAGGTAGTGCTTGCCGATGCGCCCGGCCTCGAAGGCTTGCCCGTACTCTCGAGCAGCTTGCGCGGTGCGGGCGAAGAGCAGCACGCCGCTGGTCGCCTTGTCCAGGCGATGCAGCGGAAGCAGCCGCTCGCCGAGTTGCCGCTCCAGCATCTCCAGCGCCGTGTGCGCCTCGTGCGCATCGAGCCGGCTAGGGTGCACCAGCAGGCCGGCCGGCTTGTCGATGGCGACCAGGTCGGTGTCGAGGTGGAGCACGCGCAACTCGCCCGGAGGCTTGGGCCCGGTCGAAGACGTCGGAAGGGAGGAGGGCAGGAGCATGCGAGGGCCGGTCGAAGGCGCCATGCTGCCAGACGGCCGCGGCCTGCAAGCGCCGAGCTTGGTGCGCCAAGGTCCGGCCGCGGTCCTACATCGGATGGCCCCCCGCAGCGCGACCATGCGGCCATGACACCGTCCCGCCGCTCGATCCTCTTGTCCGCTGTCGCGCTGCTCGCCGCCTGCGCCGGCCCGCCACCGCCCGCGACGGTGCAGGTCTTCACCGGTCCGGTGCAGCTGCCGGCCGGATCCACCTATCGCTACGAGCGCCTGCCATCGCAGCAGGCACAGCCGCGGCGCAACGAAATGGAAGCCGCCGCCGATGCCGTGCTGGCCCGCGCGGGACTGCGGCGCGACGACGCATCGGGGCGGCTGGCCGTGCAGCTGACGGCCACGCAGGACCCGATGGGTTACGGGCCATGGGGCGGTCCGTATGGAGGGGGTTCGTCGGTCGGCATAGGCATCAGCGGCGGCAGCGGGGGCGGCGGCGTGGGCATCGGGCTAGGCATCCCCATCGGCGGCACCGGCGCGCGTGCCTCGCAGCGGCTGGACGTGCAGATCCGCGACCTGGCCAGCGGGCAGGTGGTGTTCCAGTCACAGGCCAGCGGCAGCGCCGGCGCCAGCCCGGTGGCACTGCTGCAGGCCGCGCTGCGCGATTTCCCGAACGCGCGCCCGGGCACGCGGCAGGTGCCGCTGGACGAAGCGGCCGCCCGCTGAGCGCGCCTTCAGGCGATGCGTCCGAACCAGAGCACCGACAGGCCGCCGCCTGCGAGTGCCAGCAGCGCCGAGGCGAAGGACAGCAGGCCGGTGAGTTCGGTCTCGCGCACCTCCACTTCGAGCCGCGAACCCAGGTTCTGGTAGACGCCGCGCAGCATCTCGGCGGTGCCCGCGTGGTGGTACTGGCCATCGGTCATCCGCGCCACCTCGCGCAGCGTGGGTTCGTCGAGCTGGACGTAGATCGGCAGGCCGTTGAACGTGGCTGCGTCGCTGGGCGAGCCCAGGCCGACCACGTAGATACGGACTCCGCGGTCGGCGGCCATCCGCGCCGCGTGCAGCGTATCCATGCCGGTCGTGCGGCGGCCGTCGCTCAGCAGGATGATGGCGGCCGAGGGGTACGAGCCCGGCGCCACCGGCGTGACCGGTTTCGGTGCCTTCTTCTCCTGCTCGTCCAAGCTGCGCCCCTGCGTCCCGTGGCTCCATGCCCCTTCGTCCACGGTGATGCCCTGGTCCGGGAACAGCTCGGCCAGGCACAGCACGATGGCGTCGCCCACCGCCGTGCCCAACTGCATCTGGAAGCGGTCGATGGCCGTGGCCAGCGCGGGGCGGTCCAGCGTGGGGCGCTGCGCGACGTGGCTGCTGCCGGCGAAGGTGACCAGCCCGACCTCGATGTCACTGGGCAGATACTGCAGGAACGCCTTCGCCGCTTCCTGCGCGGCCTCGAGCCGGGTCGGCTTGACGTCGTCGACCCGCATGCTGAGCGACACGTCCATGGCCAGCATGATGGTCGAGCGGGCCCACGGCAGCGAAACCCTCGCCACCGGCCGCGACACGGCCAGCAGCAGCCCGGCGAGGGCCACCAAGAGCAGCAAGGGCGGGACGTGGCGGCGCCATCGGGACGCGCGCGCCGCCTCGCTGGCGATGCGCACGCTGCTGTAGCGCAGGGCCGAGCGCCGTCGGCGCTGCAGCAGCCACACGTAGGCCACCGGCAGCAGCGGCAGAGCCAGCATCAGCCAGAGCAACTCGCGCCACAGGAACGACATCGGCGGCGACTCCGGGGCCCTCGTGCCACGGCACCTCATCCGGCGCCGGCACGCGGTCACGAGTTTTCACGCGTGCGATGGCATCGTGCCGGGGAAGCAGGGCGTTGGCAATGAGTTCAGCGCGGCCGTAGCGAACCCGTTCGGCATCGGCTGGCCCGCCGTCGCGCGCAGGCGCTGCTACATTGCCGCGCATGTCCGACCTCGCACCGCTTCCATCTGCGCGCACCGGCCGCTACCGGCACTACAAGGGCGGCGAGTACGAAGTGCTCGGCGTCGTGCGCCACAGCGAGACGCTGGAGCCGCTGGTGCTCTATCGCGCGCTGTACGGCGAGCAGGGCCTGTGGGTGCGGCCGCATGCCATGTTCTTCGAGCGCATCGAAGTCGACGGCGTGCTGCGCCCGCGCTTCGAGCCGATCGCAACGCCGTGATCGTCGACCTGGTCGACGGCACCTACGAGCTGTTCCGGCACTTCTACGGCCTGCGCCGCTTCACCAAGGGCAAGGACCGGCCCTACGGCGCCGTCGTCGGCGTGCTGAACGGCGTGCTGCAGCTGCTCGAGAACCGCGCCACCCACGTCGGCGTGGCCACCGACCACGTGATCGAGTCCTTCCGCAACCAGCTCTGGCCCGGCTACAAGACGGGCGAGGGCATCGAGCCGGCCCTGCGGGCGCAGTTCCATCCCTTGGAAGAAGGCCTTGCCGCGATGGGCGTGGTGGTCTGGCCCATGGTGGAACTGGAGGCCGACGATGCGCTCGCCAGCGCCGCGGCCCTGGCCGATGCCGACGCGCGGGTGCAGAAGGTGCTGGTCTGGACCCCGGACAAGGACCTGGCGCAGTGCGTGCGCGGCGACCGCGTGCTGCAGGTGGATCGCCGCGGCCCGCAGATCCGCACCGCCGCCGACATCCGCGACAAGTTCGGCGTCGAGCCGGCACTGATCCCCGACTTCCTCGCGCTGGTGGGCGATGCCGCCGACGGCTATCCGGGCATCACCGGCATCGGCGCGGTGGGTGCGGCGCGCCTGCTGAACCGCTACGGCCCGATCGAAGCCTTCCCGGCCGACGTGCTGGGCGCGCAGGCCGAAGCCGCGCAGCTGTTCAAGCGACTGGCCACGCTCCGCAGCGACGCGCGCCTGTTCGAGGACGTGGAGGCCTTGCGCTGGTCGGGGCCGACCCCGGCGTTCGCGGCGTGGACGGAGCGCATGGGCGAGCCGAAGTTGCTGCAGCGGGCGAGGGAAGTACAGCGGAAGGTGGCCGCGCGCGGCTGAAGCGGCGGCTCGCGCCGAGCGTCATCGGGCATTGGCGATCACGCCCGGCGTGCGCCGCGCCATCGCCAGCCACGCCGGCGCGGGCAAACCCCAGCGCCGCTGGATCTCGTCGGCCCGCAAGGCGAGCACGTCGTCCTCCGGCAGTGCGCCGCAAGGGGCGATCACCACCACGTTGCCTGCTTTCGTCGGCGGGAATTGCCACACCGCGGAGGGCCGCAGGCCGGCTCGCAGGCGCGCGACGCTGGCCCGCAGGTCCAGCGCGCCGCCGACCAGGTTGGCGACGACGGTGCCGCCCTCGTGCAGCGCGCTGCGGCAATCGGAATAAAAGCCTTCGCTGTCCAGCGCGGGCCGGTCGACGGCCGCGTCGTAGGCGTCCACCTGCAGCACGTCGACGCCGTGGCTGCCGCGCAGGCCGCGCATGAAATCGGCGGCGTCGGCATGCACCACCCGCAGGCGAGGGCCGTCCGGCGGCAACTCGAAATGCGTGCGGCAGGCTTCGATCACGCGCTCGTCGATCTCCACCGCCGTGGTGCGCAGGCCCAGCACGCGATGCGCGAACCGGGTGAGCGAGCCGGCGCCCAGGCCCAGCGTGACCAGGTGCTGGTGCGGCAGTTCGTCGGGATCGTGGAAGAGCAGCCAGCCGAACATGCGCACCGCGTACGCCAGCACCAAATCGTCCGGCGCAGCGATCCGCATCGCGCCCTGGCACCAGGGCGTGCCGAAGCGCATCAGGCGAAGTCCTTGCTGTTCGCTGATCTCGATGGCTTGCGGCATGGGCCCAGTGTGCCGCGACCGGAGTGCCCCGGCTCAGCCGGTGTCCCGCGTTGACCCGGCCCGCGCCATGGCCGATAGTCGCCAGCCACTTCCTGGGGTTGCCATGCCGATCTCCCCTTACGTGCGCGAAGCCGGCGCCGGTCCGGCGGTGCTGTGCCTGCACGCCAATGCCAGCCACTCCGGACAGTGGCGCTCGCTCATGGACCAGCTCGCCGGCCGCTACCGCGTGTTCGCGGTGGATACCTACGGGGCCGGCAAGTCGCCGCCGACTCCGCCGGGTCGCGACCTGCGACTGGCCGACGAAGTCGAGCTGGTCCACGACCTGCTGGCCTCGGTGCCGGAGGGCATGCACCTGGTCGGCCACTCGTACGGCGCGGCGATCGCGTTCAAGGCGGCGCTGATGCACCGGCCGCGCGTGCGCAGCCTGGCCGTGTACGAACCCACGCTGTTCGCGATGGTGGACCGCGACACGCCGCGTCCCAACGGCATCGAGGGCATCCAGCAGGTGGTGCGCGAGGGCGTGGCCAGCCTGGCGCGCGGCGATGCCGAAGCGGCGGCGCGCGCCTTCATCGACTTCTGGATGGGCGAGGGCAGCTACCAGCGCACCCCGCCCGACCGGCGCCCGGCGCTCGTCGAGTCCTGCCGCAACCTGCCGCAGTGGTCGCATGCGTTGCTCACCGAGCCGGCCACGCTGGACGAGCTGCGGCAGGTGCGCGTGCCGGTGCTCTACATGGTGGGCGGCCGCTCGCCCGAGTCCTCGCGCTGCGTGGCCGAGCGCGTGATCCCGGCGCTGCCGGACGTCCGGCGGGTGGACTTCCCGGAGCTGGGGCACATGGCGCCGGTGATGCATCCGCAGCCGGTGAACGAGGCGATCGCGGCCTTCCTCGACGAGATCGCGGTTCCGACGGCCTAGCGCGACCCTGGGCCGGCCAGCCC
This sequence comes from Ramlibacter sp., assembly GCF_035627355.1. Classification (GTDB taxonomy): domain Bacteria; phylum Pseudomonadota; class Gammaproteobacteria; order Burkholderiales; family Burkholderiaceae_C; genus Ramlibacter. The sequence goes on from NZ_DASPLW010000040.1 coordinate 57,702, forward strand.
GGCAGCCCGGCCACAGCCGACACAATGGGGCCCTTGCCAGGAAACCCCATGAGCCGACTGTTCGAACCCCTCCAGCTGGGCGCGCTGCGCCTTCCCAACCGCATCGTCATCGCGCCGATGTGCCAGTACTCGGCCGACGAAGGCAGCGCGACCGACTGGCACCTGATCCACCTCGGCCATCTCGCGCTGTCCGGTGCCGGGCTGCTGATCGTCGAGGCGACGGCCGTGTCGGACGTCGGGCGCATCACGACCGGCGACCTGGGCCTGTACAGCGACGACAACGAACGCGCGCTGGCGCGGGTGGTCGGCGCGATCCGCGCCCATTCGACCATCCCGCTGGCGCTGCAACTGGCGCATGCCGGCCGCAAGGGATCCAGCCGCGCGCCCTGGGAAGGCGGCCAGCAGGTCCCGCCCGACGAACCCGGCGGCTGGGTCGCCGAGGCGCCCTCGGCCCTGCCGCACGGGGCGGGCGAGCAGCCGCCGGCTGCGCTCGATGCCGACGGCCTGGCCCGGGTTCGCGGGCAGTTCGCCGAGGCCGCCCGGCGCGCCGCGCGGATCGGCTTCGAGGGCATCGAGCTGCACTTCGCCCACGGCTACCTGCTGCACGAATTCCTGTCCCCGCTGGCCAACCAGCGCACCGACGCCTACGGCGGCAGCCTGGCCAACCGCATGCGCTTCCCGCTGGAAGTGTTCGATGCCGTGCGCGACGCCGTGCCCGCGGACCTGCCGGTGTGGGTTCGCATCTCGGCCACCGACTGGGTGCCGGGCGGCTGGGACGTGCCGGACAGCATCGTGCTGGCACGCGAGCTGAAGGCGCGCGGCTGCGCGGCCATCCACGCCAGCAGCGGCGGCGTCTCGCCGCAGCAGAAGATCACGCTCGGCCCGGGCTACCAGGTGCCTTTCGCCGAACGCATCCGCGCCGAGGTGGACCTGCCGGTCGTGGCCGTGGGCCTGGTCACCGAACCGGCGCAGGCCGAGGCCATCATTGCCAGGGGCCAGGCCGACGCAGTGGCGCTGGCGCGCGCCATGCTGTACGACCCGCGCTGGCCCTGGCACGCCGCCGCCGAGCTGGGCGCGCAGGTGCAGGCCCCGCGGCAGTACTGGCGCTCGCAGCCGCGCGAGCACAAGGACCTGTTCGCCGGCCTGAGCTTCGGCCAGCGCTAGGAGGACCAGGGGCTGTGCCGGAACTCGTACCGGCCCAGCTCGCGGCTGCCGTCGCCCTCGCGCGCGATCAACGTGAGATGCTGCGTGTGCGCCGGCAGCTGCCGCACCTGCGCGACGCTCGGCAGCACCAGCACCTCGCCGCGCGCCGGATCGAACGGAATGTCGTCGAGCCGGTGCACCACGCCGGGCTGGATCGACAGCTCCACCGCCAGGTCCAGCCGCTGCACGCCCTGCAGCGGCGCCTGCAGCCGGCTCACCAGCACCTCGTCATCGGGCGCCACGGTGCAGTTGACGCCGCCGTTGTGCGGCACCCGGTACTCGCGGATGCGCACGCCCCGTGCCGCCAGCCGGTCCACGAAACCGGCGCCTGCGACGACCGTGACGCGGCCGGCCCGCACGGCACCGCGCACGCCGGCGCCCAGTGCCACCAGCTGGTCCAGCCGCTCGCCGCAGGCGTCGCAAGCCATGAGGTGCGTGTCCACGGCTTCGCGGGTCGCGGCGTCGCTTTCGCCCAGCCAGTCCTGCAGCAGCGCGTCGACGGGAAGATGGTCGGTCGGGGCACTCATGCGCGGCTCCTTCCGGCGTCGACGCAGCGCCGCAGCCTGTCGAGGCCGCGGTGGCGGATCACGCGCACGTTGCCGGCCGACAGGCCCAGCTGGGTGCCGACCGCGTCGGACGGCTGCTCGTCGTAGAAGGTCAGCACCAGCACGGAGCGTTCGCGCTCGGGCAGCCGCCCCAGGCAGTCGGCCACGCGTTCATGGTCGAGCCGCGGGACGATGTGGATGTCGGCCTGCGGCAGCGAATCGGCATAGCGCTCCAGCAGTTCGTTGCGGCGGCGCTCGGTGCGGCGCAGGTCCGACACGGTCATGCGGCAGGTGCCGAGCACGAAGGAGAGCACGCGCGCCGGCTCGCGCACGCCGCCGGAGCGCAGCTGCTCGAGCGTGAAGGCCATCACGTGCTGCATGAGGTCGGCCGCGGCCTGCGCGTCGCGCAGGTGGCGCAGCCCGTATCGACGCACCCGCGGCGCCAGCCGTCGGTAGAGCTCGGCTTCCTGGTCGCGCGCCGCACCGGGCTTCGCCTGCGCGATGGCGCAGGCCAGCAACGCCTCGGGGCTGTCGACCTCGGTTGCGGACAGGGGCTCCATGGGCGCAGCATAGCCAGCCGCCGCCGGAAGAAAAAGAGCTGTAACGCGACGGCGGGTTCGCGCCACAACCTGCTGCCAACCACCCCTACCGACGAGGCACACCGATGATCACCAACCCGCAGTCGCGCACCAACGTGCACGAGATCGCCGACGGCATCTACCGCATCAGCACGCCGATCGACTTCCCCGATGGCAACGGCTTCAGCTTCAACCAGTACCTGGTGCTGGACGACGAGCCGCTGCTGTTCCACACCGGCCCGCGCAAGATGTTTCCGCTGGTGCGCGAGGCCATGGCCGCCGTGATGCCGGTGGAGCGCCTGCGCTACGCGGCCCTGTCGCACTTCGAGGCCGACGAGTGCGGCGCACTCGACCTGTGGCTGGCCGCTGCGCCGCAGGCCGTGCCGGTCTGCAGCCGCATCGCGGCCATGGTGTCGGTCGCGGACATGGTCGACCGTGCCCCGCGGGCGCTGGCCGACGGCGAGCAGCTCGACTTGGGCCGCCACACCCTGCAGTGGCTGGACACGCCGCACGTGCCGCACGGCTGGGACTGCGGGCTGATGATGGATGCGTCCACCGGCACCTTCTTCTGTGGCGACCTGTTCACCCAGCCGGGGCACGGCGAGCAGGCGCTTACCGAAGACGACATCCTCGGCCCGAGCGAAGCCTTCCGGCAGCCGATGGACTACTTCGCCCATGCGCCGCAGACCGCCGACACCCTGGGCCGGCTGGCGCAGCTGAAGCCGACCACGCTGGCCTGCATGCACGGGAGCGCATGGCGCGGGAACGGCGCGGTGCTGCTGCGGCACCTGGCGGAGGCGGTGACCGCCAGGGCCTGAAGGGCAGGGCTGCGACCCGAACGGTCGCCGCGCCGCCGCCGGCTACCGCTTCTCCGCGCGCGTCATCAGGAAGTCCTGCCGGACCACGTTGCCTTCGAGGTACTGCGCGATGAACGCGTCCAGGTCGGAGCGGAAGGCGGCGAGGCGCGCGGCGTCGTCCTTGAGCCCGGCGACGAGCTTGGCCACGGGCCCGAGCGTCTCCTCGATCTGCTTGCGGTAGTGCTGCGGGCTCAGCGTGGGGAAGACCATCACGCCGCGCCGGAACGAGAGATCGCGCACGGCGTCCCCGAGGCGCTGGCGGATCACGCCGGGCTCGCCCCACTGCGGCGGCGGCGCAGCCCCCTCGGGCGGCGGAACGTAGCGCGCGACCAGCGCGAACATCTGGCCCACGAAGTGCTCGGGCGGCCAGGTGGAAAAGGCGATGGTGCCGCCCGGCTTGAGCACGCGCAGCATCTCGCCGACGGCGACGTCCGGACGCGGCGCGAACATGTGGCCGAACTGGCTGAGGACCACCTCGAAGCTGGCGTTCTCGTAGGGCAGCGCCTCGACGTCGCCCTCGCGGAAATCGATCTTCACATCGGCCAGTTCCGCATGCCGTCGAGCGTGCTCCAGGAGCGCCGGCGACAGGTCGAGTGCGCTCACCCGGGCGCCGAGGCGAGCGGCGGTCAGGGCCACCACGCCGGTGCCGCAGGCGAGGTCTAGCACCGCCTGGCCCTCGCGGATGCGGGCGTGCCGGACCAGCTCGGCCGCGGGCACGGTGGTGTGGGTTTCGAGGGGGGCGAACAGTGACCAGCCTTCGCGTTGCGCGGCCTTCAGCTGGGCGAATGGATCGGCTGACATGGGCGAACTCCTTTCGCACGGGAACGCAGGGGAGCCGGATTCTTCGCCTCCCATGGCAGGCTCGCAAGTTCGATTCCTGCGAGCTGGACCGTGCCGGCGCGGCGCCGGCCGCGCGGGGTCTTCGCTGCTCGCGCCGGCACGGATGACCGGCTTCGGAGATCATCGGCCCATGATCGAGCTTCGATGCCTGCAGGACGCCCACATGGCCGACGTCCTGCGGATCCAGGCGGCGTGCTACCGGGAGATCGTGCCGGAATCGGAGGCGTCGCTGCGCGCCAAGGTCCTCGCGTCGCCGGCCACTTGCTTCGCGGCCGAGGCCGCCGTCGGCATGGTCGGCTATCTCATCTCCGCGCCCGTCCGCTTTCCGGACCTGCCGGCGCTCGACGCCCCGACCTTCCAAGTGGCGGCGGATGCCGACACCCTGTACATCCACGATCTCGCCATCGCGGACGCCGGGCGGGGAACAGGCGCCGGGCAGGCGATGGTGCGCGCCGCGTTCGATGCGGCCCGGTCGCGCGGCCTGGGCAAGGCCTGTCTGGTCGCGATCCAGGATTCGGTTCGCTACTGGGAACGGTTCGGATTCCAGAGCGTCGCGACGCCGCCTGGTCGGGTCGCCGTCAAGCTGGCGAGCTATGGGGTGGCGGCGCGGTTGATGCGGGCGGTGATTTGAGCGGAGGCGGCCGCTTCCTCCGGAGGCAAACAATTCGCTGAAGCCGTTACTGAACTGAAAGTATCAGGTGTGATCCGAACCGGACAGGTATCCGGGTGACGTCACAGAGTTCTTGCGCGCGCGTCAACTACGGTAAGTCCTTTAGGCTACGCGTCTAGCACTGCATCATGGAAATCGTTCTCGTGAAGGATCACTACCTTCACGCCCTTACGCCTCAGTTCCACCGCTCTTTCAACCTTCCGCCCGTAGCAGGCGAATGCCCAGCACGGGTTACCCTCTGCACCGATCACGAGGTAGTCGAGCTTGGCGGTGACGTTACGGATGGGTTCACCTCCAAGTTCGCGCACTGTGAACTCGAATTCGGATCGCTTGTACTTCGTCGAAACGCCAGTGAAGCAAAAGGTGGAGCCTGGGAAGGAGATCGTTGGCCCGACCGCGCAGAGAGCCCCAATAGTCTTCTCCGGACCATCAAACACGATTGGCCGCACGATCGTTCGCTCATCGAGCACCGCTAGAAACTCTGTAAAGAAGTACTGGAGCATCTTGTGCTCCGTCTCATCGATGCGACCGTCACGTAGCACCTTAGTCGTGAGAGCCTCAATCTCATCGTACGGCCAGCATGTCTTCAGGTGCTCGTGTTCGGAAAGCCAGTCTGAGAGTCCACGCAGTTCCTCGACAGCTATCTGACCGTCCGCGGCGATGCCACCGACCAGCGCGTGTAATCGTTGCAGATCTGCCGTGATCATGCTGAAGAACTCAGTACTTCTGAGCCGGTTACACAACCAGGTCATGTCCTCCCGCTCCTCGAGCGTCAAGACTCCGTCACCCAAAGCGGCCGACAAGGGTGGAATCAACTCACTATAGGGATGCCGGTTAGCGACGTCCTGATGGTCGGAAATCCACGTCCGCAAGATCGCCATCTCTCCGCTCGTCACCTTGCCATCTATAGCGATTCCTTCGAGAAGCCCAAGCAAGGAGTTCACCGACTTCTCAAATCTGCTCTTGCCGGTGAAGTGGAAATACGGTGCGAGGTCTGGATGCATTGCGCCAAATCGATGAAGCGCCATTGAGCGCGGCTTCCGCAATGTAGTAGCCCCGGAAAGGGTTGGCAATTACCCGATTACCCTCGCTAGTCAGAAGTCGCCCACTGTTAGACTTCCACCCATGCAACCCCGCACGTCCATCCTGGTCATCATTCGAATTACCCGCTGACCGGGAACGTGCGCGTCGTCCCGGTCAGCCGGGTCGACGCCTGGAGCAGCCTCTGCGCTCCCCCTTCGATCCACGCGCATCCCATTGCCGGCCCAGCTTGGCCGGTTGTCGCCGATGACCTGGATCGAAGTGAATGAACACCCTTGACCTCACCCGAACAGCGACCCGCCTGGAGCAGGTCTACCTGATCGAACGCGATGCCGGCCTCTTGTGCCGCATCCTCGGCCTCTACGCAGCGCGCGGTGTCGACGTGCTCGGCGTGGACTACGCCTACGCGGCGCAAGACGTCATGAAGCTGCAGGTGTCCGTGGCCCGCCGCCTGGCCGAGACCGAGGAAGTGGTGCGCGTGCTGGTCGACAAGGCTTCGACACTCATAGGGGTGCTGGCTGCGTCCGAGCAGGTTTCGGTGGAGCAGAGGGCGGCATAGGCGAAGCGGCCGACATGCAACGGCCGTTTGCCTCATCTCCCGCACGGCCCGCTACGCGACGACGTAGCCCAACCGCGCCGATACCTGCTCCGCGCACCGGCGCAGGGCCGTGGCGACACGGCCGTCCCAGGCACTGTCGAAGCTCGCTGAAGGGCCCATGGCCGTGATGCCGAGCACCAGCGTGCCGGTCGAATCGAACACGGGGGCACAGAACGCATCGATGCCGGCAATGGGCTGGCCGATGGTGCGCGAGAGGCGGTGCCGGCGCGTTTCCTCCACCAGCGCTTCGAACTGCCTGCGCGACTGCGGCTCGGCGTGCGGCCCCTGCAGCAGCAGGTCGTGCTCGCGCGCGAACGCGATCACCTTGGGGGGCATGTAGGCTGCGAACAGCCGCCCGGTGGCGGTGTTGCTCAGCGCCATCACGGATCCGGCGCGCAGGTTCACGTGCATCGGCTGCACCGGTTCGTCCAGCCGCACGATGGTCGGCCCGAAGGTGCCCCATACCGCCAGCGCGATGCTCTGGCCGGTCTCCTCGGCGAGCTGTTCGACCAGCGGCGCGGCCGCCTTCACGGGATCCAGCCGCTGCAGCTTGGATAGCCCGATCTGCAGCGCGAGCGGCCCCAGTTCGTAGCGGCCGGCGGCGTCCTGCACGACGAAGCCCACCTTCAGGAAGCTCACGAGGTAGGGGTGGGCCTTGCCGGCCGCGATACCCGCCGCCCCCGCCAGCTCGCGCAAGTGCATGGGGGCCACGTGCCCGGCGAGCACACGCAGCAGCAGGCTGCCCGTTTCCACCGACTGGATGCCCCGCCGGGGCTTGTCCCTGTTGCGTTCTTGCTTGCCGGCAGCCGGGGGGTCGTCGCGGGTTATCACTGACTTCATCAGATGCATTCGTCATTGACTAATGTCAACACAATAACGAAGATGAATCGTGGCGGCAACGGATGCAGGCGACATGAGTCAAGGCTTCGAGTGCGACGTTCTGGTGGTGGGCACGGGCGCCTCCGGCATGTCCACGGCCATCACGGCGGCATCCCAGGGGCTGGAGGTCCTCGTCGTCGAGAAGCAGCCGCTGTTTGGCGGCACCACGGCGCGCTCGGGCGGCTGGCTCTGGATCCCGGGCACCAGCCTGGCCACCCGGCAGGGCATCCAGGAGCCGCCCGGCGCGGCCCGCACCTACCTGCAGCACGAGGCCACCACCCACTTCGATCCGGCGCGCGTCGACGCATTCCTGGCGCGCGGCCCCGAAGCCGTCGACTTCTTCACCTCCCGCACCTGCGTGCAGTTCGACATGCCGCCGGTATTCCCCGACTACCACGCCGAGGCGCCGGGCGGCCAACAGGGCGGCCGCTCGATGGTGACGCGCCCGTTCGACGGGCGCGAGCTGGGCGAGCGGATCAGGCTGCTGTCGCCTCCCCTGCCGGAGCTCACCGTGTTCGGGATGATGCTCGGCTCCGGCAAGGAGATCCTGCACTTCATGCGCGCCTTCAAGTCGCTGGAGTCCTTCCTGTACGTGGCGCGCCGGCTCACGCGCCACGGCCTGGACGTGCTGCGTCACGGTCGCGGCATGACCCTCACCAACGGCAATGCACTGGCCGGGCGGCTGGCCAAGGCCGCCATGGACCTGGGCATCCCGGTCTGGCTGCGCTCGCCGGTGACGGAGCTGCTGGTGGAGGGCGACCGTGTCGTCGGCGCGCGGGTCGAGCGCGAGGGCTCGCCGGTCGAGGTGCGGGCGCGGCGCGGGGTCGTGCTGGCCTGCGGCGGCTTTCCGCACGACGTCGAGCGGCGCCGGCAGCTGTTCCCGCACGCAGCGAGCGGGCGCGAGCACCATTCGCCATCGCCCGCCACCAACGTCGGCGAGGGGCTGCGACTGGGCGAATCGGCCGGTGGCTATGTCGACCCCACGATCCCGAACGCCGCGGCCTGGGTGCCGACCTCGGTCACCACGCGTCCCGACGGCAGCCAGGGCGTGATGCCGCACTTCATTGACCGCGCCAAGCCGGGCGTGATCGCCGTCACGCGCGCGGGCCGCCGGTTCACGAACGAAGGCAATTCGTACCACGACTTCGTGCAGGCGATGGTCGCCGCGTGCCGCGGCACGGGCGAGGTCAGCGCCTGGCTGCTGTGCGACCACCGCGCATTGCGGAGCTACGGGCTGGGTTGCGTGGCGCCGTTCCCCATGCCGATCGGCCGCCACCTGCGCAGCGGCTACCTGAAGCGGGGCCGCACGATCGCGGAGCTGGCTTCGGCCATCGGCGTGGACCCCGGCACGCTGGAAGGCACCGTCACCGAGTTCAACCGCCATGCTGCGCGCGGCGAGGACCCGCAGTTCGGCAAGGGCACCAAGGCGTACAACCGCTACCAGGGCGACGCCCTGCTGCGACCGAACCCCTGCGTGGCGCCGCTGCAGCACCCGCCGTTCTACGCGATCAAGCTGGTGGTCGGGGACATCGGCACCTTCGCCGGCCTGGCTACCGATGCCCAGACCCGGGTGCTGCGGCGCGACGGCACGCCGGTGCCGGGCCTGTACGCCGTCGGCAACGACGCCGCCAGCATCATGGGGGGCAACTACCCCGGTGCCGGCATCACGCTGGGGCCGGCACTGACCTTCGGCTACATCTGTGGCATGCACCTGGCGCAGCCCGGGGCCGCGATGGCGGACCCGTCCCGCGAGGCGGTGCCCGCATGAAGCCGATCACGGCGCTGCCGGGCTTGCTCGACGGCCGGCTCGCGCTCGTCACGGGGGCGGCCCAGGGCAATGGGCGCGCGATCGCCCGCGGCCTGGCGGCGGCAGGCGCGCGGGTCGTCGTCACCGACCTGAACGAGGAGGGTGCCGCGCAGACCGCCGCACAGGTCCGCGACGCAGGCGGCACGGCCTGGTCGTTCCGGCACGACGTCACGGATGCCGGGCAGAGCCGGCGGCTGGCCGACCAGGTGGCGCGCGAGTGCGGCCCCGTCGACCTGCTGGTCAACAACGCCGGGATCATCATCCGGGAGAACAGCGCGAGCCCCCGCGCCCCGGCGAACTGGCGCCGCGTGATGGAGGTGAACGTCGACGGGGTCTTCCACGTCACGCACGCGTTCCTGGAGCAGCTGAAGGCAGGTCGCGGCACCATCGTGAACCTCGCCTCGATCGCCGCCTTCGCGGGGCAGGGCGGCAGCCTGGGGTACTCGCCGTCCAAGGCCGCGGTGGTGATGCTCACCCGGTCGCTTGCCATCGAACTGGCGCCGTCCGGCGTGCGGGTCAATGCACTGGCACCCGGCGTGATCGAGACACCGATGACCGAGGCGACCCTTGCCGACCCGCAGCGGCTCGCGCCCTTCCTCGCGCGCACGCCGATGGGGCGCGTCGGGCAGCCCGAGGAGCTGGTCGGCGCCGTGCTGTTCCTCTCCAGCGCCCTGTCCACCTACGTCACCGGCGTGACCTTGCCGGTGGATGGTGGCTTCCTGGCCACCTGATCGCGAACCGCAAGAACCACCCACAAGGAGACAACCATGAAGCTGAAGATGCGTTCCCTCGCGGCAGCCTGCGCGCTGGCTGCAGCCGCTGCCGTACCCGTTGCCGCCTGGGCCCAGGCCAGGACCTTCGACCTGCAGAGCGTGTTCGGCCTGCAGGTGCCTTCGATCGGCCCGAGCCCGGTGAAGTGGGCGGAGCGGGTGGCGCTGATGACCAACAACGAGATCCGGATCAAGGTCATGGGCGCCGGCGAAGTGGTGCCGCCGCTGGAGGTGTTCGGCGCCGTCTCCAACGGCTCCATCCCCATGGGCTTTGACTGGATCGGCTACTGGGCCAGCAAGATCCCGGTGGCCAACCTGGTGGGCTCGATGCCGTTCGGCCCCGACCCGGAGCTGTTCCTGGGCTGGATGTTCAAGGGCGGCGGTCTGGCGATCATCCAGAAGGCCTACGACCCGCACAACGTGCAGGTGCTGCCCTGCCACCTCGTGGTGCCCGAAGCCGGCGGCTGGTTCAACAAGGAGATCCGCACGCCGGCCGACATCAAGGGACTGAAGATGCGCATCGCCGGGCTGGGCGCCAAGGCGATGGAGAAGCTGGGCGCCAGCGTGCAACTGGTGCCGGCCGGCGAGATCTACGTGTCGCTCGAACGCGGCCGCATCGAGGCCGCCGAGTTCTCCGCGCCTCAGCTGGACGCCGGCCTGGGACTGCAGAAGATCGCCAAGAACTACTACTTCCCCGGCTGGCACCAGCCCGCGAGCTGGGACAGCATCATCATCAACAAGAAGGTGTGGCAGTCGCTCACTCCGAAGCAGCAGACGGCGATGACCGAGGCCTGCTACGCCAACATCACCTACAACACCTTCGACCAGATCAACGCCCAGGTCGACGCCATCGAGAAGATCGAGGCCGCCGGCGTCACGGTGCGCCGCTTCCCCGAGCCGGTGCTGGCGGCGCTGCGCAAGGCGTCGCATGAGGTGATGGAAGAGGAAGCCGCCAAGGACCCGCTGTTCAAGGAGGCCTACCAGTCGCTCAGCGCGTACATCAAGCGCTACGGCCGCTGGAGCGAACTGCAGTCGCTGCCCCGCGCCAACTGATCCCACCCACGCGCCATGCCGGGCAGCCCCCGGCATGGCCGGGAGCCCCTATGAGCGAATTCCTCTCCGCGGTCGAGCGTGGCTGCGCCTGGTTCGGCCGCGTGGCCGCCTGGACCGTTCCCGTGCTCGTGGTCAGCGTCTGCATCAGCATCCTGCTGGTGCAGTTGCGCGCCAACGTGCTGTTCGAATGGGGAACGGCCGTGCCGCTGTTCGGCAGCGGCCTGACCGCAGGCGGATTGACCGACCTGCAGTGGCACCTGTTCGCCGTGATGGTGATGCTGGGCGGCGCCTACACGCTGTGCGAGAACGGCCACGTCTGCGTGGATTTCCTGTCCAGCCGCTTCACGCCTCGCACGCGACAGGCCGTCACCCTGTTCGGCGACCTGCTGCTGTTGCTGCCCTTCGCGCTGGTGATGACGTGGTTCTCCTGGGAGTACACGGTGTCGGCCTGGACATCGAACGAAGGTTCCTCCTATGGCGGCCTGAACCAGCGCTGGATCATCAAGGCCGTGATGCCGATGGGCTTCGGCCTCCTGGCGGCGTTCGGCCTGGCGCGCGCGCTGCGCACGGCCAGCTCGCTGCTGCGCCGGGGGAGTTGAGACGATGGCCTATGCCGGCCCCCTGGCCATGTGCAGCGCGCTGCTGCTGGGCATCTTCACCGGTTACCCGGTGGCCTTCGTGCTCGCCGGCGTCGGCGTACTGGCCGCGTTCGCCGCCGATGTGCCGCTGCTGTTCCTGTCCACCGGTGTGTCCCGCACCTTCTCGGGCATCCTGAGCAACTGGCTGCTGATCGCCGTGCCGCTGTTCGTCTTCATGGGGCTGATGCTGGAGAAGTCCGGCATCGCGCAGCGGCTGCTGCGGTCGCTGGCCGGCATCATGGGGAGCAAGCCCGGCGGCTATGCGTTCGCGGTGACCATCATCGGCATCGTGATGGCGGCCTCCACGGGCATCATCGGCGCGTCCGTGGTGCTGATGGGCGTGCTGGCGCTGCCGGCCATGCGGCGCAGCGGCTACGACCTGCGCTTGTCCACCGGCATCATCGCCGCCACCGGCACGCTCGGGATCCTGATTCCTCCCAGCATCATGCTGGTGGTGCTGGGCGACACGATGCGCATCTCGGTGGGCGACCTGTTCGCCGGCGCGCTGGTCCCCGGGCTGCTGCTCGGCGGCCTGTACCTGCTGTACCTGGTGGGGATCGCGATCTTCCGGCCGCAGATGATGCCCGGGCTGCCGGCCGGCGAACACCTGCCGATCGCGCAGTTGGCCTGGCAGCTGGCGCGGGACCTGGTCGCCCCGCTCGTTCTGATCCTGCTGGTGCTGGGCAGCATCATCGCGGGCATCGCGACACCGACCGAAGCCGCGGCGCTCGGCGCTGCGGGGGCGTTCGCGCTGGCGATGATGTCACGCCAGCTCACTTGGGCCATCTTCAGCGACACCCTGCGCGAGACGACCCGGACCACGGCCATGATCATGTTCGTCATGATCGGCGCCACGGTCTTCAGCGTGATCTTCCGCAAGCTCGGTGGCGACGTGATGATCGAGGACCTGCTGGGCGTCTCCTCCGGCACGGCGTCGCCCTACCAGGTGCTGGCCGCGATCATGCTGTTCGTGTTCGTGCTCGGCATGTTCCTGGACTGGGTGGAGATCACGTTCATCGTGATCCCGATCGTCGCGCCGATCATCGCCGGCCTCGACTTCGGCATGCCCAAGGAGCACGTGCTGATCTGGTTCGCGATCCTGTTCGCCGTCAACCTGCAGACGTCCTTCCTGACGCCGCCGTTCGGCTACGCGTTGTTCTACATCCGCGGCATCACGCCGCCGGAGATCAGCACGCGAACCATCTACCTGGGCATCGTGCCCTTCGTGATCCTGCAGGCGGCGGGCCTGCTGCTGACCATCTGGTTCCCGCAACTGGTGCTCTGGCTGCCTGGGGTGTTGCTGGGGACCTGACCTTCGGGTCACGCACGTCGTGTTGAGGCCGCGTGCGATCACTACGGGCGTTCGAACCTCTTGCGAGCCTCTTCCACCTGCGCCCTGGTCACGCAGCCATCCGCATGGTCGTTCACCAGCCCCATCGCCTGGATGAAGGCATGCATGGTGGTCGGGCCGACGAATTTCCAGCCCCGCTTTTTCAGGTCTCGGGACAGGTCCCGCGAAGCCCGCGAGACCGACACGGAGCGATGCGCGTCGAGTTCATGCGCAGCGGGCTCGAAGCGCCAGAAATACGCGGCCAGCGTGCCTGCCTCCTGGACCAGCTCGCACGCACGCTGCGCATTGTTGATCACCGCTTCGATCTTCCCGCGGTGGCGCACGATTCCTGCATCGGCAAGCAGGTGCGCGACGTCCTTTTCGTCGAAGCGCGCGACCTCGCGGAAATCGAATCCCTTGAACGCCGCGCGAAAGTTCTCGCGTTTGTCGAGGATCGTCCGCCAGCTCAACCCCGACTGGAATCCCTCGAGGCTGACTTTCTCGAACAGCCGACGGTCATCGGCCACGGGGAATCCCCACTCGCGATCGTGGTAGGCGACGTAGTCGGGTGGTGCGCCGGCGCACCAGCTGCAACGGGGAAGTCCGTCCGGACCGGGAACCGTGGTGCTCATGCCGGGATGATGCCGCCGGATCCAGCGCTCAGTACTTTCGCCGGCCGAGTCGTTGACTGGCCCTGGAAATGGCGTAGTTCACGCAGCAGTACAGTACCGCGACCGCCAGGTACACGGGGACGAGCGAGCGGTAGTTGGCGATCAGCACCTTGGCGTTCTGCATCAGTTCGCCGTACGTGACGACGTAGCCGAAGGTGGTGTCCTTGGCCACGATGACCAGCTGGGCCACCAGTGCCGGGACGATGTAGCGCAGCGCCTGGGGAAAGACGACATGGGCGAAGACCCGTGCCTCATTGAAGCCCAGGGCCCGCGCCGCGTCCGTCTGCCCTCGGGGAACGGCGAGCACGCCGGCGCGGTACACCTCGGCGACCACGGCGGCGGTGCTGAGTCCCACGGGCAAGGTCAGCATCCAGTAGGCACTCATCCGGATCCCGACCGACGGGAGCACCAGGAAGCACACGTAGATGAGCAGCAGGGCCGGCACGCCGCGCAGGAATTCGATGAACGCGACGGCCGGCCAGCGCACGAGCCGCAGCCGCGACAGGCGACCCAGCATCAGCACCAGCCCGAAGACCAGCGCGATCACGGCCGCCGCCGCCGCCGACTTGAGTGTGCCGAGCAGGCCCTGCGCCAGGAAGGACCAGGTGGTCTTCCAGGCGAAGAATTCCCACAGCCGCCCTTCGAACTGGCCCGCGGCATGGAAGCCGTACACGACACCGGCGAGCAGCACCAGGAGCATCGCCGCGACGGCCACGCTCGCGGCCCGGGTGACGGCCTGCGCCCTGGGGCCCAGGTCGCCGTAGAGGACGTCTTCCAGGGCGCGGCTCATCGCAGGATCCGCATCTTCCTGTCCAGTGCGGCGCCCGCCCAGGCGATGAGCAGGCCCGACGCCAGGTACATCGCGGCAGCGACGGCGAACGCCGCGATCCCGGCGGCGGAGTCGTTGGCGATCCGGGCCACCAGCGCCGTGAGTTCCCGCTCCGGGACGGGCACCTGGGACGCCAGGGACGTCGACAGCATCAGCGCAATGAGCAGCGAGGTCAGGGGCTGGACGACCGAGCGCAGCGCCTGTGGCAACACGATCGAGGCGATGACGGTCAGCGGACGCATGCCCAGGCTGCGGGCGGCCTCGACCTGGCCGACACCGACGGTGTTGATGCCCGTGCGCAGGTAGTCCGCCGTGAAGGCGGAGCACACCAGGGCCAGGGTCAGGATCACGCTAGGCTCGTAGTCGATGACGACCTGCAGATCGGGCAGTGCGAACACGATGAAGATCAGCAGCGCGACCGCGGGGATGTTGCGGAAGACCTCGACGTAGCCGGTCAGCACGAAACGAAGCGGCCGCAGCGGCAGGAGCCGGGCCACGGCCACGACGACGCCCAAGGCGAAGCCGGCCACGAACGACAGGATCGTGAGCTTCCAGGTCAGAAAAAGGGCCTGCCCGAAGGCAGGCCCGTAGTCGGCCAGCAGCCGCAGCACACTGTCCATGGATCAGGGAATCGGCGGCGGCGTCGGGACGTTGGTGCTGCCGGTGCGCTGCCCGATGGACACCGTCCACAGCCGGGCCCAGGTGCCATCGGCTTCGATCTTCTTCAGGAAGGCATTGACGAAGGCCACGCCGTCCGAGCCCTTGGGCAGCCCGATCCCGTACGGGTCTTGCGGACCGAAGGGTGCGCCGGCCAGCTTCGCCTCGCCGCTGCCCTGGCTCAGGACATTGAGCAGCAGCGTGTAGTCGGTCACGTAGGCGTCCACGCGTCCCTGGCGCAGGGCGTCGACGGCTTCCTGGTGCGTCTGGAACTCCTGCACGACGGCCTTGGGTGCGAATTGCGCAAGGATCGCGGGCCCCGTCGATCCCGCCTGGGTAGCGGCCTTCTTCCCGGCGAGATCCTGGTAGGACTGGATCGCCTTGTTGTTCGACCTCACCAGCACCCCCGCCTGCGAGGTGTAGTAGGGACCGGCGAAGGAAATCTTCTCCGCCCGGGCCGGGGTGATGGAATAGGTGGCCAGCACCACGTCCACCTGGTCGTTGATGAGGACCTGCTCGCGCGTGGACGAGGTGACCTGCGTGAACTTGTACCTGGACCCATCGCCCAGGATGTAGCGCGTGAGGAGCTGGGCCAGGCCCGCATCGAATCCGCGAATCTTGCCGTCCTTCTCGTTGAGCAGCGAGAAGAGGTTCGACGTCTGGGTGCCGCCCAGGCGCAGCGTGCCGGCCTGCTTGATCCTGCTGGCCCACTGGCTGGACGCGATCGTCGCGGCGTCGGCGACGGGCCCCTTGGCGACGAGCGAGTCGAACGCTGCCGCATCGATGGGTGTGCCTTGTGCGAAAACCGGCGCACCGGTCGCAACTGCAAATGCGACGACGGTGGCCTTCAGGACGGATGGGATCGACATGGATTCTCTCGGTTGGCGTGTATCGCCAGCGAATGTATAGCAGTCCGCGCGAGCGGGCGCGGGTCCGCGAACGGCCGGGTTACGGAGTGCCCCGGGGCAGGTGGGCCGGGTTCGCGATTTCCCGCAAGCGCGCACGACCGGCTCCCCGCAGAATGGCGCCGCAGGAGGGAGCCGCTTGATCGCCAGACTCGCAGCACGCCTGCCGTTCTTCTACGGCTGGCTCGTCGTCGGCGTCGTCTTCGTGACGATGGCCCTGTGCGTGAATGCCCGCACGGCCTTTTCGCTGCTCTTCCCGCCCATCCTCGACGAGTTCGGCTGGGAGCGCGGCGTGACGGCCGGCGCCTTCTCGTTCGGCTTCATCGTTTCGGCCGTGCTGAGTCCGCTGCTCGGGAAGCTGATGGACCGGCGCGGGCCGCGCTTCGTGATGGAGATCGGCATCGCCGCCACGGCCGCGGGCCTGCTGCTTGCGACCTTCTCGAGCGAGCCCTGGCATGTGTACGTCACGCTCGGGATGCTGGTGGGGGCGGGAACGACCTTCACCGGCTACACCGGCCAGGCACTCTTCCTGCCCAACTGGTTCGTCCGCCGTCGCGGGCTGGCGCTCAGCGTCGCCTTCGCCGGCGTGGGCTTCGGCTCGATCGTCATGCTCCCGGCGCTGCAGGCCTTCGTGGAGCGAAGCGGCTGGCGCGCGGGTTGCACGCTCCTGGGCGTGCTGGTGCTCGTGGTCCTGGTGCCGCTGAACCTGCTGCTGCGGCGCCGGCCCGAGGACATCGGCCTGGCCCCCGATGGCGACCCCGATACGCCCGCCGCCGCGCAGGCCCGCCGCGTGAACGTGGTCGACCCCGCCTGGGCGGCCATCGACTGGACGCTCCCGCGCGCGATGCGCACGGCCCGGTTCTGGTGGATCGCGGTGGCGTACTTCGCGGCGCTCTTCGCCTGGTACGCGGTGCAGGTGCACCAGACCCAGTACCTGGTCGAGACCGGCTTCGGCCCGCAGGAAGCGGCATGGGCGCTGGGCGCCGTGAGCCTGGCCGGCGTGCCGGGCCAGATCGCGCTGGGTTGGCTCTCCGACCGCATCGGCCGGGAGATCGTGTGGGCGATCGGCAACCTGGGATTCTTCCTCACCTACGTGGCGCTGCTCGTGCTGCCCGCGTACCCGAACGTCGCACTGCTGTACGCCATGGTGATCGCGCAAGGCGCGCTCGGCTACGGCATGACGTCCGTGGTCGGCGCCATCCCCGCCGAGATCTTCGAGAGCAGGCACTACGGCCCCATCTTCGGCACCCTGATGCTCAGCGCCCTGGCCGGCGGCGCGATGGGCCCCTGGTTCATGGGCTTCGTGCACGACCGCACCGGCAGCTATGCGCTGGGGTTCTGGGTGGCCATCGGCTGCACGCTGCTGTCGG
Organism: Ramlibacter sp.; assembly: GCF_035627355.1. Taxonomy (GTDB): domain Bacteria; phylum Pseudomonadota; class Gammaproteobacteria; order Burkholderiales; family Burkholderiaceae_C; genus Ramlibacter. The sequence goes on from NZ_DASPLW010000040.1 coordinate 74,943, forward strand.
CCTTCGCGATCTGGCGGGCGGCGCCAAGCCGGGTGAGGGTGGTCGCGGGCAGGGTGCGCGCGGTCCGCGCGTGACTGCCGGGATCGCGCGTTACCCAAACCCGCTTCAGGCCGCGTGGGTCCAGTGCCGATGGAGGATCTGCGCGATGCCGTCCAGCATGAACCCGAGCGCGCCGACCAGCACGATGACGGCCATGAGTTCCGAATAGGCGAGCCGATCGCGCGTATCCAGGATGAAATAGCCCAGGCCGGAGCTGACGCCGAGCATCTCACAGGGAACGAGCACGATCCAGATGATGCCGATCGCCACGCGGGCCCCGGTCAGGATGTGGCCGAGGATGCCCGGCAGGATGATCCTGAAAAGCACCTCGCGCCGCGTCGCGCTCAGGCTGCGCGCGAGCAGCAGCCATCTCGGGTCCAGGCTGCGCACGCCCGCCGTGGTGTTCAGGATGATCGGCCATACGGCGGCGAAGGTGAGCAGGAAATAGATCGGTGCATCGCCGATGCCGAACACCATGACGGCGATCGGCATCCACGACAAGGGCGAAATCATGCGCAGGAACTGGAACGCGCTGCTCGTGCTGTTTTCCAGCGCGCGCGATGTGCCCACCGCCAGGCCGATGGGGATGCCCAGGACGAGCGCGAGCGAAAGGCCCACCAGCACGCGCTTCAGGCTGGTCAGCGTATGGACCGTCAGCTGGTTCTGGACCAGCAGCTCGTACAGGCTCTCGAAGGTGACGCCGGGGCTGAGCCGATCGGCGACTGGCACGCTTTCCTTGAGCCAGTACGTGCCCATGGCCCAGAGCGACACCAGCGCGACCAGTCCGATCAGGCTCAGTTCGAGCTGCTTGCCCGGGCGGTTCAGGAGAAGGCTTTTGATCATGGTTGTGCCGATCGAAGATGCAGGCAGGCCGGGCAGGAGCCCCGGGCCGCATCGCGCGGGGCCAGGGTTGCGCCGCGCCTCAGGTCGTGATGATTTCCTTGCGGGTGAAGGTGTCGGGCAGGCCGAAGGCCGACATGCCGCCGATCCCGGCGATGGCTTTCTTCACGAAGCGGTCGTCCACCAGGTCGCGCGCGACGAAAGCCGGATCCAGCTTCTGCAGGAAATCGTTGCGGCCGGATACCAGGGTCGCCTTGAGCATCTTGATCAGCGATTCGGTATAGCTCGGGAACGGATAGGGCTGGAAGTCGATGCGCTTTTCGTTCCAGTCGGCGTGCCTGATGGCGCCGGTGGCGACGTACTCCGCGTTCTGCCTTGGCGCGGGCGCCAGCACCCGGGCCAGCGCTTCGTAGGTGTGCGGCGTGTAGCGGTGCGCGTTCTCCTTGGACAGGATACGTGCCGTCTCCTGGCGGTGGCCCTGGATCCAGGCCTGCGCCTGCACGATGCCGTTCACCACCTTCTGCGACCATTCCGGTCGCTTGTCCAGGTCGTCTTCGTGCATCAGTACGACGCAGCAGGCGTGGTCCTTCCAGACGTCGGCGGTGAATCGCAGGATCTTGCCGACCTTGAGCACTTCGGCCGCCGCATTGAACGGCTCGGCCACGATGTAGCCGCTGATCTGCTTGCTGGCCAGGGCGGGCAGCATGTCGGAGGGGGCCATGACGACCAGCCGGACCTGCTTCGGGCCGGGCGTGCCCTCGCCGATGCCTTCGATGCCTTCGCTTCTCAGGATGTGCTGCAGCACCACGTTGTGGATGGAGTACCAGAACGGAATGGCGACCGTCTTGCCGCCCAGGTCGCGCAGGCCGTTGATCTCAGGCAGCACCGTGAGGCTGGAGCCGGCCATGTGGTTCCACGCCACGACCTTGGCCCGCGACTGGCTGCCGTAGCGCGCCCACACCGTCATGGGCGAGAGCAGGTGCACGGCATTCACCTGGCCGCTGATGAAGGCCTCGACCAGCTGCGCCCAGCTGCGGAACAGCCGGGGCTTCTCGACTTCGAGGCCCTGTTCCTGGAACAGCTTGTTGTGGTGCGCGACCAGCAGTGCCGTGGCGTCGGTGATCGGCAGGTAGCCGATACGCAGCGGCGCGTCAGGCTCGGCGGCCATGGCGCTGCTGTGCCGTTGCAGCAGCGGCAGCGCGCCCGCGGCGGTGAACATCGTCGACAGCTTGAGGAACTGGCGACGGGCCTCCAGCGTGGCCTGGGGAATCGTCGATTCTTCGTGTTCTTTCATGGGTCAGCTCTCCACTTGCACGGGTTGGCGGGTTGATCGACGCGTGTCGCGCAACGCTTGAAGGATTTCCACCCGCATGTGGGTGAGATCGGACATGACCTCGTCGCGCGGACGCGGCAGGTCGATGCGCCACTGCCCGATCAGCCGGCCGGGCGCTCCGCCGATCAGCAGGATGCGATCGGCCACGATCAATGCTTCGTCGATGTCGTGCGTGACCAGCACCGCCGAAGTCTGTCGACGCGCCGTGATCTGCTGCAGCAATGCCTGCATCTCGCCGCGCGTGATCTCGTCCAGCGCGCTGAACGGCTCGTCCAGCAGCAGGATTTCAGGCTGGCGTGCCAGGCTGCGCGCGAGCGAGGCGCGCTGCGCCATGCCCCCGGACAGTTCGGCGGGATAACGCTCGATGGCACGCAGCAGGTCCACTTCGGCAATCGCCTCGCGCACGCGTTGCTGCTGCTCGGCCCGCGCCATCTGCGGCTGGTGCTTGAAGTCCAGCCCGAACGCCACGTTCTGCTCCAGCGTCAGCCACGGCAGCAGGCAGGGACTCTGGAAGACGAAGCCCAGGCGAGGGTGTGGGTCATCCACCAACTCGCCGTGGATGCGGACTTCGCCCCGGGTGGGTCGCTGCAGGCCGGCCAACACCCGCAGCAGCGACGATTTGCCCACCCCGCTGGGGCCGAGCAGCGCCACGATCTCGCCCGCGGCCACCTGCATCGAGAACTCGCGCAGGACGATATGGGGCGACTGCTTCGGGCGCTGGTAGCCCAGCTCGATGTCCTGCGCGTTCAGCACCGCCGGTCGGTTTGCCGTTGGTGTCATGGCTCAATCCGGCACCAGATGGAAGTCGGCCTTGGACACGCCGCAGTCCGGGCAAACCCAGCCATCGGGGATGGCCTCGAAAGGCGTTCCGGGCGCGATGCCCTCCTCGGGCAGGCCGGCCGCCTCGTCGTAGATGAAGCCGCACGGGCCGCACATCCACTGCGCCATCAGGCCGCCTCGCGCTGGGTACGTTCGAGGTCGTCGATCTCCTTGCGCAGGTGCTTGAGCGCCGGCGTCACGATGGCGACGAACACCGCCTCGCGCTGGCGGCGTTGCGCGGGGTGGCGCATCAGGTAGCCCTTTGCGCCCGCGTGCAGCGTGGCGGAACTGGCGGCCCTCAACGCCAGTTCCGAGGCGTGGGCGCGCACTTTCAGCACGGGCAGCACCGGCGCCGAGCCGGCCTGCGCCTGCCCGGCCAGCACGGCGGCTTCGGCCTTGAGATCGGCGAGTTCGGCGGCCAGTTCGCTGCCTTGGTCATCGAGGAAGATGTTGACGTGCGCATGGCTGGCGTTGCTCTCGCGGATGGTCTTGAGGCTGCCCTCAACCACGCCGAAGCCCATGCCGGTCTGGCCCAGGACGAATCCCGGCTTGATGCGCTGGATGAACCGCGCGAACTGGTGCGGATGGGCGAGCACGTCCTGGGCATCGACGCGCAAATCCTTGAACCGGAGATTGAGCGTCTGCGTGCCCTCCATCCCGGAGAACTCGGGACAAGCGTGAAGTTCCAGCCCGGTTGCGCTGCCGTGCACGGCGAACATCACATAGCCCTCGTTGGCTACGGCGGCCGCCACGATGGCCAGGTGGTCCGGGCCGACGTTGGAGACCCAGGGCAGCGCGCCGTTGACGACGTAGCCGTCGCCTGCGCGAACCGCCGTCAGCTGGATCCGCTCGATGCCGGCCAGGTGCTTGACCGGGTTGGACATGCCGGTGCCGGCGAGCAGTTCGCCTCTTGCCACCCGGCGCAGATAGCGCGTGCGGGGGGCTTCGTTGGGTGCATGCTGCAGGTACCAGGCGCAGGTCGACTGGCACCAGACCAGGAATGCCGTCGATCCGCACTCGGCGCCGATGCGGCTCGTGATGTCGATCTGGTCCGCCAGGCCCAAACCGAGGCCCCCGGACTCCCTCGGGATACTGGCGCCGAAGCCGCCCAGCTCGCCCAGCTTGCGCAGGAACGCTTCGGGGTAGAGGCCTTGCTGGTCGATGGCGCCGGCCAGAGGTGCGAGTTCGGCCCGGGCCAGCGCGGTGACCGCTTGCAAGAGGAGATGGGTCGATTCGGACTGGCTCACGGCGTCATATCTTTCCGAGTGCGCCGTAACGGGCACGGCGGGACCTCGCGCCGAGCGGGCTGCCGGCCCGGCGCGGCGTCTGGTGGTTGCGTTCCGCGCTCAGGCGAACGCCTGGAGTTCCGGATTGATGGGGGTCTGCGCCACGTTGTTGGCGTAGTTGCACAGGGTCGCCAGGCTCACGCCGAGCACGACTTCGAGCACGTTGGCCTGGCTGTAGCCTGCGGCGAAGAAGTCTTGCAATTCGGCATCGGCGAGCTGGCCCTTCTTGTCGATCACGGCCAGCGTGAACAGCGCCAGTGCATTGAGTTTCGGATCGGTGAGCGCCTGCGTCTGGCGCAGCGCCTGGATCACTTCCTCGGGCATCTGGAGCTTCTTGCGCGCGAGCTTGGTGTGGCCCGCCAGGCAGAAGCCGCAGCCGTTGCGGGCCGCGGCGGTGATCTGGATCACTTCGCGCTCGGCAGCCGTAAGGCCGTTGCGGGCGTTGATGCCGCTGACCACCTGGTAGGTTTCCAGCGCCGTCGGTGCGTTGGCCAGTACGCCCAGCAGGTTGGGCAGGAAGCCATTCGCTGCTTGCGCGCTTTGCAGACGTTCCCGGGCTTGCTCGGGCGCGCCCTCGATGGTTTGGATGGTCAAACGGCTCATGTCACCCCTTGGTATATGGGTCACGATCCTAAGGAGTGCTTGTCATATATCAAACGAAAATTAATCCATTTAGGTATTGAGAAGTGGATATAAGAGTCCGCCGGGAGGCCTGGTGCGAAGGCGTCGTTCGCTATCCAGGAGCGGTGTGCGCTTCACGCGGCATGTTCTCCCGCCCCTACTCCCGATGCGCCTAAATCCGCAGTCCGTGCATGTCTGGCTAGACTGCTCGCAGCAAGAAGGCGCAGGGATTCCATGAACGGTCCGGAGGCCCTCGACGTGCCCGCATCCCGGGAGGTCGCGCCGCATCCACCACGCGACAAGGTGCAGGCCTGGACGGAGCTGCTGCGCACGCCCTTGCCTCACCTCGAACTGGAAGCGTTTGCACAAATGCACCCGGTCCGCGTGGACCAGGCGGACGGGGTCACCTTGCTTCGCATCCAGCCGGGCCAGGAGGTCAAGCGCGCCCTGGCGCCATGGACGCGCCGATACGGCACGATCGTGCCCGTCTTCACCAGCCTGGAAGCCGACGCGAGCGACCTGCTCGGTTCGCCCGAGGAGGCCGCGCGCTGGCTGCGGGAGCGTCCGCTGCTGTGCTGCGCGGTGCCGGTGTTGGATGACTTGTTGATAGCGGCCCGTGGAATGACGGCGCAGGTCGCAACCCCCGAGATCACGAGCGCCGCGCGCGAGCTGGCCTATGCCGCCGCCGGACTCGTGGTGGACGCGTGCCAACGCTGGCCTGGCGCGCAGATCCCGTGGGCCGATGCGAAGAACCGGCCGACGCTGCGGCTGGTCGCACAGGCCATCGACCTCGCGCTGGCGGCGCAGGACCACGAGCGCGCGCTCGCGTGGATGCGATGGATGCTCGGACACGATGCGGAGGACGCGCATGGCTGGCGCAGCGTCATGGACTCCCAGCGCCAGGCCGGCGCATCCGATACCTGAGACAACCCTCCCGGCGATCCCCGCCTCTACGAGCCATGGGTGCGCGACGCGCGCGACTCGTTGCAGGAGCCCAGGATAGGAAGACGATTGTCCAGAAAACGGAACTGTGTGTCCGTCCAGAGCCGGTTTATCGGTGAGTACGCCACTCCTAGAATGGCCTGGTGGCCGTGGTTTGGGCGGCCGGTCAAGGCCGACCCGCGCAGGTGTTCGGCGATCAGCCGCTTGACAGCCCCCGCCGGCGGGATTGCCGGACTGCATGAATCAGTGAAGGAGCCCGAATGCTAGGCAAGTCGACAAGGGTTGGCATTATTGGTGGAGGCTTGGGCGGGCTCTCCGCCGCGATTGCACTGAAGAAGATCGCGGGGATCGAAGCCACCGTGTTCGAGCAATCACACAAGCACGATGAGGTGGGCGCTGGGGTCACCATTGCGCCCAATGCCAGTCGCGTCCTCGACAAGTTGGGGCTGCTCGAGCCGATGCGGCGCGCGGGAGCGATCCCGGATGGACACGGCGTCTATTTGGACGCCATGGGCAACTTGGTGACTGACGCAGCCTGGGAAGACACATCGAAGCAGTACCAGAACATCGGTATGTACAGGCCGGACATGATCGACATCCTGGTGCAGGCGGTGGATCCGGAGGCGATCCGGCTCCACCATCGCGCGAAGTCGATCGAAATGCTGGATCCAGGTGTCCGCGTTCATTTCGAGAACGGCAAGCAGGAAGACTTCGATGCGGTCATAGGCGCCGATGGGATCCGCTCGGTGGTGCGCAAGGCCGTCGGGCAACCCACCCGGTTCGTCTACTCCGGATATATGGCGTATCGGGGGGTGATCGATGCCTCCGACCTCCCCAAGGACTGGAACAGGATCAGCCAGACTTGGCTGGGTAATGACCGGCACCTGATGACCTATCCATTGCAGCGACACAAGCTGTACAACTACGTCGCTTGCGTGCCCAGTGACAGGCCGCTGAAGGGACCTTGGTCCGGGCCTGCAGGCGTGGACGAAATCAAGGCCGAATTCAGCCGTCAAGCCTGGGATCCCAGGGTCCATCAATTCATCTCGGCGATCAAGGAAACCTTCTGGTGGGGTCTGTTCGACATCGACCCCCTCACCAATTGGTCGCGAGGGCCCATCGCACTGATGGGGGACGCAGCGCATACCATGCTCCCGCACCAGGGCCAGGGGGTGAACCAGGCCTTCGAGGACTGCATCACGCTGGCCTTCTTCCTGAAGCAGGCCGAAAGTGCCCGTGACATCCCGGAAGCCTTCAGGCGCTACACCGCCGTTCGCATGCAGCGTGCGACGATCCTGCAGGTGGGTTCACGCAGGGCCGGCGCAATGTTCGATTCGCAACTGCAGTTCACCAACACCAGGAAGCGCGACGTCGACCTCGCTTCAGGACGCGACTTCCGCAGGGCGGCCGTGTTCGATTACGACGCGCTCAAGGTGGCCGAGAAGGCACTCGAACGATTCAAGAGGGTTTGATCCATATGACATCGATCAGCATCATTGGCAGCGGCAAGATGGGTTCGGCGATCGCGAACATCGCAGCACTCGCGGGTGCGGATATCCAGATAGTCAATCGCAGCGCCAGGCCCACCAAGGATCACCCCGAGGCCAGGTATGCGGCACTGGGCGATGACCTGACCGGGGAACTTGTCGTCCTCGCAGTCCCGTATGGCGCCTACCCGAATATATTGAGGCACTATCGGGACAGGCTGGGCGGCAAGGTCGTCATCGACATCGCCAACACCATCGATTTCACCACGTACGAGCAACCAGAGGCCCTGGTGGGCACCTCCACTGCCCTTGAACTTGCGAAGCAGCTTCCTGAGGACGTCGCCGTCCTGAAGGCGTTCAACGCGAATCTTGCGGAGACGCTCATAACCCGCACGAATGGCACCACGGCGACAACCGTCTTGTTCGCCGGAGACGACGCCGAGGGCAAGATCGCACTCGCGGAGATCCTTGTAGCAGCGGGCCTTCGGGCAGTCGACGTCGGTCCTCTTCAGCGCTCGAGGCAACTGGAGGCGATCGGCTTTCTGCAGATGGTGTTGGCATCATCGGGGAAAACGCGCTTCGAGTCGGGCTTCACTCTGCTGCCCTGACCAGACCGAGATCCTGGAAATCACCGGATCCTCGCCCGCGGGCATCGAAGATGCCGTCAACACGGCCATCGCCAAGGCCAGCGAGACCGTTCGCAACATGCAATGTCGTGGTACGGTCCGCCGCTTCGATCTGCGCATCGGCATTCACGCCCGGTGAGCAGAGATCTGGTTCCAAGGAAAAGCACACAGATGAAATTCCGCAAAGTGATCCCCGCCGCCCGGGGCGGCGAGTCCGCCCGCTTCAGCGATGCCATCCAGGCCGGCAACACCCTCTACGTGGCCGCCCAGATCGGCGTCGATGCGAACGGGGTGGCCTCGCCCGACGTGGCGCAGCAATGCCGCCAGACCTGGGCCAATATGGAGGCGGTCCTTTCGGAGGCGGGCATGGGCATAGAGAACATCGTCAAGACCACGGTATTCCTGACCGACCGGGCCGATTTCCCGACCTACGCTGCAGTGCGGGACGAGGTGTTCAAGGGCCACAAGCCCGCAACCACCCTCGTGTACGTGTCCGGCCTGTTCAAGCCGGAACTGAAGGTGGAAATCGAGGCGATCGCCGTGGACGATGGCGTGTGAAGCCGCCGGCGTTGGCAAGATAGACGGGCTCGGGAATCCCGGCCAGGCCGTTGCCCGATCCCATGCCGGAGATGCGCCTGCGCGGCGCACTACGCCGCAGCTGGAACCCGGTTCTTCCGATACGAGTTCTTGATCGCGATCTTCTCGCCGCGGAACGTGAAGAGGTCGCAGCCGTTCACCTCCACGCGGGTGCCGTCCTTGCGCGTGCCGGTGAAGGTCCACTCGGAGACGCCGCGGTCGCCCAGCACGAAATGCCGTGGCGAACGCCACTGCGCGTCCGGGAAGGTCTGGAAGACCTCGGAGAAGCCGGCACGGACCGCATCCTTGCCGGCGTAGTGGGCGCCGCAGGCGTCCGGGCCCGCGGACGCCTCGAAGACGCAGTCGTCCGCCATGAAGCCCATCAGCGCTTCGATGTCGTGCCGGTTCCAGGCGTCGGCGAACGCCTGGAGGTCGTCGATGGAGAGGCTCATCGTCAGCTCCTGCAAGACGTGACACGCGCATTCTGCGCGGCGCATGCCGACTTCCGACCAGGAGCGTTGTCTCGGCAGGACATTCAGGCCGGCTGCGACAGCTCGACCAGGTTGAAGTCTGGGTCGCGCACGTAGACGGAACGGATCGGGCCGGTGGCGCCGGTCCGCAGCACCGGGCCCTGCTCGATCGGCCAGCCGCATGCGCGAAGCTGCGTGATCACCTCGTCCAGCGGACGGTCGGTGATGAAGCACAGGTCCAGCGCGCCGGGCACGGGCAGGTGTGCCCTGGGCTCGAATTCGGCGCCTTGCACGTGCAGGTTGATCTTCTGGTGGCCGAACTTGAAGGCGCGGCGCTCCACCGGCGGCGTGCCGCCGACGAAGGTCTCCAGCTGCATGCCGAGCACGCGCGTGTAGAAGTCGATGCAGGCGGCCTCGCGCGCCGTGGTCAGGACCAGGTGGTCGAGGTGGTCGATCATGCGCAGGCCTCCCGAAGGTGGGCCGGAGCGGGATGCAGCTCGGCGATGCGTCCCGCCTTGGCCAGCTGCCCGGGCACCGCGTGGCCGACGATCTCGGGCAGCCGGCGGGCGACTGCCAGCAGGCGGTCGAGGTCCATGCCGGTGTCGTAGCCCATGGCGTCCAGCATGTGGATCGCATCCTCGCTGCAGATGTTGCCGGTGGCCCCGGGCGCGTAGGGGCAGCCGCCGAGCCCGCCCAGCGAGCCGTCGAAGCGGGTGACGCCCTGCTGCACGGCGGCCAGCACGTTGGCCAGTCCCATGCCGCGGGTGTTGTGGAAGTGCAAGGTGAGCTGCAGGTCGCCGAAGCGGCGCTGCAGCGCTTCGCACATCCGCGCGACCTGGGCGGGATGCGCCATGCCGGTGGTGTCGCAGATCGTCAGGCCCCGCACGCCGAGTTCGGCGAAGCGCACGGCCCAGCGCAGCACCTCCTGCTGCGGCACCTCGCCTTCCATCGGGCAGCCGAAGCAGGTGGACAGCGAGACGTTGACCGGTACCTGGCCGGCGACCCGGTCGATCACCGCCTTCAGGCCGTCGAAGCTCGTCTCCCGCGGCATCCGCAGGTTGGCGAGGTTGTGGGTCTCCGAGGTGGACATCACCAGGTTGAGCTCGTCCGCGCGGGCCGCCAGCGCACGCTCCGCGCCGCGCAGGTTGGGCACCAGCACCGTGTATTCGACGCCGGGAACGCGCCGGATGCGCTGCATCACGTCGTCGGCGTCGCGCAGCATCGGGATCGCCCGGGGCGAGGTGAAGGAGGTCACCTCGACCTTCGCGTAGCCGCAGTCGCTGAGCTCGTCGATCAGCGCGACCTTGGCATCGGTGGGAATGAAGGCGGGCTCGCTCTGGAACCCGTCGCGCGTCACGACCTCGTTGAAGTAGATGCGGGTCATCCTTGCGCTCCCTGGATGACGCCCCGGTCCCTCAGGGTCTGGATCTGCTGCGGCGTGAGCCCGACATCGCGCAGGATCGCGTCGGAGTCCTCGCCCAGCCGCGGCGCATTGCGGCGATGGCTGCCGGGCGTGCGCGAGAGCTTGGGCACGATGCCCGGCACGGCCAGCGTGCTGCCGTCCTCGAGCTGGACTTCCTGCAGCATGTCGCGCGCCCGGTAATGAGGATCGGCGGCGATGTCGGCCACGGTGTAGATGCGACCGGCCGGCACGGAGGCCTGCTCCAGGGCCGCCAGCACCTCGTCGATGGTGCGCTGCGCGGTCCAGGCGCCGATGATCTCGTCGAGTTCATGCACACGCGCGACGCGGCCGGCGTTGTCGGCGAGCGTGGGGTCGCGCGCGAGGTCCTCGCGGCCTATGAGCGCCGCCAGCCGCCGGAAGATGCTGTCGCCGTTGCCGGCGATCAGCGCATAGCCGCCATCCTTGCAGCGATAGGCGTTGGTCGGCGCGATGCCGGGCAGCGCGCTGCCGGCCGGGCCGCGGACCGCACCGAAGGCGCTGTACTCCGGCAGCAGGCTTTCCATGCAGTTGAAGACGGATTCGTACAGGGCCACGTCGATGACCTGGCCTTCGCCCGTCGCGTGGCGGTGCTGCAGGGCGATCAGGATGCCGATCACGCCATGCAGGGCGGCCAGGGTGTCCCCGATGCTCACGCCCACGCGCACCGGCACCCGGCCCGGCTCGGCGGTGAGATGCCGCAGCCCGCCCATGGCTTCGCCGATCACGCCGAAACCCGGTCGATCCCGGTACGGCCCGGTCTGCCCATAGCCGCTGATGCGCAGCACGACCAGGCGCGGATTGAGCTTCAGGAGGTCATCCGGCGCGAGCCCCCAGCCTTCCATGGCACCGGGCCGGAAGTTCTCGATCAGCACGTCCGCCTCCAGGGCCAGGCTGCGGACGATCGCCTGCCCCTCGGAGTCCCTCAGGTCCAGCGCGAGCGAGCGCTTGTTGCGCGACTGGACCTGCCACCAGACGGAGGTGCCGTCCTTGAGCATCCGCCACTTGCGCAGCGGGTCGCCGGCGCCGGGCGGTTCGACCTTGATGACCTCGGCACCGAAGTCGGCCAGGGTCTTGGCGGCGAACGGGCCGGCGATGAGCTGGCCGAGTTCCAGCACCTTCAGGCCCGCCAGGGCCGCCGGCCGGGAGGCGCCGGCCTCCGCCTCCTTGCTGTGTACGCTGTCCATCGGGGGAGTCTCCCGCGGACACGCCGCAAGGTCCATTCCAACGTCGATCAGGCAGCCTTCGCCTTCCGCGAAGGCGGCGCGCACAGGAAGTCGCGCAGGGCCCGGATGGCCGGGTCCGCATCCGGCCGCACGCCGATCTTCAGCTGGCGCTGGGCCCAGGGGTCCGACAGCGGCCGCCATGCCAGCTTCATGGCGCGGACGATGGGCAGCCCCGCCGCCTTGGGCAGCGCCGCGATCCCGAGGCCGGAGGCCACCAGGTGGCCGACCGCGTCGAAGCTGCGCACCTGCATGCGCAGCTTGAAGTTGTGCCCGGCGGCGAGCGCGGCCTGCTGCTGCTGCTGGAGCACGGCGGCCCCGGCGTTGAGGCTGATCCATTGCTCGTCGAGCGTGTCCACGAACGCGATCGGCGTGCGACCGGCAAGCCGGTGGCGGGGCGGCAGGACCAGCACGAGTTCATCCTGGCGGAAATCGCGCACCTCGAGGCCGGCGGTGTCCGGGCCCTCGACGAAGGCGCCGATGTCCGCCCGCCCTTCGCGCAGCGAGAGCACCACCCGTTCGGACACCTGTTCCTCGACGTCGACGCGCACGTCCGGTTCGAGGTCGGCGTACGCGGCCAGCAGGGGCGGCAGGAACTGGTTGATCGCCGCCGTGCTGGAACACAGCCGGATGTGCCGCACGACGCCCTGGCGGATGTCGGCCAGCTCCGCGACGAGGTCGTCCAACTGCTGCAGCATCGCGAGGCCGTGGCGCACGAAGGCGCGCCCCGCCGCGGTCGGCACCAGCCCGCGCGAGTGCCGCTCGAACAGCACGTCCCCGACCGCGTCCTCCAGCTCGCGCACGCGCCGGCTCGCCGCCGGCAGCGCCAGCCTGCACTCGCGCGCTGCCGAGGTCAGGCTGCCGGTCTGCGCGCAGGCCACGGCCAGGCGGACGGACACGAAGTCGAAGCGGGCCAGGTTGTAGCGGGGAGTGGCGGACACGGGAGCTCTTCGAGAAGCGGAGATGAGGATATCGGAATGGGGATGAGCTCCGCGCCGAAGGGGCGGGTGAACGGTATCTTGGCGTGTCCCGCCTGGGAGAAAACTCCGGTATGGGCGCGCCTCGAAGCCGCTTGACCGCCCAGGTTGCAGGATCGCATCATCATTTGCGCACCACGACCAGGAGGCTCACCATGCGAACCACGCTCATGATGCTCGCGGCGTTCGGCCTTGCGAGCGCCCACGCCGCCGGCTTCAAGCTGGAAAGCCCGGACGTGAAGGCCAATTCGACGATGGACAAGAAGTTCGAGGCCAACGTCTTCGGCTGCAATGGCGAGAACAAGTCGCCGGCGCTGAAGTGGAGCGGTGCGCCCAAGGAGACCAAGAGTTTCGTCGTGACGGTGTACGACCCCGATGCGCCCACGGGCTCGGGCTTCTGGCACTGGTTCGTCTACAACATCCCGGCCAACGTCACCGAGCTGCCGGCCGATGCCGGCGCGCAAGGCGGCGCCAATCTCCCGCAAGGCGCGGCGATGAACCGCATCGACTACGGGGTTGCCGCCTGGGGCGGCCCGTGCCCGCCGCCGGGCGACAAGCCGCACCGCTACGTGTTCACGGTGTATGCGCTGAAGGCGGACAAGCTCGACCTGCCGCCGGACGCCACGGCCGCCGTGGCCGGCTTCATGACCAACGCAAACAAGATCGCGTCGGCGAGCTTCACGGCCAGGTACGGCCGTCCGGCGCAGAAGAAGTAGCGACTCCGCCGTCGATCGGCGGACCCACCATCCGGCGACTCAGGCCAAGGCCGGGGAGGGGAGCTCGACCGTCAGGTGGCCTGCAGGTGCTTGCCCACCAGGCCGGTCATCTCGAACATCGTGACCTCGTCCTTGCCCATCACCGCCTTGAGCTTGTCATCGCAAAGGATGTTCCGCTTGTTGGCGGGGTTCTGCAGGTTGTGGGCCTTGATGTAGTCCCAGATGCGCTTGGTGACCTCGGTGCGCGGGAGCGCCTCGTCGCCGATCACGGCGGCCAGTTCGGGACTCGGTTTCAGCGCCTTCATGAAGGCAGAGTTCTTCTTGGGCGTTTCGGATTGCATCATGCTGCCTGTGGTCAAAGGCAGGCAGCATACTCGCATGAGGCCAGGAGCGCCCCAGCAGGGCGCACGCCACTGTTCAGCGCCCTCGATTGCTGGCCCGGGCTCGCCGAGCAGCCTCCACGGCGAGCTGCGCCCAGCGACGCATCAGGGCAGGCGAGTCCATGGCCTCGGTCGGCACGGTCCAGAACGACAGGCCCTGCAGCTTGCCCTGCCGCGTGTATTCGAAACGGCGGCTGCCCGCCGCCTGGAAGCGAGGTCGGCTCTCCTCGTCGGCTTTCAGGTACAGCGTGTCGCCAACGATGATGGCGACGAACAGGTCGTCGACGTACAGGCCATAGCCGCCGAACATGCGCCTGTATCGCACCTCGCCCGCGGGCGCCAACAGCTCGGCGCAGTAGGTGGCGAAATCGGCGCCGGCACTCATTGCTGGCGCGCGCCTCAGTTCAGCGGGCGCGTGAGATAGACGAGCTCGCGACCGACCACGGCCTTGCGAGTCGGCATGAAGATCGTGCAGCCGTCGCAGGGCGAGCGGATCTCGCGTTCCCCATCGGTGGCGATCAGTTCGCCGCGCGCGAACGTCTCCATGCCGACCACCGGTCGCGCGAACTGCACCCGCCCATCCCGCACGACCTCGGTCGACAGCAGCTGGTAGCGCCGTGCCGGCGCGGGCGGCGCCCAGCCCGGGTCCGGCTCGACCAGCCCGAAGTGCGCGAGGAACCGCAGGGCGACCTCGACCGCGAGGTCGCCGGTGGACTGCAGGAAGTGCTGGCCGCATTCGGCCACGAGCGCGATGCCGTCGGCGTGCGGGTCGCCATGGCGGCCGTGCTGGATGACGGGCGTGCCGGTGCCGAGGCCATCGGGCATCACGAGATGGATGGCCGGCACGCCGATGGCCGACGCCACGCGCGCATTGCGCTCGAACGCCGGATAGACCCAGAAGGGTTCGACCGCCTGCGAGGTCGAGTGCAGGTCGAGGATGTGGTCCGCCGCCGCCAGCACGGGCCGCAGCTCGCGGGCGCGGCGCAGCTCGGGGCTGTCCTCGCCGCCGTCGAGCCAGTCCGGCGACCAGATGCGGTTCATGTTGTGCACCAGCTGCCGGCTCGCGAACGGGTCCTCGTGCGCGAACGACTCGTAGGCCTCGACGTTCGCGAAGCTCACGGTGAGCACGCCCCTCAGCGGCCGCACTTCACGGTCGAGCAGGTGCGTCGCGGCAACCATCCCGCAGAACTCGTTGCCGTGCGTGAGCGCATTGACCAGCACGTGCGGACCGGGTCGCCCCGAGTCGAAACGGTGCACGTAGGGAATGCCGGTGTTGCCGGCCCGGTACGGGGCCAGGTCGCGTGGCAGGAGTTCGAGCGTGGTGTCGGCGTCGGGCATTCGGGTTCGATGGATCGTGCGGAAGGCGAATCTTGACACGCGCACCCGCCAGCCGCCGAGCTTGGCGCGCCGGCCGCCCGGCATAGACTGGGCAGCACACGTGTCCGAACAGCCCAGCCGCTTCGATGAATGATCCGGGTCGAATGCCTGCCGTCCGCCGCCCATGCGCCTGCCGAGCCGGTCGCCATCTGGTTCGGATCTCGCCGTGTGGACGTGCGCTCGGTGCTGGATCGCTGGTACGGTGCTGACCAGCGCTGGTGGAAAGGGGAGACCGGGGAGGGCGTCTACATCGTCCGGCTCGACGAAGCCACCGGGACCTGGGAGCTTGCGGCGGTCGTGGGCGAGTAGTCAGTGTCTTGTCATCCGCTGCCTGAACCACGCGACGGAAGCCTGAGTCGCTCCTCATTCGCTTCCAGCGTACATAGCTCGACGGCTCCAGCAGTACGCGTGGGTCCCGCTCGCGTATGCTCCTCGTCCAGAGATGTCACCCATCACCCGCCGCATTCTTCAAGCCCTCCTGTACGAGGGCATCGCCATCGCCGTCGTAGGGCCTGCCCTGAGCCTGGTCTTCGACGAGCCGCAAAGCTCCACCTTCGGGCTGGCCGTCGTGCTGTCCACCATCGCGCTCGCGTGGAACTACGTCTTCAACTGGATCTTCGAGCGCTGGGAGTCGCGGCAGGCCGTGCGCGGCCGCTCGCTCGCGAGGCGGCTGGCGCACGGGGCCGGGTTCGAGGGCGGCCTGGTGGTCATCCTCCTACCCGTCATGTCACTCTGGCTGGAGATCTCGGTGGCCGCCGCTTTCGTGGCCAACCTGGGGCTGCTCGTGTTTTTCTTCTTCTACGCGATCGCGTTCACCTGGGCGTTCGACCGGGTCTTCGGGCTGCCGGCATCGGCCGCGAAACAGGATCCCGGAGCCGTGAACGCCTAGCGACCAGGTGGGTCTGCTTCGGGTCGGAAGAGGGCTGGCCGGACTCTTCGACGACGGCTCAGGAATTCGAAACGGCCGCTTCCCCCGCAGCCTCGCACGTCCCGCCCTCCGCCGGATCGTCGACGTGCGGCCGCAGCGCCCCCGGGATGCGCTGCTGCGAAAGCCCGCCGTTCTCCAGCCATCGCTGCGTGCCTTCCGCCGCGCGTTCGATCAGCTCGTGCGCGCGCGAGAAGTCGTAGGGCGACACCGCGAGCGGGCACAGGGGCGGCACCGTGGCGACCTCGACCAGGCCTGGCAACTGCTCCAGATCACGGACCAGCTGTCGCGCGACCAGCAGGTTCAGGGCGTGGAAGGCGCTGGCGAGCGCGCCCGCGGGCGGCGCGCTCAATGCGCAGGCAAAGCCGGTGGGCAGGACGACCAGGCGGCTGCAGCCGAGCGACAGCGCCGCCATCACCGGCGTGTTGCTGGCGATCGCACCGTCGATCAGGTAGCGCCCGCCCAGGCGCACCGGGGGAAAGGCGCCCGGGATGGCACAGCTGGCCAGGACCGCGTCGACGGCGGGGCCGGACGAGATCAGCACCGAGGAGCCCGAGAGCAGGTCGGTGGCCGCGACGTGCAGCGGGATCGTGCAGTCGTCCAGCAGCGGGTGGGGCAGGTGGCGTTCGACCAGCGCGCGCAGGCCGGCTGGATCGACGAGCGAGGCCGCGCCCCTAAAGAGCCCGATCAGGCTGCGGGTCGACATGGGGAACACGTCGCTGCGGCGCAGCCCGCACCAGATCGCCTCCAGCCGCGCCACGCCGTCGGGCGTGGGATCGCAGCAGAAATGGATGCCGTTCAGGGCGCCCACCGAGGCGCCGACCACCAGGTCGGGCAGCACGCCATGGGCCACGAGCGCGCGCAGCATGCCGACCTGGATGGCCCCGAAGCTGCCGCCCCCGGCCAGCACGAAAGCGGTCTTGCCGCTGCTGTCCCCGGCCATGGCGCTGGTCTCAGTAGCCGTGGAACGCCTCGCTTCGGATGTCGTCCGCATCCACGCCCGCGCGCTCCAGGGCATCGCACAGGGCGGTGACCATGGACGGCGGCCCGGCCACGTAGTAGATGGGATCCGGCAGGTCCTCGGCGACCCGCTTCAGCAGGTCTTCGTCGATGGGGCCGGCCCGGCCCATCCACAGCAGGCTCGACTCGACCATCCGCGTCATGGTGGCGACCAGCCGGAAGTTGCGGTTGTCGCCCTCGAGGCGCTGCAGTTCGGTCAGGAAGGCCGTGTCCTCGGGTCGCCGGTTCGAATACAGCAGGACCAGGCGCTGGTCCGGGGCGTTGCGGCTGGCGTGCCGCAGCATGCTGATGAAAGGCGTGATACCGATGCCGCCGGCGATGAACACCGCAGCCCGGTTCGGCTTGCGGTGCAGGGTCAACGAGCCGAACGGCCCATCGACCTGGGCCAGTCCTCCGATGGGCAGGCCCGCCAGCGCGTTCTTGAAGGTGCTGTCCCGCATGCGCGTGGCCACCACCAGGTCGGACTCGTGGGGCGCACTGACGATGGAGAACGCGTGGCGGTCGCTCCCCGAGGCGCCGCCGGCGAGATCCGGCAGGATGAGGTCGATCGCCTGGCCGGCCTTGAAGCGGAAGCCGGCCGGCTTGTCGAAATGAAAGGCCATCGTGCCGTGCGCGATGTCCTCCCGGCGCTGCAGGCGGGTTGCGAGGGACGCCATGGTGCTCCTCCTCGGCCCCGTGGTGGCGCGGCATGCGTGGGTAGGGCCGTCGTCGTTGGACGACCCCATGCCCGGAAACGTGACAAGCCGATGCGGACGTCGTTCCTGCCGTCCTTCGCGGACCTGTCCGATTTCGTTGGCCGTCGATTGCCAGGCGAGGGCGGCTAGCCTGAAGAGCCCTCGCGCAGCGGCAGGTCGGGATTTTCCGGGCAGGACTCCGGAACAGCGCCTGATGCCAGGGCCGCCAGCATCTGGTCTGCACGCCGGCGCGATTCCCGTGCTTGCCGGACGGTCGCCGCGGCGCCTTCCTGAAGTTGCCTGCTCTGCCGGAAGGCTTCGGCCTCCAGCCTCACTGCTTCATCTTCCGCGCGATCCCACTCCTGGAGCGCCTTCTCGAACTGCTCGGGTTTCATGACGTCGTCAAGAACTTCGGTTTGCTGCCCTTCGTCCTATTGTGACGGAATGTGTTGGGCCGTTTGTAGGACAACTGCACTTCAGTTCGTGCTCTGCCACAAGGGCGCCGCCGGAAGGATTCATTCGGCGCGCAGCCCTTTTGCCGGACGCGCCGTAGGACGCGTGCCGCCCTCGCGTCCGCCCCCGGGGGCAGCCGGTACGCGGATCACCTACAGGGGATTGGCCGTTCGCACCAGGTCGAACCGACGCGGACCGCACGCGAACAGTCGCATGGAACCGACTCAGCCGCAACGGCGTCGCCGCTACTCTGGGCGCGGAAGGAGTAGCAAGGGATCCGGGCTCGCGTCCCTGCCGATTCCCGGAGATATGCCATGGACGCAGAAACATCCATCGCACAGCTGGTCGAGCGCTTTCTCGCAGTCACCCGCGAGTACGCGGTCATCTGCATCAATCGCCGCGGCGAGATCGAGGCCTGGCTCGGTGGCGCAGCCGAGATATTCGGCTATGAGGAACACGAGGTGATCGGAGCGCCGCTGGGCCTGCTGTTCACCGAGGAGGATCGTGCCCGCGGGCTGGACGCCCAGGAGCTGCAGATCGCGGCAACTGGAAGCCGGTCCGAGGACGACAGGTGGCATGTCCGCAAGGACGGTACCCGCATCTGGATCACCGGGACGATGCAGGCGGTCCGCGACCGGAACGGGGCACTGCTCGGCTACGTGAAGGTGGCACGCGACCGCACCGACCTGCAGACCCGGGTCGAAAGGCTGGAGCAGCGGGTCGCCGCCGCCGAAGCCTCCGAGATGGGGACGCGCGCCTTCGTCAGGACCTTGGGGCACGAGATGCGCAACCCGCTCACGCCCCTGCAGAACTCGGCCTACATCCTGCGCAAGGCCTCCTCGAGCCCGGAAACCGTCGAGAAGGTCGCAGCCATCATCGAGGACCAGGTCCGCGCCTTGCGCAGGATGGCCGAGGACCTGATGGACGCGAGTCGCATCGAGCTCGGGAAGGTCCCGCTGCACCTCGAGACCATCGATCTCCGCGCTCCGCTTCACGACATCTGCATCGGCTTCCAGGACTCCGCGACATCCAAGGGCGTGGACCTGACGAGCCTCCTCCCAAGGGGAGCGCTGTACGCGGACGTGGACCGGGAGCGGTTCCAGCAGGTGATGCAGAACCTGATCGCCAACGCGATCCGGTACACGCCAGCCGGTGGCCGGGTGTGGGTCAAGGCCACCCAGGAGGAGTCCGACGTGGTCATCCGCGTGCAGGACACGGGTGTCGGCATTGGGGCGGAGATGCTGCCCAAGCTCTTCACCCTGTTCTCGCGGGAGGCGAAGGCTGAGGACCTGGAGCCAAGCGGCCTGGGGATCGGCCTGGCTGTGGTGAAGGGGCTGGTGGAACTGCACAAGGGGACCGTCCAAGCCCGCAGCTCCGGAGCCGGCAAGGGTTCGGAGTTCACCGTTCGCCTTCCCGTGTCAAGCGTTGCGCCGTAGGCTCGCGGGCGGCCCGAAGGTCGGGCGACTACCATGAAGACGGTATCGGGAATCGCCCCCCGGCGTGCCACACTGGCGCGCCGCAGGATGGCGGCGACTACGCAAACGATCGAGGGCGACGGATGGAGGAGGGTCAGGCGGCCGTGTGCCGGGTGCTGCTGCTGGAGGACGACGAGCCGCTGCGCCAGCGCTTCACGCGCATCCTGCAGGACTGGCCGGGTGCGTCCCTGGTGGCGGCCTGCGCGAGCCTGGGCGAGGCCCTGCCGCACCTGCGGGACGCCGGCGTGGACCTGCTGATCACCGACCTGCGCCTGCCCGACGGCCACGGGACCCAGGCCATCCGCACCTTGCGCGCGACCAATCCCCAGGCCGAGGCCATGGTGATCTCGGTGCTGGCCGACGACCGGTCCGTGATCGAGGCGATCGAGGCCGGCGCCGCCGGCTACCTGCTGAAGGACGCCGACTCGATCGAGCTGGTCGAAGCCATCGAGGAACTGCGGGCCGGCCGTTCGCCCATCTCCTCGTCCATCGCGCGCGTCATCGTGCGCCGGCTCAACGCCTCGCCGCCGGCCCCGCCGCCGCCGCTGGCCGCCGCCCTGACGGCGCGCGAGACCGACATCCTGTGGGGCATCGCCAAGGGCTTCACCTACGCGGAGCTGGCGCAGCAGCTGGGCATCTCCAAGCAGACGGTGCCGGTCCACATCAAGAACATCTACCGCAAGCTGGAGGCGAACAACCGGTCCGAGGCCGTGTTCGAAGCCTCGCGGCGCGGGCTGATCCGGCTGTGATGCGGCGGCTCGCCGCGTGCCTGGGTGCGCTGCTGCTGCTGGCGGTGGCCACTTCGCCCTACTGGCTGGAGCTGCCCCGGCCGCGGGGCGCGCTGGAAGTGGCCACGGCCGTGCTCGTGGATGCGAGCGGCGCCCCGCCGGTGGCCGTGGACCTGCCCCACAGCTGGCCGCGCCGGGCCGGCGAACTCGACTACCAGCTGAATTTCGAACTGGCGGCCGTCCCGCCGGAGCCGCTGTACCTGTTCATCCCCATGCTGGCGCAGCGGGCCGTCGTGTCCATCGGCGGGCACCAGCTGGCCGACACCGGCAACCGCGCGCGGATGATCGGCGTGAGTTCGGGCGTCGCGGCGCTGGTGGTGCTGCCCGCGGACCGGCTGGTGCCGGGGCACAACACGGTGGACATCCGGCTCGCGACCGTGGGCCTGATGCCGGGGTACCTGTCGGCGGCCTACGTCGGCACGTCCGGACAGCTGGGACCTGCCTATCGCCTGCGCATCTTCCTGCTGGAGCACCTGCGGCTGATGGTGCTAGCCGCGCAGCTGCTGATCATCGTCGCCGTGCTCATGGCCTGCCTGTACCGGCCGCGCGAGCCGCTGTTCCTGTGGCTGCTCGCCCTGCTCGTGACCACCATGGCCGGCTACGCGGGGCTGTTCGTGGACCTGCATCCGCGCGTCCCCACCCTGATGCCGTACGCCTTCTTCACCAGCCTGGCGGGCACCGGCATGCTGTCCATCGTGGCGCTGTTGATCAACGGCACGCCGCCTCCGCGCCTGCTGCAGGCAGCCACCGTGTTCGTGCCCGCCGCCTGCATGCTGCTGGCGGCCAGCGGGCTGGTGCCGCCGTTCGGGCTGGTGCTCGCCGTCGGCGCGCCGCTGATGATCCTGTCGCTGCTGGCCACTGCGGCCATCTGCATCTGGGGCGCGTGGAGGAAGCGCGTGCAGGAAGCGAGGCTGATGCTGGTGCCGCTGCTGCTGCTGGCGATCGCCGCGGTGCACGACGGCGCTGTCGCCGCGCGCGTGCTGGACGGGCCGGTGTTCCTGGCGATGTACTACCGGCCGCTGCTCATGGTCGGCATCGCGGTGATCCTGATGCGGCGCCTGGGCGTGAGCCTGCGCTGGCTCGACGAAGCCAATGCGAATCTCGCGCGCCGGCTGGCCGAACGCGAGCAGGAACTGGAGCGGCTGCACGCGGAAGACCGGGTGGAGGCGGCGGAGCGGGCGCGCAGCGAGGAACGCCAGCGCCTGACCGCCGACCTGCACGACGGCCTGAGCGGACACCTGGCCTCCATCGTCGCCCTGGCCGAGCGGGAAGGGGTCGCCGCGATCGAGCGCACCGCCCGCGAGGCACTGGACGACCTGCGGCTGGTGATCCACTCGCTGGACATCGGCGACCGCGAGCTGCCGGTCGCCCTGGGCGACTTCCGCGACCGGCTGGCCCGCCAGCTCAAGCGCCTGGGCATCGAGCTCGAATGGTCGATCGCGCGCCTGCCCGAGATCTCCGGCGTGACCCCGGCGCATGCCCTGAACGTGCTGCGCATCGTGCAGGAGGCCGTGACCAACGCGATCCGGCACGGGCGGGCCGCGCGCATCGTGATCCGCGGCGGGCCGCAGGCCCCGGCCGGCGCCTGCATCGTGGTGGAGAACGACGGTGCGCCCTTCGCCTCGCAACCGGGCGGCCGCGGCCTGGAGAACATGCGCCGGCGGGCCGCGCAGCTCGGTGGCGCCATCGCGATCGAGGCCTGGGAAGCCGGCGGGGCGCGGCTCACCCTGAGCCTGCCGCTGGAACTGCCGCAGAACGGGTGAGGGCTGCGCGCAGCGGCACGCGCGGGCCCAGCTCTACCATGAATTGGGTATTGGCCCGGCCGGGCTGCGAATCGATCATGCGCCCGGCCCGGCCCGCCGATTCGGCTGCGGCATGGCTCTACACATGGAGGAGACGCGAATGTCCATCAAAGTCGACCGGATCGGCGCCGTGCTGGCGCTGCCCCTGCTCACGCTGGCCCTGCTGCCGACCGCGGCCGCAGCCGCCGAGAGCTGCTCCGCGCAACTGAACAACATCAAGTCGCGCATCGGCAGCCTGGGCAGCCTGAGCGACAAGTCCTTCGGCTCGCTGAAGGTGGACTTCGAGACCGCCACCTCGAAGGACTACACCAAGAAGTACTTCCAGGCCTTCGAGAACCTGAACAAGACGGCGCAGGACGCGACCCAGCTGGTGAACACCGGCTACAAGCTGGCGGGCTACACCGCCCCCATGAAGGAGGGGCAGATCCAGAAGACGCTGCCGACCAAGGTGACGACCACCATGGCCAATGCGCAGGAACTGGCGCAGGTGGCGCTCGACGAGGAGAGCACCAAGGTCGACGTCGCGCAGGTCCGCTGCAGCCAGTCGACCGACGATGCCGCGCTGGGCGCCGTGATGAGCAAGCTCGATTCCGGCACCGTGTCCAAGTTCAAGAAGGCGCAGAAGACCGCCTGCAAGGTCGTGCACGTGGTCGCCGACCTGCAGGACAAGCGGCAGAAGCTCAACGAGATCCGCGAGAACGGCTATCCGCTGTTCTACCTGCACGCCAAGGACAAGAAGAACTTCAGCGGCAAGGAACGCACCATCCAGATCAAGGCCGACCTGCGCCTGTTCCCCATCTACCCGGACAAGGCCATGGGCGTGGATGGCAAGGACCAGCCCATCCTGCTGGGCCAGATCAAGGGCATCGACCTGTCCTACAACTCCTACTTCAAGTGGAGCGACAACAACTGGACGACGCTGAACCTGTACCAGTACTTCATCAGCGACACCGAGAAGGGCGAGGTCTGCCAGCCGCAGATCAAGTTGAGCAGCAGCGTCAAGGTCGCCACCTGCGTGAGCGTGGAGGACATCACCACCGACTACATCAAGGTCAAGGTGCGCGGCAAGTACTGGTACAACGGCGACTCCAGCGCCGTCAGCCTGGGCACGCAGAAGATCCCCGCCCCCTTCGGTTACCTGGCCGACGTGTCGGACATGAAGGAGGAGAAGATGGAGAAGCTCAAGTCCAAGGCGGTCGATCGCCTGGCGTCGCTGCTCGGCCCCTACGGCGAGGTGGTGAAGAAGGCGCAGGAATGGAAAGCCGCTTGCGGCGGCGCCTGATCCGGCGCGGGCCGCTGCAGCTGGCGCTGTGCCTCGCGCTGGCCGGCTGCGGCGGCTTGCCGCTGTACGAGACCCCGGCGGAGCCGGTGCAGAACCTGGGACAGGACTGGCGCCGGCACTTCACCTACGCCGTCGACATGCTGGAGAGCGACCGCCTGGCGCAGCACAGGACGGTGTTCGCCCGGTCCGCCTTCGCGAGCGCGGCTCGGTTCGCGCAGGACCATGCGCCGTCCTACGCCGGCCTGGGGCTGGCTGAACTGGAAATGGGCAACGCGTCGGAGGCGCAGGTCGCCTTCCTCAACGCGGCGCTGATCGAGGATCGCAGCATGTACTGGGCGCTGTCCGCGATCGCCGCCCTGCGCGGCGGCCGCGAGCGAGTGGCGCGCACGCTGTTCGACGCGATGCAGGCCGCGGCCACGCAGGACGACGACCCCGCCAGCCGCTTCGTGCGCGCGGTGTACCTGCCGGACGACGCCACCTACGCCGCCCCGGTGGCGACGATTCCGCATGCCTTGGGCGCCAAGCCGGTGCAGGAGGACCTGGTCTGCAGCGAGGACAACCTCGACGACGAACCGGCCTGCCGCGAGCTGAACGTGGTCGCCAGCGTGTACTTCGTGCGGTACTACGCCTCCGACGCCACCACGCGCGGCACCGGCTTCCTCAACGACCTGGCGATCCAGCTGGGGGCGTCCCCGAGCGAGAACTTCCTCGCCTTCGAACGCACCCGCAGCACCACCGACGGCGTCAACCAGTCCGTGCGGCTGGCCCTGCAGCCGCACCTGTCGATTCCGGACATCCAGTACGCGGTCCGCGTGCTGCCCATCAACCTGCGCAGCAGCGTGTACCTGAATGCGGCGCCCTCGGTCGTCACCTCGATCGGGGCCGAATCGGAAGTGCGCGAGGGCGCCGACCTGACCATCCTGTATGCGGGCACGCAGGGCGGCGACGCGACGGAGTACACGGCCAAGACCGGCACGGTGCTGAACATCCAGCCCGAGCGGGTCTCGCCGGACCACGTCAAGCTGAAGCTGAACTTCGAGTTCAGTTCCATCGCCACGCTGGAGCCGGGGCTGAATGCGCAGATCCTGAACGTCTCCACCAACAAGTACACCGTGGCCGGCAACTTCCCCTATGGCCGCCCGGTCGTGCTGGGGACGCTCTCCAACGGCAGCCAGAAGTACGACAACTCCGGGCAGGTCGGCCTGCGCAGCGTGCCCGGGATCGGAGGCGCCTTCGGCGAATCGAGGGACGAGGTCTCGACCTCCGAGACGCTGGTGCTGGGCGTGCTGTCCGAGCCGGCCGTGTTCCGCGGCTCGCACGAGGCGCGCGTGCTCGAGGCCATGCGCAGCATGGGCGTGAAGACGCCGGAGTACGACAGCATCCGGCGGCGCAAGATCGTGCACCTGGCGCCGGACGTGTCCGGCTTCCTGTCCGGGTTGCTGCGGCAGGAGAGCCGGGCGCTGGTGCCGCCGCGGCCGGCGGTGCCCGCCGACGGCTCCCCGCCGGCGGGGTAGCAGCGGGCGCACAGCCCGACCGTCGTCGCGGCCGGGGTGGCATGGCGCAGATCCGGCAGCACTGGCGCAAGCCCTTCCTGCTCAAGGGCCTGCTGCACGAGGCGAAGGACTCCTCGAAGCGGCGCAGCCCGTGGTAGCCCAGCAGGTCGATGCGGATGATCGCGAGCGAGAGTCCGATCGCGATCGCCATCACGCCGATCGTGGTCGGCAGCCGGATGAACCGGTGGTTCAGGTAGGCCGGCAGGGCTGCCACGACCAGGCAGAGAGCAGCGATGTCCAGCCTGAGGCAGGGCGCTCAGCCGTGCTGGCCCGGTGCCCAGCCGCGCAGCATGGCCGCAGATTGCAATCGGCTGCGGCCTGGCGCCCGAATCATCCCACCAGAATCATTCCCTTGCCTGAAAAACGCTCCGCACCGGAACCGCGCGGCTCGCAGTTGTTCACACGGGGGAGAAGGTCGTCGCGGCCGTTCCTCCCTTCGATGCTCGTGTACCCATTTGTCCATGCGATCAAGCGCCACAACGGATCCCCCGGGAAAGACTTCCCCATCAGGATGGCCCTCGTTACTGCTCGCGGGCGCGGTGATGTTGACCGCGGCATCAGCGATGGCACAGCCGCACCAGGTCGTGCGTGACGGCTATGCGCTGCGCGCCAGTACCGTCGTCAGCACGGCGCTGGACCCGGCGACGGCGCGCTCGCACGGCATCGATCCGGCGCCCGATCGCGGCGTGCTCAACGTGGTGGTCGAGAAGACCACGGCCGCGCGAGGCAACGTGAGTGCGAAGGTGAGCGCCGTCGCCAGGAACCTGGCCGGCATGCAACGCGAGATCCCGATGCGCGAAGCCAGGTCGCGCAACGGAATGGTGAGTTACGTCGGCGCCTACGACTTCGCTCCGCGTGAAGTGCTGGAATTCCGCATCGAGGCGCAACCGGAAGGCGAAGCGGCCGAGCTGGAGCTGGAGTTCCGCGACCGGCTGCCGACGCTGCGATAGGGCAGAGCGACAGAAGCCTCTGGAGGATCGAAGATGAACCGGCGTGAGTTGGCAGCCGTGGGCGCCCTGCTCCTGACTTCCGGGGCTCGCGCGGATCACCCGTGGCGGCCTTACCAGGGTGTTCCGCCGCTCTACATCGAGGGTGACGTGAAAACGTTGCTCTGGAACGACCCGCACCCGCACCTGCGCCTGGTGCATGAACCTGCGCAGCGGCTGCCGACCGACCTGCGGGAGCGCAAGCTGTTGCCGCACCGTGGCGCCGAGAGCACGGCGCAGTTGCTCTCGCATGTTGTCGTCCCCGTCTTCGAGCGGGCCTGGCGGGTCGAACTGCCCACGCTGGCGAAGCTGCTGGAGTGGGGCGTCGAGCGACCGGAGATCGGCGAACCCGTGGGCGTGGTGGGATTGCCGGGCCCAGACGTGGAGGGGACCGCCACGATGCAGGCTGTCGTGCTCTTCATCGACAGCCAGGGCTATCCACTCGGCTCGGCGCGTCCCTGACCGTCCGGGCTCCCGACCCAGAAGCTGCGCCGGGCCGAGCGCAGCGGCCCGGTCCATGCAGGCGCCGACCTGTTTGCACCAATGCAGCCGGCGGGATGAGCCGCGCAGCCTGGGGGGCTTATCGGGGTAATCACCGTCGGAGCGAACCGACGCTGGGCGCGGCCCGCACTGACTTCAGGCACCGCCTGCTCCTTACCAGACGGCCGTGAACCGCCACTCGCGTGCGCGCTCGAAGAGTGGGATCGGGTAACCAGAAAGGAGTCGTGTATGCACACGAGCATGTTGAGAAGGCTGCGCCACGCGTGCCTGTATGTGGGAGGCCTGGCCACGTTCGCCACCTCCGGTGTCGTCCTTGCCCAATTGCCCGCTAGCGGCAACAACGTGGCGCCCTCGGGTGAGTTGCCGGCCATCACGCGGCGACAGACATCCATCGATCGCTCGGGCGACTACCGCAGCGAGGTGCAGTCCTGCCTGTCCAGCGAGCCCCAGCGGGCCCGCGAGAACTGCCTGAAGGAGGCACGCCATGCGCAAGCAGCCCGCCGCAAGGGTGAACTGGCGCATCCGGGAGAGGACTACATGGCCAATGCCCTGGCACGCTGCGAACCCTTCAGTGGTGAGGAACGCGCCTCCTGCGAAGCACGCGTGCTGGGTTTCGGCAATGCCAGCGGCAGCGTCGCCGGCGGAGGCCTGCTGCGCTGGGTCGAGACCGTGGTGCTGCCGCGCAGCGAAGAGCAGGTGAGCTTCGTGCCGAAGACCCCGGAGCCCCTGGTCGTCATTCCGTCCCACTGAAGGCGTTCTCCCGGACCACGCCAGTCCTCCGCTCGCGCAGCGAGGGGGTCTACGTCATCGTTCAACAAGGAAGGAGTCATCCCCATGCAGTTCAAGAAGAAGACCGTTCTCGCCCTGGTCGCCGCTTGCGCAGTGGCCGGGGGCACCGCCACTGCGCAATCGGGCAACGACAAGCCCGGTGCGTCAGGCGGCACGGTCGTCAGCCGCCAGGCCATTCCGACCCAGGCCATGCAGCGGCTGCAGGATTCCGCCGACCGGCTGCGGCAGTCCATCCAGGCGCTCGCGCAAAAGCCGCCCGGACCCGAGCGCGAGCGCGCCATCTCGAACGCGCACGACGCCTTGCTGCGCACGCAGCAGGCGATGATG
This sequence comes from Ramlibacter sp., assembly GCF_035627355.1. Classification (GTDB taxonomy): domain Bacteria; phylum Pseudomonadota; class Gammaproteobacteria; order Burkholderiales; family Burkholderiaceae_C; genus Ramlibacter. The sequence goes on from NZ_DASPLW010000040.1 coordinate 102,668, forward strand.
GCGCTGCCACCGGACATGCGGGTCGCTGGCATGACCTCCACGGCCGACTACGACAAGTCGGTCAAGCAGCTGATGAAGTCGGCAGACAGCCTGCGCCAGTCGATCCAAGAGATGGCCCAGCAGCCCGCGGGCGAACGCCGCAACGAGGCGATCCAGCAGGCCCACCGCGCGCTTTGGGAAACGCAGGCCGCCATGATCGATGCGTACCAGCCGTCGAATGCGGCGCAGGCCATGGGCGCTCCGGGGCAGACGGGCTCCTCTGGCGGCAGCGGGACCGCTGCGGCAGGTTCGCAGGAGGAACCCCGGCAGAAGGAGCGGCAGGCTTCCAGTGGGTCCGGGGCAACGCAGGCTGCACCTGCAGCGGTGCTGGTGCTGCTGCCGGCCGAGCAGGCCCAGGGCCAGCGCCTGGCCGATGGCTGCTGGGTCAGGTTCTTCGATGACAAGGGCTTCAAGGGGGACACCCTGACGCTGGCCGGCCCGGTCGACCTGCCCCGGATGGAGCTGGGCGATGCCTGGCGCGACTGGGACAGCGCCGTCGTGGGTCCCAAGGCCACGGTGCGCACATTCGACAACGAGAACTTCCGGGATCGCACGGCAGTGCTCGATGCAGGCCAGTCGATTCCCGACCTGGGCGATCGCAAGCTCGGGTGGTTCGAGGAAGTGAAATCGGCGCGCGTGTCGTGCGCCTGACCTGACCCGCCTGCATGCCGGCCCGGCGCCGGCATACCCAGGCGCGGGATGCGCTCGGCGGGCGATCGCGGCCCGCCGCCTATTCCTCAGCACCCAACCTTCGCACAGCCATCGGGAGAGAACCGCTTGCGGGCATCGGCTACACCGCCAACAGGATGGCTCCGTAGGCAGTGGCGCCGACCAGGAAAGCCCAGAAGCGGCTCTGACGTTCTTCTGGCAGCTCCTCCTTGAGCACGTTCATGATCACCCCGCCGGCCAGTAGCGCGATCATGAGGCGAATGCCCAGCTCAGGCAGGTCGAGCCAAACCCCGCCCAGCCAGCCGAGAAGCACGGCGCCCGCAAGGAGCCAGCGACCCTGGCGCTCGTAGCGCTCCTTGTGGTGCTCGCGAAGGGCCTGGTCGTTCACGACGAAGTGCAGCGCCATGGCAAAGCCGTAAAGCAGCTCGTCGCCACGTTCACCATGCACGAGCAGGTAGCCGATCAACGCGTTGTACAAGGCAAAGGAGCCGATGTGCAGCGCAAAGGCCCCCTCCGCGGTCCGGTCGCCACCGCCGGCTTCGCGAACGCTGCGGCGTGAGGCCGCGGCCAGCCGCTCGAGGCCGTAGAAGATGGTCAGGCCCGCGAGCGTGACAAGGTAGATTTCGCTCTCCGTCGAGCCCAGGCGCAGACCCACGCTTTCGCGTACCGCGTGCTGCCCCTCGTGAAGCTCGGGCAAGAGCTGCAGGAACACATAGGCGACGGAAACGCCACCGCCCAGGGACAGCCAGATGCTGCGCGGTCGGCGCGACAGGAAGGCCAGCCGCCGGGCGCCGACATGGACCAGCGCGAACACGAGCGCCAGAGCTGCGGACTCGAGAAGGATGGCTGTCGGCATGCGGAAGTCGCCTTGGCGGAAGCTTGCCCGATCCGGCGGCGACTCCTCGATCGGCGGCTGAGGACGACGGACCGCGATACAGCGCGTCTCCGGCGATGTGCCGACCTTCGCTAGAAGATGAGCGCGCCCGTCCCCAGGACGACCAGCAGGCCGATGGCGAAGATGATGCCGACGATCCAGAGAATCACTTTCATGGCCTGCGCGCTCCTTCTGCCTTGTGAGGGCGACCCTGTCCGCGAGTTCGGAAGGCCTGGCAACGAACTGTGAGCTCACCGCCCATGGTCGCGTGGTGGGCGAGGATGCCGGGTTCGCCGTCTACTTCTTCAATTACTCCACCTGGCAGGCCCGGCCAGGTCTCTACCTCGAAGACCTGTACGTATCGCCGGCTTACCGGAAAGCGGGGGCGGGCCGGACGATGTTGCAGCACCTGGCGCGCATGGCCGTGGAGAAGGGCTGCGGCCGCTTCGAGTGGAGCGTGCTGGACTGGAACCGGTCCGCGATGGCCCTCTACGAATCGATCGGCGCGGTCGCCATGCCCGAATGGATCCGGTACCGGCTGGCCGGCGAGGGGCTGGCCAGGTTCGCCGGAGAGGGCGGATCGGGTCCAGTCGCTTAGCCTCGTACGGCCGATCGCAGAGCCGAGCCCACTTCGGCTCGAACCACCGTGGCGCAGAAGCCAATCGCAGCGCTCTACCGCATCGACGATGTAGAGTGACTCGCTCGTCCATCCCTACAGCCAAGGAACCATGCCTCCATCCATGCAGCCGGACTTCTTCAACGACCTCGGCCGGGGCAAGCTGCCCGGCCACCTGGGCATGACGATCACCGCGATGTCTCGCGGCCAGGTGAAGTCCGAACTGGAGGTGCGCGAATTCCACATGGCCCCGAACGGCTTCCTGCACGCCGGGACGCTCGTCACGCTGGCGGACACTTCCTGCGGCTACGGGTGCACGGCCAGCCTGCCCGAGGGCGCACAGGGCTTCACCACCATCGAGCTCAAGTCCAACCACCTCGGAACGACCAGGGACGGCACAGTCGACTGTGTCGCCACCGCGGCCCACCTGGGACGCACGACCCAGGTCTGGGACGCCGTCCTGACCCACCGCGAGTCAGGCCGGACCCTGGCGCTCTTCCGTTGCACGCAGATGGTGCTCTACCCCAAGCCCCAGGCGACCTGAGGCCCCCGAGCCAGCCTGCCCGCCGGCCAGGCGTGCGGAGGCCGGCGAGGAAGGGACCGATCACCGCGGGACCAGCGCAAAGATGCGCACGGCCGAACCGGTGCCGCCCTTCACCTTGAGCGGTGGCACGACCACGGCGAACTCGTAGGCCTTGGCGGCGGCGAGTTCCTCGAGGTTCAGGTTCTCGACGATGTAGATGCCCGAGTCGGCGATCAGCCGCATGTGGACCGGGAACACCTGGAAGCTGGGCGAGTTGACGACCGGCGGCCGCTTCTCGAACGTGAGCGTGTCGTTGCCCACGATGCGCGCGCCCTGCCGGATGAGGAACTCGGCGGCATCCAGCCCCGGGCCCGGGGACGATTCGCCGGCGTACAGCTTCGGGTCGCGGGCGAAGTGCGCGCCCCAGCCGGTCCGGATGAACACCGTGTCGCCGCGCTGGAGCTGCACGCCCTGGCGCTGCGCCGCCTGCGCCAGGTGCGCGCCCGTGATCTCGAAATTGGCCGGCAACGGGCTGGCGTTGCCTTGCACCATGGTTGCCACGTCGAGCAGGACGCCCCGGTTGACCAGGAGCTCGGTCGGGAACTGGTCGATCGCCAGGTGGGCACCTACGCCGCCGGCGCCGATGCCGGCCGGCTGCGCGGTCACCCCCGCTGCGTCCAGGCCACCGAAGAGCTTGCCGTTGCGCCCGATGTGGCCGAGGGCATCGATGCTCGGTGCCCCGTGCTGGCCGCTCCAGCGCATCTCTTCGGCGGCGAAGGAGAGCTGGCCTCCATCGTTGAACGTGCCGCGCGTCTTGCCGTGCGTCGCACTGAGCGCGAAGGCGTAGGGCGGATTCACCGAGGCGACCGGCGACCCGGTTTCCCAGGTGTGCGACAGGTCGATGACGCGCGAACTCTTCAGCGATTGGATCAGTGCCGAAGCGCCGCGCGCGCTGTCGGCTCCAGGGCCGGGTCCGGCGCACCCGAGGCCGAGTGCAGCCAGTGCCAGGGCGAGACTGCCGCGCATGAGTTGCCCGGCGAGGCGATTCGTGGATGTCCGGACCATCTCGATTCCTTTCGCGCAAAGGGACGTCAGGGGCGATGAGTCGGCGAACGGGGTCGTGCCTGGCTCGTCTTGCAGTCTGACCAGCAACATCCGAGGACGCAAGTGAACAGCAAGTTGGAGTGCCGCCTGGCGCTGTCAATCGGACGGCGAGGCTTCGGGCGAAGCCACGCATTGGGCGAAGCACAAAAAGGGCCCCGGGCGGCGTTGATCAGCCGCCGGGTGCCTCTTTCGGGCCCGGGCTCGTTCGAGCCAATCGCCTGCAACGCACGCGGCGCGGTTCATACATTTTTCTCCTTCGCGAGGGACCTCTTGCGCCTCGGGGCAGGGAGAGAAATCATGAACGGTCAACGGATCGAGCAGTGGGGTGTCGTAGGCCGCAACCGGCTCGCGGGAACCGTGTACGACCGGCCGGGCCACAAGGATGGGGGCACGATCGTGACGTCACCCGTGGTGGAGGTCCGCATGCTGGGCGCCGGCACCTGGCCGGGCACGTACCCGGTCGCCTTCACGGAGTCGGGTAGCACCTATAGGCTGGGGGAGCCCTCGCCCTCGTTCGGGGCGGACTGCGCCGGCGGATTCATCCGCTCCAAGCTGTCGCCACGCGGCCTGCCGATCGAGACTGGGCGCAGCAAGACCAGCACGGAACGGTCGATGGTCCGTGCGGCGCGCGACACCGCCCCTGCGCAGGGTCGAGCGGATCGACCTCTACGAGACGAGTTCAAGCGGATGTAGCGCAGCGCCGCGGGGCGCCCCAGGCGCCTCCCGGCACCTGCTGACATCGGTCCTCGCACGCTGCGTGCCGTTGCGGTCGCAGCGCGGAAGTTCATTGATTGCAGTACTGGTATGCGCCGCTGGAGTAGAGAACTCTTGACCTGAAAGGTTCTTGAAACGGTCCCCTTGATGAAGCCGCATGGCCAACCGTGCCATGTCTTCCCCACAGCGCGGATGCTCGCTAGCATGTCGGCACAAAGACGGAGGGAGACATGGCGAGAAGACGCCGGCAAAGCACTGCCGAAGACGTGGTGGACCTGGTGGCGTTGCTGCCTTGGTGGGCGGGTGTCACGCTGGCCCTTGTCTCGTACCTTGTCCTTCACCGTTTGGCGATTCCGCCTAAGGTGACCGCCACCCAGCCCGGGCAGATAGCCGATCTGGCTATTCAGTCGATGGTCGCCGGCCTGGCAACTGCCGGCCAGTACCTCGCACCCTTCCTGTGCATGGTGGCGGCCCTGATCTCCTTCCTTCGTCGCCGGAAGCGCAAAGGCCTGGTGACAAGTGTCGCCGGTGCGAGGTCCCCGCAAGCCCTGCATGGCATGAGCTGGACGGAGTTCGAGCTCCTCGTCGGCGAAGCCTTCCGCCAGCAGGGGTACACGGTCACCGAAGTCGGAGGCGGCGGTGCGGACGGCGGTGTGGATCTCGTGCTTAGAAAGGGCAGTGAGACGTACCTGGTGCAATGCAAGCAGTGGAAAGCCACCCAGGTCGGTGTCCATGTGGTACGTGAACTGTTCGGCGTCATGGTTGCACGGGGCGCGGCCGGCGCTTTCGTGGTCACGTCGGGCGGTTTCAGCTCGGACGCCCGTGCGTTTGCTGAAGGCCGGAACATCACGCTGGTGGATGGGCCGAAGCTGTTCGGACTGATTCAGCAAGCCAAGGCATCATCGGCTGCCCCGTCGGGCGCTCCGCCTGTCCGCCCCTCGGCGCAGACGGCTCAGCGCACGCCGGATTGCCCGAAGTGCAAGGCGCCCATGGTGCGCCGGACCGCGAAGAACGGACCGAATGCCGGTTCCCATTTCTGGGGCTGTTCCCGGTACCCCTCATGCAGGGGAACGCGATGAATCCCCTCCGCCTGGTTTTCGTGGGCGGCTTGCTTTTCAGCTCCGCCACGTGCGGCGCCCAGGCTGTCTACAAGTGTGTGTCGAAGGGGTCCGTTGTCTATTCGCACGAGCCTTGCCTGGGAGCTACGGTCGTCGACACCACCCCTACTCAGGGTTTGGACAAGTGGACGGGGAAGACCCGCAAGGGCGCCGACGTTGCCCGGACTGAACACAACAAGGCTATGGCTGACGCATTGAGACCGCTGTTCAACGAAACGCCAGAGCAGAGAGAGAGGCGACTTCGGCGCGCCAAGCTGGCCCCAGCTGATCGACTCGAATGCGGGAAGCTGGATGCCGATATAGAAGCTGGTGCGAGCAAACCGGGATTCGCGCAAGGCGCGGCGGCCACCCCAACGGAGCAACGGCTGTTCGAGCAAAGAAAAAAGTATCGCGAGCTCGGTTGCTGAAGCGGACAGCTGGCCGCAAGTACCCGCTACTTCCCCCAACTATCCTTCAACCCCGTCACCCGGTTGAACACCGGACGCTCACCCGGTCGATGCTCCACCCGATCCGCCACGAAGTACCCGTGCCGCTCGAACTGGAACTTCTCGTCCCCTTTGGCTTCGCGCAGTGACGGCTCCACGTAGGCCGTCACTACCTTCAGCGAATCCGGGTTGATCTCTTCGAGGAAGTCCTTCTCCCCGGTCCCCGGTTGCGGCACCGCGAACAGGCGGTCGTAGAGGCGCACTTCCGCCTTCAGGCCGTCGGCGACGCCGACCCAGGTGATGTTGCCCTTCACCTTCACGGCGTCGGCGCCCGGCGTGCCGCTCTTGGTGTCGGGCACCAGCTTCGCGCGCACCTGGGTGATCGTGCCGTTGGCATCCCGGTCCGCGCCGACGCACTCCACCACGTGGCCGTACTTCAGGCGAACCTTGTTGCCGGGGAACAGGCGGAAGAAGCCCTTGGGTGGCGTTTCCTCGTAATCGGTGCGCTCGATCCACAGTTCGCGGCCGAACATGAACTGGCGCCGGCCGCGCGATGCGTCGTGCGGGTGCACCGGCGCGCTGCAGGGATCGAGCTTGTCGTCGGCGCCCATGACTTCGCCCCAGTTCTCGATCACCAGCTTCACCGGGTCCAGCACCGCCATGGCGCGGGCGGCCTTGGGGTCCAGGTCGTCGCGCAGGGCGCCTTCCAGCACCGAGTAGTCGATCCAGCTGTCCGCCTTGCTCACGCCGATGCGCTCGGCGAACAGCTGCAGCGATTCGGGCGTGTAGCCGCGCCGCCGCAGGCCGACGATGGTGGGCATGCGGGGGTCGTCCCAGCCGCCCACGTGGCCTTCGTCCACCAGCTGCTTGAGCTTGCGCTTGCTGGTGACCACGTAGGTCAGGTTCAGGCGCGCGAATTCGTACTGGCGCGGATGCGGCTTGTTGATCAGCCCGCCCTCGGCCAGCCGGTCCAGCAGCCAGTCGTAGAACGGCCGCTGGTCCTCGAACTCCAGCGTGCAGAAGCTGTGGGTGATGTTCTCCAGCGCGTCCTCGATCGGGTGCGCGAAGGTGTACATGGGATAGATGCACCACTTGTCGCCCGTGTTGTGGTGCTCCGCATGCTTGATGCGGTACAGGGCCGGGTCCCGCATGTTGATGTTGGGGCTGGCCATGTCGATCTTCGCGCGCAGCACGGCGGCGCCGTCTGGCAGCTGGCCGTCGCGCATCTCGCGGAAGCGCTGCAGGTTCTCGTCGACGGATCGCTTGCGGAAGGGGCTGTCCACGCCCGGCCGGGAGAAGTCGCCCCGGTTGGCGCGCATCAGCTCCGGCGTCTGTTCGTCCACGTAGGCCAGGCCGGCGCCTATCAGGTACTCGGCGGCCCGGTACATGAAGTCGAAGTAGTCGCTGGCCTGGTAGAGGTGGCTGGTGCCCTTGGCGTCCCAGTCGAAACCCAGCCAGCGCACGGCGTCCTTGATCGATTCGACGTACTCGACCTCTTCCTTCTCGGGGTTGGTGTCGTCGAAGCGCAGGTGGCAGATGCCGCCGTAGTCGCGCGCCAGCCCGAAATTCAGGCAGATGCTCTTGGCGTGGCCCACGTGCAGGTAGCCGTTGGGCTCGGGCGGGAAGCGGGTGCGGATGCGCGCGGGGTCCAGCGGGCCTTTCTGTTGCGTGTCCGCATCACCGGGGTGGCCCGCCCAGCGCCGCTGCGAGTACGTGCCCTGTTCGAGGTCGCGCTCGATGATCTGGCGCAGGAAATGGCTTGGCTTGGCGCTGTCTTTCTCGGCAGGGGAGGTCATATCGAGGGCGATTCTAGGTTGCGACTACGGGTTACCCCGGCTGCGCTGGGTTACGTCTGGCAACGCTCTTGACCTGCCGGGCGTATCCAGTCGGGTTGCCCCAGCGTTAAATACGCACATCGGTGTGCCATGCGCGCCGCGAACACCCTTAACAGGAGATTTCCATGAGTTCCACCCGTTCCCTCATCGGCAAGGCGGCCCTGCTGGGTTCGCTGGCAGTCGCCGCCATGGGTTCGGCGCAGGCCAGGGACGTGTACTGGTCGGTCGGCGTCCACGCAGCCCCGGGCGTCCATGTGGGCGTGGGCAACCACCGTCCGGTCGCCCCGGTCGTGGTCGCCCCGGCGCCCGTGATCGTGCCGCCGGTGGTCTATACCCAGCCGCAAGTCGTCTATCCGGGCGGCATCTACTACCAGCAGCCCGCCCCGGTGGTGGTGTATCGCAACAACTGGCATGGCGGCCACGGCCACGGCCACGGTCACTTCAAGAGCCGCGGCCATGGCCATGGCCATGGGCACGGCCATCGCGGCCATCGCCACTGGCGCTGATCGCTGACGCGACCGCACGAACGTTTTTCTCCAAGGTCCCCCGCGTGCGCTTCGGCGCCGCGGGGTTTTTTTCGGCCGCTGACGGTGGGTGGCCCGTTCGCGTCAGGACGAACCGTCGGCGCCGTTGCTCTTGTCGTCGTCATCCCACGGCGGCGGGCCCGGCCGCAGCAGGCGGCGCTGTTCCAGCTGCACCCGCAGGTTGCGGCGGATGCTGTCCATGCCGTAGCCGCTCTTGCCGGGACGCGCCTGCTGGCCGGCCGTCGCGCGCTCGCTGCGGCGGGCGCTCCCGTTGGGGCGCTCGCTGTTGCGTGGGAGGCGGGAATCCTGGCGCGGCATCGGGAACGGGGCGGCGCGCCGCCCACTCCGGGTGTCGCCGCACGGTGACAAGGTACCCCCGGTGAACGCGATGGGGGTGCCCGAACGCTCCAGCAGCGCCGGTAGGACCGACCTTACCCGGCCCATCCCGGTTCGGTGTCGGCGTGCGCGCCTGCGATGAGGGCTGCGAGGATGCGGCGCCAAAGGAACAAAAAAAGAACCCCCAGGCTTGGGGCCTGGGGGTAACTTGCCAGTCGCGGGACGGAGGGCCGGACCAGCTCACCCCGGAGGAGGAGGGGACTCAGAGGAGTCGGGGTGATTTCCGAAAGGGGCCGGTCGATTGCTCGGCCAGCCCGCAAACCGATGGCTCTAGTAAACCGCAGCACCGGGCGCGCGGCTGTAGGACAGGGCCGCATTTGCAGCCGCGGCGGAGTGATGGCTACCTACATCGCCTTGAACAGATGCGCGTACAGCCGGCTGACGCTCCAGCGCTCCGGGCGGCCGCGCAGTGCCAGGTGCAGCTTGCCGGCCTCGTCGCGCGTCACCGCCTCGATGGCGGATGCGCGCACCACCGTGCCGCGGTGCACCTGCCAGAACTCGGCCGGGTCGAGCTGCGGCTGCAAGTCCTTCAGCGGCGTGCGGATCAGGTACTCGTGGCCGGCGGTCAGCACGCGCACGTACTTGTCGGCCGCCTCGAAGGCCAGCACCTCGGCCATGGGCACCATGCGGATGCCGCTGCCCACGCCGGCCTGAATCATGCGCAGCGGTGTGGCAGCGGCCGCCGGCATCGGGGCGAGCAGGTGCCTCAGCTGCTCGACGACGACATCCAGCCCGCCGCCAGCGCCCTTGCGCTTGCCGAGCGCCTCCTGGACCCGCGCGACCGTGCGTGCCAGCCGCGCCGGCTGCACCGGCTTGAGCAGGTAGTCCACGGCCTGCGCTTCGAAGGCCTGCACGGCGTACTGGTCGT
>NZ_DASPLW010000041.1:0-25463 GCF_035627355.1 Ramlibacter sp.
TCCTTCAGCGCGTCGTAGGTCAGCCCCAGCTTGGCGGGCAGGTCGCCGCGCAGGTTGTCAAACACCGCATCGGCCGTCTTCACCAGTGCATGGAAGATCGCCTTGCCGCTGGGCGCCTTCAGGTCCAGCGTCATGCTCTTCTTGTTGCGGTTGAACGACTGGTGGAAGTGGCTGTCGCCCGGGCCGAAGAAGTACGGGCCCACGGCACGGCCGACGTCGCCGCCGTCCTTCGGGTTCTCGATCTTGATCACCTCGGCACCGAGGTCGGACAGGTGCTGGGTGCCGAACGGGCCGGCCCCGTACTGTTCGACCGCGACGATGCGCAGGCCTTCGAGCGGCAGTTTCATGCGGGGTTCCGTTCCACCAGCTGCCTGGCGATGATGATGCGCTGCATCTCGTTGGTGCCCTCGCCGATCAGCAGCAGGGGCGCGTCGCGGTACAGGCGCTCCACATTGAACTCCTTCGAGTAGCCGTAGCCGCCGTGGATGCGCATGCACTCCAGCGCGTTCTCCATCGCGGACTCGGTGGCGAAGTACTTGGCCATGCCGGCTTCCATGTCGCAGCGCTCGCCGCGATCGAACTTCTCGGCGGCGCTCTGCACCAGCAGCGACGCGGCCTCGCAGCGGGTGGCCATCTCGCCCAGTTTGAGCTGGATCGCCTGGTGCTCGCAGATCGGCTTGCCGAAGGTCTTGCGCTGCTGCGAGTAGGCGACGGCCTCCTTCAGCGCGGCGCGTGCCACGCCGGCGCCGCGCGCGGCCACGTTGATGCGCCCCAGTTCCAGGCCGTTGAGCACGTGCTTCAAGCCCTGGCCTTCCACGCCGCCGATCAGGCGGTCGGCCGGCACGCGGTAGTTGTCGAACTGCAGCTCGCAGGTGTCGATGCCGCGGTAGCCGAGCTTCTCCAGCTTGCGGGTCACGTTGAAGCCCGGGCCCTTCTCGGCGATGAACAGGCTCATGCCCTTGTGGCGCGGCTGCGCCTGCGGGTCGGTCTTGACCAGCAGCGCGATCGTGTTGCCGTACATGGAGTTGGTGATCCAGGTCTTGGCCCCGTTGACCACGTAGTGGTCGCCGTCGCGCACCGCCGTCGTGCGGATGGACTGCAGGTCCGTGCCGGCGTCCGGCTCGGTCAGGCCCACCCCGCCGCGCAGCTCGCCGGTGGCGAACTTCGGCAGGTAGTAGCGCTTCTGCTCCTCGGTGCCGTTGCGCTGCACCGCCCAGGCCATGATCAGGTGCGAGTTGATGATGCCGGAGATCGACATCCACACGCCGGAGATGCGCTCGATGATCTTGGCGTAGGTGGAGGCCGACAGGCCCATGCCGCCGTACTCGGGGTCGATGATGCAGCCGAACAGGCCCATCTCCTTCATCTGCTCGACGATCTCGGCCGGGTAGATGTCCTCCTTCTCCAGCTGGTGCGCGTAGGGGCGCACCGCGGACTCCAGAAATTTGTCGACGGCATCCAGGATCAGCTGCTCGTCGTCGATGTCGTGCTTCATGTCTCTTGAACTCCTTGGATGTCTCAGCGAGCCAGCGCCTGGGCCAGGGCACGGGCGGACGGCGCGCGGTCCAGCGTCAGCACCGCCTCCAGCAGCTGCTGGGCGCGCGCCGGGCTGGCGGCCAGCGTGGCGTTGGCCATGAACTTCTTCTCGATGTCGGCCGCGGACAGCGGGCGGTCCGACGCGCCGCGATTGACTTCCTCGCGGTGGCGCAGCTCGCGGCCGTCGGTGGTGGTCACGACCACCTCGCCCGAGTAGTACTTCGGGAAGGGCGAATCCGGATCCACCTCGTACTTGACCTTGTGGGCGAGCGCGATCACTTCCGCGTCCTGCAGCGCCGCGTCCTCCAGGTGCTGCAGGCCGAAGTCGCCGCGCAGCAGGCCGGTGGCCACGGTGTAGGGGATGCTGAACTGGGCGTCGTAGCTGTTCTGCGGCCGCTGCTTGGTCGCCACCGGCTCGCACACGGTCTTCACCACTTCGGCCGGCACCAGCACGCGCACCGACTCGATGTCCGAAGCCTTCAGGCCGTGCTTGTCGCGCAGGATCGCGGCGGCGTCGGCGCTGGCGTGGGTGAAGTGGCAGGCGGGGATCGGCTTGACCGAGACCACCGGCACTTCCCACTTCGAGCCCAGGCCTTCAGTCGCGAGCGACAGGTCCGCCTGCTCCATCAGGGCGCCCAGGTGGCTGGGGAACAAGCCGAAGCGGCCTTCGTAGGCCTGGCGCGGACCGACGAAGCCGTGGCGCGCCATCGTCGCGGCGGTGTAGCCGGCGACCGCGGCCCAGCCGGGATGCATGCGCTTGGTCCACGCGCCGTCCTGCAGGAACTCGAGGCTGCCCGAACCCACGCTGAGCGCGATGCCCTGCGCATCCCGGAGCTGCTTCGCGTTCAGGCCCAGCAGGCGGCCGGCGACCAGCGAGCAGCCGAAGGCGCCGATGAGGCCGGTCGGGTGGAAGCCGACCTGGTGGAAGCCGCCCTTGGCGACGGCGCCCAGCCGGGTGGCCGCTTCCATGCCGGCCACGTAGGCCGCCAGCAGCGAGCGGCCGTCCAGGTCGGCGAGCGCGGCGACGCCGAGCGCGCTGGGGAAGCAGCTGGCCGTGGCGTGGATCACGCCGGGCGCATGCGTGTCGTCGAAGTCCAGGCCGTGCACCAGCAGGCCGTTGACCAGCATTGCGTCGCGTGCCTGCAGGCGGTGCGCCAGCCCGATCACTGGGGTGTCGCCGCCCGTGCCCGACATCTCGGTGACCGCCGACAGCGTGCGGTGCGCGAAATCGAAGTGCGTCGAAGCCCAGGCGATGCCGACCGCATCGAGGATCAGGTACTTGGCGCGCTCCAGGACATCCGTGGGGATGTCCTCGGCACGCAGTTCCGCCGCGAAGCGGCCGAGCCGGGCCGAGATGGTTTCGTTGGCTTGGTTCATGGCTGTGTCTTCAGGAAACGAGGGCCAGCGAGATGACTGGCACGTAGGTGATCAGGGCGAGGCCGACCAGGCGCACGAAGTAGAAGGGCAGCACGCCGCGAACGACCTCGTGCACGGGGAGCTTGGCGATGCCGCTCATCACGAACAGGTTCAGGCCCACCGGCGGCGTCAGCGTGGCGATCTCCACGTTGGCCACCATGATCACGGCGAAGTGGATCGGGTTGATGCCCAGCGCGGTGGCGATGGGGAACAGCAGCGGCGCGGTCAGCACGATCATCGCCACGCCGTCCAGGAACATGCCCAGCACCAGCAGGATCAGGTTGGCCACCAGCAGGAACTGCCAGGCGGACATGTCGATGCTCTTGATGAAGTCCACCACGGCGGCGGATACCCCCATGCGCGCCAGCACGAAGCCCACCAGGCTGCCGCCCATCACCACCGCGAAGATCATGGTGGACTGCAGGAGCGAGTCCTTCACCACCTGCCAGGTCTCGCCGGCGGTCACGCTGCGGTACACCAGCAGGCACAGCACGGCGGCATAGGCGGCGGCGAACGCGGACACCTCGGTGGGTGTGAGCATGCCGGTGTAGATGGAACCGATGATGAACACCGGCATCAGCACGGCGGCAGCGGCCTTGGGCAGCCGGCCGGTGAAGCCGGCCCAGTCCGGCCGCGCCGTGGTCTTGCCGTAGCCGTAGCGGTGCGACAGCCACTTGACGGCCACCAGCAGCATGAAGCCTTCCATCAGGCCCGGCAGCACGCCGGCGATGAACAGCTTGTCCACGGGCAGGCCCACGATGGAGCCGATCAGGATGAAGCCCAGCGAGGGCGGGATCATCAGGCCGATCGTGCCGCCCACGGCCACCAGGCCGGCGGAGAAGCGAGCCGGGTATTCCTCGGCCTTCAGGCCCTTGACGGTGGCGGCGCCGATGGCCGCGGCCGAGCCGACACTGGAGCCGGAAATGGCGGCGAAGAAGACGCAGGTGATCATCACCGTCAGCGCCAGCCCGCCGCGCACCGCCCGCACCAGGCTGCCGATCAGGTCGATCATCAGGCCGGCGATGTTGCCCTTCATCATCAGGTTGCCGGCCAGCACGAACATCGGGATGGCCATCAGCGGGTAGCTGTTGACCGACTTGAAGGCGGTCTGCGCGATCACCGTCATGGGCACGCCGTCCAGCGCCAGCACCATGCCGGTGGTCACCACGCCCATGGCCACGGCCACGTGCGAGCCGATGGCCAGCAGGCCGAGCATCGCCACCACGGCCAGCAAAGGCATCATTGCCATGTCAGAGCTCCGAGCCGGTCACGCCGGCGCTGGTGAACGGGTCTTCACCCTTGAACCAGGAAACGAGGCAGCGCAGGTAGTAGCCGAACCACAGGGCAGCGCCCAAAGGCATCGCGCAGAACACGACCCACTGCGGGATGTCGAGGTTGGACTCGGACATCATCCCCATCGTGTAGTAGCGAATCAGCTGGGGGAACGAGGCGCCGAACAGCACGGCCGCGAACACGAGGCCGACGAGCACGGCACCGAAGTGCATCGCACGGCGCACGCGCGGACTCATGGTGTCCACCAGCATCTCGGTGCGGATGTGCAGGCCGTGGCGGCCGGCGGCGCCGAGCGTCAGGAAGAACGCCCAGATCATCAGGAAGCGCACTGCCTCCTCGGCCCAGAAGAAGCTGATGTCGCGGGTCGAACGGTTGATGCCCTCCGAGAGCATCACCCCGGTCGACGCGAGGAACAGCAGGCTGGCGACCGCCAGCACGGGACCGGATTCGAACCGGTCCCACAGCGAGCGCCGGGGCGGCTGCGAAGCCGCGGCGCCGGGCCGCGGCCCGGCGGCAGCCGGCGGATCAGCTGGCCTGGCGGTGGCCGGCATGGCTTCAGTTCGCATTGCAGGTCTTGGCCAGGTCCGCCATCTTCCTGGCGGCGTCGGCGTACTTGTCGGTGAAGGTCTTGGTCACCGGGGCCGCCTGCGCGCGCCAGCGGGCGATCTCGGCCTTGTCCGCGGTGCGGTACACGGCGCCCTGCGCGGTCATCTTGGCGATCATCTTCTTGTCTTCCTCGATCGCCTCATTCCACTGGCGCTTGGCGATCTCGGCAACCACGTCGGTGACGGCCTTGCGGTGCGGCTCGGCCAGGCCGTCCAGCCAGCCCTTGTCGACCACCACGGCGTAGGTGGCGACGGACATGCCCGGCACGTACCACGCGTGCTTCGCGGTCATGCCGATCATCTCCGCCCAGCCGGCCGGCGAGGTGAAGACGCCGTCGATCGCGCCCTGCGACAGCGCGGTGCTCATCTCGGAAGCGGCCATGGACACCGGACTGGTGCCGATCGAGCGCATCACGTCGAGGAAGACCTTGCCGCCGGTGACACGCACCTTGCTGCCCTTGACGTCCTCCATCTTCTTCACGTCACGGTCGCGGAACACGAACATCAGGTCGCTGGTGCGCAGGAAGCCCAGCACCTTCAGGTTGCGCGGCTCCACGTACGAGGACATGAGCTTCGTGATGCCGTTGTTGAAGCACTGGTTCTGCATCTGGTCGTCCGACACGGCGAACGGCAGGTTCATCACGCCGGTGCGCGGGTCCACGGTTTCCAGGCGCACGGCCACGGGCCAGACCATGTGGACCGAGCCGGTGCCGAGCGCAGCCATGGCGTCCTGGTCGTTGTAGAGCTGGCCGCCGGGGAAGACCTTGACGCTGATGGCGCCGCCGGTGCGCTTCTTCACCTCCTCGGCGAACTCGTTCATGTACCGGGTCTTCCAGTGCGTGGCAGCCACTTCGCTGGGCAGCACCAGGTCGGCGGCCGAAGCGGCGCCGGCCATGCAGGTCAGGGCCGCGGCAGCGATGGCGGCCAGGGCGCGTCGGGTGGTCTTGATCATGGTTGTCTCCAGTCGGTCTCGGGTGGTTGGAAAGACTTCAGGCGGCGTCCTGCACGCTGTGGCCCCGCTTGGGGATCAGCACGCTGCGGACGAAGGTCATGAACACCGTGCCGTCGGCCTTCTTGCCGGTGGTGCGCACGGTCACGATGCCCTGGGTGGGGCGGGACTTGGATTCGCGCACCTCGAGCACCTGCGACTCCGCGTAGACGGTGTCGCCGGGATGCACCGGCGCGGTCAGCTTGATGTCAGTCCAGCCCAGGTTGGCGATCGCCTTGCCGCTCACGTCGCCGACCGTCATGCCCAGCACGATGGCCAGCGTCAGCCCGCTGTTGACCAGGGGCTTGCCGAACTCGCTCTTGGTGGCGAAGTGGGAATCGCAGTGCATCGGATGGAAGTTCATCGTCAGCAGCGAGAACTGGATGTTGTCCGTCTCGGTGATCGTGCGGCCGGGGAAGTGCTCGTACACGTCGCCGACCTTGAATTCCTCGAGGTAGCGGCCGATCGAGCCGCGATGGCGTTCACCGGAAATGGGGGTTGCGGGGGCGGAAAGCGTCATCCATTCACTCCAGATATTCGAATGTCCGGACAAATGATCGCCGAAGCTGCCTCCAGCCGTCTCTACGGGTTTTCCCTATAAGTTGATTCTGGGCGTTTGCGGGGTCAGCCGCCCAGCAAGGCAGCCACGTGCTCGCCGATCGCGATCGAGCTGGTCAGCCCCGGCGATTCGATCCCGAACAGGTTCACCAGTCCCGGCAGGCCATGCAGGGCCGGGCCGTCAATGCGGAAATCCGGGGCCTTCTCGTGGGGCCCGTGGATCTTGGGGCGCACGCCGCTGTAGCTCGGCTGCAGGCTGCCGTCGGGCAGCGCTGGCCAGTAGCGCCGCACCTCCGCGTAGAACCCGTCCGCGCGCGCCGGATCCACGCGCCAGTCGATCTCGCCGGGCGTGCGGATGTCCAGCCACTCGATGTCGGGGCCGAACTTGGCCTGGCCGCCCAGGTCCAGGGTCAGGTGGGTGCCGAGGTGGGCGTCGGCGGGGGCCGGATAGATCAGGTGGGTGAACGGCGCCCGGCCCGACAGCGAGTAGTAGTTGCCCTTGGCGAACCATTCGCGCGGCACGAACTGCGGGTCCAGGCCGTCGAAGCGGCGCGCCAGCGCACAGGCGTGCAGCGAGGCCGCGTTGACGAGGACCGGGGTCTCCAGCTCGGTGCCGTCGGCCATGCGGACGACGTGCAGGCCGCCTCGGCGCTCGAGCCGCGCCGAATCGACCGGTGAGCCGAGCGCCACCATGCCGCCTGCGCGCTCGAGGTCGCCCTGCAGCGCCAGCATGAAGCCGTGGCTGTCGACGATGCCGGTGCTGGGCGAATGCAGGGCGACGAGGCAGCGCAGCGCCGGCTCCAGCGACAGGGCCTGGGCGCCGTCGAGCCACTCCACGGGGACACCGTTGGCTTCGGCCCGGTCCTGCAGGCCGCGCAAGGCCTGCTCTTCCGCCGGGCTGTTGGCGACCGTGAGCTTGCCGCAGCGCCGGTGGGCGACGCCGTGGCTGGCGCAGAAGTCGTACAGCAGTTCCTTGCCCCGCACGCACAGCCTGGCCTTCAGCGAGCCCGGTGCGTAGTACAAGCCGGCGTGGATCACCTCGCTGTTGCGGGAACTGACGCCCTGCCCTATGGCCGGCTCGGCCTCCGCCACGATGGTTTCGCGTCCGGCCTGGGCCAGGGCCCGAGCGACCGCCAGGCCGACCACGCCGGCACCGATGACGAGGGCGTCGACCCGGTCCATCACGCGGGCGTTCGAGGAATGGACGCCGCCTCAGTCGACGGTGCACACGGGACGTGGATCGCGGCGACGGAGCTGGGTCGAACGGGCGATGTCATCGGCGCTGATTGTGGCAGCGCTGGACGCCGCTTGAGGCCTTGGCGCCGCAACATCGCGCCCACGCAACTCGTCGGCAGTCGCGTGCGGGAAGTCGCTCAGACCGCTGCGACGAGCGTCGCGATGCCCCAGGCCACCAGGCCCGCACCGGCCGCACGGCCTATCCACGAGCCCCACGGGGCCAGCTTCTCGGCCAGCACGAACAGCGCCAGCCCGGCAATCCACAGCAGGTTCATGATGCCGCCCGCGAACAGCAGCAGCATCAGCACCGCACAGCAGCCCACGCAGTAAAGGCCATGCCGCACGCCCATGGCGAACGCACCACGCGAGCCTTCGCGCCAGTGGGTGAGTACGAATTCCAGCGGCGATCGGCAGCGGCGCAGGCAGGACTGCTTCAGGGGCGTCCACTGGTAGAGCCCGGCTCCGACGAACAGGGCCCCCGCCAGCGCGACACTCGTCGTCTCCATCATGGGCGACAGCAGGGCCGCCCGTTCCAGCGCGAACTGCAGCGCCACCGCGCCAACGCTGAAGACCGCCCAGGTCGCCAGGTACCCTGCGGAGAACACCCAAGGGGAGCCGCTGGGCCCGCCGGCGGCCCGGCGCCGGCGCGCGATGGTGGTGAACAGCAGGATCATGGGCGCCGCCGAGGGCAGCATCATGGCGGCCATCATCACCATCCACATGGCCAGCATCACGAGAGCATGGCCCGGTGTCCAGGGACCGGAACTCATGGGCATCAGCATGCCGCCCATGTCTTCCATGGTGCCCGCGCCGGACCACAGGTAGGCCCAGGACGCCAGCACGATGAGCAACAGGGCCGAAACGACCGCGGCCCGCTCGCGCCGAAGCGCCTTCTCCAGGAGAACCTCAGGAGCGGACTCGTGCGGACCTTGCGCGGCCAGGTCCGGAGCCGAGGCGGAGCGCACGCTCAAGCGGCGACGCCTTGCGGCGTCTGCACGACCTTGGCCAGGGTGCTGTGGCCGCCCTGTGTCTTGAACGGGATGGCGCCGGTGCTGCTGATGTTGGAACTGGCCACCTCGCCCATGCGGTGTTCGAAGCCCTCGGGCATCAGGACCTGGATGCGGTGCGGCGCGCCGGTCACGGGATTCTTGATCGGCTCCACGTCCGATTCGAGCACGCCGGGGATGCTCAAGCGAGCCGTGCGTCCGGCCTGGTCGAACTCGAACCGGACCGGGGCGAACACCGGATCGTGCATCTTGGTGACGATCTGGCTGAAGATGTGGAACAGCGTGCCTTCGTCCGACTGCTGCCCCGACATGATGCTGAACAGGGCCTGGCGCTGCTCGGGGCTGGCGCGCTCCTCGATGATGGGCTGCGCCTGGCCGTTGCCCTCGTGCAGCGGGCCGGGGAAGTGGACCACCACGAAGAAGCTCAGCCCGTCCAGCGAGGTCTGCCCGTAGTGGCCCTTGGCGATGCGCATGCCCAGGAAGCCTTCGCACTTGCCGTTGGTCGGCTTGGCGTTGAAATCGCAAGGGCAGCCGAATGCGCAGCTGCAGTTCTTGATCCAGTCACCCTCGAGGCGCCACTGTTCCGATGCCATGCCAGTCTCCTTTGCACGATGCCGAACGGGTCCCGCCTTCTTGCGGCAGGCGAATCTGGCGGGTGTAGGCCATGGGCAGCGTGCTTTCAAGCAAGCAGTGGTAATCGTGTGTGCGGGGCTGGGCAGGAAGGCTCTTCGGCAATGCCGGGGCCGAGTGGACAGGGGATCAGCGGCGCCCGGAAAGGCCACTAACGAAAACGGCACCCGAAGGTGCCGTGGTCGTGAATTCATGGTGGGTGATACATGGATCGAACATGTGACCCCTGCCGTGTGAAGGCAGTGCTCTACCGCTGAGCTAATCACCCTCTTCTCGCCAGCGGACCGCGTGTGTCCACTGCCGGAAAGCGCAGGATTATGCCACAGTTGAAGAGGCGTCCTCGCGCGCCTGGGTGCGCCACAGCGTCTTGCCGCCGCTGGCCTTGTCCAGCTGGGCCAGGACTTCCTCGTGGGCGGCGGCTTCCTGTTCGTTGGCCCGCAGCACGGGCAGCGTGAAGGCACGCAGGTCGACGCGGGTCTGGATCGCAGCGAAGGTGTCTTCCGGCCCGGCGTCGATCAGCAGGACTTCCTGGCCGCAGGTGAGATTGATGTAGACGTCGGCCAGCAGTTCGGCGTCCAGCAGTGCGCCGTGCAGGGTGCGGCCGGAGTTGTCCACGCCCAGGCGGTCGCACAGCGCATCCAGGCTGTTGCGCTTGCCCGGGTACATCTCCTTGGCCATGGCCAGCGTGTCGATCACGCCGTCGATGTGCGAGCGGAAGGCCGGCCGGCCGGCCAGCTCCAGTTCCTTGTCCAGGAAGCCGAGGTCGAACCCGGCGTTGTGGATGATGATCTCGGCGCCCTGCACATACTCCAGCAGTTCGTCGACGATCTGCGGGAAGCGCGGCTTGTCGCGCAGGAACTCGCTGGTGATGCCGTGGACCTTGAGCGCGTCCTCGTGGCTGTCGCGATCGGGGTTCAGGTACCAGTGCTTGTTGCGACCGGTGAGCTTGCGCGCCACCAGTTCCACGCAGCCGATCTCGATGATGCGGTCGCCGGTTTCGGCGGACAGGCCGGTGGTTTCGGTGTCGAGAACGATCTGGCGCATGGGGGAATTATGGCTCGGCCATTGCAGGCGGCCGGCCGATTTCCCCGTGGAACCCTCAGTGGTTCTCTTTCGCGTGGTTGATCGAGTACTTCGGGATCTCGACCACCAGGTCCTGCTGCGCCACGATGGCCTGGCAGGACAGTCGCGAGTTCGGCTCCAGACCCCAGGCGCGATCGAGCATGTCTTCCTCGTTCTCGTCCATCTCGCCCAGCGAGTTGAAGCCCTCGCGAACGATGACGTGGCAGGTGGTGCAGGCGCAGCTCATGTCGCAGGCGTGCTCGATCCGGATGCCGTTGTCCAGCAAGGCCTCGCAGATCGACGTGCCCGGCGGCACGTCCACCTGCGCGCCTTCGGGGCAGTACTCCGGGTGCGGCAGGATGCGGATGGCGGTCATGCCTACAGGCTCTCCACGTTGCGGCCGGCCAGCGCCTGCCGGATGCTCTGGTCCATGCGCCGGACGGCGAAGGCTTCGGTTCCCTTGGCCAGCGACTCGGTGGCCGCCGCGATGGCCGCGGCCTGGTCGCTGTGGGCGGCCCTGGACCGCAGTTCGTCCATCAGCTTGTCGATCGCGGCACGCTCGCCCGGTTGCAGCAGGGCGCCGTCGGCCTCGAGCGCGCTGGAGGTGACCAGCAGCAGGCGATCCGCGTCGATCCGGGCCTCGGCCAGCGCCCTCGCCTGCATGTCCTGCTGCGCGGTCGAGAAGCTTTCCTGCAGCATGGCGGCGATCTGCTCGTCCGTCAGGCCGTACGAGGGCTTGACGTCGATCGTCGCCTCCACTCCGCTGGCCTGCTCGCGCGCGCTCACGCTCAGCAGGCCGTCGGCATCGACGGTGAAGGTGACGCGGATGCGCGCGGCGCCGGCGGCCATCGGCGGGATGCCGCGCAGTTCGAAGCGGGCCAGGCTGCGGCAGTCCTGCACCAGGTCGCGCTCGCCCTGCACCACGTGCAGCGCCATCGCGGTCTGGCCGTCCTTGAAGGTGGTGAAGTCCTGGGCCTTGGCGGTGGGGATGGTTTCGTTGCGCGGCACGATGCGCTCGACCAGCCCGCCCATGGTCTCTATGCCCAGCGACAGCGGGATCACGTCCAGCAGCAGCAGGTCGCCGGCGGCGTCGTTGCCGGCCAGCTGGTTGGCCTGCACGGCGGCGCCCAGCGCCACGACCTGGTCCGGGTCCAGGTCGACCAGCGGCTCGCGGCCGAAGAAGCCGGCCACCGCGCTGCGCACCTGCGGCATGCGGGTCGAGCCGCCCACCAACACCACGCCCTTCACGTCCTCGCGCGCGAGCTTCGCGTCGCGCAGCGCCTTGCGCACGGCCGACAGGGTGCGCTGGGTCAGGTGTGCGGTCACGCGGTCGAAGTCGGCCCGCGTCACGACTACTCGCGCTTCCCCGCCGGACAGCGGCAGCACGGCCTCGGCCTGCTCCTCGTCCGTCAGGCGCTCCTTGGCCGCCCGCGCAGCCATGGTCACGAGGGCCTTGTCCGAAGGCGACGGCGCCTGCACGCCGGCGGTGGCCAGCAGGTGCGCCGCCAGCGCGCGGTCGTAGTCGTCGCCGCCCAGCGCGGAGTCGCCGCCGGTGGCGACGACCTCGAACACGCCGCGGGCCAGCCGCAGGATGGAGATGTCGAAGGTGCCGCCGCCCAGGTCGTAGATCGCGTAGAGGCCCTCGCTGCCGTGGTCCAGGCCATAGGCGATGGCCGCGGCGGTGGGCTCGTTGATCAGGCGCAGCACCTTCAGCCCGGCGAGTTGGGCGGCGTCCTTGGTGGCTTGGCGCTGCGCCTCGTCGAAGTAGGCCGGCACGGTGATCACCGCGCCGCACAGCTCGTCGTCGAAGCTGTCCTCGGCGCGCTGGCGCAGCGTGGCCAGGATTTCGGCGCTGATGGCCACTGGCGACTTCTCGCCGGCCCGGGTGCGCAGTGCCAGCATGCCGGGCTGGTCGACGAAGTCGTAGGGCAGCCGCTCGCGGTCGACGATGTCGGCCAGGCCGCGGCCCATGAAGCGCTTGGCGGATGCGACGGTGTTCTGCGGATCGGTGCCCTGCGCCTGCCGCGCGTCGTGGCCGACCTGGCGGCCGCCGTTGTCCAGGTAGCGCACCACCGAGGGCAGCAGCACCCTGCCCTGCTCGTCCGGCAGGCATTCCGGCACGCCGTGGCGCATGGCCGCCACCAGCGAATGGGTGGTGCCCAGGTCGATGCCGACGGCGATGCGGCGCCGGTGCGGGTCGGGCGACTGGCCCGGCTCGGAGATCTGGAGAAGCGCCATCCGGCTATTGTCCCAGCTGGTCGAAGCGCTTCTCGACCTCGCTGGCGAAACGCTCGAGGAACATCAGCGCGCGGACCTGCTGCGCAGCCGCCACGGCATCGCCCTCGTGGTCGAGCAGGCGCTCGACCTCGGCCAGCACGCCGGAGCGGGTGCGCTCCAGGCGATCGTTCAGGGCGTCCAGTTCGGCCACCGAGGCGGCTTCCTCCAGCGCCTCGCGCCACTCGATCTGCTCGTGCAGGAACCGGGCCGGCATGGCCGTGTTGCGCTCGGCGTCGATGGGGGCGCCGCGC
Source organism: Ramlibacter sp. (assembly GCF_035627355.1). GTDB lineage: Bacteria > Pseudomonadota > Gammaproteobacteria > Burkholderiales > Burkholderiaceae_C > Ramlibacter. The sequence continues at coordinate 12,860 of NZ_DASPLW010000041.1, forward strand.
AACTCGCACAGGTAGGCGGCGCGGCGCAGCGGGTCCTTCAGGCGGTGATGGGCTTCGTTGATTCGCACCGACCACTGCATGGCCACGCGCTGGGCCGCAGCGCCCTGTGCGGCGAAGCGATCGGGATGGACTTCGCGCTGCAATTCCTTCCAGCGCGCATCGATAGCGGCGCGGTCCTGCGCGAACCGCTCCGGCACGTCGAACAGCGTGAAGTCGGTGTCCTGGAGATTCACACCCGGAACGATTCGCCGCAACCGCAGCGGTCGCGCTCGTTCGGGTTGTTGAAGCGAAAGCCCTCGTTCAGGCCCTCGCGCACGAAGTCGAGCTCGGTGCCGTCCATGTAGGCCAGGCTCTTGGGATCCACCATGAGCTTCACGCCGTGCTGCTCGAACACCACGTCCTCCGGCGCCGCCTCGTCGACGTATTCGAGCTGGTAGGCCAGGCCGGAGCAGCCGGTGGTCTTCACGCCCAGCCTCACGCCCAGGCCCTTGCCGCGCTTGTCCAGGTAACGCTGCACGTGCCGCGCAGCCGCTTCGGTCAGTGTCACAGTCATGGTCTTGCTCGTGTTTGGCGCGCCCGATCGGCTCAGTGCGCGTGCTTCTTGCGGTAGTCCTCGACCGCGGCCTTGATCGCGTCCTCGGCCAGGATCGAGCAGTGGATCTTCACCGGCGGCAGCGCCAGTTCCTCGGCGATCTGGCTGTTCTTCAGCGCCGCCGCCTGGTCCAGCGTCTTGCCCTTGACCCATTCGGTCACCAGCGAGCTGGACGCAATGGCCGAACCACAGCCATAGGTCTTGAAGCGGGCGTCCTCGATCACGCCGGTGGACTCGTTGACCTTGATCTGCAGCTTCATCACGTCGCCGCAGGCGGGCGCGCCGACCATGCCGGTGCCCACCGAGTGGTCGCCCTTGTCGAAGGAGCCCACGTTGCGTGGGTTCTCGTAGTGGTCGACGACCTTGTCCGAATAAGCCATTGCCGTTCCTCTCTTCTCTTCGATTTATGGATTGCTCAGTGGGCGGCCCACTGGATGGTGCTGAGGTCGACGCCGTCCTGGTACATCTCCCAGAGCGGGCTCAACTCGCGCAGCCGGGCGACGTTCTTGCGGATGGTGTCCACCGCGTAGTCGATCTCTTCCTCGGTCGTGAAGCGGCCGATGGTCATGCGCAGGCTGCTGTGCGCCAGCTCGTCGCTGCGACCCAGGGCGCGCAGCACGTAGCTGGGCTCCAGCGAGGCCGAGGTGCAGGCGGAGCCCGACGACACCGCCAGCCCCTTGATGCCCATCATCAGCGACTCGCCCTCGACGAAGTTGAAGCTCATGTTCAGGTTCTGCGGCACCCGCCGGCCCGGCTCCAGGCTGCCGTTGATGAACACCTGCTCGATGTCCTTCAGGCCGTCGAGCATGCGCTGGTGCAGCGCGACGGCCTTGGCGTTGTCCTGCGCCATCTCTTCCTTCGCGATGCGGAAGGCCTCGCCCATGCCCACGATCTGGTGGGTGGGCAGCGTGCCCGAGCGCAGGCCGCGCTCGTGGCCGCCGCCGTGCATCTGGGCCTCCAGCCGCACGCGCGGCTTGCGCCGCACGTAGAGCGCGCCAATGCCCTTGGGGCCGTAGGTCTTGTGCGAGGCCAGGCTCATCAGGTCCACCGGCAGGGCCTGCACGTCGATCTCGACCTTGCCGGTCGCCTGGGCGGCATCGATGTGGAAGACGATGCCCTTCTCGCGGCAGATGGCGCCGATCGCCGGGATGTCCTGGATCACGCCGATCTCGTTGTTGACCAGCATGACGCTGGCCAGGATGGTGTCGGGCCGCAGCGCGGCCTTGAACGCCTCCAGGTCCAGCAGGCCGTCCTCCTGCACGTCGAGGTAGGTCACCTCGAAGCCCTGGCGCTCCAGCTCGCGCATGGGATCCAGCACCGCCTTGTGCTCGGTCTTCACCGTCACCAGGTGCTTGCCGCGCGACTTGTAGAACTGCGCGGCACCCTTGAGGGCCAGGTTGTCCGATTCGGTCGCGCCGGAAGTCCAGACGATCTCGCGCGGGTCGGCGCCGATCAGCGCGGCCACCTGTTCGCGGGCCTTCTCCACGGCCGCTTCCGCCTCCCAGCCCCAGGCATGGCTGCGCGAGGCCGGATTGCCGAAGTGCTCGCGCAGCCAGGGAATCATGGCGTCGACCACGCGCGGGTCGACCGGCGTGGTGGCGCCGTAGTCCATGTAGATCGGAAGATGCGGGGTCATGTCCATCTGAAATCGTCGTGCCCGCGAACGCGGGTCGCAGGCGTTTCTACCTCAATCGGCCTTACTTGGCCGGCGACATGCTGCCCAGCGCGAAAACCGAGTTCGGCGCGTTCACGCGGATCGGCTTGACGACCGGGGCGCTGGAGATCGCGCGCTTGACGGCCGGCTTGTCCTCGATCTGGATGCCCTTGGCGAGCTGCTCGTCAACCAGCTTCTGGAGGTTGACGGAGTCCAGGAACTCCACCATGCGCTGGTTCAGCTGCGCCCACAGCTCGTGCGTCATGCAGCGCGTGCCGTCGTTGCAGTTCTCCTTGCCGCCGCACTGGGTCGCATCGATGGGTTCGTCCACGGACACGATGATGTCGGCCACGGTGATGTCGGACGCCTTGCGGCCCAGCGTGTAGCCGCCGCCCGGCCCGCGGGTGGACTCCACCAGTTCGTGCCGGCGCAGCTTGCCGAACAGCTGCTCCAGGTAGGACAGCGAGATCTGCTGGCGCTGGCTGATCGCCGCCAGCGTGACGGGGCCGTTGTTCTGGCGCAGGGCCAGGTCGATCATGGCGGTGACCGCGAAGCGGCCCTTGGTGGTGAGACGCATGGAAAACCTCCTTGGTGCGTGTCCTGTGAGGCGCCGTCACCCGGCGCAGGTCAGCCGGTGCCGGAGGGCGCCGGTCGCTCATTTCCGAGCGTTTCCGTCAAGTATACCCTAAAACCCGATATCCCGCTCGGATTTAAGGGCGGACCCCTCACAGTTCAAGGCCAGCGGCCGCGACCCTCAAGCCGGCCGGCCGCCTTGCAGCGGCACGACGTTGTCGTCGTGTCCGCCAGCCCCGAAGGCCTGCTGCTTGAGCAGCGCCAGCTGGTCGCGCACCCGCGCCGCCTTCTCGAACTCCAGGTTGCGCGCGTGCTCCAGCATCTGCTTTTCCAGCCGCTTGATCTCCCGCGCCATGTCCTTCTCCGACAGGTCCTCGGCCAGCGCGCGCTGCAGTTCCTGCCGTTCCTGCTCCTTGGCGGCCTTCTCGCTGTAGACGCCGTCGATCAGGTCGCGCACCTGCTTGCGGATGCTGCGCGGCGTGATGCCGTTCGCCTCGTTGAAGGCCATCTGCTTGACGCGCCGGCGCTCGGTCTCGCCGATCGCCTTCTTCATCGACTCGGTCATCGTGTCGGCGTACAGGATGGCCTTGCCGTGCAGGTTGCGGGCCGCGCGGCCGATGGTCTGGATCAGGGAGCGCTCGGCGCGCAGGAAGCCCTCCTTGTCGGCGTCGAGGATGGCCACCAGCGACACCTCGGGGATGTCCAGCCCCTCGCGCAGCAGGTTGATGCCCACCAGCACGTCGAAGGCGCCCAGCCGCAGGTCGCGCAGGATCTCCACCCGCTCCACGGTGTCGATGTCGCTGTGCATGTAGCGCACCTTGACGCCGTTGTCGGCGAGGTAGTCGGTCAGCTGCTCGGCCATGCGCTTGGTCAGCGTGGTGATCAGCACGCGCTCGTGCTTCTCCGAGCGGATGCGGATCTCCTGCAGCACGTCGTCGACCTGGTGGGTGGCGGGGCGCACCTCCACCTCGGGGTCGACCAGTCCCGTGGGCCGCACCAGCTGCTCGACCACGTTGCCGGCGTGCGTCTTCTCGTAGTCGGCCGGGGTGGCCGAGACAAAGATCACCTGGCGCATGCGGGCCTCGAATTCCTCGAACTTCAGCGGCCGATTGTCCAGCGCCGAGGGCAACCGGAAGCCGTACTCAACGAGCGTGGTCTTGCGCTGGCGGTCGCCGTTGTACATGGCGCCCAGCTGGCCGATCATCTGGTGGCTCTCGTCCAGGAACATCAGCGCGTCCTTGGGCAGGTAGTCGGTCAGCGTGGACGGCGGCGCGCCCGGCGGCGACCCGGACAGGTGCCGGGTGTAGTTCTCGATCCCCTTGCAGTGGCCGACCTCGCTGAGCATCTCCAGGTCGAAGCGGGTGCGCTGCTCCAGCCGCTGTGCCTCCACCAGCTTGCCCATGTCCACCAGCTCGCGCAGGCGCTGCTCCAGCTCGATCTTGATCGACTCCACCGCCGAGACCACCTTCTCGCGCGGCGTGACGTAGTGGCTGGACGGGTAGATGGTGAAGCGCGGCACCTTCTGGCGGATGCGGCCGGTGAGCGGGTCGAACAGCTGCAGCGACTCGATCTCGTCGTCGAACAGCTCCAGCCGCACGGCCAGCTCGCTGTGCTCGGCCGGGAACACGTCGATGGTGTCGCCGCGCACCCGGAAGGTACCGCGCGCGAAGTCCTGCTCGTTGCGCGTGTACTGCATGCGGATCAGCCGTCCGATCACGTCGCGCTGGCCGATCTTGTCGCCCACCCGCATGATGAAACGCATCTGCGTGTAGTCCTCGGGCGTGCCGATGCCGTAGATCGCGCTCACGGTGGCCACGATCACCGTGTCGCGCCGCTCCAGCACGCTCTTGGTGGCCGACAGGCGCATCTGCTCGATGTGCTCGTTGATCGAGCTGTCCTTCTCGATGAACAGGTCGCGCTGCGGGACGTAGGCCTCGGGCTGGTAGTAGTCGTAGTAGCTGACGAAGTACTCCACCGCGTTCTTCGGGAAGAACTCGCGGAACTCCGAATACAGCTGCGCGGCCAGGGTCTTGTTCGGCGCGAACACGATGGCCGGGCGCCCCAGGCGGGCGATCACGTTGGCCATGGTGAAGGTCTTGCCCGAACCGGTGACGCCCAGCAGGGTCTGGAACACCTCGCCGTCGCGCACGCCTTCCACCAGCTTCTCGATCGCCTGCGGCTGGTCGCCGGCCGGCGGGTAGGGCTGGAACAGCTCGAACGGGGAATCAGGAAAGCGAATGAACTCGCCGTTTTGCTGCTGGGACGGGGCGGCGATGGCTTCTGGCATGGGATCCTGCTGGGATGGCGCGCGGGCGGGCGCATAAAATCGCGGGCAGCCTGGCAGCGTAACGCAAGCCCAGGTGCCGCGCCCTCTTCCCACCCCTCAAGGATCCCTCCGCATGTCGTTGTTCCAGTCCGTCGAAATGGCCCCGCGCGACCCCATCCTGGGTCTCAACGAGCAGTTCAACGCCGATTCCAACCCGAACAAGGTCAACCTCGGGGTCGGGGTGTACTACGACGACGGCGGCAAGCTCCCCCTGCTGCAATGCGTGCAGCAGGCCGAGCGGCAGATGATGGAGGCGCCCAAGGCGCGCGGCTACCTGCCCATAGACGGCATCGCCGCGTACGACTCGGCCGTCAAGAACCTCGTATTTGGGGCCGACAGCGAGCCGGTCAAGAGCAACCGCGTCGCCACCGTGCAGGCGCTGGGCGGCACCGGCGGGCTGAAGATCGGCGCCGACTTCCTGCGCAAGGTGAACCCCGACGCCAAGGTCCTGATCAGCGACCCGAGCTGGGAGAACCACCGCGCGCTGTTCAGCCAGGCCGGCTTCACGGTCGAGGCCTACCCCTACTACAACGCGGCGCAGCGCGGCATCGACTTCGAGGGCATGCTGGCCGCGCTGAACGCGGCCAAGCCCGGCACGGTGGTCGTGCTGCACGCCTGCTGCCACAACCCCACCGGCTACGACATCACGCCGGCGCAGTGGGACCAGGTGATCGCCGCGACCCAGGCGCGCGGGCTGGTGCCCTTCCTGGACATGGCCTACCAGGGCTTCGGCCAGGGCATCGCCGAGGACGGCGCCGTGATCGGCAAGTTCGTCGCCTCCGGCCAGGACTTCTTCGTCTCCACCTCGTTCTCCAAGAGCTTCAGCCTGTACGGCGAGCGGGTCGGCGCCCTGTCGGTGCTGTGCCACGACAAGGACGAGGCGGCGCGGGTGCTGAGCCAGCTCAAGATCATGATCCGCACCAACTACAGCAACCCGCCCACGCACGGCGCCACCGTCGTGGCCACCGTGCTAAACACGCCGGAACTGCGTGCGCTGTGGGAGAAGGAACTCGGCGAGATGCGCCAGCGCATCAAGCAGATGCGGGTGGCGCTGGTCGAGAAGCTCAAGGCGGCCGGCGTCGAGCAGGACATGGGCTTCATCGCCCGCCAGGTCGGCATGTTCAGCTACTCCGGCCTGTCCAAGGACCAGATGGTCCGCCTGCGCAACGAGTTCGGCGTCTACGGCACCGACACCGGCCGCATGTGCGTGGCGGCACTCAACAGCCGCAACATCGACTACGTCTGCCAGTCGATCGCCCGCGTGATCGCCTGACGGGCGCCTGCGTCCGGCTCGACAGCGCGCCTGGGTGATGCCCGCGATGCGGGTATTCACGCCCGGCACCGCGCCCATCCTCGTGAATCATCAGGCCCGCGGACGGTGACGGCCCGCGTGGGCGCATTGGCATTCGCGGGGGCATGGCAACCCCTCCGATAGCCCCTCCGCCGTCGCGGATCGTGACGGTTGTTCTACAGGGGAACGGCCCCAAGTCCGTCACATCGTGCGCTGCACAAGCGTCAAATTGTGCGGAAGTGGACAGCCGTGTCCGAGGCAGCGCCTAAGGTTTTCACGGATGAGCGCGCCGCTGGCTCGGCTGTTATATTGCATTGCACAAATCCGGGGGTCCGAATGCTTTACCAGATCTACGAAGCGCAACGCGCGGTCATGGAACCCTTCGCCGATTTCGCCCAGGCGGCGGCCAGGCTCTACAGCGACCCGCTCACCCCATTCGGCCAATCGCCGCTGGCCCAACGCGTGTCCGCGAGCTACGAACTGGTGCACCGGCTCTGGAAGGACTACGAAAAGCCGGAGTTCGGCATCCGCACGGTGCCGGTGGACGGCGTGGACGTGGTGGTCCACGAAGCGATCGAGATCGACAAGCCGTTCTGCGAGCTGCGCCGCTTCAAGCGCTTCTCCGACGACCCCGCCACCCTGGCGAAGATGAAGGCCCAGCCGACGGTGCTGGTGGTGGCGCCGCTGTCGGGCCACTACGCGACCCTGCTGCGCGACACGGTGCGCAGCCTGCTGGCCGACCACAAGGTCTACATCACCGACTGGAAGAACGCGCGCATGGTGCCGCTCGACCAGGGCGTGTTCCACCTGGACGACTACGTCGCCTACATCCAGGAATTCATCCGCTACGTGCAGGGCACCTACGGCAACTGCCACGTGATGAGCGTCTGCCAGCCGACCGTGCCCGTGCTCGCTGCCGTCTCGCTGATGGCCTCGCGCGGCGAGGTGACGCCGCTGACCATGACCATGATGGGCGGCCCCATCGACGCCCGCAAGTCGCCCACCGCGGTGAACAACCTGGCGATGAACAAGAGCTACGAGTGGTTCGAGAACAACGTGATCCACCGCGTGCCGCCGAACTTCCCGGGCGCCGGGCGCCGGGTCTACCCGGGCTTCCTGCAGCACACCGGCTTCGTGGCCATGAACCCGGACCGGCACCTGCTGAGCCACTACGACTTCTTCAAGCACCTGGTCGCCGGCGACGACGCCAGCGCCGAGGCCCACCGCAAGTTCTACGACGAGTACAACGCGGTGCTCGACATGGACGCCGCCTACTACCTGGACACCATCCGCACCGTGTTCCAGGAGTACGCGCTGGTCAACGGCACCTGGGACGTGATCAGCGAAGAGGGCGAACTGGAACGCGTCCGCCCGGAGGACATCACCACCACCGCCCTCCTGACCATAGAGGGCGAGCTGGACGACATCTCGGGCGCTGGCCAGACCGCCGCCGCGCACGACCTGTGCATCAACGTGCCCAAGTCGCGCCAGAAGCACATCGAGGTGAAGGGCGCCGGCCACTACGGCATCTTCTCGGGGCGCCGCTGGCGCGAGATCGCCTACCCGCAGGTGCGCGAGTTCATCGCCCGCTTCAACGAAGGGCCGGTGGTGCCGAACGCGAAACGCAGTGCGCCGGCCAAGGCGGCGGCGCGCCGCACGGCGGCTGAACCAGCGGCATGAACGAACTGGCTGCGCGGCTGCACGCCGCGCTGCCGCAGACGCAGTGCACGCGCTGCGGCTACCCCGATTGCGAGGCCTACGCCCGCGCCATGGCGGCCGGCGAGGCCGGCATCAACCACTGCCCGCCGGGCGGCGCCGAAGGCATTGCGCGCCTGGCCGCGATCACCGGACAAGCGCCCTTGCCGCTCGATCCCGCCAACGGGGTCGAGGGACCGCGGACGGTGGCCGTGATCGACGAGGCCTGGTGCATCGGCTGCACGCTGTGCGTGAAGGTGTGCCCGACCGACGCCATCCTCGGCCTGAACAAGCGCATGCACACGGTGGTGGAGCCGTACTGCACCGGCTGCGAGCTGTGCATCCCGGCCTGCCCGGTGGACTGCATCTCGCTCGAGAACGTCACCGGCGAGCGCACCGGCTGGCAGGCCTGGAGCGCCGGGCAGGCCGAGGAGGCGCTGGACCGCTACGAGTGGCGCAAGCAGCGCCTGCAGCGCGAGGCGGTGGAGCACCAGCAGCGGTTGGAGCGCAAGGCCGAGGCCAAGCTGGCCGACCTGCCGGCGCACACCCACGGCGCGGAAGGCGCGGAGGCCGACCGCAAGCGGGCCATCATCGAGGCGGCGCTGGCACGGGCCCGGGCCCGGCGGCAGCAGGGCTGAGCCCGGCCTCAGCCTCCGCCGGCGTCGTTCACCTGTTCGTTGAACTCCGCGATCCCCATCGCGGTGCCGATCTCGCGCGGCAGGGCGTCGCGGGCGGCGAACACGCCCATGACGCGCTTGCCGCTCACCACCGGCAGGTGCCGGAACCCGCGCTCCAGCATGATGACCACGGCCTCGGAGACCGGCATCTCGGGCGGCACGCAGATCGGCTTGGCGGTCATCACGTCCCGCGCGGGGGTGCGCGCGGGGTCCAGCGCGCGGGCCAGCACGCGGGTGGTGAGGTCGCGCTCGGTGACGATGCCCAGCAGCACGTCGGGCGGCTCCATCACCAGCACGCTGCTGCTGCCGGTGCGCGTCATGGCACAGGCCGCCTCGTAGACGCTGGCCGTGGGCCCGACCCGCACCACGTGCCGGTCGGGCATGGACTGGAAGACGGTGCGCTCGCCCATGGTGCGCCTCCTGGTGGTGTGCGCCGTGCGGCCGCCCTACCTCAGCGCGGCATTGAGCTTGTCCAGCGCCGCGGCGCCCGGGCACAGCTGCGCCTCGGACAGCGCGTTGAGCGGCTGCGCGCTGGTGTTCAGTGCCGTGTGCAGGTCGGTCGCCAGCGGATCGACGTACAGCAGGCCCGTGGCGATCTCGCCGCGGGCCTGGTACTCCTGCATGCAGGCCATCGCCTTGCGGCGGTCGGTCGGGTCGTAGCCAGCGTGCAGGCTGCGCAGCCGCAGCAGCGAGCCGTCGTGCTGGCGCACATCCACCGCCTCGCCCGGCTCCGGCTCGCCCGCGGATTGCGTTTCGAGCGAGATGAAGTCGATGCGGCTCACCGCCTCGTTGTGCTCGCGCACCCAGTCGTAGCTCTTGGTGCTGCCCGGGTGGTTGTTGAACGCCACGCAGGGGCTGACCACGTCGATGAAGGCGGCGCCGCCGTGCTGGATGGCGCCCTTGATCAGCGGCACCAGCTGCGCCTTGTTGCCCGAGAAGCCGCGCGCCACGTAGGTGGCGCCCAGCTGCAGCGCCATGCCCACCAGGTCGACCGGGCTGTCGCTGTTGACCACGCCCTTCTTGCTCTTGGATCCCTGGTCGGCGGTGGCGGAGAACTGGCCCTTGGTCAGCCCGTAGACGCCGTTGTTCTCCACGATGTAGGCCATGCGCACGCCGCGGCGCATGGCATGGGCGAACTGGCCCAGCCCGATGGAGGCCGAGTCGCCGTCGCCGGACACGCCCAGGTACAGCAGGTCGCGGTTGGCCAGGTTGGCCCCGGTCAGCACGCTGGGCATGCGGCCGTGCACGGTGTTGAAGCCGTGCGAGGCGCCCAGGAAGTAGTCGGGCGTCTTGGAACTGCAGCCTATGCCCGACAGCTTGGCGACCCGGTGCGGCTCGATGTCCAGCTCCCAGCACGCCTGCACGATGGCGGCGGAGATCGAGTCGTGGCCGCAGCCGGCGCACAGCGTGGAGATCTTGCCTTCGTAGTCGCGCCGGGTGTAGCCGACCCGGTTCTTCTCCAGCGTCGGATGGTGCAGCGGCGGCTTGGCGAGGTAGGTCATTTCAGCAGCTCCTGCGCAGGCGCGCGCGGCCGGGCCTTGGGCGCCATCGCCTCGACCTGCTTGAGGATGGCGGCAGTGATGAAGCGGGCGGTGATGGGCGTGCCGTCGAAGTGCAGCACCTTCACCAGCCGGGCCGGATCGACTTCCAGCTCGTTGACCAGCAGGGTGCGCATCTGCGCGTCGCGGTTCTGCTCGACCACGAACACCTTGTCGTGCGCAGCGATGAACTGCGCCACGCTGTCCGGGAACGGGAAGGCTCTCAGGCGCATGGCGTCCAGGTGGATGCCCTCCTCCTCCAGCGCCACCAGCGCCTCGGCCATGGCCGGGCTGGTGGAGCCGAAGTACAGCACGCCCAGTCGGGTGGCCTGCGACGCGATCCGCAGCAGCGGCTGCGGCACCAGCGTCGCGGCGGTCCTGAACTTGCGCAGCAGCCGCTCCACGTTGTAGATGTAGTCGGGGCCTCGCTCGGAGTAGCGCGCGTACGGGTCGCGCGTGGTGCCGCGCGTGAAGTAGCTGCCCTTGGTGGGGTGCGTGCCCGGCAGCGTGCGCCAGGGAATGCCGTCGCCGTCCACGTCCTTGTAGCGGCCGAAGTCCTTGCCGGCCTCCAGGTCCTCGGCGCTCATCACCTTGCCGCGGTCGTAGCGGCGCCCTTCCTCCCAGGCGAAGGGCTTGCACAGGCGCTGGTTCATGCCGATGTCCAGGTCGGTCATCACGAACACCGGCGTCTGCAGCCGGTCGGCCAGGTCCAGCGCCGCCGCGGCGTGCTCGAAGCACTCGTGCGGGTCTTCCGGGAACAGCAGCACGTGCCTGGTGTCCCCGTGCGACGCATAGGCGCAGGCCAGCAGGTCGGCCTGCTGGGTGCGCGTGGGCATGCCGGTGGACGGGCCGCCGCGCTGCACGTTGATGATGGTGGCCGGGATCTCGGCGAAGTAGGCCAGGCCGATGAACTCGGTCATCAGCGACACGCCCGGGCCCGAGGTCGCGGTGAAGGCGCGCGCGCCGTTCCAGCCCGCGCCCACCACCATGCCGATGGAGGCGATCTCGTCCTCGGCCTGCACGATGGCGAAGCGGTTCTGGCCCGTGGTCGGGTCGACCCGGTACTTCGCGCAGTACTTCTGGAAAGCCTCGGCCACCGAGGACGAAGGCGTGATCGGATACCAGGCGGCGACGGTGGCGCCGCCATAGACGCAACCCAGCGCCGCCGCGCTGTTGCCGTCGATGAAGATGCCGTTGCCGACCTTGTCGGACCGGCGCACCCGGATGCCCAGCGGCCACTCCAGGTGCTCGCGCGCGAAGTCGCGCCCCAGGTGCAGCGCCTGCACGTTGGAGGCCAGCAGCTTCTCCTTGCCGCGGTACTGCTCGCCGAACAGCTTCTCGATCACCTGCGGATCGATCTCCAGCAGCACCGAGAGCGCACCGACGTAGACGATGTTCTTGAACAGCTGGCGCTGGCGCGGGTCGCTGTAGACGGCGTTGCAGATCTCCGTCAGCGGCATGCCGATGACGTGGACGTCGGGCCGGAACTTCGCCGGCGGCAGCGGTCGCGTGCTGTCGTGGAACAGGTAGCCGCCGGGCTCGATCTCGGCCACGTCCGCATCCCAGGTCTGCGGGTTCATGGCAACCATCATGTCCACGCCGCCGCGCCGGCCCAGCCAGCCGGCCTCGGTCACGCGCACCTCGTACCAGGTGGGCAGGCCCTGGATGTTGCTGGGGAAGATGTTGCGCGGGCTGACCGGCACGCCCATGCGCAGGATGGCCTTGGCGAACAGCTCGTTGGCGGACGCCGAGCCGGAGCCGTTGACATTGGCGAACTTGACGACGAAGTCGTTGACGGCCTCGATGGGCTTCATGCGGCGACCCTCTCCTTCGTGGTGCCGCGCGCCCGGGGCCCGGCCTGCGTGGTGTTGAGCAGGAACTTCTGCATGTCCCAGGCACCGGTGGGGCAGCGCTCGGCGCACAGGCCGCAATGCAGGCAGACGTCCTCGTCCTTCACCATGACCCGGCCGGTCTTCAGCCCGTCGCCGATATAGAGGTCCTGCGTCGGGTTCATCGCCGGGGCCGTGAGCTGCATGCGCAGCTCCTTCTCCTCGGCGTTGACGGTGAAGGTGATGCAGTCCATCGGGCAGATGTCGACGCAGGCGTCGCACTCGATGCAGAGCTTCCCATCGAACACGGTCTGCACGTCGCAGTTGAGGCAGCGCTGCGCCTCCTTGAAGGCGGTGGCCGCATCGAAGCCGAGTTCCACCTCCACCTTGATGCTGGCCAGCGCCATCTCGGCCTTGGCCCACGGCACC
>NZ_DASPLW010000042.1:0-43551 GCF_035627355.1 Ramlibacter sp.
AGAATCAGCACCATGTGCCGGGGCAGGGCGCGGCCGATGCGGCAGAAAAACTCCAAAGTGAGGTACGGACTGGAGTGGTGGTCACGGTAAGTCTGCCGGTAGCAGCGCTCGAAGAATGCCCAGTCGCGTTCGCGGATGTCATCGCCTTCCAGCCACTTGAAGCGAATCCCTGCGTCCAGCACTTTGCGGCGCTCCTGCCTGACTTTCTTGCGCTTGTCATGGCTGAAGCCAGCCAGGAATTGCCCGAAATCCGCATAGCCGCGATTTTCCCAGTGAAACTGAACGGTGGTGCGCGGCATCATGCCGTGAGCCACCATCACGGCGGCTTCGTCCCGGGTCGGAAAGAGGCAATGCAGCGACGACACCTTGAGGTCCCGTGCGAGCTGTAGCGCACCCTGCAACAAGGTGTCACGCGCTTCCTGCGTCGCGGCCAGCAGCCGGCATCCGGATACGGGCGTGAATGGCACTGCCGAAAGGAGCTTCGGGTAGTACGCGATGCCATGACGGTGATAGGCATCGGCCCAGGCCCAGTCGAACACGTACTCGCCATAGGAATGCGCCTTCAGGTGGAAGGCGCAGGCCGCTTGCAGCGTGCCGGCGCGCCACAGCGTGACGAAGGCCGGCTCCCAGCCGGTGGCCGCCGTGGCGCTGGCGCTGTCGTGCAGCGCGGCGAGGTACTCGTGCCGCATGAAGGGGGTCGGCTGGTCCTGCGCCGCGAGCAGTTCGTTCCAGTCCTCGCGGGGCGCTTCGCCCGGCGTGGCGAGGAGTCGAATGACATAATCGTCCGGCTGTTTTCGCACTGCTGACATGGCCCTCCGGATCTGTACCGCCCAGCTCAACTTCGTGGTGGGCGACATGCCCGGCAACGCCCGCAGGATCGTCGAGGCCGCCCGGCAGGCCTACCAGGACGGCGCGCGGCTGGTCCTCACGCCCGAGCTCTCCATCTGCGGCTACGCGGCCGAGGACCTGTTCCTGCGGCCTGCGTTCATCGCCGCCTGCGATGATGCCGTCAAAACCGTGGCCCGCGAACTCGCGGGGTTGAAGGGGCTGCACGTCGTGGTCGGCCATCCGGTGGGCGGCGACGTGCGCAGCCGGTCGGTGCAGGTGCAGCGGCGGCTGAATGCCGCCAGCGTCCTCAGCGAGGGCAAGGTGCTGGAGACCTACGCCAAGCGCGAGCTGCCAAACTACCAGGTGTTCGACGAGCGCCGCTACTTCACGCCCGGCCGCGGCAGCTGCGTGTTCCAGGTCGAGGGCCTGAACGTGGGCCTGCTCATCTGCGAAGACGCCTGGTTCGAGGAGCCGGCCCAGCTGGCCGCCGAGTCGGGCGCGCAATTGCTGGCCGTGATCAACGCGTCGCCCTTCCACATGGGCAAGGGCGGCGAACGGATCGCCCGCATGGCCGAACGTGCCCAGGCGGTCGGGCTGCCTATCGTCTACGCCCACCTGGTGGGCGGCCAGGACGAGGTGGTGTTCGACGGCGGGTCGTTCGCGCTGGCGGCCGACGGCACGCTGGCCGGCCGCGCGCCCTCGTTCCGCGAGGACCTGTTCACGGTGAATGTCGAGGGTGCGCCCGATGCGCTGGTGCTGAATGGGCCGATGGCGCCGGCGCGGGAACCCGAAGCCGAGCTCTGGGATGCGCTGGTCCTGGGCGTGCACGACTACGTCACCAAGAACGGCTTCCCGGGGGTGCTGCTGGGGCTGTCGGGCGGCATCGATTCCGCGCTGGTGCTGGCGATCGCCGTGGACGCGCTCGGCAAGGACAAGGTGCGCGCGGTGATGATGCCGTCGCCGTACACGGCCGACATCTCGTGGATCGACGCGCGCGACATGGCCACCCGGCTGGGCGTGCGCTACGACGAGATCTCCATCGTGCCGCAGTTCGAGGCCTTCAAGGCCGCGCTGGCCGGGGAGTTCCAGGGGCTGCCGGAGGACGCCACGGAGGAGAACATCCAGGCCCGCATCCGCGGCGTGCTGCTCATGGCGCTGTCCAACAAGTTTGGCAGCATCGTGCTGACCACCGGCAACAAGAGCGAGATGGCCACCGGCTACTGCACGCTTTACGGCGACATGGCCGGCGGCTTCGCGGTGATCAAGGACGTGCTCAAGACCAGCGTGTTCGCGCTGGCGCGCTGGCGCAACGCCAACGACCCCTACGGCACCGGCGCGCATCCGATCCCCGACCGCATCATCACCCGCCCGCCCAGCGCCGAGCTGCGGCCGGACCAGGTCGACCAGGACAGCCTGCCGCCGTACGAGGTCCTCGACGCCATCCTCTCGCGCTACATGGAGGAGGACGAGGGCGTGGAGCAGATCGTGGCCGAGGGCTTCGACCGCGCGATGGTCGAGCGGGTCGCGCGGTTGGTGAGGATCAACGAGTACAAGCGCCGACAGGCACCGGTCGGCATCCGCGTCACGCACCGGGGCTTCGGCAAGGATTGGCGCTATCCTATTACCGGGAAGTTCGGCTCCTAGAGGGAGCATGAAAGGCTACATGAAACAGATCACCGCCATCGTCAAACCCTTCAAGCTCGAGGAGGTGCGCGAGGGCCTCGCCGAGTGCGGCGTCACCGGGCTGACGGTCACCGAGGTCAAGGGCTTCGGTCGGCAGAAGGGCCACACCGAGCTGTACCGCGGCGCCGAGTACGTGGTGGACTTCCTGCCCAAGGTGAAGATCGAGGTGGTCGTGAAGGACGAGGACGTCGAGCGTTGCGTCGATGCCATCGTCAAGGCCGCGCGCACCGGCAAGATCGGCGACGGCAAGATCTTCGTCACCAGCGTCGAGAAGGTGGTGCGCATCCGCACCGGCGAGACGGACGAGTCCGCCGTCTGAGCTAGATCTGCGACAGGTCCTGCGCCGACGCCGGCGTGGACTCCGCCACCAGGGCCTGCAGCAGCGCATCCGGCTCGCTGCCGATGCGCACCAGGTCCATCTGCCAGTCGTTCATGAACCCGTGGGCCACGCTGCTGCGCAGGAACGCCAGCATCGGGCCATAGTAGCCATCCGTATCCAGGATGCCCACCGGCTTGGCGTGGTAGCCGAGCTGCCTCCAGGTCCAGGCTTCGAACAGTTCCTCCAGCGTGCCTATGCCGCCGGCCAGTGCCAGGAAGGCACCGGCGCGTTCGGCCATCAGCCGCTTGCGGTCGTGCATGCTGTCCACCACGTGCAGCTCGGTGCAGTCGCGCTTGGCGAATTCCTTGTCCACCAGGGCCTGCGGGATCACGCCGATCACGGTGCCGCCGGCCGCGAGCGTCGCGTCGGCCACGACGCCCATCAGCCCGGCGTTGCCGCCGCCGTAGACGAGCTGGCCGCCGCGTGAGCCGATCCAGTGGCCCACTTCGCGTGCGGCGTGCACGAAGGCGGCGGCAACGCCGGATCGGGAGCCGCAGTACACGCAGATCGAGAAGGGCGGGGTGCTGGCGGAAGCGGAATCGGAAGCGTGCAACGGCTGGGACATGGGTCCCGATTGTCTATGAGCCGCGTGACCTGCCGCCCGACGTGGGCGGCACCGCAACCAGCCGCGTGCCGGCCAGCGCATCGTGCCAGAACTGCCGCTGCGGATGGAAGCGGCTGAGCAGCGCCCATACCGCCACCCAGCCGAAGACCACCACGGCGTACTCGCCGAGCCCGAGATGGAAGGGCGCCAGCGCGATCAGCGGCGGCAGGAACCACAGCCAGCTGCACAGGTAGCGCACCAGGGCGCGGCCCTGGGTCAGGGGGCGGCCGGCCGCATCGACCGCGCGGATGTTCCAGGTCTTCATGGCCAGCGTCTGCCCGCGGCTCCAGAACCACGAGAAGTAGATCCCGAAGACCACGAACAGGAAGGCCTGCAGCAGCGGGCGCCGCTCGTCCATGCCGCTGCGGACCTGGCCCAGCGTGCTGAACAACCAGCCGGCGACGAAGACGACGGCGAACAGCAGCATGCCTTCGTAGACCCAGCAGGCCATGCGACGGCGCAGCGAGGGGGCAGTGAGATCGGGGGCGGCAGGCGAAGGAATGGCCGTGCCGCCGGACGGGACCGGCGCGTGCGTCATCGTCGGGATGCTAGTCGGGGTTGGCCGGAACCGGCGACGCAGGCTGCGCCTCCGCCGGTGGCGCCTTCCGGGACTTGCGAGGGGGGCGCGGCACCTTGGCGAGCTTCTGGGCCGGCACCGGCTTGAGGGCGGCTGCGGCCGGCGGGGTGCGCGCCGGCGCGCCGGCCGCCAGCTTGCGCTTTTCCTCGGGCGAGAGGGCCTGGTAGGCCTCCCACTTGGCCTTCTTGTCGTCGGCCGACAGGCCCTTGGTCTCGGCGAAGTTCAGCCGCGCCTGGGTGCGCTGGTGCGGGCTCAGGGCCACCCAGTCTGTCATCCGGCTGTGCAGGCGCGCCTGGTCCTGCGGCGCCATGCGCTGGTAATTGCGGGAAAGGGCGATCCACTTGCGCTTCTGCGCTTCGCTCAGCGTCGGCCAGGCGCCGGCCAGCGGCTGCAATGCCTGCTGCTGCTTGGGGCTGAGGTCGGCCCAGCCCGAACGTCGCTCCGCGCCGGCCCGGCCGCTGCCGGCCTGGGCGACCCGGGTACCGGGCGTCTTGGCGGTGGCCGCTTGCGCGGGCGCAGCAGCCCCGGGCGGCGGGTTGGCCTGCGCGGCCGTCCCGTGCAGCGCCAGGCTGCCGGCGAACGCCAGGACGAGCATGCCCGCGGCGCGGCGCAGCCGGGGCAGTGCGGCGCCTGGGCCGGAACGCGGGAAATGCACTCGCGACCCCGGCATCAGAGGCTGGACTTGAGGAACTGGACGAAGCCCGGGTCGGCGTAGGCGGCGGGCGGCAGGTCGTCGGTGAGGAGGTCGGCGTCGACTTCGGCCACTTCGCGCGCGCGCCTATCGTCCTGCACGACCTGGATGGCGACCAGGCCGGCCACCAGCGCGACCAGCGGCAGGGCCAGTGCCACGCGCTGCCAGAGGCGGATGCGATCGGGCCCGCGCAGCGCGGCCTGGCCATTGCCGGCGGCCGAGACCGTGCGCGTAGGCTGGAGAGCGGGGGCCTTGCGCCGCGCCAGGGCCTGTTCGCGCGCGGCGCGCAGGCGCTCGGTGATGTCGCGGGGCAACTCGGCCGCGGCGGTGTCGAGACGGGCGGCAACCCGGCGGCCGAACTGGTCCTGGCGGGCCTGGGCCAAGGCCAGGGTGGAGACGTCTTTCATGGTTGTAATCCCTTTGCCTTCAGTGCCTTGCTGAGGGCCTGGACCGCCCGGGAGCAGTGCGTCTTGACGCTTCCCTCGGAGCAGCCCATGGCGGCGGCCGTTTCGGCCACGTCCATGTCCTCCCAATAACGCATGAGAAAAGCCTCGCGTTGACGGGGGGGCAGGGCCTTGACCTGCGCTTCGATCTCCCTCAGCACCTCGGCCCGGCGGCTGGCATCCTCGGCGCTCTCCGACTGCTGGGAACCCTCCAGCGCGGCATAAGTTTCCAGCAGGTCGAAATCGCCGTCGTCCGAGGCCGATTCGAAGTCGCTCAGGTTGGAGAACAGCGCATTGCGCGTCTTCTGGCGGCGGAACCAGTCCAGCGTGCAGTTGGAGAGGATGCGCTGGAACAGCATGGGGAACTCGGCCGCCGGCTTGTCGCCGTAGTGCTCGGCCAGCTTCATCATGCTTTCCTGCACGATGTCCAGCGCCGCCTCCTCGTCCCGCACGTGATAGACGGAGCGCTTGAAGGCCCGCTTTTCGACGCTCTTGAGGAAGTCGGAGAGTTCTCGTTCGGTGGCCAAGGGGCGGAGGGCCTTTCGGGGCGCAGCGGCTCGCCGTCGGGGTGGTCGAGGCGGCGGGGATTATGGCACCGGGGTCATCCAGTTGGGCTGCGGCTCGCCGCGGTGACATAATGCGCGCTGCAGGTCACAGGCAAACGAGCCCGGATCCGGCGGCGCGATCGGCCCGTCCATGGTCCCAGGGTTCAAAGTCCGGACGCGGCTTCACGAGAGTTCGCGAAGGGGCACCCAACTGGTCTTTCGTTCCCGAAGCCCGAAAGGTTGATCATGGAAATCTCGAAGGCGGAGATCACCTCCGCGGCGGCCGCCGGTACCGGCGCCGAACCCCATACACCCACCGAACTGCGCGGCGCCGAGATCATGGTGCGCGCGCTGCAGGCCGAAGGCGTCAAGTTCGTCTGGGGCTATCCCGGCGGCGCGGTGCTGCACATCTACGACGCGCTGTACAAGCAGGACGGCATCCAGCACGTGCTGGTGCGGCACGAGCAGGCGGCGGTGCATGCCGCCGACGGCTATGCGCGGGCCACCGGCGAAGTGGGCGTCGCGCTGGTCACCTCGGGTCCCGGCGTCACGAATGCCATCACGGGCATCGCCACCGCGTACATGGACAGCATCCCGATGGTGATCGTCACCGGGCAGGTGCCGACCGCGGCCATCGGCCTGGATGCTTTCCAGGAGTGCGACACCGTCGGCATCACGCGGCCGGTGGTCAAGCACAACTTCCTGGTCAAGGACGTGCGCGACCTCGCCGCGGTGATGAAGAAGGCCTTCCACATCGCACGCAGCGGCCGCCCCGGGCCGGTGGTGGTGGACATCCCCAAGGACGTCTCCTTCAACAAGACGTCCTACACCGGGTATCCCGACAAGATCGAGATGCGCTCGTACAACCCGGTCCGCAAGGGGCACGGCGGCCAGATCCGCAAGGCGGTGCAGTTGCTGATGACGGCCAAGCGGCCCTACATCTACGCCGGCGGCGGCGCGATCCTGGGCAACGCCACCGCCGAACTGCGCGCGCTGGCCGACCTGCTGGGGTATCCGTGCACGAACACGCTGATGGGCCTGGGCTCGATCGACGGCACCGACCCGAAGTTCCTGGGCATGCTGGGCATGCACGGCAGCTTCGAGGCCAACAACGCCATGCAGAACTGCGACGTGCTGCTGGCCGTGGGCGCGCGTTTCGACGACCGCGTGATCGGCAACCCCAAGCACTTCGGCTCGGCCGAGCGCAAGATCATCCACATCGACATCGACCCCTCCAGCATCTCCAAGCGGGTGAAGGTGGACGTGCCCATCGTCGGCGATGTCAAGGACGTGCTGGCGGACCTGGTGGCGAACATCCGCGAGTCCGGCCAGAAGCCCGACGCACAGGCGCTGGCGGGCTGGTGGGAGACGATCGAGGGCTGGCGCAAGCGCGACTGCCTGAAGTACGACCGCGCCAACAAGGACGTGGTCAAGCCGCAGCACGTGATCGAGACGCTTTGGAAGCTGACCAAGGACGTCGACACCTACATCACGTCGGACGTCGGCCAGCACCAGATGTGGGCTGCGCAGTTCTACAAGTTCCGCGAGCCGCGGCGCTGGATCAACTCCGGCGGCCTTGGCACCATGGGCGTGGGCATCCCGTACGCGATGGGCATCAAGCTCGCCAAGCCCGACTCCGAGGTGTACTGCATCACCGGCGAAGGCTCGGTGCAGATGTGCATCCAGGAACTGTCGACGTGCCTGCAGTACAACACGCCGATCAAGATCATCTCGCTGAACAACCGCTACCTGGGCATGGTGCGCCAGTGGCAGGAACTCGATTACGAGGGCCGCTACAGCCACAGCTACATGGACGCGCTGCCCAACTTCGTGAAGCTGGCCGAGGCCTATGGCCACGTGGGCATGCTGATCGAGAAGCCGCAGGACGTGGAGCCGGCGCTGCGCGAGGCGCGCAAGCTCAAGGACCGGACGGTCTTCATGGACTTCCGCACCGACCCCACCGAGAACGTCTGGCCGATGGTCAAGGCGGGCAAGGGCATCACCGAGATGCTGCTGGGGAGCGAGGACCTGTAAGTCGACCCGTCGCCTCCGCGCAGGCGGGGACGGCGCATTTCCCGCCCCGGCGGGCCCGAGACGAATCTATTGACCGCCAAGCCCGGCGCTTACCGGCACCGGGGGAGGGCGGCGAGAAGAGGAATCGCACATGAAACACATCATCGCCGTGCTGCTGGAGAACGAACCCGGCGCACTCTCCCGCGTGGTCGCCCTGTTCTCGGCCCGCGGCTACAACATCGAATCGCTGACCGTGGCGCCGACGGAAGACCCGTCGCTGTCGCGCATGACGATCCAGACCACCGGTTCGGACGACGTGATCGAGCAGATCACCAAGCACCTGAACCGACTGATCGAGGTGGTCAAGGTGGTCGACCTGACCGAAGGCGCCTACACCGAGCGCGAGCTCATGATGGTGAAGGTGCGCGCCGTCGGCAAGGAGCGCGAGGAGATGAAGCGCATGGCGGACATCTTCCGCGGCCGCATCATCGACGTCACCGAGAAGAGCTACACCATCGAGCTGACGGGCGACCAGTCCAAGAACGACGCGTTCCTGGTGGCCATCGACCGCAGCGCCATCCTCGAGACCGTGCGCACCGGCGCCAGCGGCATCGGCCGCGGCGAGCGGGTGCTCCGCGTCTAGTCCCCATTCCCCCCTGTATCCAACCTGGAGAGACCATGAAGGTTTACTACGACAAGGACTGCGACCTGAGCCTGATCAAGGGCAAGACCGTCGCCATCATCGGCTACGGCTCGCAGGGCCATGCGCACGCGCAGAACCTGAACGACAGCGGCGTCAAGGTCGTGGTCGGCCTGCGCCCGGGCGGGGCTTCCTGGCCCAAGGTCGAGAAGGCCGGCCTGAAAGTCGCCGCGGTGGCCGAGGCCGTGAAGATGGCCGACGTGGTCATGATCCTGCTGCCCGACGAGCAGATCGCCACGGTCTACAAGACCGAGGTCGAGCCGAACATCAAGCAGGGCGCCTCGCTGGCCTTCGCGCACGGCTTCAACGTGCACTACGGCCAGGTCGTGCCCCGTGCCGACCTCGACGTGTGGATGGTGGCGCCCAAGGCACCCGGCCACACCGTTCGCAGCACCTATAGCCAGGGTGGCGGCGTGCCGCACCTGGTGGCCGTGCACCAGGACCAGAGCGGCAAGGCGCGTGACCTCGCGCTGTCGTACGCCATGGCCAACGGCGGCGGCAAGGCCGGCATCATCGAGACCAACTTCCGCGAGGAGACCGAGACCGACCTGTTCGGCGAGCAGGCCGTGCTGTGCGGCGGCACCGTCGAGCTGATCAAGGCCGGCTTCGAGACGCTGGTGGAAGCCGGCTACGCGCCCGAGATGGCGTACTTCGAGTGCCTGCACGAGCTCAAGCTGATCGTGGACCTGATCTACGAAGGCGGCATCGCGAACATGAACTACTCGATCTCCAACAACGCGGAGTACGGCGAGTACGTCACCGGCCCGAAGATCGTGACCGAGGAGACCAAGGCCGCCATGCGCCAGGCCCTGAAGGACATCCAGACCGGTGAGTACGCCAAGAGCTTCATCCTGGAGAACCGCGCCGGCGCGCCGACGCTGCAATCGCGCCGCCGCCTCACGGCGGAACACCAGATCGAGGTGGTCGGCGAGAAGCTGCGTGCGATGATGCCCTGGATCAAGAAGAACAAGCTCGTCGACCAGACGCGCAACTGACCTTGCCGAGCGGCCTCCGGCCGCGCGCAAGGCCATCCCCGCGAAGGCGGGGATCCGGAAGGGGCGGCCGAGAGGCCGCCCTTTTTGTCGTCACGAGCCTTGCTAGAGTCCTCCTTGAAGTTCCGACCAACCACCATGGACCCATCGCTGCGCTTCGGCCCCGTCTCCATCTTCCTGGGCGACAAATCCGGCAAGTACCCCGACGGCAACCAGGTGCTGGTGCACGGCAGCGACATGCGGGTCGCCTTCGACACGCCACAGGTCGCCAACCGCATCGGACCCGCCTTCGACGATGCCATCGACCTGGTGATCCTCGGCCACGTGCACGAGGACCACATGGCCGGGCTGCACCGGCTGCCGCGCGCGCAGGTCCAGGTGCACGAGGCCGACCTGGAGGCCGCGCGCTCGTGGGAAGGGCTCTCGCGGCACTACGGCTATCCGCAGGAGGTGCTGTCCGCGCTCCGTCCCATGCTGGAGCGTGATTTCGACTACCGGCCGCGACCCGACGCCATTGGCTATGCCGACGGCGCCTGCTGGGACCTGGGCGGCGGCGTGACCGTCCGCGCGCACCACCTGCCCGGCCACACCGCCGGGCATTGCGCCCTGGTGGTGGAGAGCGAGGGACTGGCCTTCATCGGCGACATCGACCTGACCGGTTTCGGGCCGTACTACGGCGATGCCACGTCGGACCTGGCGGCCTTCCGCCGCAGCCTGCAGGCGGTGGCGGACATCGAGGCCCGTGTGTGGGTGACCTCGCACCACCGCGCCGTGCTGGTCGAGCGGGCGCAGTTCCTCGACCAGCTGGCCCGCTTCGCACGCCGCATCGACGAGCGATCCGACACCCTGCTGGGGTACCTGCGCGAGGGGCCGCAGACCCTCGCGCAACTGGTGCAGCGCCGGATCCTCTACCCGGCGGGCTTCAGCGTTCCGTACGCCGAGTGTGCCGAGCGCAACAGCATCCGGATGCACCTCGACGAGCTGGTCGCGCAAGGACGCGTGCGCGCCGAGGACGGGGTGTTCGGGCTGGCCTGAACCCGCTGCGGCGACGCCATGGCGGAACCCGCCATGGCGCCGCGCTTACACTCTGCGCCATGCACGACGGCGCCGATCACACCGACCACAGCCCCGAGGAGGGCATCGTGGTGCGCCGCCGGCGCAAGGGCATCTACATCCTGCCCAACCTGTTCACGCTGGCCGCGCTGTTCGGTGGCTTCTATGCCGTGGTGATGGCGATGAACCAGCGCTTCGACATGGCCGCCGTGGGCGTGTTCGTGGCCATGGTGCTGGACAGCCTGGACGGGCGCGTGGCCCGCATGACCAACACCCAGAGCGCCTTCGGCGAGCAGATGGACTCGCTGTCCGACATGGTGTCCTTCGGCGCGGCGCCCGCGCTGATCGCCTACGAATGGGCGCTCAAGGGACTGGGCCGCTGGGGCTGGATCGCGGCCTTCGTCTATTGCGCCTGCGCGGCCCTGCGCCTGGCCCGCTTCAACGTCAACACCGCCGTGGTCGACAAGCGCTACTTCCAGGGGCTGCCGTCCCCGGCTGCGGCGGCCCTGGTGGCGGGCTTCATCTGGCTGATGAACGACTACGGCGTCAAGGGCTACGAGATGGTGTGGGCCATGTTCGCCATCGCGCTGTATGCCGGCCTGACCATGGTGACCAACGTGCCGTTCTACAGCTTCAAGGACATCGGGATGAAGAAGAGCGTCCCGTTCGCCGTGATCGTGCTGATCGCGCTGGGCATCGCCGTCATCAACATCGACCCGCCCGTGGTGCTGTTCGTGCTGTTCTGCGTGTACGGCCTCTCCGGCTACGCGCTCTATGGCTGGCGCAAGGCCAAGGGCCTGCAGACCAGCGTGATCAGCACGTCCACCGACGAACCCGACGAGCGCGGCCTGCACCGCTAGGAAAGCCCCCAAGCGGTCGCGGTCCTCATCCTGTGCTACATTCGTTGCCCATGAACCGCATTGCGCTGGCCCTACTCCTAATCCCCCACGGGCGGAGACGGTAGCGCGCGCGCAAGAAACCCACCTCGACGGCCCGTATGCACCAGCAGCGGGCCGTTCTGTTTTTGGGGCTGCTGGTCCACCACCCTGACCGAAAGACCACATGTCCATGCTGAAGAACCCCGCCGCCAAGTACCGTCCGTTCGCCCCGGTCGGCCTGAAGGACCGGATCTGGCCGGACGCGGTGCTGAGCCGCCCGCCCGTGTGGTGCAGCGTGGACCTGCGCGACGGCAACCAGGCGCTGATCGAGCCCATGGACATCCCGCGCAAGCTGCGCATGTTCCAGACCCTGGTGAAGATCGGCTTCAAGGAGATCGAGGTCGGCTTCCCGTCGGCATCCCAGGTCGAATTCGATTTCGTGCGCCGCCTGATCGAGGAGGACCTGATCCCCGCGGACGTGACCATCCAGGTGCTGACGCAGGCGCGCGAGCCGCTGATCCGCCGCACCTTCGAATCGCTGCGCGGTGCCCGCCGTGCCATCGTGCACCTGTACAACGCGACCGCGCCGGTCATGCGCAAGGTCGTGCTCGGGCTGGACGAGGACGGCATCGTGGAACTGGCGACCTCGCAGGCACGGCTGTTCAGCGAACTCGCGGCCCGGCAGCCCGGCACCGACTGGGTGTTCGAGTATTCGCCCGAGATGTTCTCCGGCACCGAGCTGGCGTTCGCCAAGCGCGTGGTCGATGCCGTCACCGAGGTCTGGCAGCCCACGCCGCAGCGCAAGTGCATCGTCAACCTGCCGTCGACGGTGGAGCACTCCACGCCGAACATTTTTGCCGACATGATCGAGTGGATGCACCGCCACCTGGCGCGGCGCGATTCGATCGTGCTGTCGGTGCATCCGCACAACGACCGCGGCACCGGCACCGCCGCCGGCGAGTTCGCCGTGATGGCCGGCGCCGACCGACTGGAAGGCTGCCTGTTCGGCAACGGCGAGCGCACCGGCAACCTCGACATCGTCAACGTCGCCCTGAACCTGTACACGCAGGGCGTGGACCCGGGGCTGGACTTCTCGGACATCGACGAGATCCGCCGCACGGTGGAGCACTGCAACCAGTTGCCGGTGCACCCGCGCCACCCCTACGCCGGCGACCTGGTCTACACCTCCTTCTCCGGCTCGCACCAGGACGCCATCAAGAAGGCGTTCGCGGCGCGCCGCGAAGGCGACATCTGGGACATGCCGTACCTGCCGCTCGATCCCAAGGACCTGGGCCGCAGCTACGAGGCCGTGATCCGCGTCAACAGCCAGTCGGGCAAGGGCGGCATCTCCTACCTGCTCGAGACCGAGTACGGGCTGGAGCTGCCGCGGCGGCTGCAGATCGAGTTCAGCCAGGTGGTGCAGGCGGTGATGGACGACAGCGGCAAGGAACTGACCGCCCGCGAGATCCACGACCTGTTCGAGCGCGAGTACGGCATGCGCAGCATCGCCTCGCTGCGCCACCAGGTGCTGGAGGAGGGCGACGACGGCCGCGTCACCATCGCCGCCGAAGTGGCGCTGGCCGGCGGGAACCTGAAGCTGCAGGGCACCGGCAACGGACCGATCGATGCCTTCGTGCAGGGCCTGTCCGCCGCCACCGGCGAGACCGTGCGGGTGCTCGACTACCGCGAGCATGCGATCGGCGCCGAGGCGCACGCGCAGGCCGTGGCCTACCTCGAGCTTCGGGTGGGCGATCGCACCTTGTTCGGCGTCGGTCGGGATGCGAACATCGTGTCCGCTTCGCTCAAGGCCATCGTCTCCGGCCTGCAGCGGGTCCGGGCGATCGAGGCCCGGCAGGTGCAGGCGGAATTCGCGCCGGCGAAATGAGGAACCAGGACATGGCCGACAAGCTGATCATTTTCGACACCACCCTGCGCGACGGCGAGCAGTCGCCCGGCGCTTCCATGACCCGCGACGAGAAGCTGCGCATCGCGCGCCAGCTCGA
Organism: Ramlibacter sp.; assembly: GCF_035627355.1. Taxonomy (GTDB): domain Bacteria; phylum Pseudomonadota; class Gammaproteobacteria; order Burkholderiales; family Burkholderiaceae_C; genus Ramlibacter. The sequence goes on from NZ_DASPLW010000042.1 coordinate 13,390, forward strand.
GCGGCTGAAGGTCGACGTCATCGAGGCGGGCTTCGCCGCCAGCTCCAACGGCGACTTCGAGGCCGTGCAGTCCATCGCCAACGCGGTCAAGGATTCCACCGTCTGCTCGCTCTCGCGCGCCAACGACCGCGACATCGCCCGTGCGGCCGAGGCACTCAAGGGCGCCGCCCGCTCGCGCATCCACACCTTCATCGCGACGTCGCCGCTGCACATGGAGAAGAAGCTGCGCATGACGCCCGAGCAGGTGCTGGAGCAGGCCAAGCTGTCGGTGCGGTTCGCGCGCAACCTCTGCGGCGACATCGAGTTCTCGCCCGAGGACGGCTACCGCAGCGAGATCGACTTCCTCTGCCGGGTGCTGGAAACCGTGATCGCCGAGGGCGCCACCACCATCAACGTGCCCGACACGGTGGGCTACGCCGTGCCCGAGCTGTACGGCAACTTCATCCGGACCCTGCGCGAGCGCGTCCCCAACTCCGACAAGGCGATCTGGTCGGTGCACTGCCACAACGACCTGGGCATGGCGGTGGCCAACTCGCTGGCCGGGGTGAAGATCGGCGGTGCGCGCCAGGTGGAGTGCACCATCAACGGTCTGGGCGAGCGCGCCGGCAACTGCTCGCTGGAAGAGATCGTCATGGCCGTCAAGACCCGGAAGGACTACTTCGGGCTCGAGGTCGACATCGACACCCGGCACATCGTGCCGGCCAGCCGCATGGTCAGCCAGACCACCGGCTTCGTGGTGCAGCCCAACAAGGCGGTGGTCGGCGCCAACGCCTTCGCCCACGCCAGCGGCATCCACCAGGACGGCGTGCTCAAGGCGCGCGACACCTACGAGATCATGCGGGCCGAGGACGTGGGCTGGAGCGCCAACAAGATCGTGCTGGGCAAGCTGTCGGGCCGCAACGCCTTCAAGCAGCGCCTGCTGGACCTGGGCGTGCAGCTCGAGAGCGAGGCCGACATCAACGCCGCCTTCGCCAAGTTCAAGGAACTGGCCGACCGCAAGAGCGAGATCTTCGACGAGGACATCCTGGCCCTTGTCAGCGACGAGGCGGTCACGCACGAGCAGGAGACCTACCGACTGGTCTCGCTCGCCCAGCACAGCGAGACCGGCGAGCGGCCGCACGCCGTGGTCGTGTTCACGGCCAACGGCCAGGAAGTGCGCGGCGAATCCGACGGCAACGGCCCGGTCGACGCCTCGCTCAAGGCCATCGAGAGCCACGTGCGCAGCGGCGCCGAGATGGTGCTCTATTCGGTGAACGCCATCAGCGGCTCCACCGAGAGCCAGGGCGAGGTCACGGTCCGGCTGCAGAACTCCGGACGGGTGGTCAACGGCGTGGGCGCCGATCCCGACATCGTGGTGGCCTCGGCCAAGGCTTACCTGAGTGCTCTCAACAAGTTACAAAGTAAAGCTGATCGGGTGGCTGCACAAGGTTAGGTTTGTGTCCATATAATTCGGCCCCGGCTGAGGTTTCTTGCCTAAGTTGTTGATCTTGTGTAAGTTTTGCAGGATCGACCCTCAGCCCTGAAACAAGAGCCGAAAAAAGGAGACCGGATGCAGCCCCCCTTGCCGATGGCCCTGCCCAGGACCTGGACTCGCGCCCTGCGGTCGTTCGCCGCAATCCTCATCGTCTGCGCCCTGGTTCCGGTCACGGCCGACGCCGGTACGCGCAAGGAAACGGTCGCCAAGAAACAGCGCACCGCTTCGGCCCACAAGACGGCGAAGGCCACTATCCGCAAGAAGCGCCGCTCGGTGGTGATCACCCAGACGCCGCGTCCGTCCTACGGCCACCTGGCCGGCCTGCACGACACGCGCGACGACCTCGACCTCAAGTCCAGCGTGGCCTTGGTCATCGACCAGGACACGAGCGAGGTGCTGTTCTCCAAGAACGAGCAGGCGGTGCTGCCGATCGCCTCGCTGACCAAGCTGATGACGGGCCTGATCATCAGCGAGGCCAAGCTGCCGCTGGACGAAGAGATCACGATCACCCAGGACGACGTGGATACCGAGAAGGGCAGCCGCTCGCGCCTGCGCGTGGGCACCCGGCTGACGCGCGGCGAGGCGCTGCACCTGGCCCTGATGTCCAGCGAGAACCGGGCCGCCAACGCGCTCGGCCGCACCTATCCCGGCGGTCTGGATGTGTTCGTCCAGCTGATGAACGCCAAGGCCCGCCTGCTGGGCATGAAGGACACCCAGTACGTCGAGCCGACCGGCCTGTCCAGCCGCAACCAGTCCAGCGCCAAGGACCTCGCCACGCTGGCGAACGCCGCCTACCAGGACCCGTTGCTGCGCGAGTACACCACCTCGCCCGGCTACGAAGTGGCGGTGGGCAATCGCACGCTCCAGTACAACAACACCAACCGGCTGGTGAAGAACCCCGACTGGGAGATCGGCCTGCAGAAGACCGGCTACATCTCCGAAGCCGGCCAGTGCCTGATCATGCAGGCCAAGGTGGCCGGCCGGAAGGTGATCATGGTGTTCCTCGATTCGGCCGGGAAGCTGAGCCGGCTGGCCGATGCCGAGCGGGTGAGGCGCTGGGTGGAGACGAATGCACCCGCGGCGGCGAAGGCTTCGGAGTCGACGGTGATCCGGCAGGTGAACGGATAAGCCGCTCCGCTGGAATCCGCTACGCTGGAATCCGCTACGCTCCAACACGAAACACGGCGCCTTTGGCGCCGTGTCCTTTTGTGGGTTCCTGCCCTTCTCAGGCGGCTCTTGCGGGAATTGGGGGCTTGTACCCCAGCGCTGCCGAGATCTCGCTGGCGGTGGTCTGGAGCTTGCTGAGCCAGCCTTCGTCCAGGCGGTCGGCGGGGGCGGAGATGGACAGGCCGGCCACCAGCCGGCTCTGGTCGTCGTAGATGCCGGCGGCCATGCAGCGCACGCCGAGCTCCAGTTCCTCGTTGTCGCGCGCGATGCCGTACTGGCGCGCCTTGGCCAGTTCGCGCTCCAGCAGCGGCAGTTGCGTGATGCTGTTGCGCGTGTGGCCGGCCAGGCCGGTGCGGGTGGCGTAGGCACGCACGCGCTGCGGCTCGTCCGCAGCCAGGAACAGCTTGCCGGTCGACGTCAGGTGCAGCGGGGCCCGTCCGCCGATGGCGCGCACCACCTGCATGCCGGAGCGCTCGCTGTAGGCGCGCTCGACGTAGACGATCTCGTCGCCCTGGCGCACCGACAGGTTGACCGGTTGCTGGATCATCCGGTGCAGCTCGCGCATGGGCATCAGAGCCGCGTCACGCACGTTCAGGCGCGCCTTGACCAGGTTGCCCAGCTCCAGCAGCCGCAGGCCCAGCCGGTAGCTGCCGGCCTCGGGCCGGTCGACGAAGCGGCCCACGGCCAGGTCGTTGAGGATGCGGTGGGTGGTGGAGGGATGCAGGCCGGTCTTCTCGCTGATCTCCTTGAGGGAGATCGCTTCCTCGCGCGATGCGAGCACGTCGATCAGCGCGAACATGCGCTCGATGACCTGGATGGTGGGGGTTGCGGCGACGCCGCTGTCGGGCTTTCTCATGCGGAAACGGCTGGAGCGTTTCCGGTATTTTACTTTGTGAAATCGCGGCGGGTACGCGGCCCCTCGACCCAGCGGCCTTCCTGCAACACGTGATGGGGCAGGAAGCGCGCCTTGTAGCCCATCTTGGGACTCTCGGCGATCCAGTAGCCCAGGTAGACGTGGGGCAGCTTCAGCTTGCGCGCCTGGTCGATCTGCCAGAGCACGCTGTAGGTGCCGTAGCTGGCCGAACCCTCGGGTTCGTAGAAGGTGTAGACGGCCGAGAGGCCGTCGCCCAGCACGTCGAGGATGGACACCATCCGCAGCGCACCCGGCGAGCCGTCGGGCAGCGGCTCGCGGAATTCCACCAGCCGCGAGTTCACCCGGCTTTGCAGCAGGAACTGGGTGTACTGGTCGATGCTGTCGTGGTCCATGCCGCCGCCCGCATGGCGGCCGCTCTGGTAGCGCAGGTACAGCTGGTAATGCTCCGGCACGAAGCACAGCTTGAGCACCCGCGCCTGCAGGTTGCGGTGCTGCGCCCAGGCGCGGCGCTGGCTGCGATCGGGCTTGAACTGCTCGGCCAGCACGCGCAGCGGCACGCAGGCGCGGCAGCCGTCGCAGTACGGCCGGTAGGTGAACATGCCGCTGCGCCGGAACCCGCTGGTGACCAGGTCGGAATAGGCGTCGTTGTGGATCAGGTGGCTGGGTGTGGCCACCTGCGAGCGGGCCTGCTTGCCCGGCAGGTAGCTGCACGGGTAGGGCGCGGTCGCATAGAACTGCAGGGTATGAAGCGGAAGGTCCTTGAGGTGCGTCACGCGGAGGGCTTCTGCAACTGGAGTTCGCGCCAGTATAGGGGCTCGAAATTCCACTGCGGTGACGGTTTTGCGGTGCGGGCGGCGACGGCTGCAACGAATGCCTCGCGCGGGATTTCACGCGCGCCCAGCGAAGCCAGGTGGCGCGTGTTCTGCTGGCAGTCGATGCAGTCGATGCCGTGTGCGCGGCAGAAGGCCACCAGCGCCGCCAGCGCGATCTTGGAGGCGTCGGGCACGCGCGTGAACATGGATTCGCCGAACACCGCCTGGCCGATGGCCACGCTGTACAGGCCGCCGACCAGCTCGCCGTCGACCCAGGTCTCCACGCTGTGCGCGTGGCCGGCGGCGTGGAAGGCCTCGTAGGCGCTGACCATCTCCGGCACGATCCACGTGCCCGACTGGCCCTCGCGGCGGCTGCCGGAGCAGGCGCGGATGACATCGCCGAACGCGGTGTCGAAGCGCACCTCGCAGTTCGCGTCCTCCACGAAACGCCTGAGCGTCTTGCGCAGGGAGCGGTGCAGTCGGAATTCCGCCGTGAACAGCACCATGCGCGGATCGGTGCTCCACCAGAGGATGGGCTGCCCTTCGCTGAACCACGGGAAGATGCCGCCCGAGTAGGCCCGCCTCAGCGTATCGACGTCGAGCGCGCCGCCGGCCGCGAGCAGCCCCGGCGCGGGATCGTCGATGCCCCAGGCACGGCGGGCAGGCGGGAAGGGGTCGCCGGGTTCGAGCCAGGGCAGCTTCATCGCGGACAGGGGTGCGGCACAGCCGGCATTGTGTGCCGGCGGCAGCGGCGGGTCAGCGGATCGACCCTTGCGAGAGCGCAAATATCACGAGCAGGCCGGCCGCCGCGGCGATCGCGGCCGACTGCTGGAACTGGTGGCTCTCGGCTTCGGGCACCAGCTCGGTCATGGTCAGGTAGAACATCGCGCCTGCGCCGGCGGCCAGCAGCAGGCCCAGCACGCCGGGCGGGAGGTTGCGCAGCAGGAACCAGCCCGCCATCGCCGAGATGAACAGCGCCAGGCCGATCAGGCCGGTCCAGCCGAGGATGCGGCGTGCCTGCCGTTCGCCGCCCTTCTCGCGGATCAGCTCGCCGATGCTCAGGGCCTCGCTGACGTTGTCGATCACGATGGCCAGCCCGACGACCAGGCCGACCGAGGGATCGGTCGCGGCGCTGACGCCGATGGTGAGCCCCTCCACCAGTTCCTCGGCGCTGGTGCCGCCGGCCAGCACCGTCACCTCGTCACCGCGGGAGCGCCGCCGGCGCCGCACGCTGCGCACCCAGTCGCGCTGCGCGGCCTTGTCGCCCGCGCTGGCGCCGCGGTGCACGAACAGGTCCAGTGCGTAGAGCAGACCGAAGCCGATGGCGAATCCCGCCAGCGCGGTGGGCAACGACGCCACCTTCGCGGCCTTGGGCAGCATCTCGAAGGCGAAGGCGCCCAGCAGTGCGCCGGCCGCGAAGCCGACGGCGATGGACAGCGCCAGCGTGGTCGGCTTGCGGACCAGGGCGAGGGCCCCGCCGATGGGGGAGGCCAGCGCGCCGGCCAGGGCAATGGCGAGCAGCGTGCCGAATTCCATGGCAGCGGCTCAGGCGGTGGGCCGCTGCTCGAAGCCGTCGAACGAGGGGGCGGGCTCCGGGACTTCCGAAATCTCCAGTGCCTCCACGCGGGCCCCCGGGTTGCACGAGCGCAGGCGTTCGCACATGCGCTCCACGGGGTCGGGGTGGCCCTGCAGCACGGCTTCGACTGAACCGTCGAGCCGGTTGCGCACCCAGCCCGCGATGCCCAGGCTGCGGGCCAGCTCGGCACAGGCGTAGCGGTAGCCCACGCCCTGGACGAGCCCGCGCACCCGCACCCGGCGGGTCAGCAATGGCGGCTGCAGCGGATCCATCGCCGGTGCGAGCCGGTCCGCCCGGCTCAGGGAAGGCGCGTGAACACCGGCACGCCAGCGTCGCGCAGGGCGGCCGCGGTGACGCTCCCGAGCAGGGCGGAGGTCACGGCGCTGCGCCCGCGCGTGGTCATGGCGAGGATCGATGCGGGATGGGTGCGCACGAATTCGGGAATGGCCTTGGCCGGATCGCCATGCAGGACTTCCCACCCTGCGTCGATCCCGTGCGCCTTGGTGATCGCGGCCGCCTGCGCCTGGACGTAGCTGGACTCCATGATGTCCAGCCCCTCCACGCCGGAAGCACCGGAGCCGGCCGGCCCGAGGACGGTCACCACCACGATGCGCGACTTCAGAGCGCGGGCGAGTTCCACCGCCTGCGGGATGATCGATTCGGAGACCGGGCTTCCGTCCAGCGGGATGAAGACGCGTTCGATCGCTGCCCCGGCGGCTGCGGATCCGGGAGCGTGCTCCTTGGGGCGGAACACGAGGATGGGCTTGCTGCCGGCACGCACGACGTCCAGCGCCGTACTGCCGAGCACGGCCCGCATGACGCCGGATCGCCCGTGCGAGGTCATGGCCACCAGCGTGCCGGGTACCCGCTCGGCTTCCTGCAGGATGGCGTGTGCCACGTCGCCGTGCACTTCCGTGCAGATGGCCTCTGCGCCGGAGACATCGGCCTGGGTCCGCAGTGCGGTCTCCGCCTCGGCCATGCGGTCGTGCCTGCCGACCGCGCGGTATAGGGCCAGCTGGGCCCCGGTCGTCCTCGCGATCGTCTGTGACAGCGGCAGGATCTGGTTCGAGAACGAGGAGCCGTCGACCGGAACGAGGATTCGCTTGTACATGGTGGGAGCTCGGGAGTTGTGAACCGAGCTTGCCCCAGGCGCCCGAATCCGGCAAGTCCGGCTGCATCCGGCTCCAGCCAGAGGAGAGGCGCGTCACGTGCGCGCGGGGGCCTCGCCGGCAGCATTCGCCACGTGCCAACGTTGCGGATCCGGTAGAACGCCCGGCCTGCCGCACGCGCAGGCCCACCCCCCGAAGCTCCGCGCGTGACGGCGAAGCCGGCCCCTGGGTAGCAAGGGTCATGAGTTCCGGAACGCTACTCCTTCACGCCCCGGCCCGCATGTTTCTTGATGAGGGTCAACGAGATCACGCGAACCCGCTCGAAAAGGCGGTGGTTAAGAAAATTCCGTAGGGGGCATGCCGCAAGCGCCATCTAAAGTTTTGTCACATCGAGTTACACAAACGGAGTCTGGCGTGGCAACTCTTGATCTTGCGAGGGAGAACGAACGACTGCGGTCGCAACTGGCGGATTGCCTGAAGTCCCAGGCGACCTTGCACGCGACCCTGAACAGCACCAGCGACGGGATCGTGTCGATGCGCCTCGATGGCTCGCTGTTCATGAACGTGCGCGCCGCCGAGATCTGGTCGGTGCCCGAGGACCAGATCAGCAACATCGACGGGCCTGCATTTCGTGGCCTGATCGCCAGCCAGTTGAAGGACCCGGAAGCGTTCTGGAGCATGGCTCTTGCCCTCGACCGGCCCTTCGACCAGGAATCCACCAGCATCCTTGCGTGCAAGGATGGGCGCTTCATCGAACGGCGCGCCCGCCCCCAGTACGTCCTGGGCAGGCAGCTGGGTTTCGTGATCGCCTACCGCGACGTGACCGAGCAGGTGTCGCACGAGCGGCAGATGGCGTTCAGTGCACTGGTTCTGGACAACTCGGGCCCGATGGCATGGATCGACCGCGATACCGACCGCCTCACCTATGCGAACCGGGCGATGTGCGCGCACCTGGGCTACTCGCAGCAGGAACTGGTCGAGCTGAAGGTGACCGATATCGATGTGGCGCATTCCGCGGCGCGCCGCGCGTATATCTTTCGCGAGCTGGCCAGCGGACGGACGGCCATGTTCGACACGCAGCACAGGCGCAAGGACGGCACGGTGCGCGAGGTGGAGGTATCCGTCTTCCTCACCGAGCATGCGGGACGGGCCATGTTCGTCATCAATGTCAAGGACTTCACCGAGAAGAAGGCCGCGCAGCGCGAGAGCCAGCTTCAGCAGAACCTGCTCAAGTCCATCATCAATTCGACGGTCGACGGCATCTATTTCAAGGACCTCGAGGGTCGTTACCTCGGCTGCAACCAGTCATACGCGGACATCGCTGAAACGGATGTGGAGGCGATCAAGGGCAAGACCGTCGATGACCTGCCGTTTCGGCCAGACGCGATCGAGCGGATCAAGGAGCGGGACAGGCGGGTGTTGAGCACGCTCCAGCCCGATACCGCCGAGTATTGGGCCGAACACTTTTCCGATGGCAGGCGCCGCCTGTACGAGAGCGTGGTCTCTCCCCTGTGGGACGAGCTCGGCAAGCCCATGGGGGTGTTGTGCATCGGACGGGACGTCACCGGACGCAAGCAGGCCGAGGAGGAGTTGCGAGCCGCCAAGGAAGCGGCCGAAGCGGCGACGCAGGCGAAGTCGCAGTTCCTGGCCAACATGAGTCATGAGATCCGCACTCCGATGAACGCGATCATCGGGCTGTCGCACCTGGCCCTCAGGACGGAGCTGACGCCCCGGCAACGCGACTACATCGAGAAGGTGCAGGGCGCCGGGCAGAACCTGCTGCGGGTGATCAACGACATCCTGGACTTCTCGAAGATCGAGGCCGGCAAGCTGGACCTGGAAACGGCGCAGTTCGACCTGAACCACCTGCTGGAGAGCACCTGCACGTTGGTGTCCTCGCTTGCAGAGGCCAAGGGGCTGGAGCTGGTGCTGGAGGTGGACCCCAGCGTGCCCCGGCAGCTCATTGGCGACTCGCTGAGAGTGGGGCAGATCCTGCTGAACCTGGCCAACAACGCCGTGAAGTTCACCGAGCGCGGCGAGGTCGGGATCGGCGTGAAGCCGGTGGAGACCGGCGACGCCCGGGTGGTGCTGGAGTTCGCGGTTCGCGATACGGGTATCGGCCTGGACCGCGAGCAGATCGAGCGCCTGTTCAAGAGCTTCACGCAGGCCGACACTTCGACCACGCGCCGCTTCGGCGGCACGGGCCTGGGCCTGGCCATCTGCAAGAAGCTGGTCGAACTGATGGGTGGCGAAGTGGGCCTGGACAGCGAGGTGGGCCGCGGCAGCACGTTCTGGTTCCGGCTCCCACTGGGTATCGGACTGCAAACCACCGCCGACCCCGTGTTGCTGCCGGACCTTCACGGCTGCCGGGCACTGGTTGTGGACGACAGCTTCTATGCGCGCGCGGCGATCGCCGAGATGCTGTACGACATGACCTTCGATGTCAGTGAAGCCTCCTCCGGCGAGCAGGCCGTGGATGCCGTGCGCGAGGCGGCCGTCCAGGGCCGGCCGTTCCAGGTGGTCTATCTCGACTGGCGCATGCCCGGAGGGATGGACGGATTGGAGACCGCCCGGCGCATTCGCGAACTCGGGCTGGAACTTCCGCCGACGCTGATGATGGTGTCCGCATACTGCCGCGAGGAGATGCTCAAGCAGGCCGAGTCAGCGGGTATCGAATCGGTGCTGGTCAAGCCGGTGCATGCATCGGCCTTGTTCGACGCGACCGTGCAGGTACTGTCGACGCGGACCGGCCGGATAAGTGACCAACCGGCTCGCGCCCGCGCCGGGCAGCCCGAACAGGGCGTGGACGCTGCGCCTGCGCTGCTGGGGGCGATCCGGGGCTCGCGCGTACTGGTCGTCGAGGACAACGAGATCAACCAGATGGTGGCCATGGAGATGCTCCACCAGGCCGGCATGCAGGTGGAGGTGGCCGAGAATGGTCAGATCGCCCTGGAGAAGGTCCAGGCCGGCTACTACGACCTGGTGTTCATGGACATGCAGATGCCGGTGATGGACGGCGTCACGGCGACCCAGGAGATCCGCAAGATCACCCGCCTGGCCGGGCTACCCATCGTGGCAATGACGGCCAATGCGATGGAGCAGGATCGCCGTCGCTGCCTGGGAGCCGGCATGAACGACACGCTGACCAAGCCTGTTGCACCGGCGGCGCTGTGGTCGACGCTGCTGCGCTGGATCCCGCCGTTCGAAGCTGCCCGGGTCGAACCAGCCGCTACGGCGCCCTGCAAGTGCGAGGGCCAGCACTTCTGCGGCATCGAGGGCCTGGATGCAGCCCGCGGCCTGGAGATCGTCAATGGCAACCGCAAGCTCTATCGCACGATCCTCGCCCGCTTCGTACAGGGCCAGTCCAAGGTGCCAGCCCAGATCCACGAGGCGCTGGCCACCGGAGACCTGACGGCCGCCGAACGTCTGGCACACACCCTGAAGGGCGTTTGCGCGAACATCGGCGCGGAGGAAGTGCGCCAACTGGCCGCCAGCGTGGAGGATGCGCTTCGAACCTACGAGCCGCCCCAGGTGGTGCAGGAGCGCCTGAAGGCACTGGAGCGCGTGCAGGCGCGGCTCGTGGCCGCAGTGTCCGGGCAACTGGACGAGGCCGAGGCGCCTGAACTAGCCTGAAGGCCATCACCTGAAACCCCGAATAGTCAGCTATCCCCAAGTGGTTCAACCCAAGCCCAGGAGTTCCGGCATGGCAAGTCCCTCGAACAACCCCCTCGTGCTGCTCCCGATGGAGCAGACCTTCGACCTGAGCGCCAAAGGCACCGCCGAACTGAATGGGCATGCCACCACGCTCAACCCCGCGCAACTGGAGTTGCTGATCCGGCTGGACGGCGCCCTCACCCTTGGGCAGGTGCGCCAGTCGATGCCCCAAGTTTCCGATGACCGGTTTGCGGCCGCCTTCAAGGCGCTGCAGCAGCGGGGTCTCGTCCGGCAGGTCAAGGTCGATCGCTTCGATGCGATGGCCACGCAGCAGCTGAGCAGGCTGCAGCTCACGGGCACTGCTTCGTCCCAGGCGCCTCGCTCACTCGCCCGGGCCGGCTTCTCGGTCGGGTTGACCTGGCGGCGCGCCCGGGCAGCGACAGCAAAGCCATCACAACCGTACCGCGCGGTAGTCGTGGAGGACGATCCGGTGCTCTCGCGCATGATCGAGTGCTTCCTCGCCCTGGAGGGCTTCGAAGTGTGCCTGGCGGCGAACCGTGCCGAGGTGGTGGCCGCACTGAGCCGGCGGCAGGTCCCAGACGTCGTGTTGCTGGACGTCATGCTGCCCGACGCGGACGGCTTCCAGGTCCTGTCCAGGCTGCGCGCCCACCCGCGTCTGTGCCATGTTCCGGCGCTCATGCTGACCGGCCGTGCGACCCGCGAGGCCGTGCTGGAGGCACTCGCGGGCGGCGCGGACGGCTATCTCACCAAGCCGTTCGATCCCGAGTCGCTGATGTTCGCGGTGCGCTGCATCATGGGACTGGATGCGAGCATCCCGGCCATCGACCCGTGGGCGAACCCCGACGCGCTGGAGACGAGGGATTTCGAGAGGACGCAGCCCATGCCGATGTCGCACGACTACGAGCCGACCCGTCCCATGGGGCTGCCGAATCCGCCGTTCGCATCGACGCAGCCCGGGTGGCTGCACCCCTGAACGCGGACGGTCGTTCCTCACAGGCGTCTGGCCGTATCTGGCCGTCGCATGAGCGCTGCCTTGCGGGAGGCAGCTGTACAAAAGAAAGTGGGCACCGCAAGGGTGCCCACTTCCGTGCCTGTTTGGCTCCCCGACCTGGGCTCGAACCAGGGACCTACGGATTAACAGTCCGGCGCTCTACCGACTGAGCTATCGGGGAATGAAGCCCGCGATTATAGCGGGAGATTTTGGCTCTTCCTCAGAACGCGGCCGCAAAAGACAAACGGACCGTGCGCGGTGCGCCGGGGTACAGGTAGGCGTGCGAGAACTGGTAGGGCGCTTCGCGCCAGTAGCGGCGGCCCAGCAGGTTGTGCACGCCAAGGGTCCAGGTGGTCTGCGCGGCACCCAGGCGCCGCTCGTAGCGCAGCGCCGCGTCCACGCGCGTCCAGGCCGGGATGTCGAAGGAGCCGTCGGCCAGCACCGAGCGTGAGCCCTCGTGCGAGACGTGGCCCTGCAGCTCCAGTCCGGGCACGGCCGCGACTCGGTAGGCCGCGCTCGCACGCAGCACGATCTCCGGCACGTTCACCGGCCGCTGGCCGTTGGTGGCGGGCTCGTAGCTGCTGCCCTCGCGGCGCGCCCGCAGCAGCGTGGCGCCGCCCTGCAGCCGCCAAGGGCCCTGCGCCCAGTGGGCCGAGGCCTCCAGGCCGCGGTGCACGGCCGAGCCGTCGTACTCGCCGACGGCGCAGCTGAATGTGCGCGTGCAGAAGTCGAAGTTGGTCATGGGGCGGCGGATCTGGAACAGCGCGAGCTGCCAGCCGAGTGCGGCATCGCCGCCGCGCAGGCCGATCTCCGCCTGTCGCGCCTTGGCGGCCGGCAGCACCTCGCCGGCGTTGGCCAGCGCGAACACCGGGTTGGTCGTGACCTGCCAGGACTCCACGCCTTCGCCCCAGCTGCCGTACGCGACCACGTCGCCGAGCTGGTAGCTGATCGCGGCCCATGGGGTGGTGAGGCCCTGCCGGTAGCCGCGGTCCAGCCGCGTGTGGCGCAGGCCCAGCCAGGTGGTCAGGCGATCGTTCCAGCGGATCGCATCCTGCACGTGGATCTCGGTGGCGTGCTCGTCGCGGTCCGGCACGATGAAGCCCGGCGTCGGGTTGGGCGCCACCACGGCATTGCCGTCCAGGGTGCCGGTGCCGGCGAAGTTGAAGGCCTGCGGGTTGAAGCGATCGCGGGTGCGGTGGCGCAGGAGGCCGGCTGACAGCTCGTGCCCGATGGCGCCCGTATGCACGCTGCCGGCCAGCCTGAGCGCGGCGGCGTCGCGCTGGCGCCGCTCGTCCTCGCTGCGGAAGTCCCAGTAGTCGAAGGTGCCGTCGGAACAGAAGCGGTCGAAGTTGCCTTCGGCCATGCAGCCGAACGGGAAGGCGGTGTAGTCGTCGGTCTCCAGCCGCTGCGTGCCCGCCTGCGCGCTCCAGCGCCACTGGCTGCCCAGCGCCTGGGTGAAGCGCACGGTGCCGGTGAGCGCGTCGAAGCGGGAGCGCGGCGTCCAGGGCTGGTTGTTCAGGTTCAGGCGCGGATCGACCGGGCCGGGCAGCACGTTGCCGAGCAGGCTGGAGCCGGTCTGGCTCGCCTGGCTGCGCTGGCTCCACTCGAGCTCGCCCTCCAGCAAGGCATCGGGTGTCACCCGCCAGTCGGCGGCCAGCGCCAGCAGGCTGCGCTCGCCATCCGTGTTGCGAACGAGAGGCCGCAGCCGTTCCTGCGCGGCATTCAGCCGCCAACCGAAGACCTGGCCGGCGCCGAAGCGGCCGCCGAGGTCGGCGGCGCCCAGCAGGCTGGCACGCTCGGTCGCTTCCAGGCGGACCTCGCGCAGCGGGCGCTCCGTGGGGCGCTTGACCACGTAGTTGACCAGGCCGCCCGGCGCGCTGGTGCCGGCCTGGATGCCGCTGGTGCCCTTGAGGACCTCGATGCGCTCCTTGTTGTCCAGCGGGATCATGGTCTCCGCGTTGATCGGCAGGCCCTCGCGGCGGTAGTTGAACTGGTTGTTCAGGATGAAGCCACGCACCGACAGGAAGTCCCAGTAGCCGGGCGCGTTGTAGGCATCGCTGACCGAGCTGTCGAAGCGCGTCAGGTCGGCCAGCCGGCGCGCGCCGGACGCCTCGATCTCCTGGTGGGTGATCACGGTGGCCGAGACGGGGACTTCCTTGCGCGGGAAGTCACCGAAGCCGGTGACGTCGGGGGCCGTGGTTGCCGCGGCCGGGGTGATGGTGAGGGGACGCAGGCTGCTTTCCTGCGCTTGCGCTGCGGTCAGCGCGAACAGGAGCGCCGCAGCGCCCGGGATCGGTTGGAATCGTGCCACGCCGTTTCCTTCGACGGTGGTGGCAGGTGGGCTCGGAGGGCGGCCTGTGCTGCTCCTGCGAGAACCCGGAGCGCCGCCCGACACGTGCTTCCCTGCGCGAGGATTACCTCAATCAGGTTCAAAGGGACTCTCTCAGTCGCCGCGCGCGGCAACACCCCCAGCGGACTTCACCCAGAGGTGAAGAGCTGCGGATTCTAGCGGCGGCCGCGGCGCATAATCGCGGTTGCTAGAGGTGTCCTGCGGCAATTCCGCCCTGGGGCTGAGAAAAACTCTTTGAACCTGACCTGGGTCATGCCAGCGTAGGGAAGCGCCAGCCCTCCAGGGGGCCTTCTCCCCGCCGCCGCCGGCCCGGTCCACACCGAAGGACGACGACGTGCCCCAACTCCTGACCGCCTCCGATCTCTGGTCCGACATCGCCGCCGTGCGCGCGCGCTCGCCGCTGGTCCACAGCATCACCAACCTGGTGGTGATCAACCTCAATGCGAATGTGCTGCTCGCCGCCGGTGCCTCGCCGGTGATGGCGCACGCGCACGAGGAGGTCGCAGACATGGCGGGCATCGCGCAGTCGCTGGTGGTCAACATCGGCACGCTGGACCCGTACTGGGTGCGCAGCATGGAGCTGGCGATGGCCGCCGCCGCCGGGCGCGGCATCCCCATCGTGCTGGACCCGGTGGGCGCCGGCGCCACGCCGTACCGCAACCAGGCGCTGGAGCGACTGATCGCCACGGCCGCGCCGACGGTGATCCGCGGCAACGGCTCCGAGGTCATGAGCACCGCCGGCGCTGCCATCCGCACGCGCGGCGTCGACAGCAGCGCCGGCGCCGGCGATGCGCTGGACGCGGCGCAGGCGCTGGTGCAACGGACGAAAGGCGTGGTCTGCGTCAGCGGCGTCACCGACCACGTGCTGGATGCGCAGCGACGCTGGAGCCGCCTGTCCAACGGCCACGAATGGATGACGCGCATCACCGGCATCGGCTGCTCGGCCACGGTCCTGGTGGGCGCGTTCTGCGCCGTGCAGCCCGACGCGTGGCGCGCCACGACCGCGGCGATGGCCCTGCTGGGCGTGGCCGGCGAGCTGGCGGCGCAACAGGCACAGGCCGCGAGCGCCGGCGTGGGCAGCATGCAGGCGCTGCTGCTGGACGCGCTGCAGTTGCTGCCGCAGGCCGAGTTCGAGCGGCGCCTGCGGCTCGAGGTCGCGCAGTGGTAGCACGCGGTGGCCTGCGGCGCAGCCTGCGCCTGTACCTGGTGACCGATCGGCGCTTCTGCGGCGATCGCAGCCTGGAGGCGGTGGTCGCAGCGGCGGTGCAGGGCGGTGCCAGTTGCGTGCAGCTGCGCGAGAAGGACACGGACACGCGGGAGTTCGTCGCGCTGGCACTGGCCCTGAAGCGCCTGCTCGCGCCCCGCGGGATCCCGCTGGTGATCAACGACCGGATCGACGTGGCGCTGGCCTGCGGTGCCGACGGCGTGCACCTGGGGCAGTCCGACATGCCGCCCGACCTGGCGCGCCGGCTGCTGCCGCCCCATGTCTTCATCGGCTGGTCGGTCGAGACACCCGATGACGTGGTGCGCAGCGCCGGCCTGCCGGTCGACTACCTGGGCGTGAGCCCGGTGTTCGATACCCCGACCAAGACCGACACGCGGACCGCCTGGGGACTCGAAGGCCTGCGGCGCGTGCGCCTGATGACGCCGCTGCCGCTGGTGGCGATCGGCGGCATCCACGCCGGCAATGCGGCGCAGGTGCTGCGCGCCGGCGCCGACGGGCTGGCGGTGGTCAGCGCGCTGTGCGCGGCCGAGGATCCCTGCGCGGCGGCACAAGCCTTGTTCGAACGGATGGAGGCGGCATGAAGCAGGAACGGTACGTGCGCGTGCTCTCGATCGCGGGCTCCGACAGCGGTGGCGGTGCCGGCATCCAGGCCGACCTGAAGACCTTCGCCGCGCTGGGCTGCTACGGCATGACGGCCATCACGGCGTTGACGGCACAGAACACGCAGGGCGTGCGCGGCATCCACGCGGTGCCCCCGGAATTCCTGAAGGCGCAACTGCAGGCCGTGATCGAGGACATCGGCGTCGACGCGGTGAAGATCGGCATGCTGCACGCGCCGGAGATCGTGGAAGTGGTCGCGTGGGCCATCGATACCTACCGCCTGCCGCACGTCGTGCTCGATCCGGTCATGGTCGCGACCAGCGGCGACCGCCTGATCGCACAGGAGACGGTGCAGGTGCTGGTGCGCGAGCTGTTCCCGCGCGCCGAAGTCGTCACGCCCAACCTCGACGAGGCGGCGCTGCTGCTGGGGCGTGCGCTGCCCGATGCGGCCTCGCTGCAGCCGGCGGCGACGGACCTGCTCGCGCTCGGCGCGCGTGCGGTGCTGCTCAAGGGCGGCCACCTGCCGGGCGAAGAGGTGGTCGACCTGCTGGCGCAGGCCGGCACGCCGCCGTCGTTCACCGCCCTGAGCGGCGCGCGCATCGCCAGCCACAACACGCACGGCACCGGCTGCACCCTGTCGTCAGCAATCGCGTGCGGGCTGGCGCTGGGGCAACCGCTGGCCGAGGCGGTGGCGCAGGCGCGCGAGTACGTGCGGGCGGCGATGAAGTCCGGCGCCAGCGTCCCCGTCGGCCAGGGACACGGGCCACTCGACCACGGCTTCGCGCCGCAGCCTTCGCGCCGTCGAAGCGGCTAGACCTTGGCCCGCGGCCGCGAGGCCCACGCCAGCGCGAACGTCAGTGCGAGCGCGGGCAGGGCCGAGCCCAGTGCCGGCGCGAAGCGGCCACAGGCGTGGTAGGTGACGATGCCCCCGATCCAGATCACGATCGGCACCGCCTCGGCGCGGCGCGCCCGCGCCAGCAGGGCCACGGCATCGGTGCCGAAGGCCAGGCGTCCCAGCATCACGCCGAACAGCGGCACGAACACCGAGCTGAGCATCAGCAGGAACGGCTCCAGGCTGTGCATGGGCAGCACCAGGGCCATGGCCGTGCAGGCGGCGGCGATGGCGAGCCCCCAGCGCCGGATGCTCCAGCCGGGCACCAGGCTGTGGCTGGACACGGCGCCCGAGTAGGCGTCGCCATAGGCGTTGTCCACTTCGTCCACCAGGATCAGCGACAGCGCGATCAGGCCGCCTTGCGCCAGCAGCAGGGCGGTGACCAGGTCCTCGCTGGGCAGGGTCAGGGCCACCAGCACGCCGAGCGCATAGCACCAGCTGTTGGCCAGGGCGTAGCCCAGCCAGGTGCCCTTCAGGGCGGCACGGCCGCTGGCTCCGTGGCGGGCGTAGTCGGCCACCAGGGGCAGCCAGGAGATCGGCATGGCGATCACCAGGTCCAGGGCCGAGAGCACGCCCATGCCGCCCGTGCCCGGGCGCTGCCACAAGGCCTCGGCACCCTGGGCCCGCGCCATGGCCAGGAACTGCCAGCTGAGCCAGATGAGCGACAGCACCACCAGCGGCAGTGCCACGCGCGAGACCACCTGGCGCACCAGCCGCACCATGGAGCCGGAGACCAGCAGCGCCACCAGCCCGCCCCAGGCGAGCGTCGCGGCCAGCGGCCACCAGCCGCCCGCATTGCCGCCCTGGGCGGCAATGGCCACCGTGGCGTCGCGCATCACGACCAGCTCGAAGGTGCCCCATCCGAGCAGCTGCACGATGTTCAGGATGATGGGCAGGCGGGCGAAGCCGCTGCCGTACACCGCGTGCATCAGCCCGGCGCTGGCCAGGCCGCTGTCGCAGCCCAGCTTGGCCACCCAGGCCAGCAGGCCGGCGCCGATGACCGAGCCGGCCACGATGGCCAGCAGGGCGTCGCGCGGACCGAGCGCCGGCACCAGGTAGGCGCCGACCTGCATCACCAGCAGGCCCACACCCAGGCTGAACCACAGGGACGCGTGCTCGCGCCAGCCGAACACGCGTTCGGCGGCGGGCAGCGGCGTCAGCGCCCGGTTGGCGGCGGGAAGGGGCAGCGTTGCTGCGGCGGGCGGGCTGGCCATCGCGATCTCCAGGCGGTCGCGCGGGGGCGGGCTGGAGGCAGGTCGCGCAGGACGCTGCAGGAGGCCGGCTTCCCTGCGCGAGGATTACCTCAGTCAGGTTCGAAGGGACTGTCTCAGTCGCTGCCGGACGGCAGCAACACCCCTAGCGGATGCACCCTTGCGGTTGCGGCGCGGATTGTAAGCCGCCAACGCGAAGGGCCCCGCAGGGCCCTTGTCGCGTCGTGGTTGCCGCGCGGCTCAGTCGAAGACCGGCGTCTCCACCCCCAGCACCTTGTGCAGCTTGGGCGAGGTGGTGGTGTACTGCAGGTGGATCTTGCCCTTCTCCGGGAAGATGATGGGCGCAGCGGCGAAGGCCGCCAGGGCGCACTCGTGGAAGCCCGAGAGGATCAGCTTCTTCTTGCCGGGGTAGGTGTTGATGTCGCCCACCGCGAAGATGCCGGGCACGCTGGTGGAGAACTTCTCGGTGTCCACCACCAGCTGCTTGCGTTCGATGTCCAGGCCCCAGTCGGCGATCGGCCCCAGCTTGGGCGACAGGCCGAAGAACACCAGCAGCATGTCCAGCGGCACCACCCGCGTCACGCCATCCGCGCCGGTGACCTTGACGCCCGAGAGGCAGCCGTTCCGTTCCTCGTAGCCGGTGACCTGGCCGACCATGAACTGCATCTCGTACTGCTCGCACAGCTCCTTCATCTTCGCGACCGATGCCGGCGCGGCCTTGAAGCCGTCGCGGCGGTGCACCAGGATCACGCTCTCGGCCTTGTTCGGGCCGTCGGCGACGAAGTTGAGCGTCCAGTCCAGCGCCGAGTCGCCGCCGCCGACGATCACCAGGTTCATGCCGGCGAACTTGGCCGGGTTGCGCACCCGGTAGAACAGCTGCGAGCCCTCGAACTTGTCGAGCCCGTCGACCTTGAGCGTGCGCGGCTCGAAGGCGCCCACGCCGGCCGCGATGAACACGGTCTTGGTCAGGAACTCCGTGCCGCGGGACGTGCGCACGAAGAAGCGGCCGTCGTCCTGCTTCTGCAGTTCGGTGACGGTCTGGCCGAGGTGGAACGTGGCGCCGAAGGGCTCGATCTGCTTGAGCAGCGCGTCGGTCAGTTCCTTGCCGGTGCACACCGGGATGGCCGGGATATCGTAGATCGGCTTGTCCGGGTACAGCTCGATCGGCTGCCCGCCGGGGTAGGCCAGCGAGTCGATCACGTGGGCCTTGATCTCCAGCAGGCCCAGTTCGAACACCTGGAACAGCCCGACCGGGCCGGCCCCGATGATCACCGCGTCGGTTTCGATGGGGCCGTCGTGTTCGGCAGCGGTCTTGATCACTTCTTGGCTGAGTCGGGGTTCCATTCGAATCCTAGCTTGCACCGTACTTTCTCGTTGAGGTGCGTCTATACGCGGGCCACCGCGGAACCGGCTTTGCCGGGCCGCTGGTGGCGCCCCTTGAGGGGAGGCGCCGAAGGCGCTTCGGGGTGGTCTTTCACTTCAGCGGACCAGCTCGGACAACTTGCCCGGCTTGCCGTTCCATTCTTCGGCATCGTCCAGCGCAGGTTTGCGCTTGGTGATGCTCTTCCAGGCGGGTGCCAGCTCGGCATTGAGCTTGATGAAGCCGACCTGGTCGGCCGGCACGTCTTCCTCAGCGTAGATGGCATTGACCGGGCACTCGGGGATGCACACCGCGCAGTCGATGCACTCATCCGGGTCGATCACCAGCATGTTCGGCCCCTCGCGGAAGCAGTCCACGGGGCAGACGTCCACGCAGTCGGTGTACTTGCAGCGGATACATTGTTCGGTGACGACGTGGGTCATTGGCTTGCGGTCATCGCTGGGGAAAACCCCGAATTTTAACGGCCGGCCCGGGGCCGGACGGGCTCAAGGGCATGGTGCCGCAGAGCCCCGGTGGCTACTTTGACGTTGCTCAATCGACCAGCACCGCTCCCGCCGTGCGATGGCTGGCGGTGTCCACCAGCACCAGTGACCCGGGGCCGCGCGCCCGTTCGAACGGCCGGATGGCCAGCGGTTCCTGCAACTGCAGTTCGATGCGGCCGATGGCATTGGGCTCCAGCTGGTCGGCCGGCTGCGGTTGCAGCGTGTGCACGTCCAGGCGGTGCACGACCCGGCGCACGCGCGCCTTCACCCAGCGGTGCCCGTGCAGCGCCCAGTAGGCCCGGCCCGGGGGCAGCGGCTCGTCATCCAGCCAAGCCACGGTACCGGTCAGCTCACGGGCCGGCTCGGGCGCCTCGGGCGCCAGCAGCCAGTCGCCGCGCGACACGTCCACCTCGCGGTCCAGCACCAGGCCGGCGCTGTGGCCGGCCGCGACCTCGCGCGGCTGGCGCACCCCGTCCAGCACCTGCGCCACGGTCGCGGTCTGGCCCGAGGGCATCACCCGGACCGACTGGCCGGGGCGGACGGCGCCGGTGGCGACCCGGCCCCAGAACACCCGCCGGCCCTGGTGCGTGCCGGCGCCGTCGGGCGCCTTCTCGACCCACTGGACCGGCAGGGCGAAGGCCTCGCCGGTTTCGGCTGCCGTGACCGGCAGCGATTCGAGGCACTGCAGCAGGGAAGGCCCGAGATAGCCGCACCAGCCGGGCGCCGGTTCGACCACGTTCTGGCCGTGCAGGGCCGAAATCGGCACCACGGCGCGCGGCGCCAGCCCGGCTGCTTCGCCGAAGCGCCGCAAGGCGGCTTCGATGCGGCTGAAGGCCAGTGCGGGATCCTGCACCGCGTCGAGCTTGTTCACCGCGAACACGATCGAGGGCACGCGCAGCAGGTGGGCCAGCAGGGCGTGACGGTGGGTCTGCGGCAGCAGGGCCGGCTCGCCGGCCTGCCATGGGAGCTTGGTCGCGTCCACCAGCACCACGACCGCATCGGCCGCCGAGGCCGCCGTGACCATGTTGCGGGTGTACTGCTCGTGGCCGGGGGCGTCGCCGATGATGAACTTGCGCGCCGGCGTGGCGAAGTAGCGCCAGGCCACGTCGATGGTGATGCCCTGCTCGCGCTCGGCCTGCAGGCCGTCGGTGAGCAGCGCCAGGTCGGTGGCACCGGCCCGCTGCACGCCGGCCAGCTGGTCCTGCAGCACCGCCTTGCTGTCCACCAGCAGGCGGCCGATCAGCGTGCTCTTGCCGTCGTCGACCGAGCCGGCGGTGATGAAGCGCAGCGGGGCGGCGTGCGCTTCGTCGGCGGCGTGGATCAGGGTGCTGGCATCCATCAGAAGTACCCGTCCTTCTTGCGTTTTTCCATCGAGGCGTCCGACGTCCGGTCGTCCATGCGGGTCGCGCCGCGTTCGCTCACCTCGACCGCGAGGGTCTCGAGGACCACGTCCGAGGCGTTCGCCGCCGTGCTCGCCACGGGGCAGGTGCAGGTGATGTCGCCCACGGTGCGGAAGCGCACCGTGCGCGTGACCGCCGTCTCGCCCTCGCGCACGGGCGTCAGGTCCGTCACCGGCACCAGCAGGCCCTTGCGCTCGACCACCGGGCGCTCGTGAGCGTAGTAGATCGACGGCAGCTCGATGCCTTCGCGCTCGATGTACTGCCACACGTCCAGTTCGGTCCAGTTCGAGATCGGGAACACGCGGAAGTGCTCGCCCGGGTGCAGCCGGGTGTTGAACAGCGTCCACAGCTCGGGTCGCTGGCTCTTGGGCTGCCACTGGCCGAAGCCGTCGCGGTGCGAGAACACCCGTTCCTTGGCCCGCGCCTTCTCCTCGTCGCGCCGGGCGCCGCCGATCAGCGCGTCGAAGCGGAACTCCTCCACCGCCTCCAGCAGCGTCACCGACTGGTGCGGGTTGCGCGGCTCGTCCGGGCGCGACAGGCGTACCGTGCCGCGCCGCATGGAGTCCTCCACGCTGCGCACGATCAGCTCCGCGCCCAGTTGCCCGGCACGCCGGTCGCGGAACCGGGTGACTTCGGGGAAGTTGTGCCCGGTGTCGATCATCAGCAGCGGGTAGGGGATTCGGCCGGTGCCGAAGGCCTTCTCGGCGCAACGCAGCAGCACCAGCGAGTCCTTGCCGCCGGAAAAGAGCAGGGCGGGGCGCTCGAAGGCGCCCGCGACCTCGCGCAGGATGAAGATGGCCTCTTCCTCCAGCGCATCCAGGTGCCGGTTGCCTAGGCCGGTGAGCAGGCGGGGTTCGACGCGGGCGTTCATGCGGCTCCTCCTTCGTTCCTGACGTGCAGGCCGCACTCCTTGGCGGACCCGTCTTCCCACCACCAGCGGCCGGCCCGGAAGTCCTCGCCGAGGCTGATCGCGCGCGTGCAGGGCGCGCAACCGATGCTGGGATAGAAGTCGTCGTGCAGCGGGTGGTAGGCGACGCCTTCGGTGGCGATGCAGTGCCAGACGTCGCCCCAGGTCCATTCGGCCAGCGGGTTGAACTTGACCCGCGGCTCGCGGGTGTCCACCAGCGGCACGTCGGCCCGCGCGGCCGACTGCTCGCGGCGCAGGCCGGTGATCCAGGCGCGCTGGCCCTCCAGCGCCCGCTGCAGCGGCTCGACCTTGCGGATGTGGCAGCAGGCCTTGCGCAGTTCGACGCTGCGGTACATGGCGTCGCTGCCTTCGCGGGCCACGAATTCGCGCGCGGAGGCCTCGATGGGGCGATACACGTGCACCGGCACCCGCAGCGAGCCCTTCAACCGGTCGAGCATCTCCAGCGTCTGCGGGTGCAGCAGGCCCGTGTCCAGCACGAACACGGGGATGTCCAGCTCCAGCCCCTGCACCAGGTGGGTGATGACCATGTCCTCCGCCCCCAGGCTGCTGGCCTGGACCAGGGGCTGGTAGTCGGCCGCGGCCTGCACCAGCAGCGCGCGGGTGCGGGCCAGCTTGGCTTCGTAGTCGGGCGAGGGCCGCGCGTGCCGTTCGATGGCGCCCATCAGGCCGCGCTCCGGAAACGCGGCCGTCCGCCGGTGGCGTCGCCCTGGTAGAAGGCGGCGAAGCGCGCGAACTGGCGCTGCGCGATGGCGGGGTCCTGGTCGGCCCGCAGCACGGCGCTGGAGAAGCCGGTGCGCTGCATCAGCAGCAGCTGGTCGACCAGCACCGCGCCCACGGCCCGGATCTCGCCGGCGAAGCCGCGCCGCCGCAGCGCCCAGGCCTGGCTGTAGGCGCGCCCGTCGGTGAACTTCGGGAAGTCCAGTTCGATCACCTGCGGACCGTCCAGGGGCAGGCCCTCCACGTCCTGGTCGTTGGCGATTCGCACCACTTCGGGCCCGGTGCCCAGGGCGGCGTACTCTTGCGCCGTCAGGATCCTGATGCTGCGGGGGGTCATGCAAGCTCCCGTTCCACGCTGCGCACCGCGTTGGCGGCGGCCTTGAAGGGCTCCACGCCGATGCGCCGCACGGTGGCGATGAAGGTCTCCAGGCGCCCATCGGCGACGATGCGCTCGCGGCGGTAGGTGTCCAGCAGGGCCTCGACCACCTCCGGCACCTCGGCGGCGCTGAAGGACGGGCCCAGCACCTTGCCGGGCGTGGCGCGCCCCGACAGGTCGGAGCCGTCGGCCCCGCCGACGGTGACCTGGTACCACTCGCGGCCGTCCTTGTCGACGCCCAGGATGCCGATGTGGCCGGCGTGGTGGTGGCCGCAGGAGTTGATGCAGCCGGAGATGTTCAGGTCGATCTCGCCCAGGTCGTGCTCCTCGTCCAGGTCCTGGTAGCGCTGGGCGATGGCTTCGGCGATCGGCAGCGAGCGCGCGTTGGCCAGCGAGCAGAAGTCCCCGCCGGGGCAGGCGATCATGTCGGTGAGCAGGCCGATGTTGGGCCGCGCCAGGCCCAGCTTGCGCGCCGCCGCCCACAGCTCGGGCAGGTCGTCCTGGTGCACCCAGGGCAGCAGCAGGTTCTGCTCGTGGGTGACGCGGGCCTCGCCGCTGGAGAAGCGCTCGGCCAGTTCCGCGGCGGCGTCGAGCTGGTCCGCGGTGGCGTCGCCCGGGTTCTGGCCCAGGCGCTTGAACGACAGCGTGACGGCCCGCAGGACCGGATCGCGGTGCGCGTGCACGTTGCGCTGCAGCCAGCGGTCGTAGGCCGGATCGGCCTCGGCGTCGGCCCGCACGATCTCGTGCAGGCGCAGGTCCTTCAGCAGCGGGCGCACCGACGGCGCCTCGAAGCAGGCCGAGACCCGGTCGAACTCGGCCTGCGTGATGGTGTGCGCGGCGCCGCCGGCCAGGATGCGGGTGAATTCCTCCTCGACCGCGTCGATGTAGCGCTGCCCCTCGGCCTTGACCAGGATCTTGATGCGCGCCTTCCACAGGTTGTCGCGCCGGCCGTAGCGGTTATAGGCACGGATCACCGCCTCGACGTAGTTGAGCAGCTGGTCCCAGGGCAGGAACTCGCGCACCACGGTGCCGATGATGGGCGTGCGGCCCATGCCGCCGCCGACCTGGACGCGGAAGCCCAGCTCGCCGGCCTCGTTGCGATGCAGCTGCAGGCCGATGTCGTACCAGCCGAGCGCCGCCCGGTCCTCGCGCGCGCCGTTGATCGCGATCTTGAACTTGCGCGGCAGGAAGGCGAACTCCGGGTGCAGCGTGCTCCACTGGCGCAGGATCTCGCAGAACGGCCGCGGGTCGGCGATCTCGTCGGGCGCGATGCCGGCCAGGGCGTCGGCGGTGATGTTGCGCACGCAGTTGCCGCTGGTCTGGATGCCGTGCATGTTCACGCTCGCCAGCAGCTCCATCACATCGGCGCTGCGCGCCAGCGGGATCCAGTTGAACTGCACGTTGGTGCGGGTGGTGAAGTGGCCGTAACCGAACTTCAGCCGGCTCGCCACCGGCGTGCCGCCGGGCACGGGCACCTCGCCCAGCGCCAGCTGCGTTTCCTGGGCGCGCCGCAGCAGTTCGGGGTCGGGCTGGTCGAACTCGCGCGCGATGCGGGCCAGCACCCGCAGCTGGGCGCTGGCGATCTCGCCGTAGGGAACGGCGATGCGCAGCATCGGGGCGTAGCGCTGGATGTACCAGCCGTTCTGCAGCCGCAGCGGGCGGAAGTCCTCCTCCGGCAGCTGGCCGGCCAGGTGGCGTTCGAGCTGGTCGCGGTATTGCGCGGCGCGAGCGTGCACGAAGGTGCGATCGAACTCGGTGTAGCGATACATGGGGTGCGACTCTAGAAGTCGCGTCCGCGCGGACCAACGATTTTTTTCTTGGCCGCTTATCCGCATATGCATATTCACGCGCTTTCCGGTGGCCCGTGCTGCAGCCATAATCCGGCGCCAAAAGCCGAGGAGCATATGCAGAGGGTCTTCGTCAAGGTGCTGGGATTCAGCGACGTCGAGCGGCACGCGTTGAACACCCTGTTCCGCCTGTCCGAGGAGCGCGAGACCGGTTATGCACTGTGGAATCCGGAATACGGCGTCGCGGCCCAGATCGCCCTGATCGACAGCGACTCGCACGAGGCGGTGGTCGAATTCGAGTCGCCCAGCAACGCCGGGCTGAAGCGGATCTGGATAGGCCCCCACGCCCCGGCGCAAGCCTGGCGCAGCTTCGAGCGGCCGATCCAGTGGCCCGAAGTGATCTCGGCCATGGACCACCTGTTCATGCCGCCGCCGGACCTGGACTTCGACCTCGGCGATCCGCAGGAGGCCCAGGACACCGTGCCGCCCGAGCCCGGGCCGCCGCCCCGGCGAGCCCTCATCGCCAGCCCCGACCGCGAGCAGCGCCTGTACCTGCGCGCCCGTCTGGCGCTGGCCGGCCTGACGCAGGCGGACGACGCCGCATCGGCCGCCGATGCGCTGGAGTGCGCGCGCCTGAACCGCTACGAGATCGCGCTGGTGGACTTCGCCCTGGCCGGCGAGGCCGGCTGGACCTTCGTCCGGCAGCTGCGCGCCTGCGAACCCGGCATCCCGCACGTGATCGTCACCAAGGACCGCGTGTCCGCCGGCGAGAAGCTGCGGGCCTGGTTCGCCGACCAGCCGGTGCTGCTGGCCAAGCCGCCGCACCCGGGCAAGCTCAAGGCGTTGCTGGAACGCGTGTAGCCGAGGCGGCCGGCCGCCCCAGGTCCAGCGCCGCGGCCAGCCGCGGCGGCAGCGGCAGGGGCTCCCCATGCAGGCGGGCCGCCAGCAGTTCGGCGCACAAGGTGGCGAAGGTCAGTCCGCGCGAGCCCAGTGCCGTGCACAGCCACAAGCCCGGTTCGAGCTCGCCCACCAGCGGCCGCCGGTCGCCGGACGCGCAACGAACACCCACCCAGGCGCGCACGCGCTGCGCTTCGAACTGCGGCGCCAGCCGCTCGGCCGCTTCCGGCACCAACAGGCGCAGGCGCTCCAGGTTGGCCAGCTGCTCCTCCGGCCGGATGTCCAGCGAGCGATCCGCTCGCACGTAGGTGGACCCGGACAGCCAGGCACGGCCCTCCGGCAGCTCGATGGCGGGCATGAAGTGGCCCTTGCCGTTGTGCGGATGCGCGGCCAGGGGCGGGCCCTCGTCCAGCAGCCCCCAGCCCAGCTGGCCACGGACGGGATGCAGGCGGATGGGCCGGTGCGGTTCCGCCCCGGTCGAGGGCAGCAGGTCGGCGGTTCCGAGGGCGGCGGCCAGCACGGCGATGTCGGCCTGCGCCAGCACGCGACCGTCGGCATCCAGCGCCTGCCACTGGCCGTCCTTGTGTTCGAGCCGCGCGACCCGGGCGTCGCCCTGCCAGTGAACGCCCGGCTCCGCCAGCCAGGCTTGCACCAGCGCCGACGGTCGCACCCAGGCAGCCGCGGCGTGCCAGAGGGCGGTTCCGTCCTCGCCTACGGGTTGCTGCCAGTCCTCCTGGCCGGGACCGAGCTGCGGCACGCCGCGGCGGTCGAAGCGGTGTTCCAGCACGCCGGTGCGCTGCCAGTCGCGTCCGGGCGCCAGCCGCATGGCCGCCTGCTCCAGCGTCATGCGAACGCCGGCGCGCGACAGCCGCGACAGCAGGTTGTCGTCCGGCGAGGTGTGCGGGGCCAGCATGCCGGCGGGCAGGCCGGAAGCGCCCGCCGCCGGCGTGCCGGCGGCATCGAGCACCTGCACCTGCCAGCCGCGCCGCGCGAGGCTGGCGGCGACACCGGACCCCGCGAGGCCGGCGCCGACCACGAGGGCCGTGCCCGCTGCCGCCCGGCCTTGCGGCGGCGCATGGCGCAGGGTCCAGTGCGGATCGAAGCGGGCCTGCAGGCATTCGCGCTTGGGCGGCAGGCCGGCGACTTTCTCCACCTCGAAGCCGCACTGCTTCAGGTCGCGACGCACACCCCCGGCGACCGTCCAGGTCGCCAGCCGGGTGCCGCGACGGCAGCAGCGCGCCACCGCCTTGAGCGTGTCCAGCGACCACAGCTCCGGATTGCACTGCGGATCGAATCCATCCAGGAACACGGCGTCGGCGGCGAAGGCCTGCTCGCGCAGCAGCGCCCGGGCGTCGCCCACGCACAGCGTCAGGAGCACCCGTCCGCCCTCGAACGGCAGCCGGTGGAAGCCGGGGACCAGGCCCCACCACTGCGTGGCCAGCTCGCGGGCCAGCGGCTGCAGCTCGGGCGAGTCCGCCGCGCTGCGCACGATGTCCTCGGCGCCGACCGGCCAGGCTTCGATCGAGACGACGTGCAGCAGGCCGGGGCGCTGCGGATCGTCCTTCCAGGCGCGCCAGGCGGCCAGGAAGTTCAGCCCCAGGCCGAAGCCGGTTTCGAGGATGCGCCACTTCGGCTGCCCGGCCCAGGCGGCCGGCAGCCCGCAGCCGGCGAGGAACACGTGCCGGACCTGCGCCAGCCCGCCGCTGCGGCTGCGGTAGACGTCCTGGAAGCGGGGGCTGTAGGGCGTTCCGTCAGGCGACCACTCGACCCGTTCGGCCACGGTGGCGTCGTTCAGCGCGTGGGCGGAACGTAGCCCTGCGCCACCTCGGCGCCGCTGCCGAAGAAATGCGCCTCCATCTGGCGCTTGAGGTATTCGCGTGCGCGCTGGTCGGCGAGGTTCAGGCGGTTCTCGTTGACCAGCATGGTCTGGTGCTTGAGCCAGTCCTGCCAGGCCTGCTTGCTGACGTTCTCGTAGATGCGCTTGCCGAGTTCGCCCGGGTAGGGCGGGAAGTCGAGGCCCTCGGCTTCACGGCCGAGCTTGATGCATTGGACGGTGCGCGCCATCGGCGCCTCCTGCTGGACGAAGATTGGGGATCCGCCGACTTTAGCAACATCGCCGGACGTCCCTTCCGGTCGCCGCCGCGCACACACCCACTGCGCAGCGGGATGTTGAGCCGGGCCGGATCATGCGCCGGCGTTCTCCGGTATCGTGGCGCCATCCATCCGGAGAGACGGAACACCCATGACCCACTTCGACATCGGCGTCATCGTGCAGGGCCTGCGCGGGGCGCGCAGCGACTGGCGCGAGGCGCAGGGCCGCTCGCGCGAGAACGGCGGCCGCGAGCTGCCCTCGCCGCAGGCGCTGGAGCGCATCGTCGAGCAGCTCAAGGGCGCCTTGTTCCCCATGCGCCTGGGCCCGCCGGACCTGCGCAACGAGGCCGAGGACTTCTACGTCGGCCACACGCTGGACGCTGCGCTGCGCGGGCTGCTGGCGCAGGCGGTGCTGGAGGTGTGCCAGGCCTCGCGCCGCGGCGAGGGCGCGACCGAGGACGTGCGGGAGCGCGCGGCCGGGCTGGTGCGCAGCTTCGCCCAGTCGCTGCCGGCGATCCGCCGCCTGCTGGACACCGACGTGCTGGCCGCCTGGCAGGGCGACCCGGCGGCGCGCAGCGTCGACGAGGTCCTGCTGTGCTATCCGGGCGTGCTGGCGATGATCCACCACCGGCTGGCGCACAAGCTCTACGAACTGGGCCTGCCGCTGCTGGCCCGCATCGTGTCGGAGATCGCGCACAGCCGCACCGGCATCGACATCCACCCGGGCGCGACCATAGGTGCCGGCTTCTTCATCGACCACGGCACCGGCGTGGTGATCGGCGAAACCTGCGTGATCGGCGAGCGCGTGCGCCTGTACCAGAACGTGACCTTGGGCGCCAAGCGCTTCCCGGTCGGCGAGGATGGCAAGCTCACCAAGGGGCTGCCGCGCCATCCCATCGTCGAGGACGACGTGGTGATCTACGCCGGTGCAACCGTGCTGGGCCGCGTGACCATCGGCAAGGGCGCCGTGATCGGCGGCAACGTGTGGGTGACGCACGACGTGCCGGCCGGCGGCAGCGTGGCGCAGGCGCGCAACGACGAAGGCCGCGGCGTGAGCTGAAGGGCAGGCCGCAGGGCGTTGCGACAGTTCTTTCGGAAGGTTTCCGTGGTCGGCACACGGGAGCAAGGGCACCCAGAATGGTCCTCGCGTCCCGCGTGCAACCTCGCTCTGGAGAAACCATGGCCGACAACTACCGCATCGCCGTCCTGATCGGCAGCCTCCGAAAGGATTCCTTCAACCGCAAGCTGGCCCATGCGCTGTTCAAGATGGCGCCGGCCGAGTTCAGCTTCCAGGAGTGCGCCCTCGGTGACATCCCGCTCTACAACCAGGACCTGGACGGCAACATGCCCGAGCCGGTCAAGCGCCTCAAGGGCGAGATCAGCAATGCCCAGGGAGTGCTGTTCGTGACGCCCGAATACAATCGCTCCGTCCCGGGCGTGCTGAAGAACGCAATCGACAGCGCTTCGCGGCCCTATGGCCAGAGCGCGTTCGCCGGCAAGGCGGCCGGCGTGATCGGCATCTCGGTCGGCGCGCTGGGCACGTCCATGGCGCAGCAGCACCTGCGCAACACGCTGGCCTACCTGGACATGCCCACCCTGGGCCAGCCCGAAGCCTTCGTGCAGGCCCGCGAGGGCTTGTTCGCACCGGACGGCGGCATCGGTATCGAGGATACGAAGAAGTTCCTGCAGGGCTGGATGAAGACCTACTGCGACTGGGTGCGCAAGCACGCGAAGCAGTAGGAC
Source organism: Ramlibacter sp. (assembly GCF_035627355.1). Classification (GTDB taxonomy): domain Bacteria; phylum Pseudomonadota; class Gammaproteobacteria; order Burkholderiales; family Burkholderiaceae_C; genus Ramlibacter. The sequence continues at coordinate 43,148 of NZ_DASPLW010000042.1, forward strand.
ACCGATCCGCCAGGCAAAACCCGCGATCGCACGCCGTGGATGAAGTTCACGCCGTGCGGAAGAACCGCGGCCGGGCCCGTTCGACCGCTTCGCGGTACACCTGCTCGTAGCGGCGCGCGCTCGCCGCCCAGCCGAAGTCGCGGCGCATGCCGTTGGCCTGGATCCGGTGCCAGTCCGCCGGGCGTTCCCAGGCGGCGCGGGCCCGCGACAGCGCGTCGGAAAACCCCTGCGCATCGGGCGACCGCATGACGAAGCCGGTGCCCTCGGCGGGGTCCAGCGTCGCGTCCAGCACCGAATCCACCAGTCCGCCGGTGCCGTTCACCAGCGGCGGCGTGCCGTAGGCCTGGCTGTACATCTGGTTCAGCCCGCAGGGCTCGAATCGCGAGGGCATCAGGAAGCAGTCG
>NZ_DASPLW010000043.1:0-88599 GCF_035627355.1 Ramlibacter sp.
GCCCGGTGTGCGGTTCGCACGAGCACCCCGCTCCCGCCCGTGCGCAAGGACCCGCGGTCGCCGACGAGGAGCTGGCCCGCGCCGACACCGCGCTGGAGCAGGCCCAGCAAGGCTGGCAGGCGGCGCAAGCGCGACTCGCCACACTGCAGCAGGAACACGCGCAGTGGCAGGGCCAGGCCGGCACGCTGCAAGAGACCCTGGGCGCGCAGGTTTCCATCGAGGCCCTGCGCGCGCAATCGGAGCGGGCTGAAGCCGCGCTGTCGTCCGCCAAGGCGGCGGCCGAAGCGCTAGAAGCCGGCCTGCAGCAGTTGCCGACCGCGCAGTCGCGCGCCGCCGAGCAGGCCGGAGCAGCCCAGTCCGCGCAGCAGGCCCTGCACGCCGCCGAGCGCGCACTGGAAGCCGCGCACACCCTCTTGCGCGAGCGCGAAGCGGGCGTGCCGGCCGACCTGGCCGAACCCGGTGCGCTGCAGGCGGCGCTGGGGGCCGCCTCCACCCGGCGCAGCGAGCTGAAGCAGGCCATGGAGCAGGCCAACCAGGCCGCGCAGGCCGCCGCGCTGCAGGTGGCGCGCCTGGCCGCGCAAGCCGGCGAGAGCGTGCAGGCCTGCGCCGAGGCGCAGCGCCGGCACGAAGCGAAATCGGCCGACTTCGCCGCCCGGCTGCGCGAGGCCGGTTTCGCCGATGCGACGGCCTGGGAGCAGACCTGCCTGGACGAAGCGACGCTGCAGCAGTTGCAGGCAGCGATCGAGGGCTACGAGCAGCGCCTGCAGTCGGCCCGCGAGCGCCTGCAGCGGGCCACCCTGCAGGCCCGGGACCTGGCGCGGCCCGACCTGCCCGCGCTCGAACAGGCGCACCGGCAGGCGCAGGACGCACGCCTGGCGGCCGGCAAGGCCGTCACCCAGGCCCAGGCCGACCTGCAGGTCACCACGGGCTTCCTCGATTCGCTGGCCGCCATCGCCACCAGCTTCGCCGAACTGGAGCAGCGCCACGGCGTGCTGCGTGGGCTGGCCGACATGGCCGGTGGCCAGAACGCGCAGCGCATGTCCTTCCAGCGCTACGTGCTGGCCACCCTGCTGGAGGAGGTGCTGGACGCCACCACGCAGCGGCTGCGCGTGATGAGCCGCGGCCGCTACGAGATGCGGCGCAAGCAGGACAAGACGGATGCGCGCTCGGCCGGCGGGCTGGACCTGGAGGTGTTCGACCACTACACCGGCAGCGCGCGCGGCGTCGGCACGCTGTCGGGCGGCGAGTCCTTCCTCGCCTCGCTGGCGCTGGCGCTGGGCCTGTCGGACGTGGTGCAGGCGCATGCCGGCGGCATCCGGCTGGACGCGATCTTCGTCGACGAAGGCTTCGGCACGCTGGACCCGGAGGCGCTGGACTTCGCCATCCGCACCCTCAAGGACCTGCAGCAGGCCGGCCGCATGGTGGGCATCATCTCGCACGTGGCCGAGCTCAAGGACTGGATCGATGCCCGGCTGGAACTGCGGGCCTCGCGCAGCGGCAGCGAAGCCGCGTTCGTGGTCTAGGCTGCGCACCATCCATGCTGCACCTGCACTTCTCCAACCGCCACGAGTGCCTGCTGGACCAGCTGCTGGCGCAGCTCGGCGACGGCGGCGGCGATCCGCTGCGCAGCGACCCCATCGTGGTGCCCAGCATCGCGCATCGGCGCGCGCTGACGCTGGCCATCGCCGATCGCGAGGGCGTCTGCGCCAACGCCGAATTCGCTTTCCTGGCCCAGTGGCTGTGGCAGCAGGCGGCGCGCTTCCTGCCGGTGCAGGCCGAGTCGCCGTTCGAGCCGGCGCAGCTCACGTGGCGCGTGTACCAGGCGCTGCGCGATCCCGCCTTCGTGGGCCGCTTCGGCCGGCTGCAGGCCTGGATCGCCGCGGCCGGCGCCGACGAGGCCATGCGCTACGAACTGGCCTCGCGGGTGGCGGCGCTGCTCGGCCAGTACCTCACCTACCGTGACGGCTGGCTGCTGCGCTGGCAGCAGGGCGGCACCACCGGCGAACTGGGCGAGGACGAGGACTGGCAGGCCGCGCTGTGGCAGCGCATCGCCGACGACATGCAGGTGGCCGGCGAACATCCGTTCGAGCTCCTGGTGCGGCAGCTTGCCTCGGGCGGCGCCGGTGCGGGCTCGGCGCAGGGCCTACCGGAGCGCGTGCACGTGTTCGGCCTGTCGTCCATCCCGCCGCTGTACCTGCGGGCGCTGCAGCAGCTCAGCCGCTGGATGGACGTGCGGCTGTACGTGCTCAACCCCTGCCGTGAATACTGGTTCGACCTGGTCGATGCGCGCCGGCAGGCGCTGCTGCGCGCCCGCGGCATAGCCAGCTTCGAGGAAGGTCCGCGCCTGCTGGTGTCCTGGGGTCGGCAGGCGCAGTCGCAGCTCGATGCGCTGCTGCGGGACGAGCCGGTGGACAGCGAGCCGCACGAGCACTACCAGCCGGCCGCAACGCCGTCGCTGCTCGGCCAGCTGCAGGACGCGATGCTGGACCTGCGCGAGATCGAACCGGGCAGCTTGGCATGGCGGGAGGGCGACCGCAGCCTGGAAGTCCACGCCTGCCACTCGCTGACCCGACAACTGGAAGTGCTGCACGACCACCTGCTGGGGCTGTTCGGGGCCGACCCGCAGCTGCGCGCCAGCGACGTGCTGGTGGTCACGCCCGACCTGGAAGCGGCCGCGCCCCTGATCGACGCGGTGTTCGGCAGCGTGCCGGCCGCGCGCCGCATCCCCTTCGAGATCACCGGCCTGGGCCGCGCCCGCGCCAGCCAGCCGGTGCGCGCCTTCCTGGACGTGCTGGCCCTGGCCGCTTCGCGCTGCACCGCCACCGAGCTGCACGGCCTGCTGCAGCAGCCGGTGGTGGCGCGCCGCTTCGGGCTGGACGAAACCGGCCTGCAGCAGGTGCACGAGTGGCTGCAGGCCGCGGGCGTGCACTGGGCGCTGGACGAGGAGCACCTGCGCAGCGAAGACCTGCCCGCGGCGCGGCACACGCTGGCCGCCGGGATGGAGCGCCTGTTCCTCGGCTATGCGCTGCCCGATGGCGCCGCCGGCGTGCTGGGCGAGGTGCTGCCGGCGGGCCGGGCCGAGGGCTCGGCGGCGCTGCCGCTGGGCGCGCTGCAGGCCTTCGCCGACGAACTGTGCGCGCTGCGCCGGCAGCTGGCGCAGGCCCGTGCGCCGAGGGCCTGGCGCACGCTGCTGCACGAAGTGGTCGAGCGCTTCGTCGATGCGCCGGGGCGCGATGCCGAGGACGTGATCGAACTGCACGGCGCGATCGACGAAGTGGTGCAGGCGATGGAAGGCGCCGGCGTGGCGGAGCCGGTGCCGTCGGTGGTGCTGCGGCAGGCGCTGCAGGCCGCGCTGGAGGATCCGGCGCGCGGCGGCGTACCCACCGGCCGCGTCACCTTCACCGGCATGAGCACGCTGCGCGGGCTGGCGTTCCCGGTGGTGTGCGCCATCGGCATGGACGACGGCGCCTTTCCGCGCGCCGACCGGCCGGCGGAGTTCGACTTAATGGCGCGCCACCCGCGCCCCGGCGACCGCCAGCGCGGGGCCGACCAGCGCAACACCTTCCTCGACCTGCTGCTGGCGGCGCGCTCGTCCTTCTATGTCAGCTACACCGGCCGCAGCATCCGCGACAACGCCGTGCTGCCGCCCTCGGTGCTGGTGTCGGAACTGCTGGACGTGGTGCTGCCCGGCCTCGCCGACGGCCCCGATGCGCAGGCGCTGGGCGCGGCGCGCCGGCGCATCGTGGTCGAGCACCCGCTGCAGCCCTTCGCGCCGGAAGCCTTCAGCGAGGACACGCCGGACCTTCGGCTGCGCAGCTTCGACGAGGAGCTGGCCGGCGCGCTGCGGGCCAGCGCGGCCGACCGCCCGCAGCCGGTCGATCCGGTCACCAGCGGCGACGCCGACGAGGAGGCCGTCGAGGAGACCGTGCCGCCGTTCTTCACCGGCCCGCTGTCGCCGCCCGACGCGCACTGGCGCGAGGTGCCGCTGCGCGAGCTGGTGGCCTTCTGGCGCGACCCCAGCCGCTTCCTGCTGGAGCGCCGGCTGCGGCTGGAGCTGCCGCGCGACGAGCAGCAGCTGGTCGACGACGAGCCGCTGCTCGTCACCTTCAACGGGCGTGATGCGCTGGCCCGGCGCCTGCTGCCGGCCCTGCTGGCCGGCGAGCTGGACCTGGACCGGGCGCGGCAGCTGGCACGGGCCGGCATCGAGCTGCCGCAAGGCCTGCTGGGGGCGGAGCAGCTGGAAGCGGAGCTGCAGCGCCTGCAGGGCTTCTGCGCCGCCGTGCGCCGCTGGACCCAGGACGCCCCGCTGCCGGCGCACGGCGGTCGGGTCGAACTGCGGCTGGCCGAGGAGGAGTGGGCGATCGAAGGTGGTTTCGCCGACCTGCGGGCGGGCGGGCGGGTGGCCTGGCGCTACGACGACGAGCGCGCCAGCGACCAGGTGCAGGCCTGGGTCGAGCACCTGTTCCTGTGCGCGCTGGCGCCTACCGGCGTTGAGCCGGTCACGTGCTGGGTGGCGCGCAATGGCGTGCGGGTGTTCCATGCCCTGTCGAGCGAGGAGGCGCGGCTGCAGCTGGGCGCGCTGGTCGAGGGCTATCGCGAAGGGTTGTCGCTGCCGCTGCGCTTCTTTCCCCGGCCGGCCGGCGCGCTGGTGGCGAAGTCGATGTCGGCGGCGCGGGGTGCGTGGCGCGGCCATGCAGGGCCGGGCGACAAGGACAAGCCCTCGTACCGGCTGGCGTTCCGCGGCGAACCCGATCCGCTGGACGAGGAGTTCGAGCAGCTCGCCCGGGCGGTGTTCGAGCCTCTGCTGGGCGGCAGCGAGTGGCGCGAGTGGACGACGGAGGCGGCGGCATGAGCCTGAATGCGACGCCCGGCACCCCCGAAGCCTTGGACGTGTTCGCCTGCCCGCTCGACGGCGTTCGCCTGATCGAGGCCTCGGCCGGGACCGGCAAGACCTGGAACATCTGCGGGCTGTACCTGCGCCTGCTGCTGCGGCGTGAGCGCCCGCTGGCGGTGCAGCAGGTCCTGGTCGTCACCTTCACCAAGGCCGCCACCGCCGAACTGCGCGACCGCATCCGTCAGCGCCTCGCCGACGTGCTGGCCGCGCTGGAAGGCCGCGCCGCCGACCCGGACGATCCTTTCGTGGTGCGACTGCGCGCCAGCCTGGAGATCGATGAAGCCGAAGCGGCGCAGCGGCTGGCCCAGGCCCTGCGAACCTTCGACGAGGCGGCGATCCACACCATCCACGGCTTCTGCCAGCGCGCGCTGGAGGACACGCCCTTCAGCGCCGGCCTGCCGCTGCGCCAGGACCTGCTGGAGGACGACCGCGAACTGCGCGAGCAGGCGGCGCGCGATTTCTGGCGCCGCCACGTGGCGCAACCCGGGCTGGCGCCGGGGCTGGCGGCCTGGCTGCTCGCCTGCAAGGACTCGCCCGAGCGTTTCGCCGAACTGCTGGAGCGCCATGCCGCCAAGCCGCTGTCGCGGGTGCTGTGGCCGCAGCCGGCCGAGGGACCGGCCGTCGACCTCGCCGAGGTGCAGCAGGCCTATGACGAACTGCGCGCGCTGTGGGGCGCCGAGCGCGACGCCGTGCTCGATTGCGTGGAAGCCAGCCGTGAGAGCCTGCACAAGGCCCACTACAACCCCGAGGCCGTCGCCCAGGCCGCCGCGTGCTGGGACGCGGTGTTCGCCGCGGATCGCGTGATGGCCTGCGTGCAACTGGACGAGAAGGCGAAGCTGCTGACCGCGACGAAGTTCCAGCCCAAGAAGAACCACGCGCCCTGCCAGCAGCATGCCTTCTTCGACCAGGCCGATGCCTTCCTGCGGCTGTGGGAGCGATTCCGGGGGAGCCTGGAGGCGGCGCGCGTCGAGCTGCTGCAACGCCTGCTGCGGGACGGCGGGCAGGCACTGCGCGAGCTCAAGCGCCAGCGCCGGGTGCTCGCCTTCGACGACATGCTGTCCAACCTGCATCGCAAGCTGGTGCCGGCCGACCCCGGCGAGCACGATGCGGCCGCCGGCCTGGCGGGGCAGCTGCGCCAGCGCTACCCGGCCGCGCTGATCGACGAATTCCAGGACACCGACCCGCTGCAGTTCGGCATCTTCCGCGCCGTGTACGGCGGCCAGCCGCAGGCCACGCTGTTCCTGGTGGGCGACCCCAAGCAGGCGATCTACAGCTTCCGCAATGCCGACCTGCACACCTACCTGCAGGCGCGCGGCGTGGCGCAGGCCGAGTACACGCTGGCGCAGAACCAGCGCTCCAGCGCGGCGCTGATCCGCGGGCTCAACGGGCTGTTCGGTCGCAACCCGCGCGCCTTCATGCTGGACGACCTGCACTACCACCCGGTGAGCGCCGGCGACAAGCCGCGCAAGCCGTTCGCCGACGACTCGGGCGTCGCGCGCGCGCCGCTGCAGCTGTGGTCGCTGCCGATGGAGGACGGCGAGCCGATGCTGAAGGGGCCGGCGCAGCTGGCGGTGGCGCAGGCCTGCGCCGCCGAGATCGCGCGCCTGCTGGCGGCGCGCGAGCGAGTGCGGCACGGCGACCGGCCGCTGGAGGCCGGCGACATCGCCGTGCTGGTGCGCAGCCATGCCGAGGGCAGCCGCATCCGCGCCGAACTGGCGCAACTGAACGTGGGCAGCGTGGAACTGGCGCAGACGAGCGTGTTCGGCAGCGTCGATGCGCAGGAACTGGAGGACGTGCTGCGCGCGGTGCTGCGGCCGAATCGCCAGGGGCTGCTGCTCAACGCGCTGGCCACCGGCCTGCTGGGCGTGCCGGCGCCCGAGCTGCAGGCGCTGGCGGACGAGGGCTCGCGCCTGCCCGAATGGGCCGCACGCTTCGCCGACTACCGCACGGCCTGGCTGCGGCGCGGCATCGCGCCCATGCTGCGCGAGCTGATGGTGCGGGAGGGCGTGGAGCCGCGCATGCTGGCGCGCGCCGACGGCGAGCGGCGCCTGACCAACCTGCGCCACCTGGCCGAATGCCTGCACGAGGCCGCGCGCGAGCACGCCTCGCCCGAGGCGCTGCTGCGCTGGCTGCAGCAGCAGCGGCGCGAAGGCGGCGAGGCCGAGGCGACGCAGGTGCGGCTGGAGTCGGACCGCAACCTGGTCAAGATCCTCACCATCCACAAGTCCAAGGGGCTGGAGTTCACCGTGGTGTTCTGCCCCTACCTGTGGGACGGCAGCGCGGGCGGCGGCAACGGCGGCGTGCCCGGCTGCGAGTACCACGACGAGGACGGCGGCCACGTGATCGACTACCGCGAGGCCGATGCGGCGGTCAAGGCGCGCATCCAGGCCGAGAAGGATGCCGAGCGCCTGCGGCTGGTCTACGTGGCGCTGACGCGGGCGGTGCACCGCTGCTACCTGGTGGTGGGCGGCTACGAGCGCCCGGCCGGGCGCGGCACCTCGCCCAGGGAGTGCAGCGGCAACCCGCTCAACTGGCTGGTGGCCGGTGCCGGCGTGGGGCCGCAGGACTGGCGCGAACGGAACACGGCGCTCCCGGACATCGTGCAGGCCTGGGAACGGCTCGCTGCCGACCACGCCGGCGACGTCGCGATCGAACCGCTGCCGGCCGGCACCGGCGTGCCGCTGCCGCCGCCCGTGCTGGAGCCGGCTCGCATCGCGGCGCTGCCGGCGCCGGCCCTGCCCGGCGGCTGGCGCCTGGGCAGCTACAGCGGGCTGGTGCGCGGCGCCGAACACGACCGCGCGGCGGTCGACCACGACCTGCTGGCCGCGCGCCGCGAAGCCGGCCGCGTCGCGCGTGAGCGCCTGCCGGACGACGACATCCTGCGCTTTCCCAGCGGCGCGCGTGAAGGCACTTGCCTGCACGCGGTGTTCGAGCACGCCGACTTCGGCGACCCGCAGGGCTGGCCGGACGCGATCGAGGCCGCCCTGCGGCGACACCCGCCGGGTCGCGCCGGCAGCAGCCGGGAGGCGCCGCCCTACGCCGCGATGGTGTTGCGCATGATGGGCGACGTGCTGGACACGCCGCTGGGGCAGGGCTTCGCGCTGGCGCAGGTGGCGCGGGCGCGCACGCGCGCCGAGTTCGCGTTCAACCTGGCCTCGCACGGCCTGGACAGCCGGCGGCTGGATGCGCTGCTGCGCGAGCACGGCTACGGCGGCCCGGAACTGCCGTGGCAGGTGCTGGAGGGCTACCTGCACGGCGCCATCGACCTCGTCTACGAGCACGGCGGGCGCTGGTGGATCCTCGACTGGAAGTCCAACCACCTCGGCTGGGACGCGCGCGACTACGAGCCGGCGGCCCTGCGCCGGGCCATGGACGACAACGGCTATCACCTGCAGCTGCTGCTGTACACGGTGGCGCTGCACCGCTGGCTGCAACGGCGGCTGCCCGGCTACGACTACGAGCGGCACTTCGGCGGCGTGCACTACCTGTTCGTGCGCGGAGTGCGGCCCGACTGGCGCACCGCCGAGGGCCACCCGCTGGGCGTGCACTTCGACCGTCCGCCCCTGGCGCTGGTGCAGGCGTTCGAAACCATGCTGGGGCAGCCCCGGAGGGAAGCGGCATGATCCGCGACGACGACGACCGGCCCGGCAGCGCGCCCGCACGCCGGCTCGCAAGCGCTTTCGGGGAACACGTGCAGCGCTGGTCGCTGCAGGCCGGCGCATCGGCCGAAGCGGCAGCGGCCGCGGCGCGCGCGGCGGCCGTCGCCAGCCTGGCCACCAGCTCGGGCGATGCCTGCGTGCCGCTGGCCCAGGTGGCGGGCGAGGGCGCCGATGCCGCGGGCCTACGCACGCTGCTGCTCGCTTCCGGCATGGTCGCGCAGCCGCCCGTGTCGGGCGTGCAGCCGCTGGTGCTGGATGCCGGCGACCGGCTGTACCTGCACCGCTATTACGACTACGAGCACCGGCTGGCGCGGCGCCTGCTGCAACTGGCCGGCCGTGCGCCGCAGCCGATCACCGCGGAGCTGCGCGAGCGATTGGCGATGCTGTTCCCGCGCGCGGCGGCCGCGGCCACCGACGATACCGATTGGCAGCAGGTCGCCGCGGCGCTGGCCCTGCGCAATGGCCTGGCCATCGTCAGCGGCGGTCCGGGCACCGGCAAGACCAGCACCGTGGCGCGCCTGCTCGCCTGCCTGCTGGAGCAGCAGCCCGACGCGCGCATCGTGCTGGCGGCGCCCACCGGCAAGGCCGCGGCCCGCATGGGCGAGGCGCTGCGCGAGCGTGCCGCCGGCTTCCCGGCGCACGTGCGCGAGCGGCTGCCCGCGGAAGCCTTCACCGTGCACCGCCTGCTCGGCTACCACCCCGGCCGCGGCAGCTTCCGCCACGACGCCGCCAACCCGCTGCTGCTGGACGTGCTGGTGGTGGACGAAGCCTCGATGCTGGACCTGGCGCTGGCCACCCGGCTGCTGGAAGCGGTGCCCGCGGGAGCCCGCGTGATCCTGCTGGGCGACAAGGACCAGCTCGCCGCGGTGGAGAGCGGCGCCGTCTTCTCCGAGCTGTGCACCGATCCTTCGCTGGGCGAGGCCTGCCGAAGCGAGCTGGAAGTCGCCTGTGGCCTGCCGCCCGGCGCGATCCAGCCGCCGGCGCCGCGCGCGGACACAGGCGACACGGGCGACACCGGCCTGCGCGACAGCGTGGTCTGGCTGCAGCGCAGCTACCGCTTCGACGCCGGCTCGGGCATAGGGCAGCTGTCTGCCTTCATCAACGCCGGCCATGCCGACCCGGCCGTGGCCTGGCTGCGCGCCGGCGCCGATGCCGGTGTCGCCTGGCACGAGCCCGGCAGCGGGGCCCAGGCGGTCACCCTCGCACGCGCGGGCCTGCAGCGCTACTTCGATGCGGTGCTGGCTGCGCCGCACGACGTCGACGCGGCCAGCGAGGCGTTCGCGTCGTTCCGCGTGCTGTGCGCGGTGCGCGAGGGGCCGCAGGGCGTCGAAACCTTGAACCAGTCGCTCACGCAGCAGGCGCGCGCGGCGCTGGCCGGACTGCCCGAGGCGCTGCGGCGATCGGGCGGTGCCTCGCCCTGGTTCGCCGGGCGGCCCGTGATGGTGCTGGCCAACGACTACGCGCTGCAGCTGTTCAACGGCGACATCGGCCTCGCGCTGCCCGATTCGCAGGGCGATCTGCAGGTCTGGTTCCCCAAGGCTGGCGGCGGCTGGCGCGCGGTGGCGCCGGTGCGGCTGCCGGCGCACGAGACGGCGTTCGCCATGACCGTGCACAAGGCGCAGGGCTCGGAATTCGATGCCGTGCTGCTGGTGCTGCCGGCGGCGCAGTCGCCGGTGCTCACGCGCGAACTGCTCTACACCGGCGTGACGCGCGCCAGGTCGCGGGTGGACCTGTTCGCCGGCGAGGACGCCCTGCGCGCCGCCATCGGCCGGGGCACCGAGCGGCACACCGGCCTGCTGGCGCGGTTGCGGGAATGCGCGGACTGACGTGTCTTCATGAGAACCCGAGAGCCTGGACGAGATGCCACGAACCTCCGGAGGTAAGCTTCAGCCTATCAACGACTGATCGGATTTCAGGCGGGCATGAGCACCACTCCTGGCACGCAGTACGCGCTGTTCGAATCGATCGAAGCCCTCCCGGTCGACCGGACAGCGGCGCCACCGATCGAGAGCCGGCGCTACAGCGACTACGTGGTGTACGTGGACGAAAGCGGCGACCATTCGCTGTCGAGCATCGACCCTGACTACCCTGTCTTCGTGCTCGCGTTCTGCATCTTCCACAAGCGGCACTACAGCGAAAAGATCATCCCTGCGCTGGAGAAGCTGAAGTTCAACTACTTCGGTCACGATAGCGTGGTCCTGCACGAGACTGACATCCGCAAGCAGAAGGGGGATTTCGCATTCCTCAGTCACCTGCCCACGCGGAGTGAGTTCATGGACCGCTTGTCCGACATCATGGAGCAGAGCAACTTCATTCTGATTGCCTGCGTGGTGGACAAGGCCCGCGTTGGGCGGGGGGAGGGCACGGCTTCAAATCCCTATCACATCGCGCTGGACATCTGCCTGAAGGGTTTGCAGGAGTTCCTGGCCGAGAAGGAGCAGGAGAACCTGCAAACGCACGTGGTTGTGGAGTGCCGGGGCAAGAAGGAAGACCGCGAGCTGGAGTTGGAATTCCGGCGAATCTGCGACGGCGACGCAGGGAGCACGCGCCCGCTTCCATTCAACATCGTGTTCGCCGACAAGAAGACGAACCTCGACGGATTGCAGCTGGCCGATCTGGTGGCCCGGCCCGTCGGCCTGAACTACCTCCGTCCGGGTCAAAGCAACAAGGCCTTCGAGATACTCAAGTGCAAGTTCTACTGTGATGGCGGCCGTGCCCACGTCGGCCACGGCTATCACGGCGTGGGACTGATGGTTTACCCACCTCAGAAAGCGAAAAGCCCCGGTGAACCCACCGAGGCTGTAGCGCCGACCGGGAACCCCCAATCCACTTAGGCCACAAGTTTAACTTGTATGGCGACTTCGTGAGTCTGTTCATCCATCCAGTTGTCGAATACATCGCCAGCTGACCGGACGCCATTCGGTCGGATCTGACCGCCGAACCGTATTGCCCCGCCCGTTCCGCCGGTCGAAGCCGCTGCGAACGCGCTGGCCGCCGCTTGGCCTGCCTATCATCGGCACTCCTCCAGCATTGGGACCATGATGGGACGACCCGCAGGCGTGAACGGCGCCGACACCCGGCGCGCCGTGCGCAAGGCCGCCATCGAGCGCATCTGGCGCCACGGCTACGAGGCCATGAACCTGCGCGACCTGGCGGCCGACGTCGGCCTGCGCCTGGGCTCGCTCTACAACCACGTGCCGCAGAAGCAGGAGTTCCTGGCCGAGCTGATCGAGGAGATCATGCTGGAGCTGCTGCAGGACTTCGCGCAGCGCATGGAAGGCCTGGACGACCCGCGCGAGCGGCTGCTGGCCTTCGTGCGCTTCCACATCGAGTGGCACACCGCGCGCCGGCAGGAGACCTTCATCGGCAACATGGAGCTGCGCAGCCTCACGCCCGAGCAGTACGACCGCGTCATCGGCCTGCGCAAGGACTACGAGGCCCAGGTCCGCGCCATCGTCACCGATGGCCGCAAGGCGGGGCAATGGGACGTGGACGACGTGCGCATCACCACCCTGGCCCTGCTGTCGCTGCTGACCGGCATCAGCACCTGGTACCGCGAGGACGGGCGGCTGTCGCAGGAGAAGCTGATCCGGATCTACCAGCGGCTGGCGTTGCGGGTGCTGGGGGCGAAGTAGGCGACCGTCCCGCGTTGCCGTCATTCCCGTAAGGCGCACTGCGGTCCGCGACCGTTCGCATCCGACCAAGTGCTCACTCGTGCTCGCACCCGCACAGCGGTTCCCGCGGCGGGCGGCGTCGGGCGGGGCTGATTTGTGGGGCGCCGCGAAATTTCTCCGGACTGGGGCAGCGCGCCGCAGGCGCGCGACCGTGCACTGACTGGCGGCATCTGTTTGAGCAGCGCGACGAAGGAGCGCAGCGAGTTATGCCGCCCGCCCCAGGCCGGAGAAATTTCGCGGGAAGCCCCTGCGAGCGCCAGCGAGCAGGGGTCGACCCACCATGAAGCACCGTCCGGCGCCGCCCGCCGCGCGCCCCGACCTCAATTCGACGACTTGATGCGCGCGCGATGCGCGCTGCCGATTGCGGAAGCCCTGGATCCCCGCCTTCGCGGGGATGACGGAGAGGCGGGAATGGCGTGTTGGGGTGGACCTCCTACACCCGCTTCTCCAGCTCGTGCCGCTGGATCTTCCCCGTGCTGCTGCGCGGGAAATCGGCCAGGGCGATGGGCTGCAGCACCTTGGGCAGCTTGTAGCCGGCCAGGCGCTCGCGGCAGAAGGCGAGCAGGGCGGCCTCGTCCAGGGTGCCGCTGCGGGTGGCGATGAAGGCCACCGGCACCTCGCCCCAGCGCGCGTCGGCCTTGCGCACCACCGCGGCGTCGGCGACGTCGGGATGGGCCAGCAGCACGCGCTCGATCTCGGCCGGGTAGATGTTCTCGCCGCCGGACTTGATCAGGTACTTCACGCGGTCGACGAAGTCCAGCGTGCCGTCGGCGTGGCGCACGAACACGTCGCCCATGTGGAACCAGCCGTCGCGGAAGGACTGCGCGTTCGCCTGGTCGTTGCCCCAGTAGCCGGAGAACAGGGTGGGGCCGCGCACCGCCATCTCGCCCGGCGTGCCGTCCGGCACCTCGCGGCCTTCGGCGTCCACCAGCCTGGTCATGCAGAAGGACGATTGGCGCTTGGCCATCGAGGCCGGCAGCTCGCCCGCGGCCAGCAGGCTGCCCGAGGCGGGCGGCAGCCCGGTCTCGGTGGAACCGAAGGTGTTGAAGTAGGGCGCGTGCACCAGGCCCGACAGCCGCGCGATCTGCTGGTGCGGCACCAGGTCGGCCATGGCGCCGACCAGGCGAACCGGCTGGAACGGCCCGCCGTCGCGTTCCAGCGCATCGGCCATGTTGTCGATCATGCCCGGCATGGCCAGCAGCCAGCCGACCGGCCGCTCGCGCAGCGTGGCGCAGATGCGCGGCAGGTCCAGCCCGTCGCACACCACCACCGGGCCGCCCAGCATCAGCGTGGCCAGCGAATGGTCGGTGGCGGCCATGTGGAACAGCGGCGACCAGGCGATGAAGGCATCCTGGCCGCGGATGCCGTAGTCGGCCGCGAACACCATGGCGCGCGCCACCATCGCGCGCTGGCTGACCAGCGCGCCCTTGGGCAGGCCGGTGGTGCCGCTGGTGTAGAGGATCACCAGCCCGTCCTCGGCGTCCAGCGCCGGATCGGGCGGCACCGGAGCCGCCGACTCGCACAGCGCCTCGAAGGCCGGGCCGAGCTCCAGCACCTGCGGCAGCCCCAGCTCCAGCGCGGCCAGCGCCGGGGCGTAGCGCGGCGACACGATGCAGGCGGCCGGCTCCACCAGCGCGATGCAATGGCGCTGCTCCTCGGGCGACAGGCGCCAGTTGAGGCAGGCGACGACCAGGCCCAGCTGCGCCGCCGCGAGTTCGATCTCGATGTACTCGGGCCGGTTCTCCGACCACAGCGCCAGGCGGTCGCCGCGCTGCAGGCCGCGGGCACGCAGCGCGCCGGCCAGCCGCGCGACACGGTCGGCGAGCTGCGCATAGCTCAGCGTGCGGTCCGCCGATTGCAGCGCCGGTGCATCGGGCTGGCTGCGCACGCGCTGGGCGAACAGGCCGGCGACGGTCAGGCGGGTGTCGACGTTCATGCGGGCTCCTCCAGGCCTGCGGCCGACGGCAGGCCGCTGTGCATCAGCTTGCCTTCCAGCCGCCGGCCGATGATGCGCTCTGCCAGCCGCGCGGCCTCCAGCAGCTTCGGCAGGTCCAGCCCGGTGGGGATCCCCATCTGCTCGCACAGGAAGGCCAGGTCCTCGGTGCAGATGTTGCCCGCCGCGCCGCCGTGCGCGTGGCCGCAGAAGGGACAGCCGCCCAGGCCGGCGATGGAGGCGTCGAACAGGTCCACGCCCTGTTCCAGGGCTGCCAGCGCGTTGGCCATGCCCAACCCCCGGGTGTCGTGCAGGTGCAGGCCGATGCGGGCGTGCGGCAGCAGCTCGCGCGCCAGCGCGATCCGGCGCCGGATCGACAGCGGGTAGGCCCAGCCGACCGTGTCGGCGAGGTACAGCACCGGCAGGCGGAAGCCTTCATCACGCTCCAGCTGCGCGATGAAGCGCAGCGACTGCGCCAGCCGCTCTTCGCGGATCTCGCCCTCCAGGTTGCAGCCGAAGGCCGTCATCACGTAGGCCGACTCGATGGCGAGGCCCCGATCGCGATAGAGCTGCACCCAGCGGCGCTGCGACTCGGCATGGGCCTGCATGCCACGCCCGTTGTTCTGGCGGCTGAACGCATCCGAGGCGTAGAAGTACAGGTTGCCGGTGAGGTCCACGGCCGGCGTCGCGCAGGCACTATCGAAGCCGCGTTCGTTCAGCCACAGGGCTGTGTAGCGCACGCCGGGGCGCTTGCGGATGGCGGCGAACAGCTCGGCGGCGTCGGCCATCTGCGGCACGCGCGCCGGGTTGACGAAGGAGGCGACCTGGATCTGCCGCAGGCCGGTGTCGGCCAGCGCTTCGACCAGCGCGGCGCGGTCGGCGATGGAAAAGCCGGGCGGCTCGATCTGGAAACCTTCGCGCGGGCCTTCCTCGTGGATCTCGACGCGGTCGGGCAGCTCGGCCATGGCAACGCTCCTTAGCTGGCGGCTTCGATGCGGAACAGGTCCTGGTGGCGCTCGACCTTGGCCCCGGCCTCGCAGCCCACCCAGGCGAGCACGCCGGCCACCGGCGCCGTGATCGCCATCTCCATCTTCATCGATTCCAGCGTGGCCAGGCGGTCGCCGGCCGCGACGGGCTCTCCCTGTCGGGCTTCCACGCCCGTGAGGATGCCCATCATGGGCGCTCGCACCACCCCTTGTGCAGCCGCCGACGCGCCGCGCTGCGGCAGGTGCAACGGCTCGACCTCGAGCGTGAGCTCGCGACCGGCGATGCGGGCGTGGGCAGAACCGGCGTCGCAGGCGGCGTCCACCGGCCAGGTCACCCCCTCGACCGTGACGCTGTCGCCTGGGCCGGTGGCGACCGCGAACACCTGCTCGTCCACCCGGACGGCGAGCGACCCGGCATGGGCGCCGAAGCCCACACGCCATTCGGACGATGCCGAGCGGAACCGGTGCGTCGACGTGATCGCCGCCTCGCCGGCGCGGCGCAGCTGCCAGCCGGTCAAGGCCGCATCGGCCCAGGCGCCGCCGGTGGCTGCTGCCTGCTGCCGTCGCTGCGCGAGCAACCAGAGCGCGGCCAGTGCCGCCACGTGGCGCGCATCGGTGGTCTCGGCGGGCTGGGCCGCCAGCCAGCGGTCGATGAACTCGGTGCTGATCGCGTTGCTGCGCACGCGCGGCTCGGCCAGCAGGTCGAGCAGGAAGCTGCGGTTGCTCTGCACGCCCAGCAGCGTGGTCGCGCCCAGGCCGTTTCGCAGGCGATCGAGGGCTTCGCCGCGCGTGGCGCCGTGCGCGATCAGCTTGGCCAGCATGGGGTCGTAGTGCGGCGTGACCTCGCTGCCCGCTGCCACGCCCGCATCCACCCGCAGCCCGGCGGGTGCCAGGAACGACCGCACCGTGCCGGTGGCCGGCAGGAAGCCGCGCTGCGGATCCTCGGCGTACAGGCGCGCCTGCACGGCCACGCCCCGCGGCGCCGGCACCTGGGCCTGCGCCAGCGGCAGGCGGCGCTGCGCCACGGCCTCGACCTGCAGCTGCACCAGGTCCAGCCCCAGCACCGCCTCGGTGACCGGGTGCTCGACTTGCAGGCGCGGGTTCACTTCCAGGAACACCGCGCCCTCGGGCGTGGCGGCGAACTCCACCGTGCCCAGCCCCAGGTAGCGCGCTTCGCTGGCGATCGCCAGCGCATGGCGCCAAAGAATTTCGCGCTGCGCCTGCGGCAGGCTCAGCACCGGCGCTTCCTCCACCACCTTCTGGTGGCGTCGCTGCAGGCTGCACTCGCGGTCGTACAGGTGCAGCACGCCGCCTTCGCCGTCGCCCAGGACCTGCACTTCGACGTGGCGCGCCTGTGGCAGGTAGCGCTCGGCGATCAGGCGCCCGTCGCCGAAGGCCGAGCGGCCCTCGCGGATGGCCGCTTCGGCAGCGGCGCGCGCCTGCTCGCGTTCGCGCACCACCCGCATGCCCTTGCCGCCGCCGCCGGCCGCGGCTTTCAGGATGAAGGGCAGGGGCAGCCCGGCGGTGGCGGCCAGCAGGACCTCCACGTCGTCGGTCGGCTCGTCGAGGCCGACGGCGGTGGGGATGTCGAGCGAGTGCGCCAGCCGCTTGGCCGCGGCCTTGTCGCCGAACAGCTCCAGCGCCTCGGGCGAGGGGCCGATGAAGGCGATGCCGGCGGCGGCGCAGGCGCGGGCGAAGGCAGCGTTCTCCGACAGGAAGCCGAAGCCGGGATGGATGGCGTCGGCACCGACCTGGCGGGCGGCGCGCAGCACCGCCTCGATGTCCAGGTAGCTCTCGCGCGCCGGCGCATTACCCAGCAGCACCGACTCGCCGATGGCGCGCACGTGCAGGGCGCCGGTGTCCGCGGCGGAGTGGACGGTGGCGCAGGCGATGCCCATGCGGCGCAGCGTGCCGGCTATGCGGATCGCGATCTCCCCGCGATTGGCAATCAGGACTTTGCGGAACATCGCGGCCTCACATGCGGAACACGCCGAAGCGGGTGGCCGGTGTCGGCACGCGCGCGGCCAGGTCCAGCAGCAGCGACAGCGTCGGCCGCGTTTCCGCCGGGTCCAGGATGCCGTCCACCCACAGGTGGCGGGCGAAGTTGCGGGCGGCGGCGAAATCCTCGTACTGCCGGCGGATGGGTGCCTTGAAGGCTTCCTCGTCGGCGCCGGACCAGGTCTCGCCGGCCGCCAGGTTCTGCCGCTTGACCAGCGCCAGCGTGGTGGCGGCCTGCTCCGGCCCCATGATGGCCGCGCGCCCGTTCGGCCACATGAACATGGCGTTGGGCTGGAAGGCGCGCCCGCACATGGCCAGGTAGCCGGCCCCGTAGGCGCCGCCGGTGATGAGGGTGAACTTGGGCACCGACGCCGAACTCATGGCGGTGATGAACTTCGCGCCCGCCTTGGCGATGCCGGCCTGCTCCGCCTCGCGTCCGACCATGAAGCCCGACACGTCGGCCAGGAACAGCAGCGGCACGTTGCGCTTGCAGCACAGGTCGATGAAGTGGGTGGCCTTGACGGCGCTGTCGACGAACAGCACGCCCTCGTTGGCCAGCACGCCGACCTGCCAGCCGCCGATCCGGGCGAAGCCCGTGACCAGCGTGTCGCCGTAGCCGGCCTTGAATTCCGACAGCTCGCCGCCGTCCAGCAGGCAGCGCAGCAGATCGCGCGTGGGGGCCGGCTGGCGCGGGTCGCGCGGCACCAGGCCGTAGACGTCGGTCGGCGGCCGCGCCGGCTCGCGCACCGGCACGCGGTCGCGCAGCGGCGGTGGCATGGGCGGCAGCTCGCCCACCAGCCGGCGCGCGATGGCGATGGCCTGGCCGTCGTCCTCGGCGATGTGGTCCGTCACGCCGCTGATGCGGGTGTGCATGTCGGCGCCGCCCAGCGCCTCGGCGTCCACCACCTCGCCGGTGGCGGCCTGCACCAGCTGCGGGCCGCCCAGGAACAGGAAGCCCTTGCCGCGCACGATCACCACCTCGTCGCACAGCGCCGGGATGTAGGCGCCGCCGGCGGTGCAGGCGCCCAGCACCACGGCGATCTGCGCGATGCCCTCGGCCGACATGCCGACCTGGTTGTGGAAGATGGAACCGAACAGGCCTTCGTCGGGAAAGATGTTGGCCTGGTCGGGCAGGAAGGCGCCGCCGCTGTCCACCAGCGTGATGCAGGGCAGGCGGTGCTGGCGCGCGAAGCGCTGGGCCCGCACGTGCTTGCGGCAGGTCATGCCGAAGTAGGTGCCGCCCTTCACCGTGGCGTCGTTGGCGATCACCATGCAGGCGCGGTCCTGCACCAGCCCGACGCCGGTGACGATGCCGGCGCCCGGCGCCACGCCCTCGTACATCCCCTCGCCGGCCAGCTCGCCCAGCTCCAGGAAGGGCGAGCCAGGATCCAGCAGCAGGGCGATGCGGTCGCGCACCAGCACGCGGCCGCGCTGGCGGTGCTTGTCGCGCGCGGCTGCCGGGCCGCCCAGCCAGGCCTGCTGCCGGGCCTGCTGCAGCGAGTCCAGCAGCGTCCGGTAGGCCCCGGCGTTGGCCTCGAATTCGCTGGCGGCGGCGTTCATCGATCGAACTCCGGCGCCTTGCGCAGGGTGAGCGCGACCTTCTGTGCGCCGGGCGCATCGAAGAAGCCGTGGCGCACCATGCGCACGTCGGCCTTGACGGCCAGCGCGTTGCGCACCCGGGCCTCCACTTGGGCAGCTACTTGCGCATCCGTGGACGCATCGGCCCCGGGCGCTCGCTCCACCAGCAGCTTGAGGTTGTCCTGCGTCGTGTGGCCCTCGAAGTCGGCCAGCACGCGCACCACCCCGCCCACCAGCGGCTTCATGGCCGACACGATGTCCTGCACCGCCGAGGGGAACAGGTTGACGCCGCGCACGATCAGCATGTCGTCGGTGCGGCCGAAGCAGCGGATGGCCGGCGTGGTGCGCCCGCCCGGGCCGCCCATCGCCGTGACCACCACGTGGTCGCCCGAGCGGAAGCGCAGCACCGGCGAGGCCTGGCGCTGCAGCGAGGTGTAGACCAGCTCGCCGGTGGCGCCTTCCTTCCACTCGACGGGATCGCCCGTGCCCGGGTCGACCAGCTCGGCCAGGATGAACTCGGGCGCCACGAAGTACATGCCGCGCTGGTCCTCGGCCTCGGCCCAGTAGACGCAGCCCAGGTCGGTGCCGCCCATCACCTCGCAGCACAGCGCGCCCCAGTGCTCCTGCAGGCCCTGGCGGATGGCCGGGATGCCGCCGCCCGGCTCGCCGCCGACCACCAGCCGCTGCACGCCCAGCTCGGTCGCCCGGCGGCCGACCAGGTCGGGCGCCACCGTCGCCAGGTAGAGCAGGAAGTTGGGCGTGCCGACGATGCATCGCGGCCGGGCGTCGCGCGCCGCGATCAGCAGGCGGTCGACGCCGCCGTCGGCGCCGATCGGCAAGTCGACCGCGCCGATGCGGGTGATGCCCTGCCAGATCGGGATGCCGCCGACGAAGCCCTTGCTCATGGAGAAGGCGTGCAGCACGGTGTCGCCGCGCCGGATGCCGCAGGCGTACAGGCCGCGCGCCGTCATCTCGGCCCAGTGCTCGCGGTCGGCCGCCGTCAGGCCCACGTAGGCCGGGCTGCCGGTGGTGCCGGAGGAGGCCTGCACCTGCACGATGTCGGCCGGATCGGCCGCCCGGTGCAGGCCCAGCAGCGGCTCGGCCTGCAGGCTCTCGCGCAGCTCCTGCTTGGTGGTGAACGGGATGCGGCGCAGGTCCGCCAGCGAGCGGATGGCCTCGGGCGCGATGCCGGCGGCGGCCAGCTTGCGCTGGTAGAAGGTTGAGCGCTGCGCCAGGTAGCGCAGTTGCCCGTGCAGGAGCTGCAGCTGCAGGGCCTGCAGTTCGGGCCAGGGGCGCGCCTCGTTCGGGTGGAAGGGCGCCTGCGGGGGTGCGTTCATGCGTGCTCCTCGGGCCGCGGAAGAAAGCGGTCAGCCGTCCGTTTTCATCCTAGCACGGGTGCGCCGTCCACGGACAGCCGTCCGTATCGGCCGGCTTTCGAGTTAGGCATCACATTGCCTAATTCGCACCCGGCCGGACTAGCGAAAACCACTAGTCCTCCGGCATTGCCTCGCCCGCCGGACCCCCCTAGCATCGCTTCGCATGTTGTCATATCCCGACCGTGTGGACCTGGCCGAGCTGCGTGAAGCGGTGCGCCGGTTCGCGCGGTCGGAGATCGCCCCGCTGGCGCGCCGCATCGACCAGGAGGACTGGTTCCCGCGCGAGCTCTGGCCGCGGCTGGGCGAGCTGGGCGTGCTCGGCCCCACGGTCGCGGAGGCCGACGGCGGCCCCGGCCTGGGCTACCAGGCGCACGCCGTGATCGCCGACGAGATCTCGCGCGCCTCGGGCTCGGTCGGCATCGCCTATGTCGCGCATTCCAACCTCTGCGTCAACCAGATCCGCCTGCACGGCACGCCGGAGCAGAAGCAGCGCTACCTGCCCGGCCTGCTCAGCGGCCAAACCGTGGGCGCGCTGGCCATGAGCGAGGCCGGTGCCGGCTCCGACGTGGTCTCCATGCAGCTGCGCGCCACGCCCGACGGCGACGGCTGGCGCCTCGACGGCAGCAAGCTGTGGACCACCAACGGCTGGTACGCCGACACCTTCGTGGTCTATGCCAAGACCTCGCCCGACGCGGGCAAGGCCGGCATCACCACCTTCATCGTCGAGCGCGGCATGCCCGGCTTCGAGAGCCGCCAGCGCATCGACAAGCTGGGCATGCGCGGCTCCGGCACCTGCGAGCTGGTGTTCGACGGCTGCCGCGTGCCGGCCGCCAACGTGCTGGGCCAGCTCGACGGCGGCGTGCGCGTGCTGATGAGCGGGCTCGACTACGAGCGGCTGATCGCGGCGGCCGCCTGCGTCGGCCTGCAGCAGGCGGCGCTGGACACGGTGCTGCCCTACGTGGCCGAGCGCAAGCAGTTCGGCCGGCCCATCGGCGAGTTCCAACTGGTGCAGGCCAAGGTGGCCGACATGTTCACCCGGCTGGGCGCCAGCCGTGCCTACCTGGAGGCCATGACGGCCCGCGCCGATGCCGGCGAGGCGCTGCGCAAGGAGGCCGCCAGCGTGATCCTGTTCGCGGCCGAGGCCGCCACCCAGTCGGCGCTGGACGCCATCCAGTGCCTGGGCGGCAACGGCTACACCCACGACTATCCCGCGGGCCGCCTGCTGCGCGACGCCAAGCTGTATGAGATCGGCGCGGGGACATCGGAGATCCGACGCATGCTGATCGGCCGGGAACTGTTGCGCCCATGGACGCGATGACCACGACCCCCCACCTCGCACCGTCCGTCGCGGCCACCGCCACGGCCGAGCCGCCGGTGCTGGAATGCCGCGACGTCGAGCGCCGCTTCGGCGGGCTGGTGGCCGTCACCGGCGTCAGCCTGCACATCGCCAAGGGCGAGATCTTCGGCCTGGTCGGGCCCAACGGCAGTGGCAAGACCACCATGACCAACGCCATCACCGGGTTCTTCCCGCCGCAGAAGGGCAGGATCCTGCTGCACGGGCAGGACATCACCGGGCTGGCGCCGCACAAGGTGGCGCGCCGCGGCGTGGCGCGCACCTTCCAGAACCTGGCCCTCTTCAACGGCATGAGCGTGCTGGACAACATCCTGCTCGGCCGGCACGTGCACATGCACCCCAGCGTCTGGCGCACGGCGCTGTACCCCTGGGCGGCGCAACCGGAGGAGGTGGCCAACCGCGAGGTGGTGGAGGAGATCATCGACTTCATGCAGCTCGAGAGCGTGCGCGGCGAGCACGTCGACTCGCTGCCGCTGGGCCTCAAGAAGCGGGTCGAACTGGCCCGCGCGCTGGCCGCCGAACCGACGTTCCTGATCCTGGACGAGCCCATGGCCGGCATGAACCAGGAAGAGAAGGACTACATGGCGCGCTTCGTGCTGGATGCGCGCGACGAGCGGGGGGTCACGGTGCTGATCATCGAGCACCACATGGACATCATCACCGGCATCTGCGACCGCATGCTGGTGCTCAGCTACGGCGAGGTGATCGGCACCGGCATCCCGCGCGAGGTGATCGCCGACCCGCGCGTGGTCAAGGCCTACATCGGAGGCAGCCATGAAGCAGCAGCCTGAAGCCGGCCGCTGGGACCTGGACCCGCGCACCACGCTGCCGCGCTTGCTGGCGGCCAACGCACAGGCGGTGCCGCAGCGGGTCGCCATGCGCGAGAAGGACCGTGGCATCTGGCAGGAGACCACCTGGGCGCAGCTGTGGCAGACCGTGCTGGCCGTGACCGCCGGGCTGCAGGCGCTCGGGCTGGCGCGCGAGAAGGGCGTGCTGGTGCTGGGCGACAACCGCCCGCGCCTGTATCAAAGCATGCTGTGCACGGGCATGCTGGGCGCCTATCCGATGCCGGTGTTCCCCGACGCCACCCCGGAGGAGGCAATGCACGTGGCCAGCGAGGTGGAGGTCGCCTTCGCCTTCTGCGAGGACCAGGAGCAGGTCGACAAGGCGCTGGACCTGCGCGAGCGCGGCGCCCACATCGGCCACATCGTCTACGACAACCCGCGCGGGCTGGCGCGCTACCGGGCGCCGGGGCTGCTGTCCTGGGACGAGCTGGCGGCGAAGGGTCGCGAGCGGCTGGCCAGGGAGCAAGGGCTGGAGCAGGCACTGCTGGCCATCGCCCGCCCCGAGGACTGCGCCGTCTTCATCCACTCCTCGGGCACCACGGGCAAGCCCAAAGGCGTGGTGCTGTCGCACTTCAACATCCTGTCCGGCGTGGCCAACGCCTACCGCTGTGGCGCCTTCGGCTTCGGCGAGAGCGTGCTGGCCTACCTGCCCATGGCCTGGATCGGCGACTTCGCCTTCACCATAGGCGCCGGCGTCGCGCTGCGCTTCGAGATCAACGTGCCGGAGCGGCAGGAGACGGTGCTGCACGACCTGCGCGAGATCGCGCCCACCTTCTACCTGGCCGCGCCGCGCAGCTGGGACAACATGCTCACCGCCGTGCAGGTGCGCATGGAGGACTCGACGCGACTGAAGAAGGCGCTGTACAGCCTGTTCATGGATTCGGCCCTGGCCGCCGAGCGCCGCAAGCTCGATGGCAAGCCGCCCACCGCGCTGCAGCGCATGCTGCGCCCGCTGGGCGACGCGCTGGTGATGGGCCCGATCAAGGACCAGCTCGGCCTGACCCAGCTGCGCCACGCCTACACCGGCGGCGAGGCGATCGGCGAGGACACCTTCGTCTTCTACCGCGCGCTGGGCGTCAAGCTGCGCCAGCTGTACGGCCAGACCGAGACCAGCGCCTACAACGCCATGCAGTCGCCGGAGGAAGTGCGCCTGCACACCGTCGGCCGGCCGCTGCCGGGGGTAGAGGTGAAGATCAGCGACGCCGGCGAGATCCTGGTGCGCTCGGGCAGCGTGTTCAGCGGCTATTTCCAGAACGAGGCCGCGACCCGCGAGTCGCTGGAGGACGGCTGGCTGCGCACGGGCGACGCCGGCTACCTGGAGCCGGACGGCCACCTGGTGGTGCTCGGCCGCGTGTCCGAGGTGGTGCACACCGCCCAGGGCGAGCGCTACATCCCCAACTACATCGAGAACCGCCTCAAGTTCAGCCCCTTCATCAAGGACGTGGCGGTGCTGGGCAAGGGCCGCGACTGGCTGGCCGCGATGGTGTGCATCGACGCGGAGACGGTGGGCCACTGGGCCGAGCTGCGCGGCATCTCCTACATCTCCTACGCCGACCTGTCGCAGAAGCCCCAGGTGCGCGAGCTGGTCGCCGAGGCGATCCGGCGCGTCAACGCCAGCCTGCCCGAACCCCTTCGGCTGCGTCAGTTCGTCAGCCTGCACAAGGAATTCGACGCCGACGACGGCGAGATCACGCGCACGCGCAAGCTGCGGCGCAACGTGGTGGAGGAGCGCTACGCGCCCATCATCGAGGCCGTCTACGCCGGCGCCGACAAGGTCGCGGTGAAGCTGCAGGTGGTGTACGAAACCGGCGAGGTCGGCACGACCGAGCGCGAACTGGCCGTAGCGGGGGTCTGACGCATGGACTGGATGTACTTCCTGGAACTGGCGGTCAACGGCGCCCTCGCGGGACTGATGTACGCGCTGGTGGCCATCGGCATCGTGCTGATCTACAAGTCGTCCTCGGTGCCCAACCTGGCGCAGGGCGCGCTGACGATGGTCGGCCCCTACCTGGTGCTGGCGTTCGCGGGCCAGGTGGGCCTGTCGATGTGGCTCGCGATCCCGCTGGCCATGCTGTCCATGTTCGTGCTGGGGGTGGTGATCGAGCGGGTGGCGCTGCGCCGGCTGGCCGGCCAGCCGATCGTGATGATCCTGATGATGACGCTGGGCCTGGACATCTTCCTGCGGGCCACGGCGCTCACCATCTGGGGCGGCAGCGGCCGCAACATGCCGATCGGCATCAGCGACGCGCCCTTGTTCGTCGGGCCGCTGCTGGTCAATCGCGCCTATGCCATCGGCGCCGCGGTGACGCTGATCCTGTTCGCGATCTCCGTGTTCTTCTTCCGCACCCGCATGGGCGTGGTACTGCGCGCCATCGCCGACGACTACACCGCCTCCTGGTCGGTGGGCATCTCGGTCGAGCGCGGCGTGGCGCTGTCGTGGGCGCTGTCGGCCGTGGCCGCCACCGCCGCCGGCGTGCTGTGGGGATCGGTGCAGACGGTGGACCAATCGCTGTCGCTGCTGCTGCTCAAGGGCATCACGGTCGGCGTGCTGGGCGGACTCGACAGCATCGGCGGCGCACTGCTGGCCGGACTGCTGCTGGGCATCCTGGAGAACGTCGCGTCCGGCTACCTGGACCCGCTGCTGGGCGGCGGCACCCGCGAGCTGGTGGTGGCCGCGGTGCTGATCCTGACCATCATGATCCGGCCGCACGGGCTGTTCGGCCGCCACGACATCGAAAGGATCTGACGCGATGCTCTACCGCCGCGCCGGCATCTTCCACACCAGCTATGCGCACGACCGCGCGCTGTTCCCCATTCCCTTCGAACGCTGGGCCATGTGGGCCCTGCTGGCGGTGGCGCTGGCCGCGCCGCTGCTGTTCAGCTCGCTGGCGCTCACCAGCTACATCCGGCCCTGGCTGATCTGGACCTCGGCCGTGCTGGGCCTGAACCTGGTGCTGGGCTGGGCCGGGCAGTTCCACTTCGGCTACGCCGCCATCATGGGCATGGGCGCCTATGCGTCGGTGCATGCGGCGCGCGGCGGCATCCCGTGGGAGATCGCGGTCGTCATGGGCGGGCTGACGGCCACCGTGGTCGGCGTGGTGTTCGCGTTCGCGGCGCTGCGCGTCAAGGGGCTGTACCTGGCGCTGTCCACGCTGGCCATGCAGTTCGTGATGGACTGGGTGATCTCGCACGTGCCGGCCATCAGCGGCGGCGTGTCGGCCACCCTGCAGGCGCCGCCCATGAAGCTGCTGGGGCAGGCGATCACCTCCGAGGTCGGCACCTACTACGTGGTGCTGGGCTGGACGGTGATGGTGACCGTCTTCATGCTGAACCTGAGGCGCAGCGCGCTCGGCCGGGCGCTGGTGGCGGTGCGCGAGAAGGACTACGCGGCGGCGGTGATCGGGGTGCAGGCCTTCCGCTACAAGCTGGTGGCATTCGCGGCCTCCGCCTTCATCGGCGGGGTGAGCGGCGCGATGCTGATCTTCGGCTTCTACCACGCGGTCACGCCCGAGCAGTTCGCGGTCAACGTGTCGATCGAGGTGCTGGCCATGGTGATCGTCGGCGGGCTGGGCAGCATCATCGGCAGCTACTTCGGCACGGCCTTCATCCTGCTGCTGCCCGGCCAGATGAACGAACTGATCTCCGGCATCGCGCGAGCGCTCGGGCTGGACATCGGCGTCGAGACGCTGGCGCACATCCCCTACATGGTCTACGGTGCCAGCATCATCGCGGTGCTGCTGGTCGAGCCCATGGGCCTGGGCAAGCTGTACGGCAACATCCGCAACTACCTGATGGTCTGGCCCTTCGGCTACGTGAGGAAGTAGGCATGGACGCAGCGACGCAAGCCCCCGACCTGCTGGCCCTGAACAACGTCGAGGTCATCTACGACCAGGTGGCGCTGGCGATCAAGGGCGTGTCGGTGACGGTGCCGCAGGGCGGCATGGTGGCGCTGCTGGGCGCCAACGGCGCCGGCAAGAGCACCACGCTCAAAGCGATCAGCGGGCTGCTCAAGCCCGAGCGCGGCGAGGTCACGCGCGGCGAGCTGCACTTCCAGGGCGAGGACATCGAGCGCCTGATGCCGCAGCAGCGCGTGCGCCGCGGCATCGTGCAGGTGCTGGAGGGCCGGCGCGTGTTCGAGCATCTCACGCCGGACGAGAACCTGGTGGCGGCGTCCGCCGTCACCGGCTGCAGCCGCGCCGAGACCCAGCGCCGGCGCGACCGCGTGTACGGCTACTTCCCGCGGCTGCACGAGCGGCGCTCGGCGCAGGCCGGCTTTCTGTCGGGCGGCGAGCAGCAGATGCTGGCGATCGGCCGCGCGCTGATGACCGACCCGCGCCTGCTGATGCTGGACGAACCCAGCCTGGGGCTGGCGCCCTTCCTGGTGGCGGAGATCTTCCAGATCGTGCAGCGGATCAACCGCGAGGAAGGCCTGTCGGTGCTGCTGGTCGAGCAGAACGCGATGGCGGCGCTGGAGGTGGTGTCGCGCGGCTACCTGATGGAGAACGGGCGCATCGTGATGCACGACAGCGCCGAGGCGATGAAGCGCAACCCCGACATCCAGGAGTTCTACCTGGGCGGGCGCGAGGGCAAGGATTTCCACGAGGTCAAGCACTACAGCCGGCGCAAGCGCTGGCTGAGCTGAAGACGCGGTCCATCGAGTTCCCGACCGTGCGGAAGGCGAGCGTACTGGGCATCCGCAGCGGCCATCCACCAACGTACGCAGGAGACAAGCCATGAAGCAACGAGCGCTATCCATCCTGGCAGGCCTGGCCCTGCTGGCGGGAAGCGGGGCCGCGCAGGCGCAGGACACGATCAAGTTCGGCCTGTGCTACGACCTGAGCAAGGCCTACACCTTCGTCACGCCGCAGATCGCGCAGGCCGCCAAGGACTACGCGACGCTGCTCAACGCCAAGGGCGGCATCGAGGGCAAGCAGATCGAGATCGTGGTGCAGGACCACGGCAACGAACCGCAGCGCGGCATCGAGTGCTACGAGAAGCTCAAGCGCGAAGGCGTGATGATGTTCGACTACCTGTCCACGCCGGTGTCGCGGGCGGTGCTGCCGCGCCACATGCAGGACGGCAACATCATGCTGCAGTCCTTCGTCGGCCGCGGCGACGCGGTGGACGGCGAGGTGTTCAAGTGGATCTTCCCGATCGGCCCGACCTACTGGGGCCAGATGGCCAACGACGTCGCCTGGATCAAGACCCAGCACAAGGGCAACCTCAAGGGCGTGAAGATCGGCTTCATCTACCCGGACTACGCGTTCGGCCAGGAGCCGATCCCGGTGCTCAAGACGCTGGCGGCCAAGGAAGGCTTCGACCTGCAGCTGTTCCCCAACCCCATGCCCGGGCGTGACCAGGCGGCGGTGTGGACGCAGATCCGCCGCTTCGACCCCGACTGGGTGATCAGCTGGAACCTGTCGGCCATGCACGTGGTGGCGGCCAAGGAGATGAAGCGCAACGGCATCCCGATGAGCAAGCTGATCACGGTCAACTGGCTCAACGAGGTCGACCTGCGCAACATCGGCCTCGAAGACGCCAAGGGCCTCAAGCGCGGCACCAACGTGGTGGGCGGCAAGGACCACCCGCTGATGCAGCAGATCGTCAAGGAGGTCTACGGCGCCAACAAGGGCGCGGGCGACATCAAGCACCTGGACGACATCTACTACAACACCGGGCTGGCGATGTACTCGGTGATGTTCGAGGGCGTGAAGGCGGCGATGAAGAAGGGCGGCTGGCCGCTGACCCCGGCCAAGATCAAGGCCGGGCTGGAGAGCCTGAAGGACTTCGACGCCAACGGCTTCATCGCCCCGGTGACCGTCACGGCCAAGGACCACGGCGGCGGCGGCAAGACCCGCATCGACATGTGGGACGGCAGCAAGTGGGTGCCGCAGTCCGACTGGTTCAACGCCTACACCGACGAGGTGGACAAGGTGGTGAAGGAGCAGTCGTCGGAGTTCGCCAAGACCGGCAAGTGACGTTCACAGCCGCCCGCAGGGCGGCCAGTGAACGTCATCCCCGCACGCGCGCGCAGCGCGCCAAGGCGGGGATCCAGTGCCCCGTCTCGCACTGCGCCAGCTTCATTCCCGCGAAAGCGGGAATGAAGACCTACTCCTCCTCCCCGTCCGCCGCGTCGATCCTCTCCATGTTCTCCAGCATCCTCAGCAGGTAGTGGACGGCGTGCACCATGTCGTTGCTGGAGAAGCCGTCGAGCGCCTGTTCGTAGTAGGCGTGGATCTTGGGCAGCGCCTTGCGCTGCCACACCTGCCGTCCGGCCGGTGTCATGCGGATCAGGCGTGAGCGGCGGTCGGCGGGATCGGCGGCGCTCTCGACGCGGCCGTCGCGCTCCAGCCGGCCGACCACGCCGGCCAGGTTCTGGCGGCTGACCATCAGGTAGCGCGCCAGTTCGCCCAGCTTCATCCCGGTACCGGGCTGCTGCCGCGACAGCGCGCCCAGCACCGCCCACTGCTGGGTGGTCATGCCTTCCGCCTCCAGGGCGCGGCTGCCGGTTTTATGCAGCATGTTGGCGCATTGGTAGAGCCGGAAGAAGAGCCGGTTGGCCAGCGCCGCCCGCGTCTCGGCATTCGGGTTTTCCATTGACATATTCCTTTCGCCGCCGACCTCGCGCGGCCCTTGCGGGATTCCCCGTCGCCCCCTAAGATGCGACGTATGTTGTCATAAGGGCGCGGGCGCCGCAAGAAAGGAAACCATGAGCAGACTGCAAGGCAAGACCGCCATCGTGACCGGCGGCGGCGGCGGCATCGGCGGCGCCACCTGCGAGCGCTTCGCCGGGGAGGGGGCCCGCGTCGCGGTGCTGGACCGCGATCCGCAAGCCGCGGAGGCCGTGGTGCAACGCATCGCGGCGTCGGGCGGCCAGGCGCTGGCGATCGGCTGCGACATCACCGATCGCGCCAGCGTCGACGCGGCCGTGCAAGCCGTGGGCGACCACTTCGGCCCGATCGACATCCTGGTCAACAACGCGGGCTGGGACGTGTTCAAGCCCTTCACGACCACCGTGCCCGAGGAGTGGGAGCGCCTCATCGCGATCAACCTGGTGGGCGCGCTGCACATGCACCACGCGGTGCTGCCCGGCATGGTGGAACGCAACGCGGGGCGCATCGTCAACATCGCCTCCGACGCCGCCCGCGTCGGATCTTCCGGCGAGGCCGTGTACGCCGCCTGCAAGGGCGGCCTGGTCGCGCTGTCCAAGACGCTGGCCCGCGAGCACGCGCGGCACAACATCACCGTCAACGTGGTGTGCCCCGGCGTTACCGAGACCCCGCTGTTCGCCGGCTACCTGCAGGGAGCGGGCAACCCCGACAAGCTGCGCGAGGCGTTCCGCCGCTCCATCCCCCTCGGCCGCATCGGCCAGCCCCAGGACCTGCCGGGCGCCATCCTGTTCTTCGCCAGCGACGACGCGGCGTTCGTCACCGGCCAGGTCCTGTCCGTTTCCGGCGGCCTGACCATGGCCGGCTGACCCCTCCAACCCGAAAGGCTTCACCATGGACTTGCAGGACATCCTCTACGAAGTGCGCAACCGCGTCGCGTGGATCACCATCAACCGCCCGGACAAGATGAACGCGTTCCGCGGCACCACCTGCGACGAGCTGATCCGCGCGCTGCACAAGGCGGGCTACGACCGCGAGATCGGCTGCATCGTGCTGGCGGGCGCCGGCGACCGGGCCTTCTGCACCGGCGGCGACCAGTCGGCGCACGACGGCAACTACGACGGCCGCGGCACCATCGGCCTGCCGATGGAGGAGCTGCACACCGCCATCCGCGACGTGCCCAAGCCGGTCATCGCCCGAGTGCAGGGCTATGCCATCGGCGGCGGCAACGTGCTGTGCACCATCTGCGACCTGACCATCTGCTCCGACAAGGCCATCTTCGGCCAGGTCGGCCCCAAGATGGGCTCGGTCGATCCCGGCTACGGCACGGCCTTCCTGGCGCGCGTGGTGGGCGAGAAGAAGGCGCGCGAGATCTGGTACCTCAACAAGCGCTACTCCGGCGAGGAAGCGGTCGCGATGGGCCTGGCCAACGTCTGCGTGCCGCACGAGCAGCTCGACGCCACGGTGCAGGAATGGGCCGAGACGATCTGCGAGCGCAGCCCCACGGCGATCGCCATCGCCAAGCGCAGCTTCAACATGGACACGGCACACCAGGCCGGTATCGCCGGCATGGGCATGTACGCGCTCAAGCTCTTCTACGACACCGAGGAGTCGCGCGAGGGCGTCAAGGCGCTGCAGGAAAAGCGCAAGCCCGAGTTCCGCAAGTTCCACAAGTAGGCGGGCCCGCCATGCGCAATCCCTATCTCGACGAGTCGCTGCAGGCGCTGGCCGAGCAGGCGCGGCGCTACGCGCGCGAGCGGGTCGCGCCCGGCTACCAGGAGCGCGACCGCACCCGCGTGCTGGATCGCACGCTGATGCGGGAGATGGGCGGCATGGGCTTCATCGCGCCGGAACTGCCGGAGCGCTGGGGCGGGCAGGGCGCCGGTTGCCTGGCGGCCGGCGTGATCCACGAAGAGATCGCCGCGGCCGACCTGAGCCTGTCGTACGTGAACCTGCTCGCGTCCCTGAACGGCCAGATCCTGGCCGAGCACGGTGACGCGGCGGTGGCCGGTCCCTGGCTGCAGCGGCTCACGCGCGGCGAGGCGCTGGTCGCGATCGCGCTCACCGAGCCGCGCGGCGGCTCCGACGCCGCCAACCTGCGCCTGCGGGTGGAGCGCAGCGGCGACGAGTACGTGATCGACGGCGAGAAGACCTCGATCTCGGCCGCCGACCAGGCCGACGCCATCATCGTGTTCGGCCGCACCGGCAGCGCCGAATCGGGCGCGCACGGCGTCACGGCGCTGCTGGTGCCGGGCGATGCCAAGGGCCTGACGCGCAGCCGCTTCGACTGCCATGGCCAGCGCGCCATTGGCCGCGGTTCGCTGTTCTTCGACAACGTGCGGGTGCCGCTGGACCATCGCCTCGGGCAGGAGAACAAGGGTTTCGTGCAGGTGATGCAGGGCTTCGACTTCTCGCGCGCGCTGATCGGGCTGCAGGTGCTGGCGGTGGCGCGGGTGGCGCTGGAGGAGACCTGGGCCTACGTGTCGCAGCGCGAGGCGTTCGGCAAGCCCCTGTCGGCGTTCCAGGGCGTGTCGCATCCACTGGCCGACCTGCAGACCAAGGTCGAGGCGGCGCGGCTGCTATGCCTGCAGGCGCTGTGGCTGAAGGACCAGGGCCTGCCGCACAGCGCCGAGGCGGCCATGTGCAAGTGGTGGGCACCGCAGCTGGCCTACGACACCGTGCACCAGTGCCTGCTGTCGTTCGGCCACGGCGGCTACGACCGCGGGCCGATGGAGCAGCGGCTGCGCGACGTGCTGGGGTTCCAGATCGGGGACGGGACGGCGCAGATCATGAAGACGGTGATCGCGCGGTCAAGGGCAGGGCGGGGCGCGGTGCCCAACTGAAAAAAGAGGGCGCCGAAGCGCCCTCATCCGTCATTCCCTGCCCCCATTCGTCATCCCCGCGAAGGCGGGGATCCAGGGCTTTCAAGCAGGCCGCGAAAGCGGACGCACTGGATTCCCGCCTCCGCGGGAATGACCACCTATTGGTCACCGGTGCGCGGCTGGCTTCCTACTTCGCCAGCTGGCAGGTCTTCCCCGCCTGCGTCGCCTGCTTCAGGTACGCGACCAGGTCGGCCCGTTCCTTCGGGTCGGTGACCCCCAGGTAGGTCATGGTCGTACCCTGCACCGTGTTCATCGGGTCGGCCAGGAACTTCGACAGCGTCGCCTCGTTCCACACGATCCCCGAGTTCTTCATCGCCGTCGAATAGCTGGTGTAGCCGGGCGCGGTGCCGGCCTTGCGGCCGAAGAGGCCGCAGTGCGCCGGGCCGGTCCGGTTCTGTTCGATGGCGTGGCAGGCGATGCAGCGGCCGTACACCTCTTCACCGTGCTTGACCGCGGCCGGATCGGGGGCAGCGGCGAATGCGAGCCCGCCGCAGGCCAGCAGGGCGGCCACCCCGCCCTGCACGAAACGCGCAGCGGTCACGACATGAACGCGCTGGGCACCACCGGCGTTTCGCCCAGCACCTGGCGGAACACGGCCCAGTGCATGGCTTCGTCGCCCAGGATGCTGGCCGCCGCCTGCGACAGGCCGCGGTCGTTGAACAGCGGGACCGCGTTCAGGTAGGCCGACACGGCGCCGCGCTCCAGCCCGGCCGCGAAGCGCAGCACGTCGGCCTCGGCCTTGAGCTTGTCGGTCGGGAAGTCGTACCTGCCCTTGGCGTCCACCGGCTTGCCACCCAGCTTGCGGATGGCGCCGGCCAGCGTGTCGGCGTGCGACTTGTGGTGGCCCTGGAACTGCAGCGCGACCGTCTTGGTGGCCGGGGTCAGCAGGCCGCTCTCGGCGCCCACCTGGTAGGCGGCGACCGCTTCCAGCTCGGCGCCCAGCGCGGTGTTGAGGATGCGGGTGTCGGCCTCGAGCTGGGCCGCGGTCGGCTTGGCGTCCTTGGCCAGCGCGTCGCGCCCGGCCAGCACGGCGACCGCGGTGGCCGACATCACGGCGGCGGCGCCGAAGATCGATTCGCGGCGTCCGCGGTCGAAGAAGGAGGGAGAGTCGGTGGGCATCAGCAGCTTCATGGCAGTTCCTTGCAGTGGAAGAAAAGGATTCGGGAGTCAGTGGTCGCGGATCACGCCCATCGAACGCAGGCGGGCCAGCACGACGGAGACGGCTTCGTCGCAGCGGCGGCCCTGGAAGTCGTACAGGCGCTGGGCCTCGGCTTCGCCGGAGGGGCTCAGGGTGTCGCGCAGCATGGCGCGCGCGCGCAGCAGGCGGGTCTTGACGACGTCGTTGGAGACGCGCAGGGCCTGCGCGGTCTCCTCCACGCTCATGCCTTCGACGCTGCGCAGGATGAACACGCTGCGGTAGATCGGTGGCAGCAGGTCCACGGCCTGCTGCAGGCGCTCGCGCAGCTCGCGCCGCGCAAACTCCTCTTCCGCCGAACGGGCGGGTTGATCTTGCTGGTGGGGCATCTCACCCTCCTCGTCGGCGTCCTCGCTCCACAGGACGATCCGGCCGTACCGGCGCTGCTGCGTGAGGGCTTGGTTGATGACGATGCGGGTCAGCCAGGTGCCGATCGACGAATCCCCGCGGAAGCTGTGGAGGGACTGAAAGGCATGCAGGTAGCCCTCCTGCACCGCGTCCTGGGCCTCGGCGTCGTCGCGGACGATGCCGCGGGCGGCGCGGAACAGGCGCCGGTTGTAGCGCCGCATCAGCTGCTCGAAAGCCCGGGCCTGGCCCTGGCGCAGCTCGGCCAGCAGGCCGCTGTCGTCGGTCTTTTGCTCGGTCTGGGCGATGTCCATCGCAACTTCCTTTCGTGGATGCCGGGGTGGCACCGTGGGGGCGCGGGATCTGGCCGCACTGGCCCTTACCCGACTTGGACGCGTGAGCGCCGGAAAGGTGACAAGCCCGGGGCCGGCGACTAGGCGCCACGGGCGTGGTGGGGGACTTCGACAACCAGCCCGGGATCGAAGTGGGGGTTTTCCGGAACCCCTTCCGCATTGGCGTAGCCGCGCGGGTTGCAGATCACGCGGGTGCCCTCCAGCTGGTAATCGACGCTGTGGTGCATGTGGCCGTGGATCCACAGGGCCGCCCGGCCGCCGCGCAGCAGGTGGTCGGCGTTGGAGGCGAAGCAGGCGCTCAGCGCCGAGTCGGCGAAGCGCGGCTCCACGCTGGCCGCGCTCGGCGCGTGGTGGGTGATCACCACGGTCGGGCCGTCGAAGGGCTGCGCGAGCGCATGGTCGAGCCAGGCGGCGTGGCGCTCGAACAGCGCGGCGGAGTCGAGCGGCGTGAAGACCTGCTGCCGGTCCTCGTCGAGGTGGATGCGCTGGAAGTCGCGCATGAAGCGCAGCGCCTGGGCCACGGCGTCGTCGCGCGCCTGGCCGTCGCCGAACAAGCGGAAGTCGCTCCACAGCGTGGAGCCGAGGAAGCGCACGCCGCCGAGCTCCACGGCGGAATCGTCCAGCACGTGGATGGGGCTGTCCGCGGCCTGGGCCACCAGCTGGGCACGGGTGCCGGCCAGCGTGCCGCCATAGAACTCGTGGTTGCCGGCGACGTAGAGCACCGGCCGGTCGATCCGCCGGGCCCACGCCATGGCCGCTTCCGGCCGCGCGATGTCGCCCGCGAGCACCACCACGTCGGCATCCGTCGGCGGCAGTTCCAGCCCGCCACGGGAGAGGTGCAGGTCGGACAGCACGTGCAGCTTCATGGCATCACCCTTTCGGGATGGCATATGTATCACGGCATGATATAGTGGCCCTCCGGCTTTCGAATGACCCCTCTGGCGGGGGGCTGAAGCCGGGGCACTTCGCCTCCCAGGCGAGCAGGACGACGGTGGTCAAGCAGGATTTCGAGACGCTGGCCGAGTTCCGGTACCGGCTGCGCAAGTTCCTCCGCTTCAGCGAGGAGGCGACGCAGCGGCACGGCATCACGCCGCTGCAGTACCAGCTGCTGCTGCAGATCAAGGGCTATCCGGGGCGCGCGCATGCGTCGATCGCCGAGTTGGCCGAGCGCCTGCAATCCAAGCACCACGGCGTGGTGGCGCTGGTCACCCGCTGCGAGGAACTGGGGCTGGTCCGGCGCAAGCCGAGCCAGCAGGACCTGCGGCAGGTCGAAGTCCACCTCACCGCCGCCGGCGAGCGCAGCATCGGCCGGCTGGCCTGCGTGCACAGCGATGAACTCAGGCAAATGGCCGCGATGCTGCGCGGCCTGGGCGACCTTCAACCGGACGCGGAGGCAATCGAATGAACATCTGGCCTGGACAAACCCTCGCGGCCAGCGGCCTGCACCAGATGATCCTGGAGCAGATGCAGGACGCGGTGATCGTCGCCGACGCCGAAGGCACGATCCGGCTGTGGAACCGGGGCAGCGAAGTGCTGTTCGGCTTCGCGGCGTCGGAGGCCATCGGCTCGGGGCTGGACCTGCTGGTCCCGCCGCGGTTCCGGCAGGCGCACGACCAGGGCTTCCGGCAGGCGATCGCCGCCGGCCACCTGCGCACCGAAGGCCGCGTGATGACCACGCGCTCCAACCACAAGAACGGCTGCCGGCTCTACGTCGACTTCTCCTTCAGCCTGCTGAAGGACCCCCGCGGCCAGGTGCTGGGCGTGATCGCGGTCGCGCGCGACGCGACGGCGCGGCATCTCGAGGAAGTCGCGCATCGCTTGCAGGCCGAAGCGGCCTGATCGCGCCGCCTCGGCGCGCGCTGGTGGATTCCCGCCTTCGCGGGGATGGCCGACGACGGCCCTCAGGTCGTGTAGTCCCCCGACGCCTCCGGCTGGAACAGCACGGATTCGATCACCGCGCTTCGCTCCTCGCCGCCGGGCAGGCGCCAGCGGGCGGTTTCGCCGACCTCCAGGCCCAGCAGGCTGGTGCCCAGCGGCGACAGCACCGAGATGAAGCCGTTGGCCGGCTCCGCGTCCTCTGGATAGCAGAGGGTGACCTTGTGCGGCTCGCCCCCGGCGGTGTCGCGCAGCATCACCTGCGTGTACATGGTGACCACCGTGGCGGGCACGGTCGGCGCTTCGACGATGTCGCTGTTCTCCAGCACGTCCTGCATGGCCTGGGTGGCGGGCGAAGCGATGCGCTGGGTCTGGGCCAGCAGCTTGGTCAGTCGCGCGTGATCGAGTTCGGTGATCGTGCGCTCGGTCTGGACTTCAGGCGTCATGGTCGGTCCTCGTTGAAGAAAAAGCGGCCGCCGGCTGGGCGGCTGGGCGGCCGCCGGTCAGGCGGCCCCGGTGGGGCGCTGGGGGTGCCCGGTGATTCGAGGGTGCGCGGGGGAGGAAGAAGGGTGAATCGCCGGGCTCAGGAGAGTGCTTGCAGTCGCGGCATGGGGGCCGCACCCGCTGCAGTTTCCAGGGCCCGTCCGCCCACGCGCGCGCGCGCGGCCAGGACGGCCGGCGCGGCAAGGGGCAGGGTGCGGACGAAGGCGTTCACGAGGCCAAGTCTAATCGCTGCCGCAGCGCGAGTGGAAAGACCCCGCATCGCCTGCCGGATTGCAGGCCCTCTGACTCAGCCGATGGCCATCAGCGAGGCATTGCCGCCCGCCGCCGCGGTGTTGATGCTGACCGAGCGCTCGAGCAGCAGCCGTTCCAGCGCGATGTCGGCACGGCCGGGCTGCAGCCGTTCCACGGCGATCACCGGGCCGGGCCGCTCGGCCAGCCGCCGCTGCACCTCGGCCAGCGCGTCCGTGCCGCCGTGCAGCAGCACCAGTTCGTAGCCCGTCCCGGGCGCTTCCCACCGCTGGGCCAGCGACACCGCCCCCTGCACGGCTTCGGGCAGGCCCTGCAGCAACGGCTGGGCCGCCAGCGGCCACACGGCCCGGCTGCCGACCGCCAGCACGGCCGCGAGCTGGACCAGCCGATCGTCCTCGTCGTCCGCCAGGCACAGCACGGCGCGGCGCGGCACCAGCGAATAGACGTTGCGCTCGCCGGTCGGCCCGGGCAGGGTGACCGACGCGCCGCTGCGTGAGCCGACTGCAAAGGCTCTGCAGGCCTGCTCGACCGCGGACTTGCCGCGCTGGCGCGCCCAGGCCTGCAGTGCAGCCAGCGGGGACGGAGTGGCCGGTGCCACCGAGGCCGATGCGCCCGGCTGCGCCAGCACGCGGGGCAGCACGTCGGCCGGCCGCTGTGCCAGCAGGCGATACAGGTACAGCGGCCCGCCGGCCTTGGGCCCCGTGCCCGACAGCCCTTCGCCGCCGAAGGGCTGCACGCCGACCACCGCGCCCACCATGTTGCGGTTCACGTAGACGTTGCCGGCGTGCGCCGACGCGAGCACGCGCGCGATGGTTTCGTCGATGCGGGTGTGCAGGCCCAGCGTCAGGCCATAGCCGGTGGCGTTGACCTGCGCAACCAGCCCTTCCAGGTCCTCGCGCCGGTAGCGCACCACGTGCAGCACCGGGCCGAACACCTCGCGCTCCAGCTCGGCGAGCGAGTCCAGCTCGATCACCGTGGGAGGCACGAAGGTGCCGCGGTCCAGCGGCTGCGGATCGTGGCCTTCGAACCGGTGCACCCGGCGCCCGCGCGCACGCAGGGCTTCGACGTGCCGCTCGATGGCCGCGCGCGCGTCCTCGTCGATGACGGGCCCGACGTCGGTCGCGAACCGGTCCGGGTTGCCCACGCGCAGCTGCGCCATCGCGCCCAGCAGCATCGCGAGCACGCGGTCCGCGGCGTCCTCCTGCACGCACAGCACGCGCAGCGCGGAGCAGCGCTGGCCGGCGCTGTCGAAGGCCGAGCCGAGGATGTCGGCGACGACCTGCTCCGGCAGCGCCGAGGAGTCCACGATCATCGCGTTCTGCCCGCCGGTCTCGGCGACCAGCGGAACCGGCTGGCCCTGCGAACCGGTGCGGCCGACCAGCGTCCGCTGCAGGATGCGCGCGACCTCGGTCGAGCCGGTGAACAGCACGCCCTGGATGCGCGCATCGCCGACCAGCCGTGCCCCCACCGTTTCGCCGCGGCC
This sequence comes from Ramlibacter sp., assembly GCF_035627355.1. Classification (GTDB taxonomy): domain Bacteria; phylum Pseudomonadota; class Gammaproteobacteria; order Burkholderiales; family Burkholderiaceae_C; genus Ramlibacter. The sequence goes on from NZ_DASPLW010000043.1 coordinate 37,792, forward strand.
GGGCAGCAATTGCAGCGCGCTGCGCGGCACGCCGGCCGCCCACAGCGCGCGCACCGCTTCCGCCGCGACCAGCGGCGTCTGCTCAGCCGGCTTGGCCAGCACCGCGTTGCCGGCGGCCAGCGCCGCCGACACCTGGCCGGTGAAGATGGCCAGCGGGAAGTTCCAGGGGCTGATGCAGGCAACCGGCCCCAGTGGCCGATGGGTGGCGTTGTCGAAGTGGTCGCGCACCTGGGCCGCGTAGTAGCGCAGGAAGTCGACCGCTTCGCGCACTTCGGCGACGGCATTGGCCGTCGTCTTGCCGGCTTCGCGCACCAGCAGGCCGACCAGTCGCGGCAGTTCGGCTTGCAGACGATCGGCGGCGGCCAGCAGGATGCGGGCGCGTTCCTTTGGCAGCACGGCGGACCAGTCGTTCGCGCCCTGCGTGGCGTGCTCGAGGGCCCCATCGACATCCGCGGCCGTGGCTTCGCGCACCTGGCCGACGACGTCGTCGTGATCGGCCGGATTGCGCACCGGCTGCGGTTGGCCGCCCGCGGGCGCGTCGATGGCCAGCATCGGCGCCGACTGCCAATCCGCATCGGCCGACGCCTTCAGGGTCGCAGCCAGGCGCGCCAGCTCGTGCTCGTTGGCGAGATCCAGTCCCTCGGAGTTGCGCCGGCCTTCGCCGTAGATGTCGCGTGGCAGCGGGATGGCGGGGTGCGGCAGGCCCACCGTGCCGTGATCGCGCGCCAGCCGTTGGACCTGCTCGACCGGATCCTCGACCAGCTCGGCGATCGGCACCGCCGGGTCCGCGATGCGGTGCACGAAGGAGGTGTTGGCGCCGTTCTCCAGCAGCCGCCGCACCAGGTAGGCCAGCAGGGTCTCGTGCGTGCCCACCGGCGCGTAGATGCGGCAGGGCCGGCCGAGGCCGCCGGCGTCGGGCGAACCCACCACCTGCTCGTACAGCGGCTCGCCCATGCCGTGCAGGCACTGGAACTCGTACTGCCGCGACGTCCAGCGTGCCGGGTCGGCCATCCGGAACACGGCGGCCAGGGTGTGTGCGTTGTGGGTGGCGAACTGCGGATAGACCGCATCGGGCGCCGCCAGCAGGCGGCGGGCGCATGCCAGGTAGGCGAGGTCGGTGTGCGCCTTGCGCGTGTAGACCGGGTAGTCGGCCTGGCCTTCGACCTGCGCGCGCTTGATCTCCGAATCCCAGTAGGCGCCCTTGACCAGCCGCACCATCAGGCGCCGGCCGCTGCGCCGTGCCAGGTCCACGAGGTGGTCGATCACGAAGGGCCCGCGCTTCTGGTAGGCCTGCACCACGAAGCCCAGGCCTTCCCAGCCCTGCAGCTGCGGATCGAAGGCCAGCCGCTCCAGCAGGTCCAGCGAAGGCTCCAGCCGGTCGGCCTCCTCGGCGTCGATGTTCAGCCCGATGTCGTAGCGCTTGGCCAGCTCGCACAGGCCGGCCAGCACCGGATACAGCTCCGCCATCACCCGATCGAGTTGCGCGCGGCTGTAGCGCGGATGCAGGGCCGAGAGCTTGATCGAGATGCCGTTGCCCTCGTACACGCCACGCCCCCGCGCCGCCTGTCCGATGGCGTGGATCGCCTGCTCGTACGCGTGCCGGTAGCGGGTGGCGTCGTCGGCGGTCAGGGCCGCCTCGCCCAGCATGTCGAAGGAATAGCGGAAGCCCTGCTGCTCGCGCGGGTGCGCGTTTTGCAGTGCCTCCTCGATGGTCTCGCCGGTGACGAACTGCTCGCCCATCATGCGCATGGCGAGGTCCACGCCCTTGCGGATCAGCGGCTCGCCGCCCAGGCCCACCAGGCGGGCGACGGCCGAGGACAGCCCGGATTCGCTGTGCGTGGCCACCAGCCGGCCCGTGATCAGCAGGCCCCAGGTGGCGGCGTTGACGAACAGCGAGGGACTGCGGCCCAGGTGCGAGTGCCACTGGCCCTGGGCGATCTTGTCGCGAATGAGCGCGTCGCGCGTGGCCGCATCGGGTATGCGCAGCAGCGCCTCGGCCAGGCACATCAGGGCGATGCCCTCCTGCGAGGACAGCGCGTACTCCTGCAGCAACTGCTGCACCAGCCCGGCGCGGCCGATGCCGGCCTTGCGTGCGCGCAGTCCCTGGGCGAGCCGCGCGGCCAGCTGGCTGGCAGCGGCTGCGTCCGGCGCAGGCAGGCGTGCCTCGGTCAAGTGGGCGGCGACCGCCTGCGGTTCCGGCGTGCGCCAGGCCGCGGTGATGGCCTCGCGCAAGGGCGTCGCGGCCGACGCGGGGATCAGGAAGTGCTGGAAGGGGGCGGTCACGCAAACGGGCCTTGGTTGTTCGGAATCGCCATGGTTGCGGTTTTTCGCTAGGATTTTCTTTCGTATCGATGGCTTTCGGCCGAATGAATCACTAGCTCCGCATGGCCACGCCCGACGAACTGGACCGCATCGACCGCCGCATCCTGCAGGCCCTGCAGGACGATGGCCGCATGACCAACCAGAAGCTGGCCGAAGTAGTGTCGCTGTCGCCCACGGCCGTGCTGGCGCGGGTGCAGCGGCTGACCCGCTGCGGCTACATCCTGGGCTACGAGGCGCGCCTGAATCCGCAACTGCTGGGCGCCGGCCTGCTGGTCTTCGTCGAGGTGCTGCTGGACCGAACGACGCCCAACGTATTCGAGGCGTTCAAGGCCGCGGTGCAGGTCCATCCCGAAGTGCTGGAGTGCCACATGGTGGCCGGCGGCTTCGACTACCTGCTCAAGACGCGCGTGGCCGACATGGAGGCCTACCGCCGCTTCGCCGGCACCGTGCTGTGGCAACTGCCCGGCGTGCGCGAGACGCGCACGTATGCGGTGATGGAGGAAGTCAAGAGTTCGGCGAAGCTGCACCTGCCCTGAGCGCTGGTGTAACGCCCGGTATCCCACGCGGACATGCCATGGCGGGCATACTCGTCCGTTTGCATGGGAGGCCGTCATGAACTACTGGGCTGAAGAAATCGCGATGGTGGAAAAGGCCGCGCTGAAGGCCGAATCCCTGGAGCAGGCGGCCGAGCGCAAGTTCGACGAGGTCCATGCCGCCGCGGAAGCCAGGGGCGCCGTCGAGACGGCGCTGGACACGCCCGAATTCGCCTCCTGGATGGCCGCGCGGGCCGACACCGACGCCGCCTGGGGCCGCTGGTCACAGGTGATGGACGCGAAGCCGCCCGTGTAAATCACAGGGAATTCGTCGCAGCCGCGGGCGCAACCCCGCTGCATCGCGGATAATCCGTCCTGCGTCCCCTTTCCGAGGGGGCGCTTTTTTTGCGGTGATCAGTCAGCTTCGCCTTTCGAACCGATCATGAGTTTGTGATTGCATCCGGGCTCCATCGCGCTTTCCCCTCTCAACATGGAGTCCTCATGGGCAACAAACTTTACGTGGGCAACCTGCCCTACACCTTCCGCGACAGCGACCTCGAGCAGGCGTTCGGCCAGTACGGCGCCGTCCAGAGCGCCAAGGTCATGATGGAGCGCGACACCGGCCGCTCCAAGGGTTTCGGTTTCGTCGAGATGTCCAGCGACGCCGAGGCGCAATCCGCCATCCAGGGCATGAACGGCCAATCCGTCGGCGGTCGCGGCCTGGTGGTGAACGAAGCGCGTCCGATGGAACCCCGCGCCCCGCGTGCCGGCGGCTACGGCGGCGGCCGCGGCTACTGATCTGCACCTCTTGCGCAGCCCCTTCGACGGGGCTTGCGCGGCAGGGCGGGCCGACCCACCGGCCCGCGCTGCGCGGCTGCGCCACTCGTGCGCCCACAGCCGCTTCCCCTTTCTTCAACTTCGGCCGCGGTTGCGGCAAGGGAGATGACATGGCCAAGGAAGACCTGATCGAAATGCGAGGACGCGTGGAGGAAATCCTGCCGGACTCGCGCTGCCGCGTGATCCTCAACAACGGGCACGAACTCGTCGCCTACACCGGCGGCAAGATGAAGAAGCACCGCATCCGCATCATCGCCGGCGACGACGTGACGCTGGAGATGTCGCCCTACGACCTCACCAAGGGCCGCATCATGTTCCGCCACCTGCCCGAGCGCAGCGGCGCGCCCCGGCCGCCCTTCCGCCGCCGCTGAGCACCCCCTCTCCATGCCCTGCGACCTGCGGGGCATGCGCGCGCCGCGCCCACGACGGCCACGGCGCCACGTGGAATCCCGCTACCGCGCAGGTGAGCAGCGCCTTACCATCGCGGCCCGATGCCCACGGTCGACCGCAACCCCGACCTCCAGTTCGCGCAAGGGCTTGCGCGGGCCTTCGCCGGCGCCGTGCTGTTCGGCCTGCCACTGCTGATGACGATGGAGATGTGGTGGCTGGGCTTCCAGATGAGCCCCTGGCGGCTGGCGCTGCTCACCACGCTGTTCTTTCCCTTCCTCGTCGCGCTGTCCTGGCACGCCGGCTTCGAGCCGACCTTCAGCTGGAAGGACGACGTGCTCGACGCGCTGGTGGCCTATGGCGTCGCCTTCATCGCGTCGGCGCTGCTGCTGGCCATGCTGGGCGCACTGGGCCCCGGCGATGGCTTGCGCGAGGCGCTCGGCAAGATCTGCCTGCAGGCGGTGCCGGCGAGCATCGGCGCGCTGCTGGCCCAGAGCCAGCTCGGTGAAGCCAATGCCGGCGGCGATACCCGCGGCGGCAAGAGCAGCCATGCCAGCGAGCTGTTCATCATGGCCGTGGGCGCGCTGTTCCTGGCGTTCAACGTCGCTCCCACCGGCGAGGTGCTGGTCATCTCGCTGCGGCTGGACGAGTGGCAGGTTTTGCTGCTGCTGGCCGCCACGCTGGCGATCATGCATGCCTTCGTCTATGGCGCCGCCTTCCGCGGTCGCCCGCGCAAGCACCCGCAGGCGCGCTGGTGGAGCCTGTTCGGCCGCTTCACGGTGACGGGCTACGCGATCGCGCTGCTGCTGTCGGCCTACCTGCTGTGGTCCTTCGGCCGGCTGGAAGGCCTGTCGGCCATAGGCTCGCTCAAGCAGTCGGTGGTGCTGGCCTTGCCGGCCGCCATCGGCGCCGCGGCAGCGAGGCTGATCCTGTGAGGCCCGGCATGGCCGAACGCCAGCGGCATCCCCATGCCCCGCCGGCCGGCACGGGCGACAACGAACCGCTGTCCGAATGGATCGCCGCCGCGATCGGCGGGCTCATCCTGCTGGCCAGCATCGCCGGCCTGGTCTGGACCGCGCTCGCGGACGGCCACCAGCTCGTCGACCCGGTGGCGCGCGTGGCCTCGGTCGAGCGCCGCGGCGAACGCTTCCACGTGCAGCTTCAGGTGCACAACCAGGGCGGCGCGCCCGCGGCCGCGCTGCGGGTGGTGGCGCAGCTGCGCGACGGCGACCGGCTGGTCGAGGAGGCGGAGACCGAGTTCGAGCACCTCGCGGGCCATTCCTCGCGCGAAGCCGGCCTGTTCTTCCGCAACGATCCGGCCCGCCTGGCGCTGTCGCTGGCGGTGCAGTCCTACCAGCGCCCCTAGCGGCGCATCCTTTCCTCCTGTCTTGCGCGAACTGCCATGAGCCTGCCCAAACCCCGATCCAGCGCCGTCGTCACCGGCCTCACCCGCACGCCGCACCGTGCCTTCCTGCGCGCGACCGGGCTCGACGACCGCACGCTGGCGCGGCCCTTCGTCGGCATCGTCAGCACCCACGGCGAGAACACGCCCTGTTCCATGAGCCTGGCGCCGCAGGCCGACCGCGCGCGCCTGGGCGTCGCGGCCGGCGGCGGCGTGCCGGTGCCGTTCACCACCGTGTCGGTGTCGGACGGCACTTCGATGAACCACGCCGGCATGCGCATGAGCCTGGTCTCGCGCGAATGGATCGCCGACAGCGTCGAGCTGGTGGTGCGCGCCCATGCCTACGACGCGCTGGTCGCCTTCGGCGGCTGCGACAAGACGCTGCCCGCGCTGATGATGGCGCTGGTGCGGCTGAACGTGCCCGGCGCCTTCCTCTACGGCGGCGCCGCCCTGCCCGGGCGGCTGGGCGGCCGCGATCTGACCGTCCTCGACGCGATCGAGGGCGTGGGCCGGGTGCAGACCGGCGCCATGGACGAAGCGCGGCTGGTCCAGGTCGAGCGCAGCTGCCTGCCGACGGTCGGATCCTGCGCCGGCCAGTTCACCGCCAACACCATGGCCATGGTGGGCGAGGCGCTCGGCCTGTCGCCACTGGGCTCGGCCATGCTGCCGGCGGTGTACAGCGAACGGCTCGCGCTGGCGCAGCGCACCGGCGAGCGCGTGGTGCGCCTGCTGGCCGAGGGCGGCCCGCGCCCGCGCGACCTGGTCACGCGCCAGAGCCTGGAGAACGCCTGCGCGGCGGTGGCGGCCACGGGCGGGTCGACCAATGCGGCCCTGCACCTGCCGGCGATCGCGCACGAGGCCGGCCTGCGCTTCACGCTCGAGGACGTGGGCGAGGTGTTCCGGCGCACGCCGCTGATCGCCGCCATGAGCCCGGGCGGCCCCTACCTGGCGCGCGACCTGCACGAGGCGGGTGGCGTGCCGGCAGTGCTCAAGTCGCTGCTGGACGGCGGCTTCGTGCACGGCGAGGTCCTGACGATGGACGGCGGCACGCTGCGCGAAGCGCTGGCCGGCGTCGCCGTCGACGGCGAGGTCGTGCACGGCTGCGACCAGGCCCTGCACCCAAGCGGCGGCGTGGTGGTGCTCAAGGGCAACCTGGCGCCCGACGGTGCGCTGCTGAAGATCGCCGGCTTGAAGTCCCTGCGCTTCGCCGGCCCGGCGCGCGTGTTCGAGAGCGAAGAGGACGCGATGCGGGCCGTCAGCGCCCGCGCTTACCGCGCCGGCGAGGTGCTGGTGATCCGCAACGAAGGCCCGCGCGGCGGCCCCGGCATGCGCGAGATGCTGTCGGTGACGGCCGCCGTGTACGGGCAGGGCATGGGCGAGCAGGTGGCGCTGCTGACCGACGGCCGCTTCTCCGGTGCGACCCGCGGGATGTGCATCGGTTACGCCGGTCCTGAAGCGGCACTGGGCGGGCCGATTGCACTATTGCGCGACGGCGACCGCATCGAGATCGACGCCGAGGCCGGCACGCTGGCGGTGGCGCTGGACCAGGCCGAACTGGCGGCTCGCCGCGCGGCGTGGCAGGCGCGCGAGCCGGCCCGCCTGGCCGGCGTTCTGCAGAAATACGCGCGGCTGGTCGGTCCGGCGCACCTGGGGGCGGTGACGCACGCCGGCGCCTGCGAGTGGCCGCCGGAGCCCGATCAGCGGGCCGTGTAGCCGCCGTCCACCAGGTGCTGCGAGCCGGTGATGAAGCTCGCCTCGTCGGACAGCAGGAACAGCACCAGCCCCGTCACTTCCTCCGGCCGGCCCAGGCGCCCCATCGGGTGCAGGCCGACCAGCCCATCGTAGGCTTCCTTGGGCAGGTCCTGCAGCAACGGCGTGTCGACGTAGCCCGGGTGGATGGAATTGATGCGGATGCCCTTGTCGGCATAGCCGAGCGCGGCCGCCTTGGTCATGCCCGCCACGCCGTGCTTGGCCGCCACGTAGGGCCCGGCGCTGGCATCGCCCACCACGCCCAGGATGGACGACATGTTGACGATGGCGCCCCCGCCCGCCTTCAGCATCGCCGGGATCTCGTAGCGCATCCCGTAGAACACGGAATGCAGGTTCACGTCCATGAGCTGGCGGTAGGCCTGGATGTCGATGTCGGCCAGCAGGCCCAGCGGGCCGCCGATGCCCGCGTTGTTGAAGGCCAGGTGCAGCGCACCGAAGTGCTTCACGGCGACGCCCACGGAGGCCTCGACGTCCTCGGGCTTGCCGACGTTGCCCGCGAACGCGATCGCTCGGCCGCCGGCCTGGGCGATCTCGTCCACGACCTGCTGCGCCGGCTCGGCCTTCAGGTCGTTGACCACCACCTGCGCGCCCCGTGCGGCCAACGCCAGCGCGGCGGCCCGGCCGATGCCGGAGCCGGCGCCCGTGACCAGCGCGACCTTGCCCTGGAAGTCCTGGTTCATGTCGGAATCCTTCGTCGTCATATGCCAGCGGCCACTCTAGTGACGATCGCCGCCGGCAAGTGCAACCGCTGGTTGCAGGCGCGAAGGACCCCGACGCGGGTCAGCCGACCCAGGCCTGCACTTCGATCTCGACCCGCGCGCCCTTGTACAGGGTCGCCTGCACGCAGGAACGGCTAGGCAGGCCGTCGGGGAAGTGCTTGGCGTACTCCTGGTTGAAGGCGGCGAAGTCGTCCAGGTCGGCCAGCCAGATCGTGGCCTTGACCACCTGGCCCATGCCGGCGCCGACTTCGGCCAGGGTGGCGGCGATGCGCTCCAGCACGATGCGGGTCTGCACCTGCACGTCGCCCTCGACGATGTTGGCGTTGGCATCCATGGCCAGGACGCCCGACAGGAACAGGAAGCCGCCGGCACGGACGGCCTTGGAGAAGGGAACGGGCAGGGGCGAGGGGTAGCGGGTGATGGCGGACATGGGTTTCTCGGGTCTTTCTAGCGGGAAGCTCGGGTGATCACGGCGCCGCTGCGTGCGCCGGTGTGCCGGCCTTGTTCCCAGGCCACCGCGCCGTTGACGATCACGCAGTGGATGCCTTCGGCCGGCCGGGTGGGCTCGTCGTAGGTGGCGGCGTCGCGGATGGTGGCGGCATCGAACACGGCCAGGTCGGCGTGCTGGCCGACGGCGATGCGGCCGCGGCCCGCCAGCCCGAAGTTGCGGGCGGTCAGGCCGGTCATCTTCCACACCGCGGTCTCCAGCGGGAACAGCGCGACGTCCCGGCTGTAGTGGCCCAGCACGCGCGGGAAGGTGCCCCACAAGCGCGGGTGCGGCTTCTCGCCCAGCGGGATGCCGTCGGAGCCGACCATGGTCTCGTCGAACGCGAGGATGCGCTGCACGTCGTCCTCGTCCATCAGGAAGTAGATCGCGGTGCCGGGCTGCAGGCGGCGCGCGGCCTCGCTGTCGTCCACGCCCCACTCGCGCGCGATGTCGGCCAGGTCGCGGCCGGCGCACTCGGGGTGGGGCTCGCTGGACGCGATCAGCACCCGGCCGTCGAGCATGCCGCGGTCGGTGCGGATCATGGTGGAGCCGGCGGTGTACGGGTAGCAGTCCAGGCACACCGCCTGCTTCTGCATGGTCTCGCGGATGAAGGGCAGGGTGGTGCGCGACATGCCGAAGTTGGGCCGGTTCTGCACCTTGTGGTGCGACACCACCACCGGGATCGCGAGCTCGCGGCCGATGCGGAAGGTCTCCTCCAGCGCCTCCATCACCCTGGCGGCCTCGTCTCGCATGTGGGTGACGTACAGCGCCTTGCGTGCGCTGAGCGGGCGCCCGACCTCGACGATCTCCTCGGTCGTCGCCTTGGCCGCCGGCGGATAGAAGGTGCCGGTGGACAGGCCCAGTGCGCCGGCATCCAGCGCCTCCTCGAGCAGGCCCTGCATGGCCTTCACCTCCGCGGGCGTGGCCGCGCGGTCCAGCGAGCCCATGGTCACGGCGCGCAGGGTCGAGTGGCCCACCAGCGGCGCGACGTTGACGGTCGAGGGCGTGCGCCGCAGCGCGTCCAGGTAGTCGGCGAAGCGGGTGAAGCGCTGCGCCGCGGGGGCATCCAGCAGGTTGAGCGGCATCGGCAGCTCCATGTCCGCTTTCAGCGGCGCGGCGCTGATGCCGCAGTTGCCGGTGACCACCGTGGTCACGCCCTGCGAGACCTTGAAGCTCATGTCGGCCTGCGACAGCACGGCCTGGTCGTCGTGCGTGTGCGAGTCGATGAAACCGGGCGCCACGACCAGCCCGCGGGCGTCGATCTCGCGGGCGGCGCCCGCGCCGGCCAGGTCGCCGACGGCGGCGATGCGGCCGTCCTGCACGGCCACGTCGGCCTCGAAGCGCGGCGCCTTGGTGCCGTCGATGACGGTGCCGCCGCGCAGGATCAGGTCGTAGATCTGGCTCATGAGAATTCCTTCAACGGAGGTGGCAGGCCACTTGGTGCGTCCCGTCGCCGTCGCGCGGGGTCAGCGCCGGGCGCTGCTCGCGGCAGACCGCCTGCGCCAGCGGGCAGCGGGTATGGAAGCGGCACCCGGACGGCGGGTTGGCCGGGCTGGGTGGATCGCCCTGCAGCAGGATGCGCCTGGCCGGCGTGCGCGGGTTCGGCACCGGCGCGGCGGACAGCAGGATCTCGGTGTAGGGGTGGCGCGGTGCGGCGAACAGCGTGTCGCGGTCGGCCACCTCCACCACGTGGCCCAGGTACATCACGGCGACGCGATGGCTGATGTGGCGCACCACCGCCAGGTCGTGCGCCACGAACAGGTAGGCGATGCCGAACTCGGCCTGCAGGTCCATCAGCAGGTTGACCACCTGCGCCTGCACCGAGACGTCCAGCGCCGATACCGGCTCGTCGCAGACGATCAGCTTGGGATTGAGCGCCAGCGCGCGGGCGATGCCCAGGCGCTGGCGTTGCCCGCCGGAGAATTCGTGCGGGAAGCGGCTGGCGGCGTCCGGCCGCAGGCCGACCCGCGCGAACAGCCACTGCACCCGCTCGGCGCGCTCGGCCGCGGTCATGCCGCCGAAGTTGCGCAGCGGCTCGGCCACGATGTCGCCCGCCTTCAGGCGCGGATTGAGCGAGGCGTAGGGGTCCTGGAAGATGATCTGCAGGTCGCGCCGGCGCTGCCGCATCTGCTCCGGCGACAGCGCCAGCAGTTCCTCGCCTTCCAGCCTGACCGAGCCGGCGGTCGGCTCCACCAGCCGCAGCACCGACTTGGCGGTGGTCGTCTTGCCGCAGCCCGACTCGCCCACCAGCGACAGGGTCTCGCCCTTGGCGACCGTGAAGGACACGTCGTCCACTGCCTGCACCGGCGGCCGGGCCTTGCGCAGCCATTGCCGCGGCGCGCTGTAGTGCTTGCGCAGGTTCTCCACCGCCAGCAGCGGCGGCGTCGCCGTCGTCGTTGGAACGGCGCTCATGCGGGCTCTCCCTGCAGCGCCGGGTGGGCGGCGGTTTCGTCCACGGCGAAGCAGGCGACTGCGTGGCCGCCGCCCTGGTCAGCCAGGGCCGGCATGGCCTGGCGGCACTGCTCGCGCGCGAAGGTGCAGCGCGCCGCGAACGCGCAGCCGGCGCCCAGTTCGTGCGGCGAGGGCACCATGCCGGGGATCTCGGTCAGGCGCGCGGCGCGGGTGTTCATCGCCGGCATCGAGGCCATCAGGGCGCGGGTGTAGGGGTGCAGCGGGCGGTCGAACAGTTCCACCACCGGGGCTTCCTCCACCTTGCGGCCGGCGTACATCACGACCACCCGGTCGCAGCTCTCGGCGACCACGCCCAGGTCATGCGTGATCATGATGACGCCCATGCCCAGCTCCTGCTGCAGCCGCTTGACCAGGTCCAGGATCTGGGCCTGGATGGTCACGTCCAGCGCGGTGGTGGGCTCGTCGGCGATCAGCAGTTCGGGCCGGCAGGCCAGGGCCAGCGCGATCATCACGCGCTGGCGCATGCCGCCGGACAGCTGGTGCGGGTACTCGTTGGCGCGCCGCGCCGGCTCGGGGATCTGCACCAGCCGGATCATCTCCACCGCACGCGCCATCGCCTCCGCGCGGCTGACGCGCTGGTGCTGGCGCACGCTCTCGGCGATCTGTGCGCCCACGGTCATGACCGGGTTCAGCGAGGTCATGGGCTCCTGGAAGATCATCGAGATACGGTTGCCGCGGATGCGGCGCATCTGCGGCTCCGACAGGGCCAGCAGGTCGACCCCGCGGTAGCGCACGGCGCCGGCGTGGCGGCCGGGTGGCGTGGGCACCAGGCGCAGGATGGACAGCGCGGTGACGCTCTTGCCGCAGCCGGACTCGCCGACGATGCCCAGCGTCTCGCCGGCGTTCACGGTGAAGGAGACACCGTCGACCGAGCGCACGCGGCCGGCCAGGGTGTCGAAGTGGGTGCGCAGGCCGTCCACCTGCAGCAGCGGCGCGTTCGGATCCGGGGTCATAGCTGCCTCGCCAGGCGGGGGTCGAGCACGTCGCGCAGGCCGTCGCCCAGCATGTTGATCGCCAGCACGGTGATAGCCAGCAGCAGGCCGGGGTACAGGATGATGTGGAAGGCCACGGCGACGGTGTTGCGCCCCTCGGCCATCATGTTGCCCCAGCTCGGCGTCTGGGCCGGCACGCCCACGCCCAGGAAGGACAGCGAGGCCTCGATGAGCACCGCCGAGGCCGCCACGAAGGTGGCCTGCACAACCAGCGGCGCCACCATGTTGGGCAGCACGTGGCGCCACAGGATGACCGGCAGGCGAGTGCCCACGGCATGCGCCGCCTCCACGAACAGCTGCTCGCGCAGCGTGAGCGCCAGCGAGCGCACCAGCCGCACCACGCGCGGGATCTCCGGCACGGTGATGGCCACGATCACGGTGGTGAGGCTGGCCCGGGTCACCGCCATCAGGGCGATGGCCAACAGGATGCCGGGGATGGCCATCAGGCCGTCCATCACCCGCATGATGGGGCCGTCGGCCCAGCGCACGAAGCCGGCCACCAGGCCCAGCAGCACGCCCAGGGCGGAGGCGAGCACCGCCACTGCCAGGCCGACGATCATCGAGATGCGGCTGCCCCACATGGCCCGGCTGTAGACGTCGCGACCCAGCGCGTCGGTGCCGAACCAGTGCTCGGCCGAGCGCGGCTGCAGGCGCGCCAGCGGATCGATGGCCTGCGGGTCGTGGGTGGCCAGCCAAGGCGCGGCGAAGGCGATCGCCGCCACCACCAGCAGCAGCACCGCGCCCAGCAGCAGCGTCGGGTTCTTGCGCAGCCAGCGGAAGCGAGGGCGCACGAACGGTGCTTCCTCGGCCGGGGCTTCTTCTCGGGGGGACAGGACGGCGCTCATGCGGGCGGCTTCGTCAGTAGCGGATGCGTGGATCGAACAGGCGGTAGCTCAGGTCGATCAGCAGGTTGATCAGCACGTACACGCCGGCCGACAGCAGCAGCACGCTCTGGATCACCGGGTAGTCGTGGCGCTGCACGGAATCGATCACCAGCCGGCCGACGCCGGGGATGGCGAACACGGTCTCGGTCACCACCACGCCGCCGATCAGCAGCGCGATGCCGACGCCCACCGTGGTGGCGATCGGGATCGCCGCATTGCGCAGCGCGTGCACCAGCACCGGCATCACGCCCAGCCCCTTGGCGCGGGCGGTGCGGATGTAGTCCTCCTGCAGCACCTCCAGCACGGTGGCGCGGGTCATCCGCGTGAGCAGCGCCATGTACAGCAGCGCCAGGTTCAGGCAGGGCAGCACCAGGCTGCGCAGCCAGGGACCGACGCCGTCGGCCAGCGGCGTGTAGCCCTGCACCGGGAACCAGCCGAGCTCGATGGCGAAGCCGTAGATCAGCAGGTAGCCGATCAGGAACACCGGCACCGAGAACGCCAGCACGGCGAACACCATCACCAGCCGGTCGATCCAGGTGCCGGCGCGGTGCGCCGCCAGCGTGCCCAGCGGCACCGACACGAGCACGGCGACGGCCATGGTCAGCACCGCGATCGAGAGCGTGGGCTCCAGACGCTGGCCGAGCAGGGTGGTCACGGGCACCTGGGTGAAGATCGAGGTGCCCAGGTCGCCGGTGAGGATGCGGCCCAGCCAGCCGGCGAACTGCTGCCACAGCGGCTGGTCCAGGCCGAGGGCGGTGCGCAGCTGGGCGATGTCCTCCTCGGTGGCGAAGTCGCCGGCGATCAGCGCGGCCGGATCGCCGGGCGACAGGTGGATCAGCAGGAAGACCACCACGGCCACCACGCCCATTACCGGCAGCGTGGCGGCCAGGCGCCGCAGGAGATAGCCCATTGCGCTTGCGGCTTACCGGTCCAGGTTCCAGACCAGCGGCAGGCCGCCCCAGAGCTTGTCCACGCCCTTGATGTCGGCGCGCACCGCCATCGCCGGCGAGTACTGGCCGGCGCTGATGTACGGCAGGGCCTCGAAGGCGCGGGCGTGGAAGCGGTCCAGCAGCTGCTTGCGCTTGGCCGCATCGGTTTCCTTCAGCCAGGCGGTGCGCAGCTCGTCCAGCGGCTTGTCGCAGGGCCAGCCGGGCAGGCTGGTGCCGCAGTTGGCGCTGAGGTAGGCGTTGGTCACCGGCGAGTCGGCGTCGAAGCTGCCGGCCACCGTCACGTACATGTTCCAGCCGCCCTTGTCCGGCGCGTCGCGCTTGGCGCGCCGGGCACCGATGGTGGCCCAGTCGGAGGTCTGCATGTCCACGTTCATGCCGATGCTGCGCAGGGTCTGCGCGGCCATCAGCGCCTCGGCATTCAGGTAGGTGATGTCGCTGGGCACCAGCAGCACCACCTTCTCGCCCTTGTAGCCCGCCTCGGCCAGCAGCTGCCTGGCCTTGGCCACGTCGGGCGTGCGCCAGGGCTCGGCGCCGGCGAAGGTCTCGTTGCGGCCGCCGCAGATGAAGAAGGTGGCGCAGTTGGTCACGCGCAGGTCCTTGGGGTAGCCCATGGCGGCCATGAACTTGTCCTGGTCGACCGCCTTGAGCACGGCCTGCCGCACCTTGGGGTTGTCGAAGGGCGGGTGCAGCTGGTTCATCACCAGAAAGCCCTGCCAGGCGCCCGAGGGCATCAGCTTGACGTTGCTGTCGCCGCGCAGCGCATTGATGTAGTCGGGCGGCACCTGCTCGACGAGGTCGACCTCGCCCTTGCGCAGTGCGGCGATCGCGCTGTTGGCGTCGGGGATGTACAGCCACTCGACGCGGTCGAAGTTCGGCTTCTTGCTGCCGGCCAGGCCGTTGGGCGCATCGCTGCGGGGCACGTAGTGCGGGTTGCGCACGAACACCACCTTGTTGCCCGGCACCCACTCGTCGCGCTTGAACATGAAGGGGCCGGAACCCAGCACCTCGGCGATCGGCTTGGTGGTGGGCTGCTTGGCCAGCCGCTCGGGCATCACCACGGGCGGGAAGCCCGAGGGCTTGGACATGGCTTCCAGCACCATGCCGAAGGGCTCCTTCAGCGTGAGCGTGAAGGTCTTGTCGTCGGTCGCCTTCCATTCGGCGGCCGACAGCGCCGTCATGGCGCGGCCCATGCTGTCCTTGGCCGTCCAGCGCTGCATCGAGGCCACGACGTCGGCCGAGGTCACCGGCGAGCCGTCGGAGAACTTCAGGTTGGGCCGCAGGGTGAAGGTCCAGGTCTTGCCGTCCTTGGAGGTGGTGTACTTGTCCACCATCTGCGGCCGGGGCTGGCCCTTGGCGTCCAGGCCGAAGGGCATGTCGTAGACCATGTAGCCGAAGTTGCGCGAGATGTAGGCCGTGGTGAAGCTCGGGTCGAGGATCTTCACGTCGGCGTGCGCCACCACCTTCAGCGTCTTGTTCTGCGCCAGCGCGGCGGGGCTGGTGGCGGCCAGCGTGGTGCCGAGCAGCAGCGCGGCAAGGGCGGCCAGGGTTCGTCGTTGCATCAGCGTGTCTCCGGTCGTGGGTGGAAGGAAAGGGGTTGGTTCAGGCGTCCAGCGGCCACTTGGGGCGGCGGACCTTGCGGTAGGGCAGGGTGCTCAGGTCCAGCGTCACCGAGCCCGGTGCGGCGGCGTAGATCACGTGCCGCCCGATCTTCGAGTACGAGGCGTGGAAGTGCTGCGAGGACTTCACCACGATGAGCTTCTTCGCGGCGAGGTCGCAGCCGATGCCGGTGAACAGGTCGCTGCCCATGGCCTGGTTGCGGATCGAGCACAGCAGGATCTCGATGCCCTCGTGCTCCACCAGCGCGCAGTCGCCCATGGCGGTCGGCGTGTTCGACAGGCCGGTCTGCATGTGTTCGTGGCGCACCGCCTTGACCGTGCAGGCCAGATCCAGCGGAGGGCCCGACATCGGGCTGACCTTGCCGCCGATGCGCAGGTCCAGGCGCGCGCCTTCGCCTGCCTCGATGGCGATGCGGGCCGCGACCGGGTCCCAGAACGGGCCGATGGCGGCGTTGCGGATGCCACGCTCGACCAGGCGCTGCAGGATGAAGGTGGCGTCGCTGGCCGCGCCGCCACCGGGGTTGTCTGCGCCGTCGGAGATCACCACCGGGGCGCCGTCGAAGGCGAGCGCCTCGTCCAGCGCCTCGTCGATCCCGGGATAGCGCACCGTCAGCGCTTCGCGCAGGCCGATCAGCTCGTCGGCGAGTTGCCGCGCCAGCTGCTGCGCCTTGGCCGCGTTGCCGTCGGCATAGACCAGCACCTTGGTGCCCATGTCCGGCACGTCGCCCCAGGCGAAGCCGTGGGTGACGGAGATCGACAGCACGCGGTCCTGGCCCTCCAGCGACTGGATTCGGTCGACGAAGGCCCGCGCCGGGTCGCGCGAGGTGTGCATGGTGACGATCATGTCGCAGTCGACCATCGCGGCCACCGGCGCGATCTCGCCGCGCACCTTGGCGGCGCACAGGTCCACCAGCTCGAGCGCGCGCTCCAGCACGTCGGTGTGCGGGTACTCCTTGAAGGCGACCAGCACGTCGGCGTTCCCGACCATGGCGGCGCTGAGGTGGTTGTGCGGGTCCAGCTCGGCGCCGACCACGACGCCGGGGCCGACGATCTCGCGCACGCGACGGAGCAGGTCGCCTTCGCAGTCATCGTAGCCGTCGGCCACCATGGCGCCGTGAAGGCCCAGCAGCACCATGTCGACCGGCAGCGCCTTGCGCAGGTCGTCCAGCAGCTCGTCGCGCAGCGCCTCGTAGGTGGCGCGGGTGGTGGTGCCGCTCGGCTGTGCGCCGGCCACCATGCCCTCGACCAGGTCCCAGCCGTTTTCCTTGCCGCGCAGGCGCGCCGCCCACAGCGGGCCGGCGAAGAAGAACATGTGGTCCGGGTGCTGGCCGGCGGCGAAGTAGCCGCGGTCCTTGAACGAGGCCATGCCGGTGGGCATGGGGCCGAAGGTGTTGGTTTCGGTGGCGAGGCCGCCGCTGAAGACGCGCATGGGCTGGTGCTCCGGGCTAGGGGTTGGCGGTGGCGTGCAGGCGGGCCGGGGACAGCATGGCCTGCGTCAGGCCGAAGCCGGCGATTCGCCCGGGCAGCGGCAGGCCCCGTGCCAAAGCCGCGCAGGCTTCGCCCATGGCGGGCGAGGTCTGGATGCCGTAGCCGCCCTGGGCCGCCACCCAGAAGAAGCCGGGCGCCTGCGCGTCCCAGCCGCCGACCAGGTCGCCGTCGGGCACGAAGGAGCGCAGGCCGGCCCAGGTGCGGGTGGGGCGGCGGATGGTGAGCGTGGTCATCTGCTGGATGCGGTCGATCGCGATCGCGATATCCAGCTCCTCGGGTTGCACGTCGTGCGGCGGCACCGGGTCGACGTTGGCCGGGGAGCCGAGCAGCATGCCGGCGTCGGGCTTGATGTACCAGTCCTCGCTCACGCCCGCCGTCATCGGCCAGCCGGCCGCGTGGGTGTCCGGCGGCGGCGCGAAGATGAAAGCGGAGCGGCGGCGCGGCTGCAGGCCGATGGCGCGGGCGCCGGCCAGGCGGCCGACTTCGTCGGCCCAGGCGCCGGCCGCGTTCAGCACCACCGGTGCCTGCCAGAGCTGGCCGCCGGCCGTGACCTGCCACTGCCCGCCGACGCGCTGCAGGGCGGTGACCTCGGCGTCGGTGACGATGCGCCCGCCGGCGCGGCGGATCCCGCGCAGGAAGCCCTGGTGGATGGCGTGCACATCCATGTCGACGGCGTCGGGTTCGTACACCGCGCCGACCAGCTTGTCGCGCCGCAGCACCGGTGTCAGCTCGCAAGCTCCGCCTGCGTCGAGCAAGCGACCGTTGGGCGACAGCGCGCGCAGCACGTCCCAGTGCGCCTGCAGCTCCGCCTCCTCGCCGTGGGTGGCGACCATCATGGCGCCGCGCGCGCCGAGCACGGGATGCTCGGTGAACCCGTCCGGAGGGTTTTCGAGGAAGGCGCGGCTGGCCATGGTGAGGGCGCGCACCTGCGGCGTGCCGTAGCTCTCCATGAACAGCGCGGCCGAGCGGCCGGTGGAGTGGTAGCCGGGCTGCGCCTCGCGCTCCAGCAGGACGACCCGGCCGTGCGGGGCCAGGAAGTAGCCCACGGAAGCGGCGGCGATGCCGGCTCCGACGACGAGGAAATCGGCCTGGTTCGACATGGCCGGCGATGGTAATCAGGAATTTGCGTATATGCAAACCGTGTCGCACCGCTGCCGCAATTTCCCAGTGGAACGCTGGCGCATTCGTTTGCATGGACGCAAAATGCGGCACCTCCACGGAAGGATCCCATGCCTGTCGCCAGGAAAGCGCCCGCAGCTGCCGCCCAGCACCACACGCTGGACCGGGAGACCTTCGGCCGGCGCCTGCGCAGCGCCCGCAAGAAGTTCGGCTGGACGCTGGCCGAAGTGGCCGAACGCTCGGGCGTGTCCATCCCCACCATCTCGCGTGCCGAGCGCGGCCAGCTCGCCCTGGGCTACGAGAACTTCTCGGCGCTGGCCAAGGCGCTCCGCATCGACATCGGCACGCTGTTCTCCGAAGCCGGCGGCGAGGTGGGGCAGCTGCAGGGCCCGGTGGTCACGCGGGCCGGCGAGGGCGTCACCTACCGCGGGCTGGCTTTCAGCTACGAGTTCCTGGCGACGCAGGCGGCCGGCAAGCAGATGAGCCCCATCCTGGGCACGGTACATGCGCGCACGGTGCAGGGGCCGCAGGACTTCGACCGGCACGAAGGCGAGGAATTCGTCTACGTGCTCAGTGGCTCGGTCGAGGTGCACTTCGAGAACGGCCGCTCCGTGAAGCTGGCCAAGGGCGACTCGCTCTACTTCGACAGCCGCATGGGCCACACCTACACCAGCACCAGCCGGCAGCTGGCTCGCGTGCTGGGCGCCTGCACGCACGAGAGCGACCTGATGAAGTTCGCGCGCGAGCGCGAGACGGGGGCGCAAAGGAAGAAGGCTGCGGCCCGCAAGGCGGCCTGAAGGCGCGTCGGGCAAGGTCGGCTCAGGCGGTCCGGGCACGTCGCGTGCCGGGCCGCGGATGCTGCGCCGGCCGCCGCCGGGCAACGGGTGCATCGGCGCCTGGCTCCGGCCACCACGGATCGCGGCTGCCGTCGCCGAAGGCCGCTGCCAGCGCATCCAGGAACACGCGCACCTTGGGCAGCAGGTAGCGGCGGTGCGGATAGACCGCATACACGCAGAACCCGGGCAGTGACCACTCGGTCAGCAGCGGCTGCACCTGCCCGGCTTCCAGGTCGTTGCGCGCCATGAAGCTGGGCGCGACGACCAGGCCGACGCCGCGCCGCATCGCGGTCATCAGCGCCTCGCCGTTGTTGGACAGCATGACCACGTTCAGCTTCACGCGCGTTTCCTGGCCGGCGCGGGTGAAGGCCAGCTCCTGCATGGGCCGCGGCTCGGTGAAGGCGAAGCAGCGGTGCTGAGCCAGGTCCTCGGGCCGTTGCGGCCGGCCGTAGCGCCGGAAGTAGGCCGGCGCGCCCATCACGGCCAGCCGCGAGCGGGCCAGCGGCCGCGCGACGTAGGTGCCGTCCAGCGAGCGCGCCACGCGCACGCCCACGTCCACGCCTTCCTCGACCAGGTCGACCACGCGGTTGGACAGGCGCAGGTCGACCACCAGCTCGGGATGCGAGTCCATCAGCCCGGCGAGCACCGGCGCCAGGTTCTCGCCGAAGTCGATCGGTGCGGTGACGCGCAGCAGGCCGGTGGGCCGGGCGGCCAGCTCGCCGATGGAGGCCTGTGCGTCCTCGAAGGCGTGCAGGCATTCGAGGCAGCGCTCCAGGTACACCCGCCCGGCTTCGGTGAGCGCGACCTGCCGGGTGGTGCGGTCGAACAGGCGCGCGCCGATCCGCGCTTCCAGCGCGTTCACGTGCTTGGTCACTGCGGCCGGTGACAGCTGCAGCTCGCGGGCCGCGGCGGCGAAGCGCGCCAGCTGGGCCACGCGCACGAACACCTGCATGTCGAGCAAAGGGTCCACGCCGGCCATCGTGCCACCGTGTTTCCGGCCCGGAAATAGTCCATTTCGCCCGGCGTGGCTTCCCTGGCGGCGCGGCCGGAACTAGCCTGCAGCCCTCCATCCACGCCGCCTCCTTCGCGGCTGAAAGGCAGCACATGAGCCACACCTTCGATGCGATCGTCGTGGGCGCCCGCTGCGCGGGCTCGCCCACCGCCATGCTCCTGGCGCGCAGGGGCTACCGGGTCCTGCTGCTCGACCGTGCGCATTTCCCGAGCGACACCGTCTCGACGCACGTCGTGCACCCGCTGGGGGTTGCCGCGCTCGCGCGCTGGGGGCTGCTCGAGCGGCTGCAGGCGACCGGCTGTCCGCCCGTGGCCACCTACGCCTACGACTTCGGGCCGTTCACGCTGGCAGGTTCGCCCGGCACGGCCGAGTCGCCGGTGGCGTACTGCCCGCGGCGCACCGTGCTCGACAAGCTGCTGGTCGACGCGGCCGTGGAGGCCGGTGCCGAGTTGCGCGAAGGCTTCCTGGTGGACGAACTCGTCCTGGAGGGCGAGCGGGTCGTCGGCGTGAAGGGCCACGACCGGTCCGGCACGCCGGTCACCGAGCGGGCGAGCATCGTCATCGGCGCCGACGGCCGCCATTCGCGCCTGGCCGCCGCGCTTCGCCCGCCCACCTACAACGAGAAGCCGCCGCTGCTGGCAGCCTACTACACGTACTGGAGCAACCTGCCCATGGACGGGCGCTTCGAGACCTGGATCCGGCCGCACCGCGGGTTCGCCGCCGTGCCCACGCACGACGGCCTGACCCTGGTCATCGCCGGGTGGCCGCACGCGGAGATGGATGCCAACAAGGACGACATCGAAGGCCACTACCTCGAGACGTTGGCGCTGTCGCCCGCGTTCGCCGAACGGGTGCACGGCGCGCGCCGCGAGGCCCGCTTCTTCGGGGCGTCGGTGCCCAACTGGTTCCGCAAGCCCTTCGGACCGGGCTGGGCGCTGGTCGGCGATGCCGGCTACAACAAGGACCCGATCACGGCGCAGGGCATCACCAACGCCTTCCACGATGCGGAGCGCTGTGCGCAGGCCGTGGACGAGGTACTGGGCGCGGGCCGTCCGTTCGACGAAGCGATGGGCGACTACCAGCAGGCCCGCGACCGCAACGCGCTGCCCATGTACGAGTTCACCTGCGAGCTGGCGACGCTGGAGCCGCCGCCGCAGCCGATGCAGGAGCTGTTCCGCGCGATCCACGGGAACCAGGCCGCGACCGACGATTTCGTGCGGGCGAACGCCGGCACGATCTCGCCGGCAGCGTTCTTCGCGCCGGCCAACGTCGGTGCGATCATGGCCGCCGCGCAGGCGACCCGGCACTGAGTTTGCAGAAGCGGGCTACTCGTCGCGCCCGAATTGCCGCAGCAGCGCGCGCCGGTCCAGCAGGCGCAGGTGGCGCCCGTCGACCTGCAGCACCCGCCGCCGGTGCAGCGAGGTGAGCGTGCGGCAGACCGTCTCCAGCGACAGGCCGAGGTAGCTGGCGATGTCGGTGCGCGTCATGCGCAGCGACAGGTCGCCGGGGCAGCCGCCGCGGTCCTGCAGGCGGCGCGACATGTTCAGCAGGAAGGACGCCAGCTTCTGCTCGGCGTTCATGCTGGCGAGCAGCACCTTGAGCTTGTAGTCGCGCAGCAACTCGCGGCTGAGGATGCGCGCCATGGCGTGGTGCAGGGCCGGCCCGCCGGCGCTGCCCGCGGTGCCGTAGTCGAGCACCAGCACTTCGGAATCCTCCAGCGCGATGGCGCTGCTCGCGTAGCGCGAGTGGCCGAAGCCGTCCAGGCCGAGCACGTCGCCGGCCATCACGAAGGCCAGCACCTGCTCGCGGCCGTCCGGGGCCACGGCCACGGACTTGAAGGAGCCGCGGCGCACGGCCATGAAGGCGCGGAACGGGTCGTTCTGGCGGAACAGCACGGCGCCGCGCCGCACCGTCAGGCGGGTGCGGGCCGCGGCTTCGCAGCCGCCGTAGTCCTCCAGCGCGCAGGGGGCGCAGCCGGCGTGGGTGTCGTGGATGGCCAGTTCCGTCATGGGGTGGCTCCTTGCGGTGCGCGCTCGAGCGCAGGAGAGAGGCTGGCCAGGTCCAGCAGGCGTTCGTCCAGCGGGAACAGGTGGCGTTCCTCCCACTGGACGTGGGCGCGCATGGCCTCGCCCCAGGCCGGCAGGCTGGCGGTGCCGCCGGCCTGCAGTTCGCCGACCAGGCGCCGGATCGTGTGGTGCTGCCGCAGCCCTTCTTCGGCGTCGGCGCCGGCGCCGGCCTCGGCCAGGGCGGGCAGCAGGGCCTGCTCTTCCTGGCGGAAGTGAGACTCGATGCGCCCGGTCCAACTGCTCAGCACGTGCTCACGCACATCCTGGGGCGCCGCGCCGGGCCGCTCAGGATCGCAGGCCCGCCGCGCCAGCACCAGCGCTTCGTGGTGCTCGCGCGAGAGGGGGACGAGGGCGGGGGATCGCTTCATGGTGCCGCTGGGTTCTTAAGATGCATTCTGTGTGCATGTTAAAGCGCGGTCAAGAATGGCCGTGCGGCCGAGGTGGGCATGGCCGCTCGCGCAGGGGTGGGGGCTGGCCTCAGCCCACCGTGTCGGCCCAGATGTTCTGCGCCCAGTTCCAGGCGTAGACGCCTTCCTGCGTGCTGGGGGCCGGGCTCAGGCCGCCGGCGCCCGGCACGGGGAGGAAGGTCTTCTGCGCGCTCGAGTACGCGTGCACGCTGGCCACGTGGATCACCCGCCGGTCGTCGACGTAGCTGTAGCAGGTGTTGGTGAGCATGGGCGCCGGGTTCGGCTCCCGGCCGGACAGGCGCGCGACGATGGCCGCGGCCGCCACCTTGGCATGCGCATTGGCCATGTGGCCGCTCTTGGGCATGCCGGGCGCGATCTGGACCGCATCGCCCAGCACGTGCACGTCGGGCGCGACCGTCGACTCGAAGGTGAGCCAGTCCACCCCGCACCAGCGGTGGTTCGCCAGGTTGTTCAGTCCTGCCTGCACCGCGATGGCGCCGGCGCGCATCGGCGGCAGCACGTTCAGCACCTGCGCGCGCACGTCGTCCTGCACCTCGAATTTCAGCAGGCCCTGGCGCGCGTCGACCGCCACCACGGTGTGCTGCGGCCGGTACTCGAGGATGCCCTTGTACTGCTCGGCCCAGACTTTCTTGAACAGCGCGCCCTTGGAGGTCACGTCCGGATTCGCATCCAGCACCAGCACCTTGCTGCGCGGCTTGGCCTGCTTGAAGTACCAGGCGACCTGGCAGGCGCGCTCGTAGGGGCCGGGCGGGCAGCGGTAGGGCTGCTCCGGCACGGTGATCGCGTAAACGCCGCCGTCGGGCATGGCTTCGAGCTGGCGCCGCAGAGCCGCCGTCTCGGGCCCCGCCTTCCAGGCGTGCAGCACCTGGCCGGAGATGTTCGCGGCCTGCAGGCCCTCGATGGCGCCGAGCTGCAGGTCGACCCCGGGCGAGACCACCAGCTTGTCGTAGCCGATCACGGCACCGCCGGCCAGGGTGACGGTCTTGCGGCGGGTGTCGACGGCGCTGGCCTGGTCGCGCACCAACTGCACGCCGTGGCGGCGGGACAAGGAGTCGTAGGGCGTCGTGATGTCGGCCATGCGACGGCTGCCGCCTATGACCAGGTTGGACAGCGGGCAGGACACGAAGCGGGCGTTCGGCTCGACCAGCACCACGTCGATGCGGTAGTCCGACAGCAGTCGCACGTACTTGGCGGCCGTGGCCCCGCCGTAGCCGCCGCCCACCACGACGACGCGGGCGCGCGAGGGCACGCGGCTGGTGGTGGAGGCGCAGCCGGCCAAGCCGAGCAGGGACGTTGCGGCGGCGGATTGGAGCAGGCGTCGTCGTTGCATGGCGATCCTCACGGCTTGGTGGCGGCGAAGTAAGTGGCGAGCTGCTCCAGTTGCTGCCCGGAGAAGCCCTTGGCGATCTGGTGCATGACGGTGGCCGGGCGGGTGCCGTCGCGGAAGGCCTGGAGCTGCCGCAGCATGTACTCGCGCGGCATGCCGGCGATCGCCGGCACTTCCGATCCGGGCACCGTGCGCCCGTCGGTGCCGTGGCAGCCGGCACAGGTGGCGGCCAGGCTGCGCACGTAGAGCACGTCCTGCGCCTGCGCGGGCAGGCAGGCGGCGGCTGCCAGGGGCAGCGCGAACCAGGTCGATCGCATCGCGGGTCTCCTTCCGTAGGCCATGGAGGCCCCGGCAGCTTGGCCTGCCAGCGCGGCTTTGCCGTTCGTGGAAATCCCTGAGACCGGGCCTGCGGGACGGCGGTCAGGACGCCCGCGACAACGTGCCGGCGAGCGCCAGCGCCAGGCGCGCGCCGGCCGCGGCGTTGTTCTTCACCAGCGCGATGTTGGTGGCCAGGCTGCGCCCGCCGGTCAGCGCTTCGAGCCGGGCGAGCAGGAAGGGCGTGACGGCCTTGCCGATGACACCCTGCGCGCGTGCCTCCGCGAGCGCCTGCTGCGTGAGGGCGTCGATCTCCTGCTGCGGCATCGCCGCCGCTTCCGGCACCGGCACGCTGAGCACCACGCCGCCGGCCAGGCCCAGGTCCCACTTGCTGCGGATGAAGCGGGCCTGTTCCGCCGCGTCGTCGATGCGGAAATCGGCCCGGTGGCCGCTGTTGCGCGTGTAGAAGGCGGCGAAGTGGTCCTGCCCGCAGGCGATCACCGGCACGCCATGCGTTTCCAGGTACTCCAGCGTTAGCCCGATGTCGAGGATGGACTTGGCACCGGCACACACCACCGCCACCGAGGTGCGGGCCAGCTCCTGCAGGTCCGCGGAGATGTCGAAGGTCTCCAGCGCGCCGCGGTGCACGCCGCCGATGCCGCCGGTGACGAACACCTCGATGCCGGCCAGCGCGGCACAGATCATGGTGCCGGCGACCGTGGTGGCGCCCAGCCCGCCTTGGGCCAGCACGAAGGGCAGGTCGCGGCGGCTGACCTTGTGGACCTGGTCCGAGCGGCCCAGCCGTTCCAGCTCGGCGTCATCCAGGCCGATCCGGATGCGCCCGTCCATCACGGCGATGGTTGCCGGTTCGGCGCCCATGTCGCGGATCAGCGCCTCGACCTCGCGTGCAGTGCGCACGTTCTGCGGCCAGGGCATGCCGTGCGCGATGATGGTGGACTCCAGCGCCACGACCGGTCGCCCGTCGGCCTGCGCCGCGGCCACCGGCGCACTGCGCACCAGCCAGGAAGAGTCGGGTCGGGTCGTCATGGGCCAGTCCGGAAGCAGCGAAGACGCCGGATTGTCGCTACCCTGACCCCTGCCCATGAAGCACGCCACGCATGCCCTCCGTATCGCCCTGCCCGAGGGCGGCAGCGTTTCCGCCTTGCTGGACCGGCCGGCTGGACCGTTCGCCGGCCTCGTCCTGGCCCACGGCGCCGGCGCGGGGATGGCCCATCCGTTCATGGCCCGGCTGGGCGCCGCGTTGCGCGAGCGCGGCGTCGCCGTCCTGCGCTTCCAGTTTCCGTACATGGAGCAGGGCAGCAAACGGCCGGACCGACCCGCCGTCGCGCAGATGGCCGTGCGTGCCGCCGTGGCCGAAGCGGCGAAACAGCTGCCCGGAGTGGCCCTGTTCGCCGGCGGCAAGTCCTTCGGCGGGCGCATGAGCTCGCAGGCGCAGGCTGACGAGCCCCTGCCGCAGGTCCGTGGACTGGTGTTCGCCGGTTTCCCGCTGCATCCCGCCGGCAAGCCGTCCACCGAGCGCGCCGCCCATCTCGAACGGGTGGTGCTGCCCATGCTGTTCCAGCAGGGCACGCGGGATGCGCTGGCGGATCTCTCGCTGGTGCGCCAGACCGTCGAGCGGCTCCGGCCGCGCGCCACGCTGCACGTCGTCGAGGAGGCGGACCATTCGTTCCACGTGCCGGCGCGCTCGGGACGCAGCGATGCCGAGGTGATCGAGGACCTGGCGGAGGTGGCCGCGGGCTGGATGCGTTCGCTCGCGCAGCGCTCGACCTGAGCGCACGGGCCCGGATCAGGGCTGGATCGTGCCGAGCACCCGGAACGGCCCCTCGGCCGTGGGCTGCACCACCACGCCTTCGCCGGAGGAGGTGCCCTGGCCGGTGAGGGCGCTGATGTTGACCTGGTGCGTCACGACCACCAGCACGCCGGGACCTTTCCAACGCCGCAGCAGCCGGCGCGCGGCGTCGGTCTGCGCTTCGCGCTGCTGCGGCCCCAGGCTGAAGAGGGAGTTGAACGCAGGCTCCTCCTGCACGCGGTCGCCGAAGGCCAGCCGGGCCGTGTCGCGGGACCGGCACCACTGCGAGGACAGGACCGCCCCCACCCCGATGCCGCGGCGGCGGAACTGCTCGCCGATCGCCCGTGCCTCGGTGCGGCCCTGCTCGCCCAGGTTGCGCTGGCTGCTGCAGTCGCCCAGCCGGAAGCCGGGCGGATCGCCGAAGCCGGGCGCGGTGGCATGGCGGAACAGCACGATGGCGCCCGGCCGCGCGAGCGCCTCCCAGCCGTCGGCTGCGAAGGCGCAGGCGGCCAGCAACCCGAGCACCGCGGCGACCGCCCTGGGCATGATGGTCGTTCCTTGCTGCATGGGGGCTTCGGCGATTCAGTCGGCGATACCGAACTCGAGCAGCAGGTTGTTCGCCGGCATGGCATGCCGCTGGCGCAGGTCGAGCCCGGCGCGGCGCGCCTCGGCCACCACGTCTTCCAGCCGGCGAATGCCCCAGGACCGGTTGCGCGCGCGAAGGTCCTGGTCGAAGCCCAGGTTGCTGGGCGCCGGCGGGACCTCGTCCTCGAAGTACGGGCCGTAGGTGACCAGGGTTCCGTCCTGTGCGAGATACCGTGCCGCGCCGCGCATCAGGGCCGTGCAGCTCGCCCAGGGCGAGATGTGCAGCAGGTTGGCGCAGAAGATCGCGTCGAAGCGCTGCGCGAACGGCGCATCCGGCGAGGGCCATTGCGGCGCCATCACGTCGAGGTGCACCGGCGGCAGCACGTTGGCCAGCCCGGCCTTGGCGACGCGGGCCTCGATCACGGGCAGCAGGGCCGCGTCGGCTTCCGTGGGCTGCCAGCGCCAGCCGGGCAGGGCAGCCGCGAACCAGGCCGCGTGCTGGCCGGTGCCCGACGCGATCTCCAGTGCTGCGCCGTGTCCGCCCAGGATGCGACGCAGCACCGCGAGGATCGGCTCCTTGTTGCGATCGGCTGCGGGACTGCTGGGCAGGTGCTCTGGCATCGATGGCGTCCGAAGGACGTAGGAGAAGACGACGAGTGGAGTGTCGCGCGGAAACGGCGAGCGCCGGCAGGCAACAGTTCTTTTCCAGCCTTGGGCTTTCGCCGTGCCTCTCCTACAGTGGCCGGCCAATCCGATGGAGGACACGATGGCGAACACTTCGAAGCGCACCCAGCAGTCCATGTCCGGCAACGGCGCCGACGGCGCCGTCCAGCAGCCGGGCACGGGCGCATGGGCGCACATGGCGCGCCAGCAACTGGTCTGGGCGGCCGACACCATGGCCATGCTGTTCCGCGCCGGCGAATCGATCCAACAGGCGCAACTGCACATGGCCCAGCGCGGCGCCCTGCTGAGCCAGCAGGCCGCGGAGAACCTGCGCAACGCCGACACGCCGCTCGAGCTGGCTTCGATCCAGGCCAACCTGCTGGCCTACGAGTACCAGGAGGCAATGCGCTACTTCCAGGAACTGATGCTGGCCGGCGCCAAGGCGACCACGGCAACGGCCAGCGCCCGCGCGCAGCCGCGCGAGGAAACCGTCGCCGCGAACGCGGCCGACGCGACGGCCCAGGTCGTCGAAGCCGCCATGAACGCGGCGGCGCCGATGGCCCAGGCCTGGCAGCAGATGTTCACGATGCCGAACCGCGCAGCCGCGGCGCACCACTGACGAGCGGGGGCCGCGGCGTCGCCGACAATGGCGCGCATGTCGGACCCCCTGCAACGCCTGCTGGCCACGGAGATGCCCTACGGCAAGCACAAGGGCACGCCGCTGGCCGACCTGCCGGGCAACTACCTGGCTTGGCTCGCGCGCGAGGGATTCCCGCGCGGCGAACTGGGGCGGCTGCTCGCGCTGATGCACGAGCTCGATCACAACGGCTTGCGCCACCTGCTGGAGCCCTTGCGCACCGGCCCGCGCAGGCCGCGGACGAACGCGGGTGAGGCACCCTGACGTGGACGATCCCAACCAGATCGAAGTCCCGGCCTCGTTCGTGGCGCTCTACGCCTCGCCGTCGGGCCATCGCCTGCTGGAGCCGATGGACACGGTGCGGCGCCGCTACGAGCTGTGCGAAGACCTGGCGCAGATGCTCATCGAGCAGGCCAGCACCCTGCAGTTCAAGACCGGCGCGCCGGAAGAGGAGGTGTTGGCGACCCTCCTGGCCGGCCTGGCGGCGCCGGAGTCCACGGTGCAGCCGGCCGAGGCGGGCTGGGTGGTCCGGCGGCTGGCGGAACTGCTGGAGTGGCGCTTGCCGCCAATGGCTGAGCTGGCTAGCATCACGCCCCATGCGCGCAAGTGACCCAAGGCCATCGCGGCCCCTCCCGGACCGGCTTTTCCCTCATCCGAGCGGCAGCCCACTGCAGCGCGGATGATCAGTCCCGAGCTGTCGATCCGGCTGCTCCTGTTCTGCGCCGTGATCGCCGCGGCAGGCGCCGCAGTGACAGGCTATGGCGTGTGGCTCGGCCGGGCAAGCGAGGCGAGCAGGGACTGGCCGGTCGTCACCGGCCAGCTGCTGCACGCACAACTCGCGCTGAAGGACCAGGATCGCCTCTCGCAACCCAAGCGCCAGCAGGTCAAGCCGGAGAACCCGATCTACCGCACGGTGAGGGTCTGGGACCTGGACGTGGCGTACCGCTACCGGGTCGGTGACCGCGAGTACACGGGCAGCACCGCCACTTCCACGCTCCTGGCCGAGGACGCGCTCGACGATGCCCGCGGTCCAGGCGAGTCGCTGCGGGCGGCGGCCGCACGCCTGCGCCCGGGACCGGTCCCGGTCCACTACGACCCCGATCGGCCCGACCGGAGTTTCCTGATCCACGTGCCCGATCCCCAGGCGCCGCACACCGTGCGGTTCGGCCTGTGGATGATGGCGGGGGCGGTCGCCGTGGCGCTCCTGCTCGTGCTCCTGAAGAGACCTTGATGTTCCAGTTGTCCTCGCGTCAGTTCGACGCACTCGGCGCCGCCTCGAGGGCGCGCTTCAGCGACGGCGTGAAGCAGCTGGTGGCGGCACTGCGCCCGGACCTGCAGCCGCGCATGACCCCGCAGGCGCACGAGGCCTTCGTCAGGCAGCTGGTGGACACCGGGCAGCGGTACGGCCTCACCACCGAATTCGAGTGCGCCGCGCTGGGAGCCGCGATCCTGCTGGCCGGGCCGGGGTTCCTGAACGCACCCGATTCGCCCCTTCACCAGATCATCGGCAGGACCCAGGTGGATCCCGTCTATCGCGCCAACCAGCTGGTCCAGGAACTCGAGCGCACGCACCTGGCCTCGCCGAAGGTGGGCGGAGCCGCCGGAGCCCGCAACACCGAATCCGGCCCGTCGGCCGCAGCAAGCCATGGCTGAAGCCACCCTGCGCGCCCCGGGCGGCCTGCGCAATCTGCTCAGGGACTTTTCCACCGGCGCGCCGCCGGGCCGTGCGGTGCTGCCTTGCGGCACGAATGCACTGGCCCAATTGCCCACCGTGCCCTGCAACCTGCAGCAGATCCAGGTGGACGAGGTCAACGGCCAGCCGACGCGCGAGTCCGGCAAGCGCAGCGCGACCGTCGCGCGGACGATCACGGTCCGGCCCGGCGATCCGGCCGGGCAGCCGTTGCTGCAGGTCACCGCGGCCTCGGCGAAGGAGGCCCCACGCAAGCTCGTGCTGCGCAGCACGTACCAATGCCAGTGCGGCAACCCCACTCACAACCAGCTCGTCGTGGTGACGCCCGGCGGCCAGAAGCCGTTCGGCGGCACGTCGGCGCAACTGAGCGTGCACCGCCGCAAACTGATCTACGACGGCGGCGCGCTGGACAAGCTCGCCGGCGAGGGCCCGTTTGCCCTGGTCAAGGCGTATTTCAACGACTTCGGGTCCCGGGAGCACTACAGCGTGGTGGCGGCCAGTTGCGGGCTGCCCTCCAACTATGCGGCCATCCCGCAGCCCGGCATCGTCGCGTACGTCGAGGTGTTCCCCGCCGACCTCTTCAAGATGGCGCTGGAGTTCCCCACCGCGTGCGAGCCGAAGCGGTTCCAGGTCGAAGGGAAGACCGCCCGCTGGCAGTCCTGGTACGACAAGCACAGCGAGAAGGTCGAGAAGGATGGCACCTCGTACTACAAGGAGAACGAGGCGTTCTTCAGGGAGGCGGGGCTCTCCGAAGCCGAGGTCGTGGACTCGTTCAAGGAAATGAGCGACCGGCGCCTCGGGGAGGAGGAACCGACGTGGGCCGGCAGGATCAAGTTCAGCCTCACGCGCACGGACGGCGCGACCGAATACGGCACGCCGGAGGATTCCACCCGGAAGCTCAAGACGCTGCTCAAGTCCATCCGTGATGCGGAAGAGGCGATCAGGAACCTCAACTCCTTCCTGCGGCATGCGACGGTGGGCGTGGGCGCGAGCGTGGAGATCAAGCCCGCGTTCCTCGCGCTCTCGCTGAACGCGCAGTGGAGCAACGAGGAATACACCGACTGGCGCGTCTACCGCGCCTACAAGGCCAGCCTCGACCTGACGCTGTTCAAGCTGGAGGCCAAGATCGCCTGCGGCGTGCGCTGCGCGGGATTCTTCGACGCCTACGTCGAGCTCGGCGGCGAGGGCAGCATCAAGGCGTCGGCGGAGCTGAGCAGCCACGGCCCGGGGCAGCGTGCCCCGGCCGAGATCAAGCCGCAGGGCGAGGTCAAGATCACCGGTTCCCTCAAGGGCGAGTTCGGCTGGACCGTCAAGCTCGAGAGGTCCATCGAGGTGACCTTCGTCGCCGAGATGGAGAAGTTCCATTTCATGACCGAGCAAGACGTCATCGGCGGCGAGATCAGCATCAAGCGCGAGCCCGCGAACTACGTGTTCGTGGCCAGCAACTCGATGATGCGCAGGAAGAGCAGCCGGAAGAAGCCGGTGGAATGGCTGCCCGAGCATGTGTACGGCCCCTTCACGTTCTGACATCCCATGAGGCGCTACGTCATCCGGCTGCAGGCGGCCAACATGCGCTGCGAGGTGCGCATCAACGACATCCCGGTGGCGCTCGTCGCGCCCGGCGAAAGCGCCGGGCCGATCGACGTCCCGGTCAACGAGTTCGTCATTCCCGGCAGCAACGTGATGGCGGTGACGGCCAACGCCAACCCGCTGCCCAGCCGGGTGCGGGAGCCCTGGGCCGGGCCTGCCGAAAGCGGCGTGCAGGCCGGCGCGCCCGCCCGGCTGACGGCCCGCCTGTTCGCGGAGGAGGGCCACAAGCCGGTGGGCTGGTTCACTCCCGTGGACATCGCCTGGGCCGGCCCTGCCGCGCCGAACCCGGTCACCCAGGAAAAGGCGTTCAACGTCGGCGACAGCAGCCACGCCTGGGGCTGGACCCGCGCCGCCGTGCTCAACCCGGCGACGGCCGCGGCGGACGCCCATCCCATCCTGGTGCACCTTCATCGGCTGTTGCAGGCCGGGGACATCGGAGGGCTGGCCACGGTGCTGCAGGCCAAGCTGCAGGAGGTCACCGCCGACGCCTACGACATCGCGGCAGGACCCATGGCGAACGCGCTGCGCCAGCAGCTGCAGGCGTGCATGCAGAGCCCGGAGTGGACGTTGCTGCCGGTGGACCGGCCCCAGGTGGACCTGCGCCTGGTCGCGGGCCGGCGGCTGGTCGAGTGCCTGCGGCCGAACGGCACGCCCGCGCTGACCTACGTGAGCCAGGACGAGGAAGAGTTCTCCCTGCCGGTGATGCTGGGGGTGCTCGACGGGCGCTGGGCAGTGCTGCGCTGATGGCGCGCGAGGGCCTGGAAGGCTCTCTCGCGGCGGGGGGAAGAAAGTGGTGGGTCCTGTAGGATTCGAACCTACGACCTACGGATTAAGAGTCCGCTGCTCTACCAACTGAGCTAAGAACCCACTGTTGCAAACGCCGCCCGAACGGCGGCGCCAGCGAAAAAGTGTCGTGGTGGAGAGGAGGAGGATCGAACTCCCGACCTTCGCATTGCGAACGCGACGCTCTCCCAGCTGAGCTACCCCCCCACAACAGGCCGATATTCTAGCGCATGCCGTTGCGGCTCGCGAGCTCGACGAACAGGCCGGAATGGTCCAGGTCGGACAGCCCGTGTTCGATGGCTTCGGCGTAGAGCCGGGCGAACAGCCCGGTGATGGGCGCGTCGAAGCCGATCTCCTCGGCGGTGGCCAGCGCGTTGCGCATGTCCTTGAGCTGCACGGTCATGCGGCCGCGCGGCGCGAAGTCGCGCTCGACCATGCGCTGGCCGTGCAGCTGAAGGATGCGGCTGTCGGCGAAGCCGCCGCTGATGGCTTCGCGCACCTTGCCCATGTCGGCGCCACCCTTGGCGCACAGCAGCAGCGCCTCGGCCACGGCGCCTATGGTGATGCCCACGATCATCTGGTTGGCCAGCTTGGCCAGCTGCCCGGCGCCATGCGGGCCCACGTGCGTGGCGCGGCCGAACACCTGGAACACCGGTGCCGCGCGCTCGAAATCGGCGGGCGAGCCGCCCACCATGATGGCCAGCGTGCCGTTCTCGGCGCCCACGGTGCCGCCGGAGACCGGTGCGTCCAGGCAGGCCACGCCGAGCTCGCCCAGCCGCGCCGCATGGTCGCGCGCCTCGCGCGGCTGGATGGAGGCCATGTCGATGAACAGGCTGCCGCGGCGCATCGCCCGCGCCACGCCCTGGTTGAACAGCACGTCGTGCACGACCGTGCCGTTCTCCAGCATGCTGATCACGATCTCGGCGTCGGCAACCGCTTCGGCCGCGCTGTCGCAGGGCCGGGCGCCGTCGGCCACCAGCGGCTCGCACTTGGCGCGCGTGCGGTTCCAGACGGCGACGTCATGGCCGGCGCGGCACAGGCGGCGCGCCATGGGCAGGCCCATCAGACCGGTGCCGAGCAGGGCGATCTTCATGGTGGGAGTCTCTCCTTGGACGGCCATCATGGCGCGGCCGCGCCGGCCCTGCCTGTCACGCAGCTTTCAGCCGAGCTGGCGCGAACAGCTCTTCCATCTCGCGCCGCAGCTGCCAGGCCCGGGTCCCGGTGTCCATGGCGACGTCGTCCCAGCACAGGCTCTGCCCCTTGGCGACCGGCCGCACCACCTTGATGCCGTGGGCCAGCCCCAGGGGCAGGCCGCCCATCTGCGTGGAGCGGGCCGCCGGCAGCAGCTTGCCCCACACCGTGTAGCCGCCTTCCCCGTCCAGTACTTCGCCGGGCTGCAAATCGCGCTTGGCGGTGGCGACCACGTCGGCGTTCCAGCCGGTCGCCACGCCGGTGGCCTCGCCGCGCAGGGCGACCGAGGCGACCGACAGGCCGACCTCCAGCCCGATCAGGTGCCAGCGCTTGTACAGCGTGAAGTAGCGCCCGCTGGGGTCGGTGTGGGCGTTGTATTCCTCGAAACAGTTGCGGATGTACTCGGTCTCGCCTTCCACCGTGACCCACACGCCCATGCGGATGTCGTAGGGGATGGCGCGGCCGTCGGCTTCCAGCGAGGAGATCACCTCCACCATGCCCTTGCGCTCCAGCACGCCGCCTTCGCTGCGCGGGCGGGTGACGAAGGGGATGTCTTCGACGCTCGCCGGCGGGTAGAGCAGGCCGTCGCCGGGCACGCCCAGGCCGGTGGCATTGGCCACGGCGGTGCTCTCGATCGAGGGCTTGGAGCCGTCGAGGAAGCTGTTGAACATCTTGGGGTTCAGGCCGCCGCGCCGGGCCTGCTCGGGCGTGAGGCCGTAGTAGCCCCACACCGTCTCGGGCGTGGATTCGCAGAAGTGCGGCAGCCACTTGTGCCCGCGGCCGGCCGCCACCACCGGGAAGCCGCAGGTGCGCGCCCAGTCCACCAGGTCGCAGATCAGCGCCGGCTGGTCGCCGAAGGCGAGCGAATACACCACGCCGGCCTCGGCTGCGCGGCGCGCCAGCAGCGGGCCGCAGAAGGCGTCGGCCTCCACGGTCACGTTGACCACGTGCTTGCCGTTGGCGAAGGCTTCCAGGCAGTGGTCGACGGCGGCGATCGGGTGGCCGGTGCACTCGACGATCACGTCGATCGCCGGGTGCCGCACCAGCGCCTGCCAGTCCTCGCCGACGTGGGTGCTGCCGGCCGCGATGGCGGCGTCCAGCGACGCGGCTTCGGTGCGGGCGGGCTCCCAGCCGACGCGGGCCAGGTTGGTGCGAGCGTTGGCGGGTGACAGGTCGGCGATGCCGGCCAGGTGCACCCCCGGCGTGCGCGGCACCTGGGCCAGGTACATGGATCCGAACTTGCCGGCGCCGATCAGGCCGACGCGGATGGGGCGGCCGTCGGCGGCGCGTTGCTGGAGTTGGGCGTAAAGGCTCATGGGGCGATTGTGCTGTCGCGCCTCAGGCAGCCCGGCGGACGGCGTCGATCGGATCGGACGAGGTCACCAGCGCGCTGGCGGGCAGCCCCGCCTTCCACGGCACCTCGACCGGGTAGGCCACCTGCAGGCAGTCGTCGGGCAGGCATTCGATCGGCCGGAAGTCGCGGTGGGCGATGTACTCGGGGCGCTTGAAGCGCCGGATGTGGTTGGACACGGCGCACAGGCTCAGGTACACGCTGACGCGGTTCCAGGGCGAGAGGTTGCTGCTGGACGCATGCAGCAGGCAGCTGTGGAACAGGATCATGGAGCCGGCCGGGCCCTGCGGGCTGACGATGCCGCCGTCCTTGCCGCCGGCGCGTTCGACCAACTGCGCGATCAGCTCGTTGCTGACGGTCCACAAGGGATAGCTGGTGGTGGTCAGGTCGTGGTTGGCCTCCACCACGCCCTTCCTGTGGCTGCCCGGGATGAACATCAGCGGGCCGTTGAACGCATTGACGTCGTCCAGGAAGATGGCCACGTTCATCGCCCGCTCGGTGGGCATCAGGTCGTCGTTCAGCCAGGTGCCGTAGTCCTGGTGCCACTGCCAGACGTCGCCTTCGAAGGCCATCTTGCCGTTGATCTTGAACTGGTGCATGTAGACCGGCTCGCCGAACAGGTCCATGACCGGCCGCACCATGCGCGGGTGCCGCGCCAGCCGGGCGAAGGGTTCGCTCACCAGGTGGGCCGCGAAGTTGATGCGCACCGCATCGCTGCCCTTCTCGCGCACGTTGTAGACCTCGCGCCGTTCGTAGAGCGCGGGCACGGCGTCCTGCAGCACCCGGATCTCGTCCGGCGAGAACAGGCTGGGGAAGAACAGGTAGCCGTCGCGGTCGAACTGCTGCCGCTGCTCGGGGGTGAGTTGCATGGGCGTCTCCTGGTGGCCGGCGGTTCCGGGTTGCCGGCGGGTTCTTCATGATGCCGGCTCGGCGGTTGTCCGTGTGGCGTTCTTTGGCTGGGCCGGCTCTGCGGTATCGTCCGGCTGGTTCAAGCATGGCACCCATCCCGAGGAAAGGTCAACGCATGGCACGGCAGGACGGCGAGTGGCTCGACCGCATGTACAACAACCGCGCGCTGGTGCCGGAGCACGGCATCCACCTGGCGCGCTGGACCGACGCCTCCCGGCGCGCGCGCGAGGCGTTCGAGTGCGAGCTGGACATCCCTTATGGCGACGGTCCCGGCGAGAAGCTCGACGTGTTCCCGGCGCCGCAGGCGCGGGCGCCGGTGATGGTGTTCCTGCACGGCGGCTGGTGGCGTTCGCTCGACAAGAGCGACCACTCCTTCGTCGCGCCCATGTTCCAGGACGTGGGCGCCTGCGTGGTGGTGCCGAACTACGACCTGTGCCCGGCGGTCACCATTCCGCAGATCACGCTGCAGATGGTGCGGGCGTTGGCCTGGACCTGGAAGCACGCGCCCACCTACGGCGGCGACCCGCGGCACATCACCGTGGTCGGCCACTCGGCCGGCGGCCACCTGGCGGCCATGATGCTGGCCTGCGACTGGCGCCGCTGGGATCCGGACCTGCCCGGCGACGTGGTGCGCAAGGGGCTGTCGATCTCCGGGCTGTTCGACCTCGACCCGATCCGGCGCACGCCCTTCCTGGCGCCGGACCTTCGGCTCACGCCGGAGGACGCCCGCAAGGCCAGCCCGGCCCTGCTGCCGTCACCCGTGGGCGCGACCCTGTACGCGGTGGCCGGCGCGGAGGAGAGCCCCGAGTTCCTGCGCCAGAACGAGCTGATCCGCCAGGCCTGGGGCGAGCCTTGCGTGGAGGTTTGCGAGGCGCTGCCAGGGCTGAACCACTTCAGCGTGCTGGAGGCGCTGGTCGAGCCGGAGCACCGGCTGCACGAGCTGGCGCTGGATTTGCTGTTCCGCTAGATCGCTGCTGCCTTCGTCATTCCCGCGAAGGCGGGAATCCAGTGCGTCCGCTTTCGCGGCCTGCTTGAAAGCTCTGGATCCCCGCCTGCGCGGGGATGACGTCTCCGCCTGCGCGAGGATGACGTCCTTACGTCAGCAGATGTTCCCCGGGGTCATCACATCAAGAGATGCTCGCCCGCGTTGTCGCCGCCCAGGATCACGTAATTCACCTTCCGGATGTCCAGCAGCCGCCGTCCGCCCGAGTAGCTGATGGAGCTCTGGATGTCCTCCTGCATCTCGCGCAGGGTGTCGGCCAGCTTGCCCTTGACCGGCTCCAGGATGCGCTTGCCCTCCACGTGCCGGTACTCGCCCTTGTTGAAGTCGGACGCGCTGCCGTAGTACTCCTTGTACAGGTGGCCGTCGACTTCGACCGTCTGGCCGGGCGACTCCTCGTGGCCGGCCAGCATGGAGCCGACCATCACCATGGAGGCGCCGAAGCGGATGCTCTTGGCGATGTCGCCGTGCTCGCGGATGCCGCCGTCGGCAATGATGGGCTTGGTCGCCACGCGGCCGCACCACTTGAGCGCCGACAGCTGCCAGCCGCCGGTGCCGAAGCCGGTCTTCATGCGCGTGATGCAGACCTTGCCGGGGCCGATGCCGACCTTGGTGGCGTCCGCGCCCCAGTTCTCCAGGTCGATCACCGCCTCGGGCGTGCCCACGTTGCCGGCGATCACGAAGGTGGTGGGCAGCTTCGCCTTCAGGTGCGCGATCATGTTCTTCACGCTGTCGGCGTGGCCGTGCGCGATGTCGATGGTCACGTACTCGGGCACCAGGCCTTCGGCGGCCAGCTGGTCCACGGTCTCGTAGTCGGCCTGCTTCACGCCCAGCGAGATCGAGGCGTAGGCGCCTTGCGCCTTCATCCACCGGACGAACGCCAGGTTGTCCAGGTCGAAGCGGTGCATCACGTAGAAGTAGCCGTTCTGCGCCAGCCACAGGCAGATCGCCTCGTCCACCACCGTCTTCATGTTGGCGGGGACCACCGGGATGCGGAAAGTGCGCCCGCCCAGCTCGACGCTGGTGTCGCATTCGGAGCGGCTTTCCACGCGGCACTTGCGCGGCAGCAGCAAGACTTTGTCGTAGTCGAAGATTTCCATGTGACCAAGCTCCCTGAGGGAATCGTTGAGGAACGAGTGGACGCTTGGACTGGGCCCGGTCGTGCCTGGAAACCAGGGGCACATCAACCCTCGGCGAGGGTTGCGCGACGGCTGCGGCGGCCCTGAGGCACGCCATGACGGCGCAAAAAAAAACCGGGTCCCAAATGCTTGGGCCCGGTGCGCAATTCTAGCGCCTGTGCTCGGTCGGGTCGCAGC
The DNA here is from genome assembly GCF_035627355.1 of Ramlibacter sp. Taxonomy (GTDB): domain Bacteria; phylum Pseudomonadota; class Gammaproteobacteria; order Burkholderiales; family Burkholderiaceae_C; genus Ramlibacter. The sequence goes on from NZ_DASPLW010000043.1 coordinate 75,279, forward strand.
GCGACTCCGAGATGGCCCTGATCCGTCCCCGTGAATCCTGCAGCCAGCCCACCACCCGCAGGCGATCGGGGTTGGCGCCCTCGGGAATGCTCATGGGGCGGGCCTCGAAGCGCCGCCCGGGCGCGGCCGGCCAGGGCACCTGCAGCAGGTTGCGCACCAGGTTGCGCTCCACCGGCGAGCCCTCGGTGCCGGCCGGCAGCGTCTCGACCAGCGCCAGCCAGCCGGTGAAGGGGCCCTGGCCGCCGCCCAGCGACTGGATGGAGGTGCCCACGTAGCCGTTGAAGGCCGGCCCGTGGGCGACGCGCAGGTGGCCGGCGCCGTCCTGGCGTACCGTGTGCAGCGAATCGAGTCCGGCCGGCGGCCGGCGGCCCAGTTCGCGCAGGCGCTCCAGCGCATCGCGGGTGGCGGCGGCCGACAGTGGCGCGTCGTCGCCGCGCGCGCCGGGAACAATCCAGTCGATCGCCAGCTCGCCGCGGCGCGGGCGCGGCGCCCGGTCGTCCTGCCAGCAGGCCTCGCAGTCGGCACTGATGAAGCGCTCCAGCAGCGCCGACGGCGCGGGCTGCTCGTCGCTGCTGCAGGAGGGCTGCTGTGCATGGGCCGCGGCGACGGCGGTGGCCAGCAGGGCGGCGAGGAGGGCGGCTCGTGACATTTGCTTGCGAAGGGCCGTTTCTACAATGCCGTATGTTCCCAGAAGTCGACGCCGCGTCCCCGCTCCTGCAACACCTCAACCCCGAGCAGCGCGCCGCCGTCACCCTGCCCAACGAGCACGCGCTGATCCTGGCCGGCGCCGGCTCCGGCAAGACCCGCGTCCTGACCACCCGCATCGCCTGGCTGCTGTCCACCGGCCAGGTGTCGCCCGGCGGCGTCATGGCCGTCACCTTCACCAACAAGGCGGCCAAGGAAATGATGACCCGGCTGTCGGCCATGCTGCCGGTGAACGTGCGCGGCATGTGGATAGGCACCTTCCACGGCCTGTGCAACCGCTTCCTGCGCGCGCACTACAAGCTGGCCAACCTGCCGCAGAGCTTCCAGATCCTGGACCAGCAGGACCAGCTCTCGGCGATCAAGCGCCTGATGAAGCAGTTCAACGTCGACGAGGAGCGTTTCCCGGCCAAGGAAACCCAGTGGTTCATCGCCGGCTGCAAGGAGGAGGGGCTGCGGCCGGGGGCGGTGGACGCCCGCACGCCGGAGGACCGGCGCAAGGTCGAGCTGTACCAGCTGTACGAGGAGCAGTGCGCGCGCGAAGGCGTGGTCGACTTCGGCGAGCTGATGCTGCGCAGCTACGAGCTGCTGCGCGACAACGACCCGATCCGCGCCCACTACCAGCGGCGCTTCCGCCACATCCTGATCGACGAGTTCCAGGACACCAACCGGCTGCAGTACGCGTGGATCAAGATCTTCGCGTTCAACCCGGACGGCAGCCCCGGCGAGGGCAACTCCATCTTCGCGGTCGGCGACGACGACCAGAGCATCTATGCCTTCCGCGGCGCGCGGGTGGGCAACATGGCCGACTTCGTGCACGAGTTCGGGGTGCGCCACCAGATCAAGCTGGAGCAGAACTACCGCAGCTACAGCAACATCCTCGATTCGGCCAACGCGCTGATCAGCCACAACAAGGGCCGGCTGGGCAAGAACCTGCGCACCGACCAGGGGCCGGGCGAACCGGTGCGTGTCTACGAGGCGCCCACCGACCTGGCCGAGGCGCAGTGGCTGGTCGAGGAGATGCGGCAGCTGGCGCGCGACCAGGGGACGACGGCGGGCCTGCCGCGGCGCGAGATGGCCGTGCTGTACCGCAGCAACGCGCAGAGCCGGGTGATCGAGACGGCGCTGTTCAACGCCGGCGTGCCGTATCGCGTCTACGGTGGCCTGCGCTTCTTCGAGCGCGCCGAGATCAAGCACGCGCTGGCCTACCTGCGGCTGCTGGAGAACCCGCAGGACGACACCAGCTTCCTGCGGGTGGTGAACTTCCCGCCGCGCGGCATCGGCGCGCGCAGCATCGAGCAGCTGCAGGACGCCGCGCGGGCGGCCGGCTGCTCGCTGCACGACGCGGTGAGCGCCACCACCGGCAAGGCCGGTGCCAACCTGGGCGCCTTCGTCGCCAAGATCGACGTGCTGCGCGAGCAGACCCAGGGGCTGAGCCTGCGCGAGATCATCGAGTTGATGCTGCAGCACTCCGGCCTGCTGGAGCACTACAAGGCCGAGCGCGAAGGCGCCGAGCGCATCGAGAACCTGGAGGAACTGGCCAGCGCCGCCGAGAGCTTCGTCATGCAGGAGGGCTTCGGTCGCGATGCCGTCGCGCTGCCGATCGACGAACTGAGCCAGAGCCCGGTGAGCCAGGGGCTCGATCCCGACCGGCCGATGGAGGACCTGCCGGCCCAGACGGGCGGCAACGCCGAGGACCTTGCGCCCGACGCCGAGACCGGGGAGACGCTCTCGCCGCTGGCCGCCTTCCTCACCCACGCGGCGCTCGAATCCGGCGACCACCAGGCCCAGGCCGGCCAGGACGCCGTGCAGCTCATGACCGTGCACTCGGCCAAGGGGCTGGAGTTCGACGCGGTGTTCGTCACCGGGCTGGAAGAGGGCCTGTTCCCCAGCGAGCGCTCCATGGCCGACTACGAGGGCCTGGAGGAGGAGCGTCGCCTGATGTACGTGGCGATCACGCGCGCCCGCAAGCGCCTGTACCTGAGCTACTCGCAGACGCGGCTGCTGCACGGCCAGACCCGCTACAACATGCGCAGCCGCTTCTTCGACGAGCTGCCGGAGCACGCGCTCAAGTGGCTCACGCCCAAGGACTCGGGCTTCCGCGGATCGGCCTTCGGCTACGGCGCGGGGTATCCGAGCACGCGCGGCGGCCAGGGCGGCAGTTCGTGGAGCGCCGAACGCTACGCCAGCCCGCCGCCGGTCGTGCAGAAGGCGGCACCTTCGCATGGCCTGCGCGCCGGCCTGCAGGTGTTCCACAACAAGTTCGGCGAAGGCACCGTGCTGTCGATCGAAGGGCAGGGCGACGACGCCCGCGCCCAGGTCAAGTTCAACCGGCACGGCATCAAGTGGCTGGCCCTGTCGGTGGCCAAGCTGACGCCGGTGACCTGACCGCGGCTGCGGTCAGAGGTGCAGCCACTCCTCTTCCGGCAGGCCGCGCAGGAAATCGAGCACCGCGGCCCCGGCGCCGCGCGCCACCGCCCACTCCAGGTGGTCGCGCAGGCACAGCCGCTTGGGCAGCGCCGAGGTGGCCTTCCACGCCGCCCCGCTGATCGGCGGTGGCGGCTGCCAGAAGGCGCCCTCCTGCCGCTTGTCCGGCAGCAGCTGGTACAGGGCCTGCCAGGCGCCCGGCAGCGGGCACACCCGGTCGTTGCGCCGGCTTTCGGCCAGCAACTGCTCCAGCGTGACGCGAGCGGTGGCGGGGGCGGCCGCCGGCAGCGGGTTCGGCCGCGTGGGCGCGAAGGCCCGTTCGGTGCCCAGTGGCAGCGGCGCGGTGGCGGGCACGGTGTCGGCGAAGCGGGCTTCGTGGCGCTCGTGCAGTTCCTGGAACAGGGCCCAGCTGGTTTCGGTGTCGCGCTCCTGCGCCTCGGCTTGCGGGATGCGGTCGCCGTACAGGAAGGGCGCTTCCAGGGCAGGCGTGCGGGGCGGTCGTCGGGGTGGGCGGGACATTCGGGCGAGGGCGGCGCGATGGTCGAATTTACATCCGGATGCATTTGCGCGGCCGTCCCTTGCCGACAGACCGATCACTCCCGCCAGGTCGCACCACGGCGCCGGGCCGGCGACGCTGCGCAGACGGGTGCCATCGAGAGGCCTGCTTATCATCCCGGACAGGAGTACCGTCCCATGAACGCCCCCGAACCCCTCTCACGCTGGGCGCAGCCCGGCTCCAGCCGCGTGCCCTTCTGGGCCTACACCGATCCGGGGCTCTACCAGCGCGAGCTGGAGCGGATCTTCTACGGCCCGCACTGGTGCTACGTCGGCCTGGAGGTCGAGATTCCCAGGACCGGCGACTACAAGCTCAGCTGGGTGGGCGAGCGCCAGGTGATCATGGTGCGCGACCGCGTCGCGCCCAGGGACCGCGGCACCGACCATGGCATCCGCGTGGTCGAGAACCGCTGCGCCCACCGCGGCGTGCGCTTCTGCCAGCAGCCGCACGGCAATGCGCGCAGCTTCGTCTGCCCCTACCACCAGTGGACCTACAAGCTCGATGGCGACCTGGCCGGCCTGCCGTTCAAGGACGGCGTGAAGGCGGTCGCGGAGGACGGTTCCCCATGCGTCCAGGGCGGCATGCCGGCCGACTTCGACATGAAGGCCCACGGGCTGACGAAGCTGCGGGTCGAGGTGCTGCACGGGCTGGTGTTCGCCACCTTCAGCGAGGCCGCCGAGCCGCTGCGCGACTACCTCGGCCCGGACGTCATGCCCTGGCTGGACCGCATCTTCCAGGGCCGCCAGCTCGCGCTGCTGGGCTACAACCGCCAGCGCATCCCGGGCAACTGGAAGCTGATGATGGAGAACATCAAGGACCCGTACCACCCGGGCCTGCTGCACACCTGGTTCGTCACCTTCGGCCTGTGGCGCGCCGACCAGAAGAGCCGCATGGTGATGGACAAGCACGGCCGCCACGCGGTGATGATCTCGCGGCGCAACGATGGCGGCGAGAACAAGGTGGTGACCGAAGGCGTGACCTCGTTCAAGGCCAACATGGTCCTCAACGACGACCGCCTGCTGGACGTGGTGCCCGAGCCCTGGTGGAAGGTGGCCGACCCGGCCAACCCGGGCACGGAGATCATGCCGACCGTCACCATGATCACGCTGTTCCCCAGCGTCATCGTGCAGCAGCAGGTCAACTCGCTGTCCACCCGCCACATCGTGCCGCGCGGCGAAGGCGGCTTCGATTTCGTCTGGACCCACTTCGGCTTTGCCGACGACACGCCCGAGATGACGCGCCGGCGCCTGCGGCAGGCCAACCTGTTCGGGCCGGCCGGCTTCGTCAGCGCCGACGACGGCGAGGTGATCGAGTTCAGCCAGGACGGCTTCCGCCAGTGGGGCGAGGAGGGGCAGACGATCTGCGAGCTGGGCGGCACCGGCACCGGCGGCACCGAGCACATGGTGACCGAAACCCTGATCCGCAGCATGTACGCCTACTGGCGCAAGGTGATGGACGCATGAAAGAGGCGCTGCTGCTCCAGCTGGAGCTCGACCGGCTCAATGCCGACTACGCCGCGGCGCTGGACGAGCGCCGCTTCGACGACTGGCCGGGCTTCTTCCTGGAGGACGGGCACTACATCGTGCAGGGCCGCGAGAACTTCGACCGCGGGCTGCCGCTGGCGCTGATCGCGCTGGAGAGCCGCGGCATGATGAAGGACCGGGTCTACGGGATCACCCAGACCATCTTCCACCGGCCGTACTACACGCGCCATGTGGTGGGAGCTGCCCGGGTTCTGCCGTCGCAGGAGGGCGACGAGCCGGGCCTGGTGCGGGCCCAGGCGAACTACGCCGTGTTCCGCACCCGCCCGGGCGATGCGAGCGAGGTCTACAACGTCGGGCGCTACATCGACGAGATCGTGCGCACGGACGAAGGCCTGAAGTTCAGGAGCCGGCGCTGCGTGTACGACAGCGAGATGGTGCTGAACTCGCTGATTTATCCAATCTGATCCGGCGCAACGCGCAAGCCGTGCGCGATGCGCCTGGATCCTCCGCCTGCGCGGAGGATGACGGGATGGGGCGGCTTACCTATTGGGTTCGGTCGCCTTGTTGCCGATGTAGCCGCCGGCGGCCGCGCCGCCCAGCGTGCCCAGCGGGCCACCGAACACCGAGTTGCCGACCACGCCGCCGACAGCCGCGCCGCCGATCGTGCCGGCGGTCTGCCGGTCCATGTTCGCGCATCCACCCAGCGCCAGCATCGTCGCGGCGGCCACGACGGCGAAGAGCTTCGATCTCATATCGTTCACCTTCAATCGTTCACGACCGCCAAAGGCGCGGCCTGCCTGTGCCTTGAATTGTGGAAAGCAGCCCGTCAGCGGGCTGTAGGAGGGGCCAAACAGGGGGTGTCGGCACCCCCCGTGGCCCGATGACGGCCGGGAAAGGCAGTGCGTGCCAGCACGCGTCCTGTCGCGCAGGCGCAGCTTGGGAACCCATGCGACCCCACCGCCAAACCGCGATTCGCGCCGGTTCGTTCAGTGCCGGGCCTGGCGCGCGCTGGCGAGTTGTGTCGTGTGCCGCAGGCGTGCGGCGAGGTCCAGCGCCAGGCTGGTCAGCAGCTTCTGCACCAGTGCGGGCGCTTCGCGGCTCAGGCGCTCGTAGTCCTCGCGCGTGAGCACCGCGACGGACAGGTCTTCGCGCGCGACCACCGTAGCCGAACGCGCGCTGCGATCGAGGAAGGCCATCTCGCCGAGCAGGCCGCCGCGCCGGATGCCGGCGATGCGCACTTGCGCCCCCTCCGGCCCGTCCACCAGGATGGAAGCGCTGCCGTGCAGCACCACCATCAGGGCGTCCCCTGGCGCGCCGGCGGTCATGACGACTTCGCCGGCGCGGTACAGCCCGTGGGTCATGCTCGCCTGCAGCAACATCTTCTCGTCGGGGTCCAGTTCACGGTCGATGGGCATCACGTCGAACTGCGCCGTGGCGGCGTTACCGCCCTCGCGCCCATGCAGCGCCAGCAGATGGTTTTCGGCCTGCTCCAGCGCGTGGTCGAGATCAGGCAGGACCGGGCCGCCGCCGCGAGCGGGCAGCTGCAGCGCCATGGCGACCTCCGGTGAGGCCCGCGCCGGATCGACGTGGAACAGCGGCACGCCACGGGCAGCCGCCAGCCGGCCCATCTTGGCCACGGCTTCGATCACGCTGATGTCGACGCTGCGCACCCGGCTCCAGTCCACCACCACGCAACTCGCCTGGTGCAGCACGGAGCGGAACAACTGCTCGAGGCGCTCGACCGAGACGAAGAACAGGTCGCCCTCGGGTTCCACGATCCGCAGCGATTCGCCGTGCTGCGCCAGCACCTGCAGCTCGGCCCGGGACCGGGCGCAGTGCGAGGAGACCTGGGCGCCGGTGAGTACCGCGCGCGCCGGCCGCCGGGCGTTGCGCGCGGCGAACAGCACGAGGCCGAGCAGCAGGCCGGCGACCACCGCTGCCACGATGTTCAGCACCACTGCCGTAGCCGTGACCGCCGCGACCAGGGACAGGTTCTCGCGCGCATCGGCCCGCAGCGGGACGCGCCGGAGCCATTGGCCAAGCTGCCGCAGCGAAGGCCGGTCCAGCATGAACCAGGCCTCGCACAGCAGCGCGCCGGCCACCGCCGCGATCGGGATCCAGCCGAGCAGTCCGCTGAAGGCCACGGCCAGCGCAATCAGCATGACCGGGGCCGCGACGTGCGGTCCGAGGCGGGCGGTGCGGCTGGCCACCAGCGACGTCTGCATCGACCCGGAGATCGGCGCGCTCCCCAGCAAGCCCCCGAAACCAACGGCCAGCGCCGACATCGCCAGCCGCTTCGGCTTGTCGTGCAGCAGGTCGTCCTGGTGCGACAGCATCTGCGCGGACAGGCTGGTGTTGAGGAACATGACCGCCCCGAGGATGGCGGCGTACCCTGCCAGCAGGCCGGCAACGGCGAGCCACGGGGCCGCGGCGAAGGCACGGAAGTCGGCTGCGAACCAGGGCAGCGAAAGGTCGGCGGAGGCGGTGCCCACCATGGCCACCGGGCGGCCGGCCGCCAGCAGCGCCGCGCCGAGGAGCAGTCCCAGTCCCAGCGCGGTGGCCGCCGCGGGCCACCGGGGCAGCCACCGGCGCACGGCAAAGCCGGTGGCCAGCACGATGGCCGCGATGGCCATGGCGATCAGCGGTTCGCGGTCCGGCGCATGCCACGCGGCCATGAGGACCGACGACTGGCTGAGCAGCAATGCGATCGCGATGGCGTTGGAAAAGCCCGCATAGACCGGCGTCGGGATGTAGCGCGTCAGCCGGTTGGCGCGCACCAGGTAGAGCGCCGCCATCGCGACGCCGGCGCAGGCGACCAGCGCCAGCAGGGCGGCCACGCGGACCTCGGGTGTGTCCGCCACGCCCCAGGCGGGCAGGCGAGCGGCCACGCTGTCCAGCAGCGCCGCCGCCGTCGTCGCTTCCAGGAAGCGGGCGGAATACAGAACCGGACGGTGCGCGCCCAGTCCGGCGAGCTGCACGAGCGCCAATCCCAGCAGCGTCGCCAGCACCGCGGCGGACAGCAGGCCGGGTGCATGGCGCCCATAGACCACCGCCACCGCCCCCAGGCTGAGCGGAATCGAGAACGCCGATGCATTCAGCGCTGCGCTGAACCCCGCAGCCAGGCCGGTCGACCCGTTTGCCGTGGCCGGTTCCAGCGGTGTGAACGAACTCGCTTGCCGCATCCCCATCCTTCCGGTCGAGACCGGCGCGATTGAACCACAGCCTTGGTGAGACGCCGGCCAGGTCGCAGGCGCCGCTGGGCCCGGCTTCAGACCGAGCGGCTGCGCGCCAGCGGCGGGTTGGCCGCGAAGTAGCGGGAGATGCCGCGCATCAGGGCATCGGCCAGTTCGTCCTGGTAGGACGCGCTGCGCAGCTTGGCTTCTTCTTCCGGGTTGCTGATGAAGGCGGTCTCCACCAGCACGCTGGGGATGTCGGGCGCCTTGAGCACGGCGAAGCCGGCCTGCTCGACGCGCCGCTTGTGCAGCCGCCCGACGTTGCCGATCTCGCCCAGCAGAGCGCCGCCGAGCTTCATGCTGTCCTTGATCTGGGCCGTGGTGCTCATGTCCAGCATCGCATGGGCCACGTGGCGGTCCTGCGAGCGCACGTTGACGCCGCCGATCAGGTCGGCCCGGTTCTCCTTCTCGGCCAGCCAGCGCGCCGCCGAGCTGGACGCGCCGTTCTGGCTCAGGGCGAACACGCTGGCGCCGCGCGCGCTGGGCGTGATGAAGGCGTCGGCGTGGATGCTGACGAACAGGTCGGCCTGCACGCGCCGCGCCTTTTGCACCCGCACGTGCAGCGGCACGAAGAAGTCGGCGTCGCGCGTGAGGAAGGCCCGCATCGGGTTGCCGTTGATCGTCGTGGCGTTGATGCGATCGCGCAGGCGATGGGCGACCTGCAGCACCACGTCCTTCTCGCGCGTGCCGTTCGGGCCGATGGCGCCGGGGTCCTCGCCGCCGTGGCCGGGGTCCAGCGCGATGATGATCAGGCGGTCGGTCTTGGCCGGGGCCGGCGGCGGCGCGGTGGCGACGGCCGCTTCGCCCGGCAGCTGCTGCGGCCGGCGGCCGGCGGAGCCCGCGTGGCGCGCGATCAGTTCGTCCAGGGGGTCCGATGCGGCGGGCGCCGGCGTCGGCACGGGGCCGCGATCCTGGCCCTGGACGTGCTGCGCGATCAGCTGCTCCAGCGGATCGGCCGGCTGCACCGGGTGGAAGTCCAGCACCAGCCGGTGCTGGTAGGCGGCGATGGGCGGCAGCGTGAAGACCTGCGGCAGGGCCGGCTGCTTGAGGTCCACCACCAGCCGCACCACGCCGGGCGCGAACTGGCCCACCCGGATGCCGGCGATGAAGGGATCGTCGGCCTGCACCTTGGCCACCAGCTCGCGCAGCGCCGCATTGAGCTCGATGCCCTCGATGTCCACCGCCAGCCGCGGCGGGTTGCCGACCGAGAGGTGGCGCGAGGCGAGCTGCCCGTCGGACTCGATGGTCACCCGGGTGTAGTCCGGCGCCGGCCACAGGCGCACCGCGACGATGGTGGCGCCGCGCGCGATCTGCGCCGTGCCCAGCAGGAGCACCAGCGCGCCGCGCCGCAGCAGGGCACGGCGTCGCAGCGCGGTGCCTGCGTGCGTGGCGACGATGGCCGGCTTGCCCTGGCGTGGCCCGGCGCTCACGCCAGCAGCTCCTGCCCGAGGGGGCTGTGCGCCTGCACCGTCACCTCGCGCGTGCCGTCCGCCTGCAGCAGCAGGTGCAGCGACAGGTCGGGCACCGGCAGCAGGCCGGCGGCCTTCTCCGGCCACTCGGCCAGCTTCAGGCCGGCCTGCTCGAACACCTCGCGGAAGCCCGCGTCCTCCCACTCGCGCGGGTCGTCGAAGCGGTAGAAGTCGAAATGCCAGATGGCGAAGCCCGGGCCCTCGTGCGGTTCCACCAGGGTGTAGGTCGGGCTCTTGATGCGGCCGGGCACGCCGAGGGCGCGCAGCAGGTGGCGCACGAAGGTGGTCTTGCCCGCGCCGAGATCGCCGTGCAGCTCGATGAAGGCGCGCGTGACCGCGGGCCGGGCCGCCAGCCGCTGCGCGAAGGCGGCGGTGTCCTCCTCGGACGACCACCGGAGCACGGCACCGGACCGGCCCGACAGGGGGCCGGTTCCTACAATCGGCGGGTGACCTTGCAGTGCGCTCAGATCGACGGTCCTTCGCTGGTGGCCGCCATCGGTGCGTGGGGCCGCGAGCTCGGATTCTCCCAAATCGGGGTGGCCGGCGTCGACCTTTCGAGCGCCGAACCGGGCCTGTTGCAGTGGCTGGCCAACGGATTCCACGGCGAGATGGCCTACATGCAGGCCCATGGCCTCAAGCGCGCGCGGCCCGCGGAACTGGTTCCAGGCACGTTGTCGGTGGTGACGGCCCGGATGGACTATTTACCGGGCGCCACGCCCGAGGGCTGGCAGGCGATCGAGTGGGAGCGCCTGCAAAGGCCGCGCGAGGGCGTGGTCTCCGTCTATGCGCGGGGCCGCGACTACCACAAGGTGATGCGCGCACGCCTGCAGAAACTCAGTGAGCGCATCGCCGATGCGATCGGGCCGTTCGGCCATCGCGTGTTCACCGATTCGGCGCCGGTACTGGAAGCCGAACTCGCGGCGCGCAGCGGGCAGGGCTGGCGCGGCAAGCACACGCTGGTGCTCAGCCGCGAGGCCGGGTCGATGTTCTTCCTGGGCGAAATCTACGTCGACGTCGCGCTGCCGCCCAGCGAGCCGGTCAGCGCGCATTGCGGCAGCTGCACCGCCTGCATCGATGCCTGTCCCACCGGCGCCATCCTGCGGCCTGGACGGCTGGACGCGCGCCGCTGCATCTCCTACCTGACGATCGAGCACCACGGCGCGATCCCGCACGAGCTGCGCCCGCTGATGGGCAACCGCATCTACGGCTGCGACGACTGCCAGCTGGCCTGCCCCTGGAACAAGTACGCCGGCCGCAGCCCGCTGCCCGACTTCGACGAGCGCGCCGGCATGAGCGGCTCCACCCTGGCCAGCCTGCTCGGCTGGAGCGAGGAGGAGTTCCTGCGCCGCACCGAGGGCAGCCCGATCCGCCGCATCGGCCACGAGCGATGGCTGCGCAACCTCGCGGTCGCCGCCGGCAACGCGCTGCGGCGGGAGGATGACGCCGAACTGCGCCGCGCGCTGGAGCCGCTGCTCGCGCACCCGAGCGAGCTGGTGCGCGAGCACGTGCAGTGGGCGCTCGCCCAGCGCGGCTAGCGCGCGAGGCCCAGCACCGCCGTCAGGCTCAGCACGCCCAGCACCGTCGACAGCGTCACCAGCCCCGCCACGTACGAGCCGTTGTAGCCCATGCGGGAAGCCAGCACGTAGCCGCTGGACGAGGTCGGCAGCGCGGAGAACACCAGCAGCACGGTGGCCTGCAGCGCATCCAGCCGGAACAGCAGCGCCAGCCCGAACGCCACCAGCGGCATCAGGGCGTGGCGGATGCCGAGCACGGCGACCGTGAGCGCGCGCGAGCGCGCCAGGCTGCCCACCTGCAGGCCGGCACCCGCGGCCATCAACCCCAGCGCCAGCGAGCTGCCGCCGATGCGGGCAACGCCGGGCTCCAGCAGGTCCGGAATGCGCAGGCCGGCCATGTTGGCCGCCAGTCCGCCGGCGGTGGCGATGATCAGCGGGTTGCGCACCAGCGCCGCAAGCACGCCGGTCTGGGCATGGCGCGCCATCGGCCACACCGCGCCCACGTTCATCAGCGGCACGCACACGCCGATCAGCACCGCCACCAGCTGCAGCCCGCGCTCGCCGCCGAGCCGCCCCGCGACGGCCAGCGCGATGAAGGAGTTGAAGCGGAAGGCCACCTGGGCCGCCGCCGCGTGCTCGCGCCGGTCGACGTGGGCGCGCAGCCCGGGCAGGTGCGGGATCGCATACGCCATCGCGATGCCGCCCAGCCCGAGCAGCAGCCCGGCGCCGATCAGGCTGGAAGCGGGCCCGAGCTGCAGCGGGGTGCGCACGATCGAATGGAACAGCAGCACCGGGAACAGGAAGTAGTACACCAGCCGCTCGACCGGCTCCCAGACGCCGCGGTCCAGCGGGGTGTAGCGGCAGACCAGGTAGCCCAGTGCGATGAGCGAGAAATCCGGAAACAGCAGGCGAGCGATGTCCACGCCCGAGCATAGCGGCGCGTTTGCGGGTATCACCCTATGTGGAATCCACAGGGCGCCGCGCCGGCCACCCTGTAGCATCCGCGGGTCCCACCCCAAGGAGATCCCAATTGAAACGTCGTGACTGGATGGCCGTCGCTGCCGCTTCGCTGGCCGTGGCCGCCGCTCCCGCCCTGGCCCAGGGTTACCCGAACAGGCCGGTCAAGCTGGTTGTCCCGTTCGCGCCCGGCGGCACCACCGACATCATCGCGCGCGTGATCTCCGAGCCGCTGGGCAAGGCGCTGGGCCAGAACGTGGTGGTGGAGAACAAGGCCGGCGGCGGCGGCATCATCGGCGCCACCCAGACCACCCGCGCCACGCCCGACGGCTACGAGCTGGGCGTGGCCACCGTGTCCACCACGGCCGCCAACCCGGCGATCAACCCCAAGGTCCCGTACAACCCGACGACCGACTTCACGCCCATCATCAACATCGCGGCGACGCCCAACATCATCGCGGTGCACCCGAACTTCCCGGCCAAGGACTACCCGGCCTTCATCGCCGAGCTGAAGAAGAACCCGGGCCGCTATTCGTACGCGTCCTCGGGCACCGGCGGCATCGGCCACCTGCAGATGGAGCTGTACAAGAGCCTGTCCGGCACCTTCATCACGCACATCCCCTACCGCGGCGCCGGCCCGGCCCTCAACGACGTGGTGGCCGGCCAGGTGCCGGTGATCTTCGACAACATCCCCTCGGCGCTGCCCTTCATCAAGGAAGGCCGGCTGGTGCCGATCGTGGTCGCCGCGCCGCAGCGCCTGAAGGAACTGCCCAACGTGCCGACCTTCAAGGAAGTGGGCCTGGAGCCGGTCAACCGCATGGCCTACTACGGCATCCTGGGCCCCAAGGGCCTGCCGAAGGACGTCGTCGACAAGGTGCATGCCGCCACCGTCAAGGCGCTGCAGGAACCGGCGGTGCGCAAGCGCATCGAGGACACCGGCTCGCTGATCATCGCCAACACGCCCGAGCAGTTCGCCGAG
>NZ_DASPLW010000044.1:0-68177 GCF_035627355.1 Ramlibacter sp.
GCGCAGGCCGACGTGGTGATCACCACCGCGCTGATCCCGGGCCGACCGGCGCCGGTGCTGGTGACCGAGGAGATGGTGAAGTCCATGAAGCCGGGCTCGGTGATCGTCGACCTGGCGGCGCCGCAGGGCGGCAACTGCCCGCTGACCGAGCCGGGCCGCACCGTGGCCAGGCACGGCGTCACCCTGGTGGGCGAGACCAACCTGCCGGCGCTGGTGGCGGCGGACGCGTCCTCGCTCTACGCACGCAACGTGCTGGACTTCCTCAAGCTGATCGTCAACAAGGAAGGCCAGTTGAACATCGACCTGGAAGACGACATCGTGGCCGCGTGCCTGGTGGCCAGGGGCGGCGAAGTGAAGAGGAAGGCCTGATCATGGAAGTCTCACACACCATCACCAACCTCATCATCTTCGTGCTGGCCATCTACGTGGGCTACCACGTGGTGTGGACCGTCACCCCGGCGCTGCACACGCCGCTGATGGCCGTGACCAACGCCATCTCGGCGATCGTGATCGTGGGCGCCATGCTGGCGGCGGCGCAGACCGAGACCTGGGCCGGGCGGGCCATGGGCGTGCTGGCGGTGGCGCTGGCGGCGGTGAACATCTTCGGCGGCTTCCTGGTCACCCGGCGCATGCTGGAGATGTTCAGGAAGAAGGAGAAGAAGACCCCGGGGGCAGCCCAATGAGCATGAACCTCGTCACGCTGCTGTACCTGGCGGCATCGGTCTGCTTCATCCAGGCGCTCAAGGGGCTGTCGCATCCCACCACCTCGATCCGCGGCAACGTGTTCGGCATGGTGGGCATGGCGATCGCCGCGGTCACCACCGCCGCGCTGATCGCGGAGCTGGCCGGCACCAGCCGCGGCCTGGCCTGGGTGCTGGTCGGGCTGGTGGTCGGCGGCGCCTACGGTGCCTGGCGCGCCAAGACGGTCGAGATGACCAAGATGCCGGAGCTGGTGGCCTTCTTCCACAGCATGATCGGCCTGGCGGCGGTGTTCATCGCGGTGGCCGCGGTGCTGGAGCCTTCGGCGCTGCTGAACGGGCTGCCCAAGGGCGAGCCTATCCCCACCGGCAACCGGCTGGAGCTGTTCCTGGGCGCCGCGATCGGCGCCATCACCTTCTCCGGTTCGGTGATCGCCTTCGGCAAGCTGTCGGGCACCTACAAGTTCCGCCTGTTCCAGGGCGCGCCGGTGGTGTTCGGCGGCCAGCACCTGCTCAACCTGGTGCTGGGGCTGGTGACCATCGCGCTGGGGCTGGTGTTCACCTTCAGCGGCAACTGGGTGGCCTTCTTCACGATGCTGGCGCTGGCCTTCGTGATGGGCGTGCTGATCATCATCCCGATCGGCGGCGCCGACATGCCGGTGGTGGTGTCCATGCTCAACTCGTACTCGGGCTGGGCGGCCGCGGGCATCGGCTTCTCGCTGAACAACTCCATGCTGATCATCGCCGGCTCGCTGGTGGGCAGCTCGGGCGCGATCCTGAGCTACATCATGTGCAAGGCGATGAACCGCTCGTTCTTCAACGTGATCCTGGGCGGCTTCGGCGGCGAGGCGGGCCAGGGCGCTGCCGGCGCCGCGGTGCAGCGATCGGTCAAGAGCGGCAGCGCCGACGATGCCGCCTTCGTGCTGTCCAACGCCGAGACGGTGGTGATCGTGCCCGGCTACGGGCTGGCGGTGGCGCGCGCGCAGCACGCGGTCAAGGAACTGGCGCAGAAGCTCACCGAGAAGGGCATCACCGTCAAGTACGCGATCCACCCGGTGGCCGGGCGCATGCCGGGCCACATGAACGTGCTGCTGGCCGAGGCCGAGGTGCCCTACGACCAGGTGTTCGAGATGGAGGACATCAACGGTGAGTTCGGCCAGGCCGACGTGGCCATCGTGCTGGGCGCCAACGACGTGGTGAACCCCGCCGCGCTGCAGAAGGGCAGCCCGATCTACGGCATGCCGATCCTGGAGGCCTACAAGGCCAAGACCGTGATCGTGAACAAGCGCTCGATGGCCGCGGGCTACGCCGGCCTGGACAACGAGCTGTTCTACATGGACAAGACCATGATGGTGTTCGGCGACGCCAAGAAGGTGGTCGAGGAGATGGGCAAGGCGATCGAATGAACGCCTGTCGCCTGCGCGAATAGGGTTAATACACGAACCAGCCGGCACGCCCCGCGACACAATCCGCGGGGTTTTTTCCATCGAGGACGCGGAGACGAAAACCATGAGCACCCAACACCCCTGGCTTAGCGCCTACCCCGCCGGCGTGCCGGCCGAGATCGACGCCTCGCAGTACCGTTCGCTGGTGCAGTTGATGGAGGAGAGTTTCCGCAAGAACGCGGACCGCGCCGCCTACAGCTTCATGGGCAAGGAGGTGACGTTCCGGGAGACCGACTCCCTGAGCCAGGCCTTTGCCGCCTACCTCCAGAGCCTGGGCCTGGCCAAGGGCGACCGGGTCGCGATCATGATGCCCAACGTGCCGCAGTACCCGGTGGCCGTGGCCGGCATCCTGCGCGCCGGCATGGTGGTGGTGAACGTCAACCCGCTGTACACGCCGCGCGAGCTGGAGCACCAGCTCAAGGACTCGGGCGCCAAGGCCATCGTCATCATCGAGAACTTCGCCAACACGCTGCAGCAGTGCATTTCGGCCACGCCGGTCAAGCACGTGGTGCTGGCGGCCATGGGCGACCGGCTCGGCCTGCTCAAGGGCGCGCTGGTCAACTACGTGGTGCGCAACGTCAAGAAGATGGTGCCCACCTACAACCTGCCCGGCGCGGTGCGCTTCAACGACGCCATCGCGCAGGGCACGCGCGCCACGCTCAAGCCGGTGGACATCCAGCCCGACGACGTCGCGGTGCTGCAGTACACCGGGGGCACCACGGGCGTGTCCAAGGGCGCGGTGCTGCTGCATCGCAACGTGATCGCCAACGTGCTGCAGTCGGAGGCCTGGAACGCGCCCGTGATGGGCAAGGTGCCGGCCGGCGAGCAGCCCACCAGCGTTTGCGCGCTACCGCTGTACCACATCTTCGCCTTCACGGTGGGGATGATGCTGGGCATGCGCACCGGCGGGAAGCTGATCCTGATCCCCAATCCGCGCGACCTGCCGGCCGTGCTGAAGGAGCTGTCCAAGCACAAGTTCCACAGCTTCCCCGCGGTCAACACGCTGTTCAACGGCCTGGCCAACCACCCCGACTTCGACAAGGTCGACTGGAGCAACCTGAAGGTGTCGGTGGGCGGCGGCATGGCGGTGCAGGGCGCGGTGGCCAGGAAATGGCTGGAGAAGACCGGCTGCCCGGTGTGCGAGGGCTACGGCCTGTCGGAGACTTCGCCCTCGGCCAGCTGCAACCCGGTGACCAGCACCGAGTTCACCGGCACCATCGGCGTGCCGCTGCCGTCGACCGAGATGAAGTGCCTGGACGACAACGGCGCCGAGGTGCCGGTGGGCCAGCCGGGCGAGATCGCGATCAAGGGTCCGCAGGTGATGGCCGGCTACTGGCAGCGCCCGGACGAGACCGCCAAGGTCATGACGCCCGACGGCTTCTTCAAGAGCGGCGACATCGGGATCATGGACGAGCGCGGCTACTTCAAGATCGTGGACCGCAAGAAGGACATGGTGCTGGTGTCCGGCTTCAACGTGTACCCGAACGAGGTCGAGGACGTGGTGGCCGGCATGCCGGGCGTGCTGGAGTGCGCGGTCGTCGGCGTGCCCGACGAGAAGACCGGCGAGGCCGTCAAGCTGGTGATCGTGAAGAAGGATCCGGGCCTGACCGAGCAGCAGGTGCGCGAGTTCTGCAAGGCCAACCTGACCGGCTACAAGCAGCCCCGGGTGATCGAGTTCCGCACCGAGCTGCCCAAGACGCCGGTCGGCAAGATCCTGCGCCGCGAACTGCGGGACAAGTGACATCGCTCGCGTAGCGCGAGGTATCCCCGCGAAAGCGGGGATCCAGGACCTGGCAGCCATGCCCATCGCCATCGTCTCCGCCATGCACGAGGAGCTGGCCGCCGTGCTGGACCTCATGCCGGACGAGAGCCGGCAATCCGCCGCCGGCCGCGAGTTCTGGGTCGGCCACCTGCACGGGCGCGAGGTGGTGGCGGTGCTCTCGCGCATCGGCAAGGTGGCGGCGGCGACCACGGCGGCGGTGCTGGTCGAGCGCTTCGGCGTCGAGGCGATCGTCTTCACCGGGGTCGCGGGCGGGCTGGCCCCCGGCGTGCAGGTCGGTGACGTGGTGGTGGCCGAGCGCTTCCTGCAGCATGACCTGGATGCGTCGCCGATCTTTCCGCGCTACGAGGTGCCGCTGTACGGCGCCAGTGAGTTCCGCACCGACCCGGCATTGACCGATCGCCTGGCCTCGGCAGTCGCGCGGGCCCTGCCGGCGGCGCGGCTGCATCGCGGCCTGGTGGCCAGCGGCGACCGCTTCGTCTCCACCACGGCCGAGAGCCGCGCGCTCCAGGCTGCGCTGCCCCAGGCCCTGGCGGTGGAGATGGAGGGCGCGGCCGTCGCGCAGGTCTGCCACGATTTCGGCATCCCGTTCGCCGCCGTGCGCACCATCTCCGATCGCGCGGACGACCAGGCCCACACGGATTTCGCCCGCTTCGTGCGCGAGGTCGCCAGCCCGCATTCGGCCGCGATCGTGCAGGCGCTGCTGGCCTGAGCCGGCCGCCGCGCGACCTAGAAGCTCAGCCAGCCCCGCCTGCGGAAGTACCACATGGGCACCAGCGCGCTGGCGGCCATCAGGGCGAGCGCGAACGGGTAGCCGGCCCGCCACTGGAACTCGGGCATGAACTGGAAGTTCATGCCGTAGACGCTGGCCACCAGCGTCGGCGGCAGCAGGGCGACGCTGGCCACCGAGAAGATCTTGATGATCCGGTTCTGGTTGATGTTGATGAAGCCGACGGTGGCGTCCATCAGGAAGTTGATCTTGTCGAACAGGAAGGCCGTGTGGTTGTCCAGTGACTCGATGTCGCGCAGGATCTGCCGCGCCTCCTCGAACTGCCCGGCCGACAGCATGCGGCTGCGCATCATGAAGCTGACCGCGCGCCGGGTGTCCATCACGTTGCGGCGGATGCGCCCGTTCAGGTCCTCCTGGCGGGCGATCTCGCCTAGCACCTCGCCGGCCAGGGCGTCGGTCACTTCGTCGGACAGCACCTGCTTGCTGACCTTCTCCAGTTCGTCGTAGATGCCTTCCAGCGCGTCGGCCGAGTACTCGGCATCGCCGTCGAACAGCCGCAGCAGCACGTCCTTGGCGTCCTCGATCAACCCGGGCGAGCGGCGCGCGCGCAGCCGCAGCAGCCGGAACACCGGGACGTCCTCGTCGTGGATGGAGAACAGCACGCCCCGGCTCCTCAGCGACTCGTTCATCTGGTTCAGGATGAACGCGACCCGCACCGAGCCCGGCTCCTCGTCGTCGGCGATCAGGAAGTCGCTGCGGATGTGCAGCTCGCCGTTGTCTTCCTCGTAGAAGCGGGCCGACTCCTCGATGTCCTCGTCCATCGCGTCCTCGGGGATGGACAGGCCGTAGTACTGCTTGACCCAGCGCTTTTCCTCCGGCGTGGGCGACTCCAGGTCGACCCAGATCGGCTGGAAGCGGGAGAGCTCCTCCAGCGACTCGATCTCCTCCTGGAAGAGTCGGCCGTTGGCGAGCGTGAAGATGTTGAGCATGGCTCTGCTTCCGTGAGGGGTTCTTCTCGGGGCGTTGCGTGCAGGGTGCTTTCAACGCCGCTCACGGACGTTGAAAGCTACCGACTGGGGTAGGTTTCCAAGGAGCGATCTCCGGCGAGTGGAAGACGCGCGATTATGCCGTCCGCCGGTCCAGGAAGGCGAGCAGTTGTGGCTTGCGCGCATACGCGTCCTGCTCGCCGAGCGCGATCAGCGCGCGCACGAAGGCCGGCTCGAACAGCAGGTAGCTGGCCAGTGCGCCGCCGCCCTTGCCGGCGCCCAGGCCGCCGAGCGCCCGCCGCACGGCAGCCGGCAGCAGGTGCGCATGGTCCTGGGCGATGGCGTCCAGCGACTGCGACGGCTGGATCGCCAGCACCTCGGTCGCCCGGTAGGGCAGCACCGCCGCCACTTCGCGCGGCAGCTGCTGCAGGGTGCGGGTGACGCGCTGGGCCTGCTCCACGTCCGCCTGCAGGGTGTCGTGGAACACGCTGGCCATGGCGTGGCCGGCGATCGCGCCCAGCCCCGGCTCGCCGTTGCCGCCGCTGCCGGCCAGCCCGGCGCGCTCGGGCTGGCCCACGCCGACCACCAGGATGCGGTGGGCGCCCAGGTGCATGGCCGGCGACAGCGGCGACATCTGCCGCATCGAGCCGTCGCCGAAGTACTCGCGCCGCCCGTCCACCCACAGCGGGGTGGCCGGGAACAGGAAGGGGATGGCGCTGGACGCCATCAGGTGCTCGATGGTCAGCGGCTGGAACTCGGCCCGCCGGCCGGGGCGGTCCCAGGCGGCGTGTGGCTTCTGGCCGGCCGTGTGGCAGAAGGTCCAGTGCACGCCGGTGCTGTAGCTGGAGGCCGTGACCGCCACCGCGTCGACCGCGCCGGCGGCCAGCGAGGCCTCGATGCCGGCCAGCGAGATCGCCCGGTGCAGGGTGTCGACCAGGGGCATGGTGTCCAGGATCGCGCCGGCCCGGCGCGCCTGGCCCCACAGGCGCACCGCCGTGACCAGGCGGCTGAAGCGCACCCAGGCCGGCACCTGCAGGTCGTAGACGTCGGCGCTGCGCAGCCGCCCCCAGAACGCGGACAGCGCGTCGAAGGCATCCAGCCCCTGGGATGCGGCGCTCGCCAGGTAGGCGACGTTGAGCGCCCCGGCCGAGGTGCCCACCAGCACCTTGAACGGGAAGGCGCCAGCCTGCGGCTGCAGCCGCAGCATGGACGCGATCGCCTGCAGCACGCCGACCTGGTAGGCGGTGCGCGCGCCCCCGCCCATCAGCACCAGGGCGTGCAGCGGGTGGTCCGGCCGCACCAGGCCGGAATAGATGACAGTCCCCAGGCTCATGCGCCGCTCTTCCCCGCTCCTTGCAGCGATGGTAGAGCAGCGCGCCGAGCGCCGCGGACCTCAGGGCTTTGGCGGCGGCGCCGGCGGGCCCTTGTCGGAAGGCCGCACGTCGCACTTGAGGACCGATTCCATGTAGGCCAGTGCGGCGGCCTTGGCCTTCTCGTCCTCGGCGGCAGTGCAGTCGGCGGGCACCCAGGTGCGGAACTCGCGCAGGAAGGCGTCGGCGGCCGTGAGCTGCACGCACATGTCGGTGGCCAGGCCGCAGATCACCAGCTCGCGGGTGTCCATCTCGGCCAGCAGCAACTCCAGCGGGGAGCCGTAGAAGGCCGAGTGCCGCGGCTTGAGGATGGTGATGTCGTCGGCCTGCGGAAAGAGCACGCGGGCGATCTCGCCCGCTTCGCCATCGCGCGCGAGACAGCCGGCCACCTGGCTGTGGAAGTCCGATTGCCACACGCCGTAGTTGTCGTTGGCATAGATGGTGGTCACGCCCTCGCTGTGCAGCCGCTGCTTCAGGGCCGCCGTTGCCCGGGCCGCCGCCAGCGCCGGTGCGGCCAGCTGCGAGGAGCCGGGAAAGTCCAGCGGGGTGATGAAGTCGACCAGCAGCAGGACGCGCGGGCTGCTGGGCAGCCGCGTCGCACGCACGCCGGTGCCGCGGATCCGGTGGGGCATGGCCGCGATTCTGCTCAGCCCCTCGGGAGCAGCCTGACGTCCAAACAGTGGCTCGTCGGCAGGAACCGTCCTACAGCCCTGCCACGACCTGTCCGACAGATCCGATGAGGTCGTCCCCCTACAGTCAAGCCATCCCCAGGTGGACCAGGAGCAGTGCCCATGATCCAGCTCGCCAACGACCCGAATGCCAGCCGTGCCGGCTGGCGCCCCGCACGCGACGAGAAGGCGATGGCGACGCAGGCACGGCGCGTGCGTCCCGGCCACCCCTGGCCCTTCCTGAGCCCGCAGGCCCCCCGGCCCGCGATCCAGGAAGGCAGCAAACCGATCCGCAATGACAGCGGAAGTTGAGTGCCGCAAGGAGGCTGTGTCATGCTGACCGAATCCAAGACGCCCCACAAATTCGCCGAGACGCCGCGCGACAAGCCGCAGAGCGACCGCATCGAACACGCCAACCTGGAACGCCGTCCGGGCGCCCAGGCCCATCCGAGCTTCGGCGGCTCGGGCTGGGCCCGCTACGTGGACCGCGACACCCGCTGGCACTGGCGCTGACGCCCCCTGGCGGGCGACGCAAGGGCGGCCTTTGGGCCGCCCTTTTTCATTGCGTGGGCGGGGGGCAGCGTGGGCCTTGTCTTTTTTGTTTCGGATTGACCTGCAACAGTTGCTTTTGGCAGGGGTGGCGGGCATAGTGGTTCGCAAGCGCTTCGAACTCTTCCCTGGGTCTGCCGGGTGTCGTGGCAGGCCCTCCCACCGAGCGAACCAGGAGGCTCCAGCATGAACCTGACGATCAGCGGTCACCATCTCGAAGTCACCCCCGCCCTGCGAAGCTACGTGACCACCAAGCTCGATCGCATCACTCGCCACTTCGACCAGGTGGTGAACATCAAGGTACTCCTCACCATCGAGAAGCAGAAGGAAAAGGAACGGCGCCAGCGCGCCGAGTGCCACATCCACGTCAAGGGCAACAGCCTGTTCGCCGAGAGTGCGCACGAGGACCTGTACGCGGCGCTGGATGAGCTGGTCGACAAGCTCGACCGGCAGGTGGGTCGGCACAAGACCCGGCTGCAGGACCACCACCACCCCGCGCCGAAGCGCGTGATGTGATCCAGGCGGCGCAGCCAACCGAATGCAGGGGCCCCTCGGGGCCCCTTGTTTTTTCCGGCACGCCGGCGTTGTTTTGCCGCCGCGCCAGGCCGGGCTTGCCGCCCGGGTGCCACAGTGACGACGTGCATAATCGCCCATCCCGACCATGAACCGCCTCGCAGCCATCCTGCCCGCCGCCCAGGTTCTCGTGGGCGTCGACGCAACCAGCAAGAAGCGTGCATTCGAGGAAGCCGGCCTGCTCTTCGAGAACCTGCACGGCCTGTCGCGCGCGCTCATCACCGACAGCCTGTTCGCGCGCGAACGGCTGGGCTCCACCGGGCTCGGGCACGGGGTGGCGATCCCGCACGGCCGCATCAAGGGCCTGAAGTCGCCGATGGCGGCGCTGTTCCAGCTGGCCCACCCGATCGGCTTCGACGCGCCGGACGAGCTGCCGGTCAGCCTGCTGATCTTCCTGCTGGTGCCGGAGGCTGCGACCCAGAAGCACCTGGAGATCCTGTCCGAGATCGCCGAGCTGCTGTCCGACGCGCCGCTGCGCGAGAAGATCAAGGCGAGCGCCACCACGGCCGAGCTGCACGGCCTGATCGCCAACTGGCAGTCGGCGCAGCCGGCCTAGCCCGCGCCCGCCACAAGCGCGTGAAGCCCACCGTCGTCAGCGCCGACGTCCTGTTCGAGGACCATCGCGCGCAGCTCAAGTGGGAATGGATTGCGGGGCTGGGCGCCTCCGAGCGGCGCTTCGACGAAATCGCGGTGCGGGCCGCCCGCTCCGGCGCCGACCTGGTCGGCTACCTCAACTACATCCACCCGTACCGGGTGCAGATCCTGGGCGAGCGCGAGATCGCCTACCTCACCAACAAGACCGAGGAGGACTGCGCCCGCCGCATCGCCCGCATCGTGACGCTGGAGCCGCCGGTGCTGGTGCTGACCGACGGCCAGTCGCCGCCCGACGCGCTGCTGCAGATGTGCGAGCGGGCGCAGATCCCGATGTTCGCCACCGGCGAGGCCTCGGCCTTCGTGATCGACGTGCTGCGCGCCTACCTGTCGCGCCACTTCGCCGAGCGCACCACCATGCACGGCGTGTTCATGGACATCCTGGGCGTGGGCGTGCTGATCACCGGCGAGAGCGGCCTGGGCAAGAGCGAGCTGGGGCTGGAACTGATCACCCGCGGCAATGGCCTGGTGGCCGACGACGCGGTCGACCTGTACCGGGTCAACCAGACCACCATCGAGGGCCGCTGCCCCGAGCTGCTGCAGAACCTGCTGGAGGTGCGCGGCATCGGCCTGCTGGATATCCGCGCCATCTTTGGCGAGACCGCCGTGCGGCGCAAGATGCGGCTGCGCCTGATCGTGCACCTGGTGCGGCGCGAGACGCTGGAGCGCGACTACGAGCGCCTGCCCTACGAGCCGCTGGTGCAGGACGTGCTCGGCGTGCCGGTGCGCAAGGCGGTGATCCAGGTGGTGGCCGGCCGCAACATCGCCGTGCTGGTGGAGGCGGCGGTGCGCAACACCATCCTGCAGCTGCGCGGCGTCGACACCTACCAGGAGTTCGTCGAGCGCCACCGGCGCGCGATGGAGAAGGATGGCTGAGCCGCGGGGCGCGGCCTGGCGTCGCCCGGTCCGCTAGGCCCTGCCTTTGGGCCGGTGCGGGCAGTCGGCCTTGGTGCAGCGCGCATACAGGCTCAGGGCGTGGTCCTCGATGTGGAAGCCCTTGGCCTTGGCCACCGCCTGCTGGCGCTTCTCGATCTCGGGGTCGTAGAACTCCTCGACCCGGCCGCAGTCCAGGCACACCAGGTGGTCGTGGTGCGTGCCCTCGTTCAGCTCGTACACCGCCTTGCCGCTCTCGAAGTGGCTGCGCGAGAGGATGCCGGCCTGCTCGAACTGGGTGAGCACGCGGTAGACGGTGGCCAGCCCGATGTCCGAGCGCTCGTCCAGCAGCACCCGGAACACGTCCTCGGCGGTCATGTGCCGCTGCGCGCCGCGCTGGAACACGTCCAGGATCTTCAGCCGCGGAAGCGTGGCCTTCAACCCCGTGTTTTTCAGTTCGTCGATGTTCGTCATGGGTGCCGCGCGGCAGGGCCGCGGAGGGCCTGCCGCTACAATCGTTCGATCATAGCCTCTGCCCCCGGATCCATGCCTGTTCCGCCCTCCCGTTCCCTCCGGTCCAGCCTGGTGGTCGCGGCCTGCGCGGCGCTGGCAGCCTGCGGCACCGTCGATGGCGTGAGCCACACGATCGCGAGCGCCGTCACGCCCTACAAGGTCGAGGTGGTGCAGGGCAATTTCGTCTCCAAGGAGCAGGTGGACCAGCTCAAGCCGGGCATGAGCCGCCAGCAGGCGCGCGAACTGCTCGGCACGCCCCTGGTGACCAGCCTGTTCCGCGAGGACCGCTGGGACTACGTGTTCACGCTGCGCCGCAAGGGCGTGGAGGAACAGGCGCGCCGCCTGACGCTCTGGTTCCGCGGCGACGCGCTGGACCGTTTCGAGGGCGATCCCATGCCCAGCGAAGCCGAGTTCGTCGCCACCATAGGCGCCAAGCCGCGCGAGGCGCGCACTCCGGTGCTGGAAGCCTCGCCGGAGCAACTGGCCCGCGCCACCAGCAAGCCGGCCGCGGCACCGGCCGCACCCGCTCCGGCCACGCCGCCCACGAGCTACCCGCCGCTCGAACCCGCCGGGCGCTGACCAGCATGTCCACCGATTCCGGCGCTGCCATGCACCAGGTCGCCGTCGCGGGGGCCACCGGGCGGATGGGCCAGATGCTGATCGAGGCGATCCGCGCCTGCGACGACTGCCGGCTGGCCGGCGCCATGGACCAGCCGTCCAGCCCGGCGATCGGCAACGACGCGGCCGCCTTCCTCGGCGTCGCCAGCGGCGTGCCGGTGGTGGCGGACGTGCGGGCCGGCCTCGCCCATGCGCAGGTGCTGATCGACTTCACCCGCCCCGAGGGCACCATGGCCCACCTGGCCGCCTGCCGCGAGCTCGGCGTCAAGGCCGTCATCGGCACCACCGGCTTTTCGGAGGCGCAGAAGCAGCAGATCGAGGCCTATGCGCGCGACATCGCCATCGTGATGGCGCCGAACATGAGCGTCGGGGTCAACGTCACGCTCAAGCTGCTGGAGATGGCCGCCAAGGCGCTGGCCACCGGCTACGACATCGAGGTGATCGAGGCGCACCACCGGCACAAGGTCGACGCGCCTTCGGGCACGGCCCTGAAGATGGGCGAGGTGATCGCCGCCGCCCTCGGGCGCGACCTGAAGCAGTGCGCCGTGTACGCGCGCGAGGGCGTCACCGGCGAGCGCGACGCGTCCACCATCGGCTTCTCCACCATCCGCGGCGGCGACATCGTGGGCGACCACACCGTGCTGTTCGCCGGCACCGGCGAGCGCATCGAGATCACGCACAAGTCGTCCAGCCGCGCCACCTACGCCCAGGGCAGCCTGCGGGCGGTACGCTTCCTGGCCGGCCGCAGCAGCGGCCTGTACGACATGTTCGACGTGCTGGGCCTGAGGTGATTCCGGCGCCCGCGGGCGCGCGCGACAGGGGAGGGAAGCGATGGACATTGCGCAGCTGTTGGGCCAGACCGACGCGATCGGCCGCGCCGTCGCGCTGTTGCTGCTGCTGATGTCGGTGGCCAGCTGGGTGGTGATCCTGTGGAAGGCCTGGCTGCTGCGCCGCGCGGGGGCCGACGTGGCCCGCGCCACCGCCGCCTTCTGGCAGGCGCCCTCGCTCGACGAAGCGCAGCAGCGGGTATCCGCCTTCGACCGCGAAGGGCTGGTGCTGCCGCTGATCGCCTCCACCCGGGCGCAGGCGCCGGGGTCGCTGGCGGCCGCCGGCGACCGCGCCCAGCAGCTCACGCGCGGCCTGCGCGATGCCCTGCACGGCGTGCTGGACAAGCTCCAGTTCGGCCAGGTGCTGCTGGCCTCGGTCGGTTCCACCGCGCCCTTCGTCGGCCTGCTGGGCACCGTCTGGGGCATCTACCACGCGCTCACCGGCATCGCCTCCTCGGGCCAGATCAGCGTCGACAAGGTGGCCGGCCCGGTCGGCGAGGCGCTGATCATGACGGCCGCCGGCCTGGCCGTCGCCATTCCCGCCGTGCTCGGCTTCAACGTGTTCGGCCGCCGCATCGGCCGCATCGAAGCCGACCTCGAGGGGTTCGCGCGCGACCTGCGCGAGCTGGCGGTCCAGCCGGCGCCGGAGCAGCCCTGATGGCCTTCGGCCGGCTCGAGCGCAGCGAAGCCCCGCGCCCGATCAGCGACATCAACGTCACGCCGATGGTGGACGTGATGCTGGTGCTGGTGGTCATCCTGATCATCACCGCGCCGCTGATGGCCAGCTCGCTGCGGCTGGACCTGCCCCGCGCCGAAGCGGCCCGGCCGACCGACGCGCCGCGCTTCGTCACCGTGGGCATCGACCCCGAAGGAAAGCTGTTCCTGGACGACAAGCCGGTGAGTTCCGACCAGTTGGCGCAGGGCCTGGCCCAGGCGGCCACCCGCAGCCGCGACACCGAGGTGCAGCTGCGCGCCGATCGCACCGTGCCCTACGGCAAGGTCGTGGAGGTCATGGGCGCGGCCCAGAAAGCGGGCCTGAACCGCATCGGCTTCGTCGCCGAGCCTCAATAGAATTCCGCATCATGCAAGACAAGTACAACCATCGCGAGGTCGAGCAGGCCGCGCAGGCGCAATGGACCGAGCGCGACGCCTATCGCGTGGTCGAGGACGCGCGCAGGAAGAAGTTCTACGCCTGCTCCATGCTGCCCTATCCCAGCGGCAAGCTGCACATGGGGCACGTGCGCAACTACACGATCAACGACATGTTGACCCGGTACCTGCGCATGAACGGCTACAACGTGCTGATGCCCATGGGGTGGGACGCGTTCGGCCTGCCGGCCGAGAACGCCGCGCTGAAGAACGGCGTGCCGCCGGCCAGGTGGACCTACGACAACATCGCCTACATGAAGGGCCAGATGCAGGCCATGGGCCTGGCCATCGACTGGTCGCGCGAGGTCGCCACCTGCGATCCGTCCTACTACAAGTGGAACCAGTGGCTGTTCCTGAAGATGCTGGAGAAGGGCATCGCCTACCGCAAGACCCAGGTGGTGAACTGGGACCCGGTCGACCAGACGGTGCTGGCCAACGAGCAGGTGATCGACGGCAAGGGCTGGCGCACCGGCGCGGTGGTGGAAAAGCGCGAGATCCCCGGCTACTACCTGAAGATCACCGACTACGCGGCCGAGCTGCTGGACCACGTGCAGAACAAGCTGCCGGGCTGGCCCGAGCGCGTCAAGCTGATGCAGGAGAACTGGATCGGCCGCAGCGAGGGCGTGCGCTTCGCCTTCCCG
This sequence comes from Ramlibacter sp., assembly GCF_035627355.1. GTDB lineage: Bacteria > Pseudomonadota > Gammaproteobacteria > Burkholderiales > Burkholderiaceae_C > Ramlibacter. The sequence goes on from NZ_DASPLW010000044.1 coordinate 14,072, forward strand.
CACGAGATCCGCGGTGACGACGGCCAGTTGATCGGCGACGGCCGCATGTACGTGTTCACCACCCGCGCCGACACCATCATGGGCGTCACCTTCTGCGCGGTGGCGCCCGAGCACCCGCTGGCCACGCACGCCGCGCGCGGCAACCCGAAGCTGGCTGCCTTCATCGAGGCCTGCAAGAAGGGCGGCACCACCGAGGCCGAGCTGGCACTGCGCGAGAAGGAGGGCATGCCCACGGGGCTGCAGGTCGTGCACCCGCTCACCGGCAAACCGGTCGACGTCTGGGTCGGCAACTATGTGCTGATGGGCTATGGCGACGGCGCCGTCATGGGCGTGCCCGGCCACGACGAGCGCGACTTCGCCTTCGCCCTGAAGTACGGCCTGCCGATCCTGCAGGTGGTGCACGTGGATGGCGAGACCTACGACTACCACCGCTGGCAGGACTGGTACGCCGACAAGGAGCGCGGCGTCACCGTCAACTCCGACAACTTCAGCGGCTACGGCTACCAGCAGGCGGTCGACGCGGTGGCGCATGCGCTGGCGCAGCTGGGCCTGGGCGAGAAGAAGACCACCTGGCGCCTGCGCGACTGGGGCATCAGCCGCCAGCGCTACTGGGGCACGCCGATCCCCATCATCCACTGCGACGAGCACGGCGCCGTGCCGGTGCCCGAGAAGGACCTGCCGGTGGTGCTGCCGCAGGACTGCGTGCCCGACGGCAGCGGCAACCCGCTGAACAGGCGCGAGGACTTCCTGAAGTGCCAGTGCCCCGTGTGCGGCAAGCCGGCGCGGCGCGAGACCGACACCATGGACACCTTCGTGGACTCGTCCTGGTACTTCATGCGCTACTGCGACCCGAAGAACGAGCAGGCCATGGTGGCCGACGGCACGCAGTACTGGATGCCGATGGACCAGTACATCGGCGGCATCGAGCACGCCATCCTGCACCTGCTGTACGCGCGCTTCTGGACCAAGGTGATGCGCGACCTCGGCCTGGTGAAGATCGACGAGCCGTTCACCAGGCTGCTGACCCAGGGCATGGTGCTGAACGAGGCGTTCTCGCGCACCACCACCGGCAAGCAGTACTTCTGGGCGCACGAACTGGACATCGTGCGCGACGAGCACGCCAAGGTGATCTCCGCCACCGCCAAGGCCGACGGCCAGCCGGTGGTGTACGAGGGCTGGACCACCATGTCCAAGTCCAAGAACAACGGCGTCGACCCGCAGGACCTGATCGAGAAGTACGGCGCCGACACCGCGCGCCTGTACACCATGTTCACCGCGCCGCCCGAGGCCACGCTGGAGTGGAACGACGCCGCGCTGGAGGGCAGCCACCGCTTCCTGCGCCGGGTCTGGCAATACGGCCACAAGCTGGCGAGCGCCGGCTCGGTGGCGGGCCACCTGCAGCAACTGGGCGCCGCCGCCGGCTTCGGCAAGGCGGCCAAGGCATTGCGGCGCGAAGTGCACACCGTGCTCAAGCAGGTGGACTACGACTACGTCCGCATGCAATACAACACGGTGGTTTCCGGCGCGATGAAGATCCTCAACGCGCTGGAGGACTTCCGCGCGGCCGGGGAGGAGGGCGCCGGCGCCGCCCAGGCCGAGGGCTTCGGCATCCTGCTGCGCGTGCTCTATCCCGCCACGCCGCACGTGACGCACGCGCTCTGGGGCGAGCTGGGCTATGTGGCCTTGCACGGCGACCTGCTGGACGCGCCCTGGCCAAGGATGGACGAGCAGGCACTGGAGCAGGACGAGATCGAACTGGTGCTGCAGGTCAACGGCAAGCTGCGCGGCTCGGTGGCCGTGCCCGCGGGCGCCAGCCGGGAGGAGATCGAGCGGCTGGCGCTCGCCAGCGAGGCCTTCGCCAGGTTCGGCGGCGGTGCGACCCCGAAGAAGGTGGTCGTGGTGGCCGGCCGGCTGGTCAACGTGGTGGTCTGATGCAACGGCGCCTGCTGCTCGCCGCCGGGGCCCTCGCGCTGTCCGCCTGCGGCTTCAAGCTGCGCGAGGCGCCGGACTTCGCGTTCGATTCGATCGCCATCTCGGGCTCGAACTCCGGCCTGGCGGCCCAGCTGCGCCGCACCATGTCCGCCGGCGGCGACCTGCAGGTGCTTCCGGCCGATGCACCGGCCGGCCAGGCCCAGGTGGTGCTGGACCTGCTGCGCGAGCACCAGGAGAAGGTGGTGGTCGGCCTGAACGCCAGCGGCCAGGTGCGCGAGTTCCAGCTGCGCTCCATCCTGGGCTTCCGGCTGCGCACGCCGCAGGGGCGCGTGCTGATCCCGCCGACCGAGCTGGTGCAGGAGCGCGACGTCAGCTTCAACGAGTCGGCGGTGCTGGCCAAGGAGTCCGAGGAAGGCCTGCTCTACCGCGACATGCAGAACGACCTGGTCCAGCAGCTGATGCGCCGGCTGGCGGCGGTCAAGAGCCTGTAGGCCCGCGTCGGGCAAGCCTGCGCCGCGCGACGCGGCTTTCTCCGACGCCGCGGCGGCGCCCAGGCGCCTACAGTGGCTCAGCGAGGGCCGTTCGGGCCCCAGGGAGAGCCGCGATGGACAGCCAGGCAGGACCCGGCAGCGGCGACTACGTCGCCCTGGAAGCGCGCCACGGCGCGCGCAACTACCAGCCGGTGCCGGTGGTGGTGGACCGGGCCCTGGATTGCCTGGTCTGGGACGTGGAAGGCCGCGAGTACATCGACATGATGGGCGCGTACTCCGCCGTCAGCCACGGCCACCTGCATCCGCGGCTGGTGGCGGCCGCGCGGGCCCAGCTCGAACGGGTGGCCGTCACCTCGCGCGCCTACTACGGCACCACGCTCGGCCCCTTCCTGGCCCGGCTGTGCTCGCTGGCCGGGTTCGAGCGGGCGCTGCCGATGAACACCGGCGCCGAGGCGGTGGAGACCGCGATCAAGTGCGCCCGGCGCTGGGGCTATCGCGTCAAGGGCATCCCGGACGGCCAGGCGGTGATCTTGGTGGCACGCGGCAACTTCCATGGCCGCACCAGCACCATCGTGGGCTTTTCCAGCGAGCCCTCGTACCGCGACGGCTTCGGCCCGTTCGCGCCCGGCTTCCGCCACTTCGACTTCGGCGACATGGCCAGCGTGCGGGCCGCGGCCGGGCCGGACACCTGCGCCGTGCTGGTCGAGCCGATCCAGGGCGAGGCCGGGGTGATCGTGCCGCCGCCCGGCTTCTTCCGCGAGCTGCGCGAGTGGTGCACGCGCGAGCGCGTGCTGCTGATCGACGACGAGGTGCAGGCCGGGCTCGGCCGCACCGGCCGCTGGTTCGCCTTCGAGCACGAGGGCATGCGCCCCGACGCCCTGGTGCTGGGCAAGGCGCTGGGGGGCGGGCTGCTGCCGGTCAGCGCCTTCCTGGCCGACGAGCCGGTGATGGGCGTGTTCGATCCGGGCAGCCACGGCTCCACCTTCGGCGGCAATGCGCTGGCGGCGGCGGTCGCGCTGGAAGGCCTGCGCGTGCTGCAGGAGGAGCGGCTGGTCGAGCGCGCGGCCGAGCTGGGTCCCTACCTGATGGGGCGCCTGAAGGACGTGCAGCGGGCGGCACGTCCGCTGATCCGGGACGTGCGCGGGCGCGGGCTGTGGGTCGGCGTGGACATCGATCCGGCGCAGGGCAGCGCGCGCCGGCTGGTCGAGCAGCTGGCGCAGCGCGGGGTGCTGTCCAAGGAGACGCACGAGACCGTGATCCGGTTCGCCCCGCCGCTGACCATCACGCCGGCCCTGATCGACCGGGCGGTGGACATCTTCCGCCAGGTGGCCCTGCAGGCGATCCGGCGCTGAGCGCCCGGCGGGGGTCCTACACTTGCGCCCCATGCAAGTGGCCGCCGCCCAACTCGCCGCGCACCTGGGCAAGGGTTTGCGGCCCCTGTACACCCTGCACGGCGACGAGCCGCTGCTGGTGCAGGAGGCGGCCGATGCCATCCGCGAAGCCGCGCGCGCGGCCGGCTACACCGAGCGCAGCGTCCACACCGTGGCCGGCGCGCACTTCGACTGGAGCGCGGTGCTGGCGGCGGGCGGCTCGCTCAGCCTGTTCGCCGACCGGCAGGTGGTCGAGATCCGCATTCCTTCCGGCAAGCCAGGCAAGGACGGCAGCACCGCCCTGCAGCAGCTGGCGGAGCAGGCTCCGGGCAACGAGGGCACGCTGACCCTGGTGCTGCTGCCCCGGCTCGATTTCCAGTCCCGCAAGTCGGCCTGGTTCGCCGCGCTCGAAGGCCACGGCGTGTTGGTCGAACTGCAGCCGGTGGAACGCGCCGCGCTGCCGCAGTGGATCGCCCAGCGGCTGGCCCGGCAGGGGCAGCGGGTGAAGCCCGGCGAGGAGGGCCAGCGCACGCTGCAGTTCTTCGCCGACCGGGTCGAGGGCAACCTGCTGGCGGCGCACCAGGAGATCCAGAAGCTGGGCCTGCTGTACCCGGCGGGCGAACTGGGGTTCGAGCAGGTCGAAGGCGCCGTGCTGAACGTGGCGCGCTACGACGTCTTCAAGCTGTCGGAGGCCGCGCTGGCGGGCCAGCTGGCGCGGGTGCAGCGCATGCTCGACGGCTTGCGGGCCGAAGGCGAGGCCGAGGTGCTGGTGCACTACACGCTGGCCGAGGACATCCGCGCGCTGAAGCGGGTCAAGGATGCGATGGCGGCCGGCCGCCCGCTGCCGTTGGCCCTGCGGGAGCAGCGGGTCTGGGGCGTGAAGGAGCGGCTGTTCGAGCGGGTGCTGCCGCGGCTGTCCCCGCTGGCGCTGGACAACCTGCTGAATGCGGCGCATGCCGTCGATGGCATCGTCAAGGGCCTGAAGGTGCCGGGCTGGCCCACCGACGGCTGGCAGGCGCTGCACCGGCTGGCGACCGGCCTCTGCCTGGCGGTTTCCGCCTCCCCCGGCGCGGGCGGCAAGGGCGGTTGAGCGATCCCGCCCGGCGGCCGCCGGCGGGACGGGAGGGGATAATTCAGGCATGAACGCCCCGAACGTCGCCGAGACCATGCAGACGCTGGGCCTGCAGGCCCGGCAGGCGGCCACCCGCATGTCGGCCGCGCCCGCCGCGGCCCGCAACGCCGCCCTGCGCGCGCTGGCCCGTAGGCTGCGTGCCTCGGTGGAGGCCCTCGCCACCGACAACCGCAAGGACATCGAGCGCGCCCAGGCGGCCGGCTTGGCTACCCCCATGGTCGACCGGCTCAAGCTCACGCCCAGGATCCTCGAGACCCTGGCCGAGGGCTGCGAGCAACTGGCCGCGATGCCGGACATCGTCGGCGAGATCAGCGGAATGACCGAGCAGCCCAGCGGCATCCGGGTCGGCCGCATGCGCGTGCCGCTCGGGGTGTTCGGCATGGTGTTCGAGAGCCGGCCCAACGTCACCATCGAGGCGGCCAGCCTGTCGATCAAGAGCGGCAACGCCTGCATCCTGCGCGGCGGCTCGGAGGCGATCGAATCGAACAAGGCGCTGGCCCGGCTGGTGCGCGAGGCGCTGGCCGAAGCCGGCCTGCCCGAGGACGCGGTGCAGCTGGTGCAGACCACCGACCGGGAAGCGGTCGGGCAGCTGATCGCCATGCCGCAGTACGTGGACGTGATCATCCCGCGCGGCGGCAAGGGCCTGATCGAGCGCATCAGCCGCGAGGCCAAGGTGCCGGTGATCAAGCACCTGGACGGCAACTGCCACACCTACGTCGACGACCCCTGCGACCTGGACATGGCCGTGCGGCTGGTCGACAACGCCAAGACCCAGAAGTACAGCCCCTGCAATGCGAGCGAGGGCCTGCTGGTCGCGCGCGGGGTCGCCGCCGCCTTCCTGCCGAAGATCGCGGCCGTGTTCGCTGCCAAGGGCGTCGAGATGCGCTGCGACCCGCAGGCCAAGGCGATCCTGGCCGAGGCGGCGGCGCCCGAACTGCTCAAGGACGCCACCGAGCAGGACTGGTACGAGGAATACCTGGCGCCCATCATCAGCATCAAGGTGGTGGCGGGCCTGGACGAGGCGATCGCCCACATCAACCACTACGGCAGCCACCACACCGACGCCATCGTCACCCGCGACCACGTGCACGCCCAGCGCTTCCTGCGCGAGGTGGACTCGGCCAGCGTGATGGTCAATGCGAGCACCCGCTTCGCCGATGGTTTCGAGTACGGCCTGGGTGCGGAAATCGGCATCAGCACCGACAAGCTCCACGCCCGCGGCCCGGTGGGCATCGAAGGACTCACTTCGCTGAAGTGGGTGGTGCTCGGGCAGGGCGAAACCCGCGCCTGAGCGCACGGATGGGCGGCCCTTGCAAGCCGGTGGCCCGGCCTCAAATCCCTAGAATCCTGTCAACCACTCGCGGCGCCCAGCGGCGGCAAGCTCCATGGTTCCCCACCTCGTCACCGCCCTGACCGGGCCGATCAACGAACTCGAGCAGCGGGTGCTCGAGTCGATGCCCGCCATCGAGCGCTGGTTCCGGCTGGAGTGGATGGAGCACACCCCGCCGTTCTACACCTCGGTGGACCTGCGCAACGCCGGCTTCAAGCTGGCGCCGGTGGACACCAACCTGTTCCCGGGCGGCTGGAACAACCTCACCCCCGAGATGCTGCCGCTGGCGGTGCAGTCGGCCATGGCGGCCATTGAGAAGATCTGCCCGGAAGCCAAGAACCTGCTCGTGATCCCGGAGAACCACTCGCGCAACACCTTCTACCTGGCCAACGTGCTGCAACTGCAGCGCATTTTCCACATGGCCGGCCTGAACGTGCGCATCGGCTCGATCAGCCCGGAGATCAAGGAAGCGACCACCATCCGGCTGCCGACCGGCGAATCCATCCTGCTGGAGCCGGTGGTGCGCAGCAAGGGCCGGCTGGGGCTGAAGGACTTCGATCCCTGCACCATCCTGCTCAACAACGACCTGTCGGCCGGCCCGCCCGGCATCCTGGAGGACCTGCACCAGCAGTACCTGCTGCCGCCGCTGCACGCGGGCTGGTCGGTGCGGCGCAAGAGCCGCCACTTCCAGAGCTACGAGGAGGTCGCCAAACGCTTCGGCAAGATGCTGGGCATAGACCCCTGGCTGGTGAACCCGATGTTCAACCGCTGCGGCGAGATCAACTTCGCCGAGGGCGCGGGCATGGACTGCCTGACCACCAACGTCGATGCGCTGCTCACCCGCATCCGCCGCAAGTACAAGGAATACGGCATCAACGAGAAGCCGTTCGTGATCGTCAAGGCGGACAACGGCACCTACGGCATGGGCATCATGACGGTGCGCGACGTCAAGGACCTGGAGCAGCTCAACCGCCGCACGCGCAACAAGATGGGCGTGGTCAAGGACGGCCGGCCGGTGCAGGACGTGATCATCCAGGAGGGCGTGCAGACCTACGAGCGCATCCAGGACGCCGTCGCCGAACCGGTGGTCTACCTGATGGACCGCTACGTGGTCGGCGGCTTCTACCGGGTGCATCCCGAGCGCGGCATCGACGAGAACCTGAACGCCCCCGGTGCGGGCTTCGTGCCGCTGGCGTTCGCCGAGAGTACGCGCTTGCCTCAGCCGGGCGAGAAGCCGGGTGCCAGCGCACCCAACCGCTTCTACATGTACGGCGTGATCGGCCGCCTGGCCATGCTGGCGGCCAGCTACGAGCTGGAGGCCACCGACCCCGAGGCCGAGGTCTACGACTGAGGCCCGGGCCTGAGTTGTTGCGCTGCAACATGAAGCCCCGGTGCGACCGGTGCCGGGCGCACAATAGCGGGCTTTTCGACCACCGGAACCCCGGCGCGTTGGCGCGAAGACGGGGACCTTCGTGCCAAGCACCAAATCCTCGCTCGCGGCGCTGACCCTGGGCGCCATCGGCATCGTCTACGGCGACATCGGCACCAGCGTGCTGTATGCGCTGAAGGTGGTGTTCAACTCCGGCCTGGTCGAACTCAGCCCGGCCAACGTGTACGGCATCCTGTCGCTGGTGTTCTGGACCGTGACGATCGTCGTCTCCATCAAGTACGTCGGACTGATCCTGCGCGCCGACAACAATGGTGAAGGCGGGCTGATCGCCATGCTGGCGCTGGCCTCCACGGCGATGCACGAGCAATCCCGGCTGCGCGGCGCGCTGCTGGTGATCGGCATCTTCGGCACCGCCATCTTCTACGGCGACGGCGTGATCACGCCGGCGATCTCGGTGCTGTCGGCGGTGGAGGGCGTGGAGCTGCTGTCGCCCGCCTTCACCCCGTACGTGGTGCCGGCCTCGCTGGTGATCATCTTCCTGCTGTTCTGGGTGCAGAAGAACGGCACCGGCGGCATCGGCCGGCTGTTCGGGCCGGTGTGCGCCCTGTGGTTCGTCACCATCGCGGTGCTGGGCATCCCGCACATCGCCGCCCACCCGGAGGTACTGGGCGCGCTCAGCCCGCACCATGCGATCCGCTTCGTGCTGCAGCAGCCCGGCACCAGCTTCGTGCTGCTCGGCGCGCTGGTGCTGGCGGTCACCGGCACCGAGGCGCTGTACGCGGACATGGGGCACTTTGGCAAGCAGCCGATCCGCATCGCCTGGTTCGGGCTGGTGATGCCGGCACTGGTGATCAACTACTTCGGCCAGGGCGCGCTGCTGCTGTACACGCCCGCTGCCGTCGATAACCCGTTCTACAAGCTGGCGCCGTCCTGGGCGCTGGTGCCGCTGGTGGTGCTGGCGACCGCCGCCACCGTGATCGCCTCGCAGGCGCTGCTGTCGGCGGCGTTCTCGGTGACCAAGCAGGCCATCCAGCTGGGCTACCTGCCGCGCATGGAGATCCGCCACACCTCGGTGCACGAGACCGGGCAGATCTACATGCCGGCCGTGAACTGGACCCTGTTCGGTGCGATCGTGCTGGCCGTGGGGCTGTTCCGCAACTCCACCAACCTGGCCTTCGCCTACGGCATCGCGGTCACCACCGACATGCTGATCACCACGGTGCTGACCTTCTTCGTGATCCGATATGCCTGGCGCTACCCGCTGTGGCTGTGCATCGCGGCGACTGCGCTGTTCTTCGCGGTGGACCTGATGTTCTTCTCGTCCAACCTGCTCAAGCTGGTGGACGGGGGCTGGTTCCCGGTGGCGATCGGCATTGCGATGTTCACGCTGATGATGACCTGGAAGCAGGGCCGCGCGCTGATGAACGAGAAGCTGCGCGCCGATGCCATCGACCTGCCGAGCTTCCTGGACGCGGTGTTCGTGAGCCCGCCGACGCGCGTCGAGGGAACCGCGGTGTTCATGACCGCCGAACCGGGCACGGTGCCCAATGCCCTGTTGCACAACCTCAAGCACAACAAGGTGCTGCACGAGCAGAACCTGTTCGTGACCGTGCGCAGCCACGAGGTGCCCTGGATCGGGATGGGCAAGCGGCTGGAGGTCGAATCGCTCGGGCGCAACTGCTGGCAGGTGGTGATCCACTACGGCTTCAAGAACGACTACGACGTGCCGCGGGCGCTGGAGCAGCTGCGTGGCCGGGGCTGCGAGCTGCAGCCCATGACCACCAGCTACTTCCTGTCGCGCGACCTGGTGGTGCCCACCATGGGCGGCGGCATGGCGCCCTGGCGCGAGAAGCTGTTCGCGCAGATGCACCACAACGCCGGCGCGGCGGCGGAGTTCCTCAACCTGCCGAGCAACGCGGTGGTGGAACTCGGGGCGAAGGTCGAGATCTGAGCGGCCGCCGTTCACCCCGGGCCAGCGCCGGGCATGGGCTGCGTGCTAGGGTGAGGGCATGAGCAACGCCCTTTCCGACTACCCGATCACCCGCAAGTGGCCGGCGCAGCATCCCGACCGCCTGCAGCTGTATTCCCTGCCCACGCCCAATGGCGTGAAGGTGTCCATCGCGCTGGAAGAGACCGGCCTGCCCTACGAGGCGCACCGGGTCGATTTCGAGAGCCAGGACCAGCTCTCGCCCGAATTCCTGTCGCTCAACCCGAACAACAAGATCCCGGCCATCATCGACCCGCAGGGGCCGGGCGGGAAGCCGCTGGCGCTGTTCGAGTCCGGCGCCATCCTGCTGTATCTGGCGGAGAAGACCGGCCAGCTGCTGCCGCGCGACCCGGCGCGACGCTGGCAGGCCGTGCAGTGGCTGATGTTCCAGATGGGCGGGGTCGGGCCCATGTTCGGCCAGGTCGGCTTCTTCCACAAGTTCGCCGGCAAGGCCTACGAGGACAAGCGCCCGCGCGACCGCTACATCGCGGAGTCGCGCCGCCTGCTGGGCGTGCTGGACCGGCGCCTCGCGGACAGCGCCTGGGTGGCCGGCGACGAGTACGGCGTGGCCGACATCGCCACCTTCCCCTGGGTGCGCAACCTCGTCGGCTTCTACGGCGCCGGCGAGCTCGTCGAATTCGAGTCGTTCACGAACGTGCGGCGCGCGCTCGACGCCTTCCTGGCCCGGCCCGCCGTGCAGCGCGGCCTTACCATTCCCGCCCCCCGCGCCTGAACACCCACCCGATGAAGCTGCTCTTCATTGCCGATCCGCTGGAGGCCTTCAAGGTCTACAAGGACACCACCTTCTCGATGATGCGCGAGGCGCAGCGGCGCGGCCATGCCGTGGCCGCCTGCGAGCCGCGCCACCTGTCGTGGCGCTCGGGCGGCGTGGTGCAGGCCCGCGTGCGCGAAATCCGGCTGACCGGCTCGGACGAGGACTGGTTCGTCGAAACCGCGGACGGCACGCGCGCGCTGAAGGACTTCGATGCGGTGCTGATGCGCAAGGACCCGCCGTTCGATCCGGAGTACTTCTACGCCACCCACCTGCTGGAGCAGGCCGAGCGCGAGGGCGCGCGCGTGTTCAACAGCCCGCGCGCGCTGCGCGACCATCCCGAGAAGCTGGCGGTGATGGAGTTCCCGCAGTTCGTCGCGCCCACGCTGGTGACGCGCGACCCCGAGGAGGTCAAGCGCTTCCACGCCGAGCACCGGGACATCATCCTCAAGCCGCTCGACGGCATGGGCGGCATGGGCATCTTCCGGGTCGGCGCCGACGGGCTGAACCTCGGCTCGATCACCGAGACCCTCAACGGGCAGGGCGACACCACCATCATGGTGCAGCGCTTCGTGCCCGAGATCGTGCAGGGCGACAAGCGCATCCTGGTGATCGGCGGCCAGCCGGTGCCGTTCAGCCTGGCACGCATCCCGCAGGGGTCGGAAGTGCGGGGCAATCTCGCTGCCGGCGGCAAGGGCGTGGCGCAGCCGCTGACGCCTCGCGACCGCGAGATCGCGCAGGCGCTGGGGCCGGTGCTGGCCGCGCGCGGCCTGCTGCTGGTGGGCCTGGACGTGATCGGCGACTACCTCACCGAGATCAACGTCACCAGCCCGACCTGCTTCCAGGAGATCCATCAGCAGGCCGGCTTCGACGTGCCGGCCATGTTCGTCGATGCGCTGGAGGCCGCCCTGGCGGCCCGTTGATCGCACCGGGACCGACGGCAGGCCGCTAGGCGAGCGCTTCGCCGTCCACGAACACGCGCAGCTCGCCCGGCTGCATCGGCGTCCAGGTCTCGTTCACCGTCAGCGGCGAGGTGACCACCACCGCCACCCGGTCGCTCGGCGTGGTGTGGCGGGCGAAGTCGATCGCCAGGTCCTCGTCCTTGAGCCGGGCATGGGCGAACGGATGCTTGCGCTCCACGTGGAAGAGATGGGTCGCGCAATGGGCCCACAGCGCCTCGCCGTTGGACAGCAGGAAGTTGAAGGGGCCGTGCGCCGCGATCCTCGGCGCCAGCTCGCGCAGGGTGAGCGTCAATTCGGCCACGCTGGGCACGCCGGCGTGCGACTTCCACAGCTCCTGCAGGATCCAGCAGAACGCACGCTCGCTGTCGGTATTGCCCACCGGGCGGAAACTGGCGTGCAGGCGCGGATGGAAGTCCTTCAGGTCGCCGTTGTGCGCGAACACCCAGTAGCGGCCCCACAGCTCGCGCACGAAGGGATGGCAGTTCTCCAGCGCGACCTGGCCCTGGGTCGCCTTGCGGATGTGGGCGATGACGTTGCGGCTCTTGATCGGGTAGCGGCGGATCAGCTCCGCCACGGGCGACCGGGAAGCCGGCTCGTGGTCGACGAAGTGCCGCAGCCCGCGCCCTTCGAAGAAGGCGATGCCCCAGCCGTCGGCGTGGTGGTCGGTGCGCCCGCCGCGCTGCGCGAACCCGGTGAAGCTGAACGCGATGTCCGTGGGCGTGTTGCAGTTCATCCCGAGCAGCTGGCACATGCGGCCATTATTCGCGAGTGCCGCGACCGGTGGGCGTCCGCGTGCGAGGCTGCAGGGGCCGGCGCTAGGCGGAGCCGGCGCAGGCGGGGCAGAGGCAGGCCTTGTCGACCGCTTCCGCCGGCACCCGGGCGAGCAGTTCGCGCGGGAACTCGACGCGGGTGCACCAGCAGGGCGGCTGGGGCCGGCCGGTCGCCTTCTCGATCTCGTTGGCGCAGCGGTTCGGTCCGCCGCACAGGGGGCAGCGATCGGGGTCGGGCGGCGTCGGATGCGGGTCCATGGCGCCAGTCTAGCCAGCGGCCAGTCGCTCGCGCGACGGCGCCGCGTCGCCGGCGACCTCCACGCACGACAGCCGCATGCGGAAGCATGCGCCGCTGCCCGTCCCCGGCACCAGCTCCAGCGTGCCGCCCAGCCGGCGCACGATCTGCCAACTGATCGCCAGGCCCAGCCCGGCACCCTGCTTGCCCGGCATCCGGGCGCCGCCCGTGCGCGAGAACTTGGAGAACAGGCGCTCCTGCACCTCGGGCGGGATGCCCGGGCCGTTGTCCTGCACGGTCAGTTCGTACTGGCCGTCGCGCAGCACGCTCGCGATGCGCACCCGCGGCACCGGGTCGGTGTTGTGGCGGATCGCGTTGGAGATCAGGTTGATGAAGACCTGGCTCAGGCGATCGGGGTCGGCCATCACGCAGGCCCCCTTGTCGTGCGGCGTGCGCACCACCTCCAGCCGGGCCGAGCTGGACAGGCCGCGGCAGATGCCGACCGCGTTCTCCAGCGCGACATCCGGGTCGATGGCCCGCAGCGCCCAGGTGCTGTGCCCTCCCTCCAGCACGCTCAGCTCCAGGATGTCGTCGAGCAGGCGCGTCATGCGGATGCTCTCGTCGTGGATGATGCGCAGGAAGCGCTCGGACTGGGCCCGCTCCAGATCCGGCGTCTGCAGCAGGATCTCGGAAAACGAGCGGATCGAGGTCATGGGCGTGCGCACCTCGTGGCTGACCTGGCTGAGGAAGTCGTCCTTCTGGCTGTCCAGGGCCTTGAGCCGCTCGTTGGCCAGGCGCAGTTCCTGCGCCGTCTGGGCCAGCTCGGTGGACTGCGCTTCCAGCCGCCGGCTGTAGTCGCGCACCCGCTGGGTCTCGTCGGCGATCTGCAGCAGGCCGGCCAGGCTGATGGTCTCGCCGGTGACCACCTGCGACACCATGGCGCGTGCCGTGGCCGCGCCCACGCTGCCCGCCAGCCTGCGTTCCAGCTCCGTGATCAGCGCGTCGTCGGCGACCGGGTCGCCCGGCGCCGGGTTGCCCTCGTGGCCGCCGGCCGCAAACAGGCGCCGGGCCTCCTCCACGCCGATCAGCCGCTGCGCCAGCACGTTCAGGTCGTAGGTGTCGGCGGAGCGGCTGACGAAACGCGAGGTGTCGGCCGTCCCCTGGCGGAACGCGTCGACGAACAGCGTGGCCTGCAGGTGTTCCAACGGGCGCGGCTCGCGCATCAGCGACACGCCGATGAACACCGCCGTGTTGAAGGTCAGGCTCCAGAACACCGAGTGCACCAGCGGGTCCACGCCCTGCATGCCGAACAGCTGCTGCGGCCGCAGCCAGGGCAGTCCGAACGGCCCCTGGGCGATGTCGTCGGGCGACAGCAGCCAGGCGCCCTGGAAGCTGGGCAGCAGCAGGGTGTAGGCCCACATGGCGGCGCCCACCGCCAACCCGGCGACCGCACCGCGTGCCGTGGCGTGGCGCCAGAACAGGCCGCCGACCAGGCAGGGCAGCAGCTGCGCGGCGCCGGCGAACGCCGTCAGGCCGATGGAGGCCAGCGGGTTGAAGCGGGCGCTCAGCCGGAAGTACAGGAACGCCATCAGCAGGATCAGGCAGATGCTGACCCGCCGGCTGCTGATCAGCATCCGGCGCACGTCGCCGCTGGCGTTGATCGACACCCACGGCAGCCGCAGCGCCAGCGGCAGGATGATGTGGTTGGACACCATGGTGGACAGCGCGATCGCGGCCACGATCACCATCGAGGTCGCCGCCGAGAAGCCGCCCAGGAAGGCCAGCAGCGCGACCTCCTGGCGGCCGGCCCACATCGGCAGCGTGAGCATGAACATGTCCGGGTTGGCGCCCCGCGGCAGGAACGACAGGCCGGCGATCGCGATCGGCAGGATGAATAGGCTGATCAGGAACAGGTAGAGCGGGAACAGCCAGGCCGCGGTGCGCAGGTGCTGCTCGTTGCCGATCTCCACCACGGTCACCTGGAACTGGCGCGGCAGGCAGATCACCGCGGTGGCCGCCAGGAAGCACAGCGTCACCCAGCGCGGGCCGAACAGCTCCTGCGCGTGCAGCATGTCGGTCGGCATGCGGGTGAAGATGTCGGCCGGCCCGGAGCCGATGCCGAACACCACCAGCAGGCCCACCGCCAGCATGGCCAGCAGCTTGACCACGGCCTCCAGTGCGATGGCGGCGACCACGCCCGGGTGGCGCTCGCTGGCGTCGATGTTGCGGGTGCCGAACAGGATGGTGAAGGCCGCCATGCCGGCAGCGATCCAGAACGCCAGATGGAAGTTGGGCTGCGCGCTGTAGAAGCCCGACAGCGCGGCCGGCCCCGACCCGCTGATCACCTGGAAGCTGGTGGTCACGGCCTTGAGCTGCAGCGCGATGTAGGGCGTCGAGGCCGCCACCACGATCACCGTGACCAGCGCCGCCAGCCCCGGGCTCTTGCCGTAGCGCGAGGACAGCATGTCGGCGATGGAGGTGATGCGGTGGCGCTGGCCGATGCGCACCAGCTTGCGCAGGAACAGCCACCAGCCGACGAACACCAGCGTCGGCCCCAGGTAGATGGTCACGTACTCCAGCCCGTTGCGGGCGGCCGAACCCACCGCGCCGTAGAAGGTCCAGGAGGTGCAGTAGACCGAGATCGACAGCGTGTAGGTGACCGGCGATTGCAGCCAGCCGAGCTGCCCCTGGCGCGCGCGGTTGTCGCCGAGGAATGCGACCCCGAACAGCACCGCGACGTACAACAGCGCCGTCGCGAGGATCAGGTTGGCCGAGAGCATGGGGTCAGGCCGGCGGTTCGCCCTCGCTGCTGCCGCCCAACCGGCGCGCCAGCCACCATGCGAGTGCGATCAGGATGGCCCAGACGCCGAAGATGTAGACAACGATCAGCGGCAGGCCTGCCACCTGCACGCGCGCGGTGAACAGCGGCAGGAACGGCGGCAGCAGCAGGAACGCGCCCAGGAAGGGCAGCACCACCGCGGCGCTGCGCAGGCGCTGCCGCGAGAGGCGCTCGATGGGCTTCACGCCGTGGTCAACCGCCGCACCTGCTCGACCAGGTCGCGGTTGGCGAAAGGTTTGGTCAGGTAGGCGGCCGCGCCGATCGATTCGGCCATCTCGCGGTCGCGCTGCTGGGTCTTGGCGGTCAGCACGATCACCGGCAGCGACTGCAGCCGCGCGTCGGCCTTGATTGCCTTGAGCACCTCGAAGCCGTTACGCCCGGGCAGCATGACGTCCAGGATCAGCAGGTCGGGCAGGCCGTGGCGCAGCTGCTGCAGCGCGGCCTCGCCGTCGGCCACGGTGGACACCGTGTGGCCTTCCCGGCTGAGGATGAAGCTCAGCGATTCGGAGATGTTCGCCTCGTCCTCGGCGATCAGAACGCGTGCCGCCATGGCTGCCTGCCCGCTGTGTTGGAGCGATCCAGTCTAGCGGTGCAGCGCTGCGACAGCCTCAGGACATGCCCGCATCGAGGATGGGTTCTTCTTGGCGCCAGCCGCAATCGCGCCGCACGCACACTCGGCAGGCCTGTCCCACCGGGGTGGCCGGCGCGCGCGGCGACAGGTCCAGGCCATCGCCGTAGACCAGGCGGTCCGCATGGAGCGCGTCGCAGAACAGCATGACCGACAGCAGGCGCTGCGGCGCGCCGAAGCCGGCGCCGTCCTTCTCCACCACCCGTGCCACCATCAGGTAGCGGTCGCCGCCCGGGAACTCGGCCAGCTGTCGCACGATGGTGCCGGCGCTGCGGAACGCCGTGTGCACCGCCCACAGCGGGCACGCATTGCCCCAGCGCGGCAAGGGCAGGCGCGGCAGCGACAGCCGCTTGGTCACGAAGCCGGACGGGTCGGTGCGCAGGAAGCCGAAGGGGATGCCTTCGGCGCCCGGGCGGTGCAGGGTGGCGAGCCGGTGGCACACCTGCTCGAAGCTGGTGCCGAAGCGGCGCGCCAGCACCTCGATGTCGTAGCGCGCCGCCGTCGCGGCGGCGTGGAAGGCCTCGTAGGGCATGAGCAGCGCCGCGGCGGCGTAGCCGAACAGGGCGCGCCGGGCGCGCTGGCGTGCCGCCTCGCTCGCGAGCACGCCCTGCGCCCGCGCCAGTTCCGCCTCCACCGCCTCGGCGCAGGCGCGCTCGCAGGCGGCCCGGGCCAGCGCGAAGCGGCGGCTGGCCGGGCTGGCCAGCGGCGGCAAGACCAGGTCGCCAGCTTTGGCGGGCGCAGTGCCGGGCTCGTGCACCTCGATGCCGTGCCGCTCGCGCAGCCACCGTTGCAGCGCCTCGGCGGAGGGCGGCTGCCCGGTCGTGGCGCCGCCAGCGACTTCCGCCGCCAGTGCCTGCGCCGCGTTTTCCAGCTGCGGGAAGTGGTTGCCGCGGTCGAACAGGTAGTCGTCCACTTCGGCGGCCGGCGTGCTCGGGGGACGCGATGCGAGATCGCGACCGAGGAAGGCGGCCAGCGCCTGCGCGACGTCCGACAGCCGGCGGCTGTCCTGCGCAATGATGGACACGAAGCGCCGGCTGTGGTCGGCGTCCAGCGCCTCCTCGCTCTCCAGGATTTCGGAGGCGGAGCGGATCGCCGTCAGGCGCGTGAGCAAGGCATGCACCGCCTCGGCGACGAAGGGGTCCTGGCTCAATCGATCGGACAGCGCGGCCACCGTCTGGCGCTGGGCGATGCCGGCACGCTGCAGCGCCACCAGCGCCCGGCCCCAGTCCGGATGCCGCGCCACCAGGTCGGCGGCCGAAGCGGGATCGAGATGCAGCGCGGCCAGCAGCGGATCGGCCGCGATCTCCGCCAGTTCATCGAGCAGGCGGCGTTCGGCGGCGCCGTCGAATTCCTCCAGCGGGCGGTCCAGCGCCTGCGCGATGCGGTGCAGCAGCGCGCCGGCGATGTTGCGCCGGTCGCTTTCGATCAGGTTGAGGTAGGAGGGCGAGATCCCGACCCGCTGCGCCAGGGCGGCCTGGGTGATGCCCTGGGCCCGGCGCTGGTCGCGGATGCGCTGGCCGACGAGGGTGCGTGCCATGGAAAACCCCTCCGTGAAAACCCGCGTGTTCGGCGGTCCGGCTGTCAAGGATTGACCGGCGCCGTCAAACATGACATTGGATCTTTACTAGAAAGTCCTTTGTCGTCAAACATTTATTGAATCCTTGACAAGCGCGTGCGATGTTCCGGTCGTGCCGCAGCTTTCATCGGGCGGTGCATTCGTTTCCCTCCAACCCGATCGACGAGGTCCACCATGGAAGACAAGGTTCGACGCAAGGTACTCAAGGGCATGGGCGCGATGGGGGCCGGTATCGCGGCGCCCACGTTCTTCGTGCGCAACGCCTGGGCGCAGGAGTTCCGCAACGATCCCAGCAAGGCGAAGGCCGTGACGCTGGGCTTCAACGTGCCGCAGACCGGCCCGTACGCCGACGAAGGCAACGACGAGCTCAAGGCCTTCAAGCTGGCCGTCAAGCACCTCAACGGCGAGGGCGACGGCGGCATGATGAAGACGTTCAAGCCGTCCTCGCTCAAGGGCAAGGGCATCCTGGGCAAGAAGGTCCAGTACGTCACCGGCGACACCCAGACCAAGGCCGACGCCGCGCGTGCCTCGGCCAAGCGCATGATCGAGAAGGACGGCGTGATCATGTTCTCCGGCGGGTCCTCCTCCGCCGTCGCGGTGGCGGTGCAGTCGCTGGCGCAGGAAATGGGCGTGATCTTCATGGCCGGCCTCACGCACTCGAACGACACCACCATGAAGGACCGCCGGCGCTACGGCTTCCGGCACTTCTTCAACGCCTACATGTCGGGCCAGGCGCTGGCGCCGATCCTGGCCCAGGAGATGGGCAAGGACCGCAAGGCCTACCACCTGACTGCCGACTACACCTGGGGCTGGACGCAGGAAGAGTCGATCAAGGACGCCACCGAGAAGCTCGGCTGGCAGACCGTCAAGGCGGTGCGCACGCCACTGGGCGCCGGCGACTTCTCCCAGTACATCACCCCGGTGCTCAACTCCGGCGCCGACGTGCTGATCCTGAACCACTACGGCAAGGACATGGTCAACTCGCTGCGCCAGGCGGTGCAGTTCGGCCTGCGCGACAAGAGCGTCAACGGCAAGAACTTCGAGATCGTGGTGCCGCTGTACTCGCGCCTGATGGCGCAGGGGGCCGGCGATGCGGTCAAGGGCATCCTGGGCACGGCCAACTGGCACTGGACGCTCGAGGATGAGGCCACCAAGGTCTTCACCAAGTCCTTCGGCCAGGAATACGGCGAGCCGCCGTCCCAGGCCGCGCACACCTGCTACGTCCAGACCCTGCTGTACGCCAACGCGGTCGAGAAGGCCGGCACCTTCTACCCGCCGGAGGTGATCAAGGCGCTGGAAGGCTTCAAGTTCGACGGCCTTGGCAACGGCCCGACCGAGTACCGCGCCGGCGACCACCAGTGCTTCAAGGACGTGCTGGTGATGCGCGGCGCCGAGAAGCCCAACGGCCGCTTCGGCCTGCTGGAGGTGGTCAAGGTGGTGCCGCGCGCCCAGGTCGAGTACGACCCCAAGATGGGCGGCGGCGAACTCGGCCCGTACAAGGTCTGACGCACAGGAGCCCCGGGCGATGGACGCCATCCTGCTGCAACTGCTCAACGGCCTGGACAAGGGCGGGGCCTACGCCCTCATCGCCCTCGGCCTGACCCTGATCTTCGGCACGCTGGGGGTGGTGAACTTCGCCCACGGGGCGCTGTTCATGCTGGGCGGCTTCTGTGCGGTGGTGCTGCACAAGCTGCTGACGATCTCGAAGATGGTCAAGGACACCTCCGTGACCTTCTTCGATTCGTACAAGGAGATCCCTTACCTCACGCTGTGGTTCGGTGACGCCGGCGCCAAGGTGATCGACTACGCGGTGCCGCTATCGGTGCTGCTGGCGATCCCGTTGATGCTGGTGCTGGGCATCGTGTTCGAGCGCGGGCTGATCCGGCACTTCTACCGGCGCCCGCACGCCGACCAGATCCTGGTGACCTTCGGGCTGGCCATCGTGCTGCAGGAACTGGTCAAGGCGTACTTCGGCGCCAACCCGATCCCGATGCCGACGCCGGACGCGTTCTCCGGCAGCGCCGACGTCGGCACGTGGCTGGGCCTGGGGACTTCGATCACCTACCCGTGGTGGCGGCTGGTGTACTTCGTGTTCTCGCTGGTGGTGATCGCCGCCGTGTTCGCCTTCCTGCGCTTCACCACCTTCGGGATGGTGGTGCGCGCGGGCATGCGCGACCGCGAGACGGTGGGCCTGTTCGGCATCCACATCGAGCGCCGCTTCACGGTGGTGTTCGGGCTGGCGGTGGTGGTGGCGGGCATCGCCGGCGCCATGTACACGCCGATCCTCGCGCCGGACTACCACATGGGCATGGAGTTCCTGGTGCTGTCGTTCGTGGTGGTGGTGGTGGGCGGCATGGGTTCGCTGGCGGGGGCGGTGCTGGCCGGTTTCCTGCTGGGCATCCTGCAGTCCTTCGCCTCGATGAACGAGATCAAGGCGCTGGTGCCCGGCATCGACCAGGTGATCATCTACCTGGTCGCCGTGGTGATCCTGCTGGTGCGCCCGCGCGGGCTGCTGGGCCGCAAGGGCCTGATGGAAACCTGAAGGAGGCGGCATGACGACGAATGGCCGCAAGGACCTGCTGCTGCTGGGCGGCTTCGCGCTGGCGGTGCTGGCGATGCCGCTGTGGGCGGCGCCGCTGGGCGCCGGCTACCCGGACCTGCTGCAGCGCTTCGCGATCTACGGCATCTTTGCGATCGGCTTCAACATCCTGTTCGGGCTGACCGGCTACCTGTCGTTCGGCCACGCGGCCTTCCTGGGGGTGGGCTCGTACACCGCCGTGTGGAGCCTCAAGCTGCTGACCATGAACGTGATCCCGGCGGTGCTGTGCGCCATGGTCGTCGCCGGCGTGTTCTCGCTGGTGATCGGCTACATGAGCCTGCGCCGCTCGGGCATCTACTTCGCCATCCTGACGCTGGCCTTCGCGCAGATGTCCTACAACCTGGCCTACTCCGTGCTCACGCCGATCACCAACGGCGAGACCGGGCTGCAGATCACGCGCACCGATCCGCGCGTGATCGACACCTGGGCGAGCGGGGCGAGCAGCGCGATTCCGCACACCAACCTGTTCGGCATGCCGATGAGCGGCTACAGCGGCTTCTACTTCTGCGCGGTGCTGCTGATCCTGGGGTTCTACGTGGCGCTGCGCATCGGCCGCTCGCCGTTCGGCACCATGCTGCGCGCAATCAAGTCCAACCAGAACCGGCTCAACTTCACGGGCGTGCACACGCGGCCCTATGCGCTGGCCGCCTTCGTGATTTCCGGGGTCTATGCCGGCCTGGCGGGCTCGCTGCTGGCGGTGACCGATCCGCTGGCCGGCGCCGAGCGCATGCAATGGACGGCCTCGGGCGAAGTGGTGCTGATGACCATCCTGGGCGGCGTCGGCACCCTGCTGGGCCCCGTGCTGGGCGCGGTGGTGATCAAGTACTTCGAGAACATCTTCTCGGCCTTCAACGCCCAGACCCTGCACGACATCTTCTCCTTCCTGCCCGACCCGGTCGAGGACGCGGCGGTCGGCGTGCTCGGCCTGTTCGTGGGCGAGGGCTGGCAGCTCACGCTGGGCGTGCTGTTCATGATCATCGTGATCTTCCTGCCGGGCGGCATCATGGAAGGCATCGAACGCATCGTCCGGCGCCTGCGCCGCGGCCCGGCCGCCGAGCCCCAAGCCCATGCGGCGCCGGCGCATCCGCATCCGGCACCAGGCCATGCGGCGGCGCACGCCGGCGCCGCGCACGCCGCTTCGCAGCCCGGTGCGGCGCATCCGGGAACGCCCAACCCCGTCAATCGCCCCGCACAGGGCACGGCCTAGGAAGCAGCGATGGCCATCCTCCATGTCAAGGGCGTGAGCAAGAGCTTCGCCGGCCTCAAGGCGCTGAACGACGTCAACCTCGCGGTCGAGGCCGGCAGCGTGCACGCCATCATCGGCCCCAACGGCGCCGGCAAGTCCACCCTGCTCAACTGCTTCGTCGGCCGGCTCGCGCCGGACAGCGGCTCGGTCACCTTCGACGGCAAGTCGCTGGTCGGCCTGGCGCCGCACGAGATCAACCAGACCGGGGTCGCGCGCGTGTTCCAGACGCCCGAGATCTTCGGCGACCTCAGCGTGCTGGAGAACGTGGTGATCCCGGCGCTGGCCCGGCGCGACGGCGCCTTCGCCTTCAACGCCTGGCCGCGCGCCGACGCGCAGGCCGAGGTGCTGGAGCGCGCCGAGCACGCGCTGGAGGACGTCGGACTGGCCGGCAAGCGGCACGAGACCTCGGGCAACCTCTCGCGCGGCGACAAGCGCCGGCTGGAGCTGGCCATGTGCCTGGTGCAGGAGCCGCGCCTGCTGCTGATGGACGAGCCGACCGCCGGCATGTCGCGCGCCGACACCAACAACACCATCGACCTGCTGCAGCGCGTCGGCGAGGGCAAGGTCACCAAGGTGATCATCGAGCACGACATGCACGTGGTGTTCTCGCTGGCGCGGCGCATCAGCGTGATGGCGCAGGGCACCGTGATCGCCGAAGGCGACCCGCAGTCCATCAAGGGCGACGAGCGGGTCAAGCAGGCTTACCTCGGAGGCGCCCACCTGTGAACGCGGTCACCACCCCCGAACGCGAGGCTGCCGCCGCGGCGGCCGCGCCGGCCTACTTCTCGTGCCGCAACCTGCACGCCTACTACGGGCAGAGCTACGTGGTGCAGGGCGTGGGCTTCGACGTGCACGAAGGCGAGATCGTGGCGCTGCTCGGGCGCAACGGCGCCGGCAAGACCTCGACGCTGCGCACCATCGCCCGGCTGGCCGATCCGCAGCTGCGCCAGGGCGAGATCTGGCTGGACGGCCAGGCGCTGCACCCCAAGGCTTCGTGGCAGGCTGCGCGCTGCGGCGTCGGCCTGGTGCCGGAGGACCGTCGCATCATCGGCGGCCTGACGGTGGAGGAGAACCTGCAGCTGGCGCAGATCGAGGCGCCGCGCGGCTGGACGATAGAGCGCATCTACAGCCACTTCCCGCGGCTGGCCGAGCGCCGCCGGCAGGAGGCCGTGACGCTGTCCGGCGGCGAGCAGCAGATGCTGGCGGTGGCGCGCGCCCTGTCGCGCGAGGTCAAGCTGCTGCTGCTGGACGAGCCCTACGAAGGGCTGGCGCCGGTGATCGTGCAGGAGATCGAGAAGATCCTCGAGGAGATCAAGGCCCTGGGCCTGACCACCATCATCGTCGAGCAGAACGCGATCGCCGCGCTGCACCTGGCGAACCGCGCCGTCATCCTGGACATGGGCGAGGTGGTGTTCGACGGCACGGCGCAGGAAGTGATCGACAACGCCGACCTGCGGCACCAATATCTCGCGATCTGAGCTGGGCTCCCGTCATCCCCGCGAAGGCGGGGATCCAGGACATTCAGGCAGGCCGCGAAAGCGGACGCACTGGATTCCCGCCTTCGCGGGAATGACCAGGTAACAGCGGCCTGCTGTCGCGAGAGGCCTCAGCCCCGCGCCGCCTTCACCTTCAGGCGCCACGCATGCAGCAGCGGCTCGGTGTAGCCCGAGGGCTGTTCCTTGCCCTTGAACACCAGGTCGAGCGCGGCGCGATAGGCGAACGAGGTCTCCCAGTTGCCGGCCATGGGCTGGTACAGCGGGTCGCCGGCGTTCTGCTTGTCCACCACGGCGGCCATGCGCTGGAAGGTCTCGCGCACCTGCTGCTCGCTGACCACGCCGTGGTGCAGCCAGTTGGCGATGTGCTGGCTGGAGATGCGCAGCGTGGCGCGGTCCTCCATCAGGCCGACGTTGTGGATGTCGGGCACCTTGGAGCAGCCCACCCCCTGGTCGATCCAGCGCACCACGTAGCCCAGGATGCCCTGCACGTTGTTGTCCAGCTCCTGCTGGCGCTCCTCGGCCGTCCATTTCGCCTCGGGCACCACCGGCACCTGCAGCAGCCCGGCCAGCAGGGCCTCGCGCTCGCCGGCGGCATCGATCTTCTCCAGTTCCTGCTGCACGGCGGCGACGTCGACCTGGTGGTAGTGCAGCGCGTGCAGCGTGGCGGCGGTGGGCGAGGGCACCCAGGCGGTGTTGGCGCCGGCCCTGGGATGGCCGATCTTCTGCTCCAGCATGGCGGCCATCAGGTCCGGCATGGCCCACATGCCCTTGCCGATCTGGGCCCGCCCACGCAGGCCGCAGGCCAGGCCGACGAGCACGTTGTTCTTCTCGTAGGCCTGGATCCAGGCGCTGGACTTCATGTCGCCCTTGCGGAACATCGGCCCGGCCAGCATGGCGGTGTGCATCTCGTCGCCGGTGCGGTCGAGGAAGCCGGTGTTGATGAAGGCCACGCGCGCCGCCGCCTCGGCGATGCAGGCCTGCAGGTTGACGCTGGTGCGGCGCTCCTCGTCCATGATGCCCAGCTTCACGGTGTTGGCCGGCAGCCCGAGCAGCTGCTCGACGCGGCCGAACAGCTCGTTGGCGAAGGCCACCTCGCGCGGCCCGTGCATCTTGGGCTTGACGATGTAGACCGAGCCGGTGCGCGAGTTGCGGATGCCGTTGGCGCCATGGCCCTTGAGGTCGTGGATCGCGATCGCGGTGGTGACGACCGCGTCGAGGATGCCCTCCGGGATCTCCTGGCCGTCGCCCCACAGGATGGACGGGTTCGTCATCAGGTGGCCGACGTTGCGCACGAACAGCAGCGAGCGGCCGTGCAGGGTGACGCTGCCGCTGCCATCCGGCGCGGTGTACACGCGGTCCGGGTTCAGGCCGCGGGTGAAGGTGCGCCCGCCCTTGCTCACCTGCTCGGTCAGGTCGCCCTTGAGGATGCCCAGCCAGTTGCGGTAGGCCAGCACCTTGTCCTCGGCATCGACCACCGCCACCGAATCCTCCAGGTCCAGGATGGTGGACAGCGCGGCTTCCATCACCACGTCGGTGATGCCGGCGGGATCGGTGCTGCCGATCGGCGTCGAGCGGTCGACCAGGATGTCGATGTGGATGCCGTGGTGCTGCAGCAGCACGGAGGAGGGCGCAGCGGCCTCGCCCCGGTAGCCGGCGAACTGCGCCGGATCCTTCAGGCCGGTGCTGGCGCCGCCCTTGAGCGCGACGGCCAGCCGGCCGCCCTCGACGCGGTAGCCGACGGCGTCCCGGTGCGAGCCCTGCGCCAGCGGCGCGGCCTGGTCGAGCACGCCGCGCGCGTAGTCGATCACCCTGGCGCCGCGCACCTCGTTGTAGCCGGGCCCCTTCTCGGCGCCACCGGTCTCCGGGATCGCATCGGTGCCGTACAGCGCGTCGTACAGCGAGCCCCAGCGCGCATTGGCGGCGTTCAGGGCGTAGCGCGCATTGAGGATGGGCACGACCAGCTGCGGGCCGGCCTGCAGCGCCAGTTCGGCGTCGACGTTGGCGGTGCTGGCCCGCACGCCAGCCGGCGGCGGCACCAGGTAGCCGATCTGCTCCAGGAAGGCGCGGTAGGCCTGCAGGTCCTGGACCGGCCCGGGATGCGCCTGGTGCCAGCGGTCCAGTTCGCCCTGCAGGCGATCGCGCTCGGCCAGCAGCGCCTGGTTCTTGGGTGCGAGCTCGTGCACCAGGGCCTCGAACCCTTGCCAGAAGGCGGCGGGGCTGACGTCGGTTCCGGGGAGGACCTGCTGCTCGATGAAGCGGTGCAGCTCGGTGGCGACCTGCAGGCGGTGGGCGGCGGTGCGGGCGGTCATGCGAAGGACTCCTGGTGCGTTTCGATGGCGTGCGAAGGCACGCGGCCGAACCGCGCGCCGTGAGGGGGACTTTATTCGAACCCGCGCAGAAGGTTTAGAGCCCAACAAGTGATTTGATTCGTGACTTCATCGCGCTTAATCGGACCATAATCCGGCCTGCATGGACAAGCTCAAGCAACTCGAGTCCTTCGTCTCCGTGGCCACCCGCGGCAGCCTCACGGCCGCCGCCAAGGCCGAAGGCGTCGCACCGGCCATCATGGGCCGGCGGCTCGACGGGCTGGAGGAGCGGCTGGGCGTCAAGCTGATGGTGCGCACCACGCGCCGCCTGACGCTCACCCACGAGGGCAGCGCCTTCCTGGAGGACTGCCAGCGCCTGCTGGCCGACCTGGCCAACGCCGAGGCCAGCGTCAGTGCCGGCGGGGTCAAGGCCAGCGGCCACCTGCGCATCACCGCCCCGGCGGGGTTCGGCCGGCGCCACGTGGCGCCGCTGGTGCCGCGGTTCCGCGAGGCGCACGAGGACGTGACCATCTCGCTCAACCTCAGCGACCGGGTGGTCGACCTGGCAGGCGAGGGCTACGACTGCGCGGTGCGGGTCGGCGACCTGCCGGATTCCTCGCTGGTGAGCGTGCGCATGGCCGACAACCGGCGGCTGTGCGTGGCGACGCCGGACTACCTGGCGCGCCACGGCACCCCGCAGCAGCCCAGCGATCTGGCGCGCTTCCAGTGCCTGCTGCTGTCGAGCGAGGCCTCGCAGGTGCGCGGCTGGGCGTTCACCATCCCCAAGGGGGGGGGCACCGAAATCATCCACTACCGCCCGAACGGGCCGCTCGATTGCACCGATGGCCAGGTGCTGCACGACTGGTGCCTGCGCGGCTGGGGCATCGCCTGGCGCAGCACCTGGGAAGTGGAGGCCGACCTGCAGGCCGGCCGGCTGGTGGAGGTGCTCGCCGAGTACGCTGCACCCCCCAACGGCATCTACGCGGTCTTTCCGCAGCGCAAGCACCTGCCGGTGCGGGTGCGGTTGTGGATCGACTTCCTCAAGCAGCATTTCAGCCGGCCCGACTTCTGGCGCGAAGGCGCCACAGCCCAACCATGACCCTCGAAGCCCTGCTCGCCTTCCTGCACATCTCCGCCGTCCTGGCGATCGTCGTCTTCCTGACGAGCGAGACCGCGATCTGCCGGCCCGAATGGCTCAATCCCACGGTGGTCGAGCGGCTCGTGATCGTGGACCGCATCTACGGCATCGCCGCGCTGGCGGTGCTGGCGACCGGGCTGGCGCGCATCTTCCTGGGCATGAAGGGGGCCGGCTGGTACGGCAGCAACTGGCTGCTGTGGTCCAAGGTCGGCCTGTTCGCCATCGTGGGCCTGATGTCGATCCGGCCCACCCTGCGCTTCCTGGCCTGGCGCAAGGCGCTGCGCGCGGACGGCAGCCTGCCGTCGGCCGAGGAGGTGCGCACCGTGCGGCGCTGGGTGATGTGGCAGGCCCACATCGTCCCCCTGATCCCGCTGCCGGCGGTGTTCCTGGCCCGCGGCTGGGGGCAACTGGGCTGACCGGGCGGGGGGCACGCCCCGCCGGTCAGGACTTCATCACTTCTTCTTCAGGCACTCGCTCATGAACGCCTTGCGTTCGTCGCCCTTGAGTGCCTTGGACCTGGCTTCGGCATTGCAGTCCTTCATGCGGGACTGCTGCCCCGCCGCGGCCGGCGAGGCCTTCTCCTTCGGGCCGGCCGCCTGCGCGGCGCCGAGCGACAGGGCCAGCCCCAGGGCGACCAGGCCAATCATCTTCTGCATGGGAATCTCCTCGATCGAAGTCAACGGGCCGGCTTTGTAGCGTGGACGTCGTCCGGCCCGCGTCCTCCAGGCTGGCGAGGAGCCCCCAGGGCGGAGGAGCTCAGGCCTTCCTGAGGCAGTCGCTCATGAACTTCTTGCGCTCGTCGCCCTTCATGCCCTTGGCTTCGACGTTGCAGCTCTTCATCTTGTCCTGCTGGGACACCGGCTTGCTCTTCAGGCAATCGCTCATGAAGGCCTTGCGCTCGTCCCCCTTCCGGTCGCCGGCCTCCTTGTTGCACGTCGCCATCCTGTTCTGCTGCGCCGTGCGGCCCGCGGTAGTGGCGGCCTTGTCGCCGCCCTGGGGCGAGCCGGCCGGCCCGGCGGCCTGGACGGAGCCCAGGCCCAGCGCGAGCCCGAGGGCGATCAGGGGGAGCAGCTGTTTCATGCGGAATCTCCTTCGATGATGGGTTGCGTCCCGGCGGGACTTGCATTAAACGCCGGCGGCCCCGGCTGCGACGACGCCCGGATGAGGTCGCGCCCGTAAAATCCCCCGATGCTCCTGGTGAAAGAAGAATTGCTCGGCGCACTGGCGTCCGGGCTGGAACGGCTGTCGCCGGGCGCGGGGGCGAAGGCCGCGTTCGAATCGCCCAAGGCGGCCGCGCACGGCGACCTGGCCTGCACCGCCGCCATGCAGCTGGCCAAGCCGCTCAAGCTCAACCCGCGCCAGCTCGCGGAGAACCTCCGGTCCGAGCTGCTGCAGTCGTCCGCCTTCCAGCGCTGGGTGGACGCGGTCGAGATCGCCGGCCCCGGCTTCCTGAACATCCGCCTCAAGCCCGCCGCCAAGCAGCAGGTGGTGCGCGAGGTGCTGCAGGCCGGCGCGCGTTTCGGCCACCGGCCGGCCAACGGCCAGCGCATGATGGTGGAGTTCGTCTCGGCCAATCCCACCGGCCCGCTGCACGTGGGCCACGGCCGCCAGGCGGCGCTGGGCGACGCGATCTGCAACCTGTACGCCAGCCAGGGTTGGGACGTGTGGCGCGAGTTCTACTACAACGACGCCGGGGTGCAGATCGCCACGCTGGCATCGTCGGTGCAGCTGCGCGCCAAGGGGCTCAAGCCGGGCGACCCGGGATGGCCCGAGAGCGCCTACAACGGCGACTACATCGCCGACATCGCGCAGGACTTCCTGGCCGGCAAGACCGTGACCTCGGACGACCGCGCCTTCACGGCGTCCGGTGACGTCGAGGACCTGGACGGCATCCGCCAGTTCGCGGTCGCCTACCTGCGCCACGAGCAGGACCTGGACCTGCGGGCGTTCGCGGTGAAGTTCGACCACTACTACCTGGAGTCCAGCCTGTACACCAGCGGCAAGGTCGACGACACGGTGCAGCGGCTGCAGCAGGCGGGCAAGACCTACGAGCAGGACGGCGCGCTGTGGCTGAAGTCGACCGAGTACGGCGACGACAAGGACCGCGTGATGCGCAAGTCCGACGGCAGCTACACCTACTTCGTGCCGGACGTGGCCTACCACATCGCCAAGTGGGAGCGGGGCTTCCGCAAGGCGGTCAACATCCAGGGCACCGACCACCACGGCACCATCGCGCGGGTGCGCGCCGGGCTGCAGGCGGCCGGCGTCGGCATCCCGGCCGGCTATCCCGACTACGTGCTGCACACCATGGTGCGCGTGATGCGCGGCGGCCAGGAGGTGAAGATCTCCAAGCGCGCCGGCAGCTACGTGACGCTGCGCGACCTGGTCGAATGGACCAGCAAGGATGCGGTGCGCTTCTTCCTGCTGTCGCGCAAGCCGGACACCGAGTACGTGTTCGACGTCGACCTGGCGCTGGCGCAGAACAACGACAACCCCGTCTACTACGTCCAGTACGCCCACGCCCGCATCTGCTCGGTGCTGGCGATGTGGGGCGGGGATGCCGCGTCGCTGCAGGCCGCCGACCTGTCGCTGCTGGACAGCCCGGCGGCGCTGGCGCTGATGCTGCAGCTGGCGCGCTACCCCGACATGCTGGCCGCAGCGGCGGCCGACTTCGCGCCGCACGACGTGACCTTCTACCTGCGCGAGCTCGCGAGCAGCTACCACTCCTACTATGATGCCGAGCGCATCCTGGTGGATGACGAGGCCCTCAAGCGGGCGCGGCTGGCGCTGGTCGCCGCCACCGCCCGGGTCCTGCGCAGCGGCCTCGCGATGCTCGGTGTCGCTGCGCCGGAAAAGATGTGAGGTGCGGGCGTCGGGACGACGGCCGCATCAAAAGATGTGAGGTGCGGGCGTCGGCACGACGGCCGCATCAAGGAATGTGGGGTGCGGGCGCGACGGCCGCATCGGATGAAGTGAGCAGGATGTTGAACAGACAGCGTGGCAATGTGCTGGTGGGCCTCGTCATCGGGGTCGTGATCGGGCTGGGTGCCGCGCTCGCGGTGGCGGTCTACGTCACCAAGGTGCCGATTCCCTTCGTGAGCAAGCATCCCGGCCGCACGGCCGAGCAGGATGCGGCCGAGTCGAAGAAGAACCAGAACTGGGATCCCAACGCGCCGCTGTACGGCAAGACGCCGGCGCGGCCGCCGGCGGCTGCACCGGCGCCGGCCGCTCCGGCCCCCGCGCCGCTGCCGCCGGCCGTGGCCGGCAAGCCGGCGCCGGCGATCTCGGGGTCGCCCGACCCGCTGGGCGACCTGGCCGCGGCACGGGCCGGCAAGCCGGCCGCCGCCGACCCGTTCCTGTATTTCATCCAGGTCGGTGCCTTCCGCACCGCCGAGGACGCCGAGGCACAGCGCGCCAAGCTCTCGCTGATGGGCATCGAGGCACGGGTCACCGAGCGCGAGCAGTCCGGCCGCCAGGTGTTCCGGGTGCGCGTGGGCCCCTTCGAGCGCAAGGACGACGCCGACAGCAGCAAGGAGAAGCTCGAGGCCGTCGGCCTGGAAACCGCGCTGGTGCGGGTGCAGCGCTGACCGCCGCCGGGAACCAAGTCCGCGGGCACCGGCTCTGAGCCCAACTCAAGGAGTGAAAACCAAGATGGATCGTCGTGTGTTCTCCGCGGGCGCCGCCTGCGCCGTTGCCGCCGCCGGGCTGGGCCTGTCCCCGCTGGCGCGGGCCCAGAAGAAGCCCGAGGACGGCGACCAGTACAAGTCGCTGGACAAGCGCGCCCCCACCGAGGCGCCCGAGGGCAAGGTGGAGGTGGTCGAGTTCTTCTGGTACTCGTGCCCGCACTGCAACGCCTTCGAGCCGCAGCTGGATGTGTGGCAGAAGCGCCTGCCGGCCGACGTGGTGCTGCGCCGGGTGCCGGTGGCCTTCCGCGACAGCTTCGTGCCGCAGCAGCGCCTGTTCTACTCGCTGGAGGCCATGGGCAAGCTCGACCTGCACGGCAAGGTGTTCCACGCCATCCACGCCGAGAAGCAGCCGCTGGACAAGGAGAACCTGATCGTCGAGTGGGTCGGCAGGAACGGCGTGGACAAGGCGAAGTTCCAGGAGATCTACAACTCGTTCTCGATCTCCACCAAGGCCCGCAAGGCCACCCAGCTGCAGGACGCCTACCGGGTCGAGGGCGTGCCGGCGCTGGGCATCGCGGGCCGCTGGTACACCGACGGCACCATGGCCGGCAGCATGGCGCGCGCGGTGCAGGTCGCCGAGTACCTGATCGCCGAGGCCCGCAAGGCGCGCTGATCGCCACGCCCGCGCCATGGCACCGGCCCGCTTCGGCGGGCCGTTTCGTTCGGGCTGGACGGGACAGCGCCGGTACAATCGTGAGCAAGATTCATGCCTTTATGAACAGCCTCCTTCCTGCCCTCCTGCTCGCGCTGGCCGCGCTCGCCCTGCCGGCGCACGCCGAACGGGCCGATCGCAACCAGCCGATGAACATCGAGGCCGATGCGCTGCGCTACGACGACCTGCGCCAGACCAGCGTGTTCACCGGCCGGGTGGTGCTGACCAAGGGCACCATCCTCATCCGCGGCGCTCGGGTGGACGTGCGGCAGGATCCCGAGGGTTACCAGTACGGCGTGGTCACCGCCGCCCCCGGCGAGCGCGCGTTCTTCCGCCAGAAGCGCGAAGGCGTGGACGAGTACATCGAGGGCGAAGGCGAGGTGATCGAGTACGACGGCAAGGCCGACCGGGTCAAGTTCATCCGTCGCGCCGAGATGCGCCGCTACCGCGGGGCCACGCTGGCCGACGAGACCATGGGCAGCCTGATCGTCTACGACAACACCACGGAGGTGTTCACGGTCGACGGCGGGCCCAGCTCCCCCACGCCCGGCGGGCGGGTGCGCGCCGTACTGGCACCGCGCGAGGCCGCATCGGCCCCGGCACCGGCCGAGCGGCCGGCTGCGCCGCCACCGGCCTCCTTGCGGCCGAGCACGACGCTGCGCGGGGAAGCCCGGTGAAGGTGGATGCGACGGAGGCGGCGCTGGCCGCTCCCGAGGGATTGCCGGTGCGCAGCCGGCTGGAGGCCCTTCATCTGCGCAAGACCTATGGCAGCCGTGCGGTGGTCAAGGACGTTTCGCTGGGCGTGGACAACGGCGAGGTGGTGGGCCTGCTGGGGCCCAACGGCGCCGGCAAGACCACCTCGTTCTACATGATCGTGGGGCTGGTGCGCGCCGACGCCGGCGCGATCTCCATCGACGGCCGGGCCGTGGAGCACATGCCGATCCACCGCCGCTCGCGCCTGGGCCTGTCCTACCTGCCGCAGGAGGCCTCGATCTTCCGCAAGCTCACGGTGGCGGAGAACGTGCGCGCGGTGCTGGAACTGCAGCACGGTCCCGAAGGCCGGCCGCTCGGGCGCGAGGAGATCGAGACCCGCCTCACGGCGCTGCTGGAAGACCTGCGGGTGGACCACCTGCGCGACTCGCCGGCGCCGGCGCTGTCGGGCGGCGAGCGGCGGCGGGTCGAGATCGCCCGCGCGCTGGCGACCCAGCCGCGCTTCATCCTGCTGGACGAGCCGTTCGCCGGCATCGACCCGATCGCCGTCATCGAGATCCAGCGCATCATCGGTTTCCTCAAGTCGCGCGGCATCGGCGTGCTGATCACCGACCACAACGTGCGCGAGACGCTGGGCATCTGCGACCACGCCTACATCATCAGCGAGGGCGAGGTGCTGGCGCAGGGCACGCCTCCGGAGATCGTCGACAACGCCGACGTGCGCCGGGTCTACCTCGGCGAGCACTTCAGGATGTAGCCATGGTGCGCCGGGGGCACCCATGAAGCAGGGGCTGTCGCTTCGGGTCTCGCAGCACCTCGCGCTGACCCCGCAGCTGCAGCAGTCGATCCGGCTGCTGCAGCTGTCGACGCTCGAGCTGTCGCAGGAGGTCGAGCAGATGCTCGGCGACAACCCTTTCCTCGAGCTGGCGGCCGACGAGGCACTGCGCGAGGAGTTCGGCATCGCCCAGGCCGACATCCCGCCGCCCGAATCCGAGCGCGAGGAGGCGGCGGAGGGCGCGACCGAGGCCGCAGATACCGACAGCTTGCTGGCCGACGCGGTCACGGACTGGGAAGGCGACGGCAGCGTCGAGCTGATGCCCGACGACGGCGAGTGGGGCGGCGAGGCGCCGGCCCGGCGCAAGGAGGCCGACGGCGAGGACGGTGCCGACGCGATCGACCTCGCCGGCGGGCACGAGACCCTGCAGGACCACCTGCACCGCCAGGCCCTGGCCCTGCGGCTGGCGCCGGAAGACCAGGCCGCGCTGCGTGTCCTGATCGAGTCGCTCGACGAGGACGGCTATCTCGAGGACACGCTGGAGGAACTGGCGGCCGCGCTCGCACCCGACGAGCCGGAGCAGCACGAAGAACTGGTGCACCGCTTCACGGTCGCGCTGCGGCTGCTGCAGCACCTGGAGCCGGTGGGCGTGGGTGCGCGTTCCCTGGCCGAATGCCTGCAACTGCAGTTGCAGGCCCTGCGCGAGGAGGAGGGCGCCGACGCCGCCGCCTGCGATGCGGCGCTGGCCATCTGCCGCCAGTCCATGGACCTGCTGGCCCGCCGCGACGTGCGGCGGCTCGCCCAGCTCTGCCGGCTATCGGAATCCGAGGTCAAGGCCGGCATCGCCCTGATCGTCCGGCTGGAGCCCAAGCCCGGGCGCCGCTTCGCCAACGTGGAACGCAACATCGTGGTGCCCGACGTGCTGGTCAGCAGCGCCGGTCCGGGCAACCCGGCCCGCCTGCGGGTGCAGCTCAACCCCGACGTGCTGCCGCGGCTGCGCGTGCACGACGCCTATGCCGGCGCGCTCAAGGCGCACCGGGGCGAGGGGCACCATGCGCTGCAGCAGCGGCTGCAGGAAGCGCGCTGGTTCATCAAGAACATCCAGCAGCGCTTCGACACCATCCTGCGGGTCTCCACCGCCATCGTGGAGCGGCAGCGCAACTTCTTCGTGCATGGCGAACTGGCGATGCGCCCGCTGGTGCTGCGCGAGATCGCCGACGAACTGGGCCTGCACGAATCCACCATCTCGCGCGTGACCACCGCCAAGTACATGGCGACGCCGCTGGGCACCTTCGAGCTGAAGTACTTCTTCGGTTCGGCGCTGGGCACCGAGACCGGCGGCAACGCCTCCTCGACCGCCGTGCGGGCCCTGATCCGCCAGCTGGTCGCCGCCGAGGACACCGCGCGACCGCTGTCCGACAGCCGCATCTCCGATATGTTGAAGGAACAGGGGATCGAGTGCGCGCGCCGCACCGTGGCCAAGTACCGTGAAGCCCTGCGGATCGCGCCGGCCAACCTGCGAAAGGCCCTGTGACGCTGCAACTGTTCCTGCCCTGCGCCGCCGGCGTGGAAGACCTGCTGGCCGACGAGGTGCACCGGCTCACCGGCCTGGCCGGCGAGGACCTGCTGGTCGGCCGCGGCGGCGCGGTGGCGCGCGGCGCCTGGCGCGATGCGCTGCACCTGAACCTGCACAGCCGGCTGGCCCAGCGCGTGCTGGTGCAGCTGTCGCACACGCCCTACCGCGCCGAGGCCGACCTGTACGAAGCCGCCACGGCCATCAGCTGGGAGGCCTGGTTCACCCCGCGCCAGAGCTTCAAGGTGGAGGTCACGGCGCAGCACAGCCCGCTCAAGAGCCTGAACTTCGCGGCCTTGAAGATCAAGGACGCGGTGGCCGACCGCTTCCGTGCCCGCGCCGGCACGCGTCCCGACGTCGACACCCAGCGCCCGGACGTGCGCCTGTTCGCGCACCTGACCGCAAGCCACTGCACGCTCTACATCGACACCAGCGGCGAGCCGCTGTTCAAGCGCGGCTGGCGCGAGGACAAGGGCGAGGCGCCGCTGAAGGAGACGCTGGCCGCGGCCATGATCGCGGCCAGCGGCTGGCAGGCGGACGTGCCGCTGTACGACCCCTGCTGCGGCAGCGGCACGGTGGCCATCGAGGCCGCGCAGCTGGCCTGCGGCATCGCGCCGGGATCGCTGCGCCGCTTCGGTTTCGAGCGGCTGCAACCCTTCCAGGCCCATGTCTGGGAGCAGCTGCGCGACGAGGCGCAGGCCGCGCGGCACGCGCCCACCGCGCCGGTCTTCGGCAGCGACGTGGCCTTCCGCATGGTCGATTTCGCGCGTCGCAACGCCGAGCGCGCCGGCGTGGCGGCGGCGCTGGAACTGCGCGGCGGCGATGCCCTGCAGCGGCTGCCGCCCTGCGACGCCCCCGGCCTGATGCTGCTCAACCCGCCCTATGGCGAGCGAATCGAGACGGCCGGGGTGGCCGGCCGCGCGCAGCGCGGGCGCGAGCGCCCGCAGGCGGACGAGGGACAGGATTTCTTCGCCGCCCTGGCGGCCCACTGGAAGCGGCACTACGCCGGCTGGACGGCCTGGGTGCTGACGCCGGACCTGAAGCTGCCCTCGCGGATGCGGCTGAAGGAGTCGCGCCGCGTCCCGCTGTGGAACGGCCCGATCGAGTGCCGGCTGTTCCGCTTCGACATGGTCGCGGGCTCGGCCCGCGGCGCGTCCGGCGATGCGGCCCC
The DNA here is from genome assembly GCF_035627355.1 of Ramlibacter sp. Taxonomy (GTDB): domain Bacteria; phylum Pseudomonadota; class Gammaproteobacteria; order Burkholderiales; family Burkholderiaceae_C; genus Ramlibacter. The sequence continues at coordinate 48,839 of NZ_DASPLW010000044.1, forward strand.
TCGTGCTTGACACCAACGTCGTGCTGGACGCGTTCGTGTTCGGCGATGCGGCGGCGCAGCCGCTGCACCAGGGGCTGCTGGCCGGCCGCCTGCAATGGCTGGCGACGGCCGCCATGCGCGAGGAACTGGAGCGGGTGCTGGCCTATCCGCAGCTCGCGCGCCGGCTGGCCGCGACAGGTGCTGCGCCCGGCGACGTCCTGGCGGCGTTCGACCGCCACGCGCAGCCGGTGCCGCCGGCACCCCGCGCGGGCCTGGTGTGCCGCGATCCGGACGACCAGAAGTTCATCGACCTCGCCGTAGCACGGCGTGCCGGCCTGCTGAGCAAGGATCGTGCGGTCCTCGCGCTGCGCAAGCGGCTGGCCGCCGCCGGGATTCGCGTCGCGCCGACGCTGGACTGAGGCGCGGCGCCGGCCTCAGCCGCCGAATGCGTCGTTGAACCAGCTGGTGGGCGGTGTCTCGCGCGCGTACGTGAAGGTGCCCTGCTCGCGCATCTCGCGGCCGGCCGCCAGCAGCGCCGCATAGGCGGTGCGCGCCAGCGAGCCGCCCACGCTGATGCGGCGAACGCCCATGGCCTGCAGCTGCGCCAGGTCCAGCGGGCTGCCGGGCGCGCCCATGATGACGTTGACCGGCTTCTTCACGGCAGCCAGCACGGCGCGGATCTGGTCCGCCGTCTTCAGCCCCGGCGCGAACAGCACGTCGGCGCCGGCCTCCTCGTAGGCCACCAGCCGCCGGATGGTGTCGTCCAGGTCGTCGCGGCCCCACAGGTGGTTCTCGGCGCGCGCCGTCAGCGTGAAGGGGAAGGGCAGCGAACGGGCCGCCTCGACGGCCGCCTGCACGCGCTCGCGCGCCTGCGACAGCTCGTAGATCGGCTCCTCGTCGACCAGCCCGCGGCAGTCCTCGATCGAGCCGCCGACCACGCCGGCCTGCGCCGCCAGCCGGATGGTCTCGGCCGCTTCCTCGGGGCTATGGCCGAACCCGTTCTGCAGGTCGGCGCTGACCGGCAGCGAGGTGGCGGCGCAGACCTCGCGCAGGTGCTGCAGCTTGGCCTCGCGCGTCACGCCCATGTCCGGCAACCCGCGCGAGAAGGCGAAGCCGGCGCTGCTGCTGGCCAGCGCCTCGAAGCCGAGCGACTCCAGCAGCCGGGCCGAGCCCACGTCCCAGAAGTTGGGGATCACGAAGCAGCCGGGCTGCGCGTGCAGCCGCGCCATGCGCTGCGCCTTGTCCTGCTGCGACACCGTCGCGCGACCCGATCCATTCATCTCAAGCTCCTTCCATCAGTGCCAGCAGGCGCGCCAGCGCATGGCGCACCGTCGCCTCGCGAATCGCGGCGCGGTCGCCGTCGAACAGCATCCGCTCGCTCGACAGCCGGCCATCGACCGAGAAGCCGAACCAGACCGTGCCCACCGGCTTGTCGGCGCTGCCGCCGGTCGGGCCGGCGATGCCGGTCACGGCCACCGCCACTTTCGCGCGCGAGTGGCGCACGGCGCCGAAAGCCATGGCGCGCGCCACGATCTCGCTCACCGCGCCGTGGCTGGCAATGGCCTGGGCGTCCACGCCCAGCAACTCGGTCTTGGCCTCGTTGGAGTAGGTGACGAAGCCGCGCTCGAACCAGTTGCTGGAGCCCGCTAGCGAGGTGCAGGCGGCGGCGATCAGCCCGCCGGTGCAGCTCTCGGCCGTCGCCAGCATCCAGCCGCGCGCCTGCAGGGCCTGCGCCAGTTCCTCGCAGGGGGCGGTCAGGCCAGCGTCCATGCGAGCCGCTGCCCGAGGGCCAGGACCAACAAGGTGCAGAACGCCGCGACCAGGTCGTCGAACACGATGCCCAGCCCGCCGCGCCAGCCGAAGCCGTGGAACAGGCTGTCGGCCCAGCCGACCGGCCCGGGCTTGGCGGCGTCGAAGAAGCGGAACAGCGCGAACGCCAGCAGCTGCGCCAGCCAGCCGGCCGGCAGCAGCAGCCACAGCACCAGCCAGAACGACATGATCTCGTCGATGACGATGGCGCCGGGATCCGCCACGCCCATGTCGCGAGCCGTGACCGTGCTGGCCCACCAGCCCACCGGCACGCTGGCGACGACCACCCAGCCGAGTGCGGCCGGCGGCAGCCAGGCCTGCAGCACCAGGAACGAGAGCCAGGCCCACAGCGTGCCGACCGTGCCCGGCGCCGCCGGGCTGAGGCCGCTGCCGAATCCGAGTGCGACCAGGTGCGCGGGGTGCGATAGCAGGAAGCGCGCATCGGGCCGTCCGCCTGCTGGTCGCAGGGGCGCTTCCAGGGACGATGGCAGGGGCACGCTCATGCGCCCAATGGTAGCGAGCCGGGAATGGGCCCGCTCAGCGCCGCTCGTGCGGCTCGCAGTTCCCGTGCAGCTTGCGAAAGCGCGCCGGCTCGATCGGCTGGTGCTCGCTCCACAGCCCGCGGCGGGCCTGGCGCGCCTGGGCCTGCAGGCTGGCATAGGGCCCGGGATCGCGGCGGTAGCGGTAGGACCACGCGAACCCGCTGAATACCAGCCAGGCGCCGACGTCCTGGCCCGACCACTGCAGGCGGGCCAGCGTGCGCCGGTAGTCGTCGCGGCCGCGCTCCTCGACCTTCACGGGCTGCCGCCACAGGCGCTGGCGCAGCGCCTGCGTGGCCTGCGGGCCGAAGGCCTGGCAGCTCTCGGGCGCGTCGATGCCCTGGATGCGCACCTGGATCGAGGGTCCGCCCCAGGACGGGCGCACCCAGACCGTGTCGCCATCGGTCACGTGGACCACGGTGGCCAGGTAGCTGCGGGGCTGGGCCGGAGCTGCCACCGGCAGCGCCAGTGCGAGAGCGAAGGCGAGGGGCAGGAAGCGGCGCATGGGCCTTTCTCAACGCGGCCACGCAGCGGCCGACGACAGTGCCGGCGTTCAGCCGAAATGGTCGAAGGACCGGTACGGGCGGTCGGCCCGCGCGCCGTCGCCGACCAGGCGCACGCCGGGCTCCGTGTCGACCCGCCCGATGCGGGTGACCGGCGTGGCGCAGGTCGCGGCGGCAGCCTCGACGTCGCCTCGCCGGTCCGCCGGCGCCGTGAAGGCCAGCTCGTAGTCGTCGCCGCCCGCGAGCACGTACTCGAGCTGGGTCGCGGCATCCGGCAGCGCGGCGGCATCGGGCAGCCGCCGGGCGGCCAGTAGTGCCTGCGCGGCCACGGTGTCGAGGGTGGCGCCGGCGCCGGAGCGGCGCAGCAGGTGGCCCAGGTCGCCCAGCAGCCCGTCGCTGACGTCGATCGCCGCACTGGCGATGCCGCGCAGGGCCTGTCCCAGCGCCAAGCGTGGCACCGGCCGGTCCATGCGCTCGCGTACCGAGGCGAGCATCGCGGGCGGCAGCGCCAGCCCGCCGCGCAGCGCTTCCAGTGCAAGCCGTGCGTCGCCCAGCGTGCCGCTGACCCAGATGTCGTCGCCGGGCCGCGCGCCCGAGCGCAGCAGGGCCTGGCCGGTCGGCACTTCGCCGAACACGGTGATGCAGATGGCCAGCGGGCCACGCGTCGTGTCGCCGCCGGCCAGCGTGCAGCCGTGGGCATCGGCCAGCGCGAACAGCCCGCGCGAAAAGGCTGCCAGCCAGGCCTCGTCGGCCGCCGGCAAGGCGAGCGCCAGCGTGAACGCCAGCGGACGCGCGCCGCAGGCCGCCAGGTCGCTCAGGTTCACCGCCAGCGCCTTGTGGCCCAGGCTGTCGGGATCCACCGTCGGCAGGAAATGCCGGCCCTCGAGCAGCATGTCGCTGGAGATGGCGAGCTGCTGGCCGGGCGTGGGCGCGAGCAGCGCACAGTCGTCGCCGACCCCGAGCGCCACGCCCTCGGCGGCGGGCCGTCCGGGGCGCAGGAAGAAGCGGTCGATCAGCTCGAATTCACCCATGGCCGGGCGAGGATAACCGCGCCCGCCGCGTGAATCCGGATCAGCTGCGGTGCGATCGGCCTCGCACCATGCCGTAGATCACCAGCAGCACGATGGCGCCCACGATGGAGGCGATCCAGCCGGCGGGCTCGCCCTCGGCGTACCAGCCCAGGGCCATGCCGGCATAGCGCGCGAGGAACGCGCCGGCGATCCCCAGCAGCGTGGTCATGATGATGCCCAGCTTGTCGTCGCCGGGCTTGAGCGCGCGCGCCAGCAGTCCCACGATGAATCCGACGACGATGGTTCCGATGATCGACATCCGGCCAGCCTCCCGTGAAGGCACCCGCGAGGCGGGGTGCTGCGGGCATTCTGGGCGGCGACCCGCCGCGCGGTTGTAGGACGGCGGCGGCAAAAGCCGGGCCGGCCGCACGGCCCGGATCCTTACGCGCCGCCCTTGAAGCGTTCCCCAGCCTGCCGCACCACCTCGGCCAGCAGGCGCTCGCGGGCCTGCCGCTGGCGCAGCCAGCGCGCGTCGTTGCCGCCGCGGGCGGCGTCCTGCACGATCTGCTCGACGGCCGGCCAGGCGCCCAGCCGCTGGGCGTGCGGCGCGATCTGCTGCAGGGTCAACTGGATGTGCTCGCGCAGCGGCATGTGGCGGCCGCTGACCGGGTCCACGTAGACCGCCTCCAGCCCGAAGCGGCAGGCCTGGAAGCGGTTGTACGTGTAGACCATGTAGTCGTCTTCGGCCGGCATGAAGGGCTGCTCGTGCAGGAACCAGGAGGCGAGCGACTGCACCAGGCCGGCCAGGGCGGCGGCGCGCTCGATGGTCAGCGGGGTGTCGAACACGCGGATCTCGATGGTCCCGTACTCGGGCTTGGGCCGGATGTCCCAGTAGAAGTCCTTCATGCTCTTGACCACGCCGGTGCGGGTGGTCTTGGTGAAGAACGCGTCGAAGCCCTCCCAGGACAGCGTGAACGGCGCCCGCCCCGACATCGGGAAGGCGAACACCGAGTTGAGGCGGGCCGAATCGAACTGCGTGTCCTGCCCCTGCACGTAGGGCGAGGAGGCCGACAGTGCGATGAAGTGCGGGATGTAGCGCGACATCCGGTGCAGCATCAGGAGGGCCTCATCCGCGCCGGGGCAGCCCACGTGCACGTGCTGGCCGAAGATGGTGAACTGCTTGGACAGGTAGCCGTACAGCTCGGACAGCTCGCGAAAGCGCGGCCGGTCGTAGATGCGCTGCTGGTGCCACTGCTGGAACGGGTGGGTGCCGCCGCCCACCACCGCGATGTTGAGCTTGTCGGCGCTGCGCACCAGGGCATCGCGCAGCTGGCCGAGCTCGCCCAGCACGTGCGCGGTCGAATCGCACACGCCGGTGGAGATCTCGATCATGCTGGAGGTCATCTCCGGCACCACCGAGCCGGGCAGCTCGAGCTTGCGCATCAGGCGCAGCATCTCGTCGGAATACGGCGCCAGGTCGTAGTCGTGGGTGTTGACCAGCTGCAATTCCAGCTCCACGCCCAGCGTCAGCGGCGCCGATTCGCGGAACGGCTCCAGCGTGGGCGCGTCCTGGTAGGACGGCTCGGAGGGTGCGCTGGCGTTCAGCACCGGATCAGGCACGCTGCACCCCGTTGGCCTGGATGCCGGCGCTCGGCTCCGGTCGCGAGCCTTCGCCGGCCCGCTGGATCACGAAGGTCGCCAGGATGGCGCCCAGCACCTCCACCAGCAGGATCGCCGGCAGCGCGATGCTGGCGATGCGGGGCCCCAACGAGGGGGATGCGGACGTGAACTCGGCCACCAGCAGCAGGGCCAGCGAGGACATGGGCGACATCGCGGCGCCGGTCATCAGCGCCTGCTTCCAGCTGGTGCCGCTGCCCGGGTTGGCGAGCAGCAGGCCGAACACCTTGGCCAGGCCGCGTGCCGCCACCAGCGCCAGCACCAGCCCGGCGACCGCCGGGTTCCAGTCGGCCTGCGCGGCGACGACGGACACCAGCACGAAGCTGAGCATGACCAGCAGCGACGCGGCGGTGCCGAGCTGCCGCGGCCAGGCCCAGGGCCGCGGGTTGAGCTGCTTGAGCAGCAGCCCGGCCAGCAGCGCGGCCAGCGGCGCCGAGCCGCCGAAGTGCGAGGCCAGCGCGGTGCCGGCGGCGATGGCGGTCAGCAGCAGGATGGAGGTGTTCTCGCTGGTGGGGCTCATGAAACGCAGTGCGGTGCGCAGCACCAGCGCCAGGCCGGCGCCGACGACGACCGAGATGCCGAGCACCACGGCGACCGGGAACAGCAGTGCGAGCATCCGCGTTTCCTCGCTGTGCATCAGGCTGGCCCGGCCGGCCACCAGCATCAGCGCGTACAGGGCGCCGAGCGTGGCCAGCACGATCACGCGTTCGGTCACCGGCCCGGCCGCGCGCATGTCGCCGAACACGCGGCTGAGCACCGCCGGCGACGAGGCGATCGCGACCAGCGCCAGCGCGTCGGCCACCGAGGGCCGCACGTCGAACCAGCGCAGCGTGAAATAGACCGCCGCGTAGGTCAGTGCCGCCTCCAGCAGGCTTTGCAGCAGCACCATGGGGTTGTGCCGGAACCAGCGCAGCGCGATGCGCCCGGCGGTCTCGAACAGCACCACCGACACGCCCAGTTCGAGCAGGAACAGGCCTATGCCCTCCAGCGGCCAGGCGGCGCCCGGGAAGCCCGCGAGGCCGGCGATCGCGCCGATGGCGGAATAGCCGACGACCTTGGGCATGGCCAGGTGCCGCTGCACCAGGTGCCCGGCCGCCGCGGCCAGGGCCAGCAGCAGCGACCACTGCACGGTCGGCAATCCGGCCGAGGGCCGCAGCCATTCGCCCCAGAAGGCGGTGATCTCGTTCATTCGTCTCCTGACAAGAAAGAAAGGGCGAAGCCGGCTCAGTGCAGCACGCGCTGGCCGCCGTCATCCAGCAGGAAGGGGGCTATGGGCGCATCGAATCGCTCGCCGTCCTCCGCGACGCAGAAGTAGCTGCCCTGCATGGTGCCGGTGGGCGTGCGCAGCCGGCAGCCGCTGGTGTACTGGAACGACTGGCCGGGCTGCAGCAGGGGCTGGTGCCCGACCACGCCCAGGCCCTTGACTTCCTGCACCTGGCCGGCGGCGTCCGTGATGATCCAGTGGCGGGCGACGAGCTGCGCCGCCACCTCACCGGAATTGGTGATCGTGATCGTGTAGGAGAAGCTGAACACGCCCTGCTCCGGAGCCGATTGGCCGGGCAGGTACTCGGGTTGCACCTCCACCTTGAACTCGTACCTCGCCATCGGCCCGATGGTACCCGGCAGGGCCGGCCGGGAGAGCGTTTGAGAGAATCACGCCCATGAGCACCACCCATCGCATCGCCCCGTCCATCCTCTCGGCGGACTTCGCCCGCCTCGGCGAGGAAGTGCGCACGGTCGTCGCCGCCGGCGCCGACTGGATCCACTTCGACGTGATGGACAACCACTACGTGCCCAACCTCACCTTCGGCCCCATGGTGTGCGCCGCGCTCAAGCCGCACGCGCGCCGCGCCGACGGCACCCCGGTCCCGGTCGACGTGCACCTGATGGTGCAACCCGTCGATGCGCTGGCCCAGGCCTTTGCCGACGCGGGGGCCGACTACATCAGCTTCCACCCCGACGCGACGCCGCATGCGCACCGCAGCGTGCAGGCCATCAAGGCGCGCGGCTGCAAGGCCGGGCTGGTGTTCAACCCGGCCGCGCCGCTGGACGTGCTGGACTGGTTGATCGAGGACATCGACCTCATCCTCATCATGAGCGTCAACCCCGGCTTCGGCGGCCAGGGCTTCATCGACTCGGCGCTGCGCAAGGTCGAGCAGGCGCGCCGCCGCATCGAGGCGTGCGGCAAGGACATCCGGCTGGAGGTGGATGGCGGCATCAAGGCCGACAACATCGCGCGCGTGGCGGCCGCCGGTGCAGACACCTTCGTGGCCGGCAGCGCGATCTTCGGCCAGCCCGACTACGGTGCCGTCATCCAGGCCATGCGCGCCGCCTTGCGCGGCTGATTCCGCTCAGGGGCGGGGCTTGCCGCCGCTGGCCGGCCGCTCCTTGCGCAGCTTCTCGTAGGTGGCGTCGGCCTCGGCGCCGCGGGTGGTGTCGGCCACGCCCCGCCGCGCATCGGCATGGGCCTGCTCGCCGACCCGGCGGTTGGACGGTTCCGTGCTGGCCTGCTGGTCGGCCGATTCGTCGCGTTCGTGCGGCATGCGCGGCACCCGCTCCTGCGTTTCGCCCTGCACCATGGTCGTGTTGCCGCTCTTCGGGTGCGGGTCCGGGTGGTCGCCGCCGGGGGTGGTCGGCGGTTCGGTCATCCGTCGGGTCATCGCGCAACTCCTTGGTTCCTGGATGCCCCATGCTCGCAGGCCGGCGAACGGGCCGCAGTAGGACCGCATCGCGGGCAGGCCACCCGGCCCGGATGGGTTGTCGGCACCCTCCTACGCCAGCGAGCACCCGTGTCGGACAGATGGGCCCGCTGCCGGGCTACGGGGTCCTCCCCATGAGCTTGGCACAGTGGGGAAGTCGATAGCGGGCGAGTGCCGAAGGAGAGAGCCATGGACGTGATCGCCACGGTGCCGGACTGGCTGGTGTGGTGCGCTGCCGCGGCGGCGGCAGCGGTGGGACTTGCCGCGGTGGTCAGCACCATCGAAGCGGCGCTCGACCTCGACACCTGAGCCGTTCAGAACCGTCACGCACCTGCGCCTTGCGTGGGGATGCCGCACCCAGGAGCTTCCATGGCCCAGTCCAAGGCGGACGCGCAGCGCAGATCCCGCAACGGCGATGGCGCCGGCAGCAAGCACCGGCAGCTGGAAGCCTTCGGCGAGCCGGCCGAGGGCGTGCTCACCACCAGCCAGGGCGTGGTGATCCCCGACAACCACAACTCCCTGCGGGCGGGCCTGCGCGGGCCGACGCTGCTCGAGGACTTCCAGCTGCGCGAGAAGCTCACGCACTTCGACCACGAGCGCAGCCGCGAGCGGGTGGTGGGTGCGCGCGGCGCCGGCGCGCACGGCTACTTCGAGCTGTACAAGTCGCTGCGGCCCTTCACGCGAGCCGACTTCCTGCAGGAGGCAGGCTCGCGCACGCCGGTGTTCGTGCGCTTCTGCGGCATGACCGGCGAGCGCGGCTCGCCCGATACGGTGCGCGACCTGCGCGGCTTCGCGGTCAAGTTCTACACCCGCGAAGGCAACTACGACCTGGTGGGCGCCAGCGTCCCGGTGTTCTTCGTGCAGGACGCCATGAAGTTCCCCGACTTCGTGCATGCGCTGCGGCCCGAACCGCACCATGGCATGCCGCAGGCCTCGAGTGCGCACGACACCTTCTGGGATTTCGTGTCGCTGGCGCCGGAGACCACGCACGCCCTGATGTGGCTGATGTCCGACCGGGCGCTGCCGCGCAGCTGGCGGATGATGGAAGGCTTCGGGGTGCACAGCTTCCGCCTGGTCAACGCGCAGGGCGCCTCGCACTTCGTCAAGTTCCATTGGCGCCCGCGGCTGGGCTGCCATGCGCTGGCCTGGGACGAAGCGCGCCGGCTGGCCGGCGAGGACCCGGACTTCCATCGTCGCGATTTGTGGGAGTCGATCGCGCGCGGCGCCTTCCCCGAATGGGAGCTCGGCCTGCAGATGGTGGAGGATGGCAAGGCCGATGCGCTGGGCATCGACCTGCTGGACTGCACCAAGCTGGTCCCGCAGGAACTGGCGCCGGTGCAGTGGGTGGGCAAGCTGGTTCTCAACCGCAACCCCGAGAACTTCTTCGCCGAGACCGAGCAGGTGGCCTTCAATCCGGCGCACCTGGTGCCCGGCATCGATTTCAGCAACGACCCGCTGCTGCAGGGCCGCCTGTTCGCCTACCTGGACAGCCAGGTCGGCCGGCTGGGCGGCCCCAACTTCCACGAGCTGCCGATCAACCGCAGCGTGTGCCCCTTCCACACCTTCCAGCGCGATGGCCAGCACCGCACCGGCATCGCGCGCGGCCCGGTAGCGTACGAACCCAACTCGCTGGCGAGCGGCGCCGAGTTCCGGGTCGACGGCGGGCAGCAGGGTTTCCAGAGCCACCCGGAGGCGATCGACTCGCCCAAGCTGCGGCGGCGCAGCCCTGGCTTCGAAGACCATTTCAGCCAGGCGACGCTGTTCTGGAACAGCCAGGGCGCGGCGGAGAAGGAGCACATCGTCAGCGCCTTCCTGTACGAGCTGTCGCGGGTCGAGACGGTGGCCATCCGGCAGCGGGTGGTGGACAACCTCGCGCACGTGGATGCGCGGCTGGCGCGCAAGGTGGCGGAGCCGCTGGGCCTGGTGCCGGACGCGAAGGCGGCCGCCGGCCGCGCCGGCTTTCGCGAGCCCCGCGGGCGCCCGCCAGTGGAGGCCTCGCCCTCGCTCGGCATGGAGGCGGCCGAGAACAACCCGGTCGCCACGCGCCGGGTCGCCGTGCTGGTCGCACCCGGGGTGGAGATCGGGGCGCTCAAGATCATCCAGCAGGCACTGGCCGACCAGCAGGTGGTGGTGAAGGTCGTGGCCGCCCACCTGGGCGTGGTGTCCACTTCCTCCGGCCAGCAACTGGCGGTGGACCAGTGCCTGGCCACCACGTCCTCGCTCGCCTTCGATGCCGTGCTGGTCCCGGGCGGCGCGGCGCACGCGCAGGCGCTGGCGCAGGACGGGCGTGCCGTGCGCTTCGTGCTGGAGGCCTTCCGGCACTGCAAGCCGATCTGCGTGATCGGCGAAGCCGTGGACCTGCTGCGGCCGGCCGGGCTGGACGCCGGCTCGCCCTCGGCCGACGGCGTCCTGATCAACCGGGGCGAACCCGCGGGCCGGGTGGCGCTGGCGCAGGCCTTCATCGCTGCCATCGCACGCCACCGGCACTGGGGCCGTGCGGGGCTGGACGCCGTGCCGGCCTGAACGCGGGCCGGGTGCCGCCATGCGGCACACTTGCGGCATGCCCCGTTTCACCGGACTGCAGGCCGCCATCGTCGACCTGGACGGCACCCTGGTCGACACGCTGGGGGACTTCGTCGTCGCCCTGAATGCCGCCTTGGGCGAACTGGCCCTGCCGCCACTCCCGGCCGCCGTCGTCGAGCGGCTGGTCGGCAAGGGTTCCGAATACCTGGTGCGCTCGGCCCTGCGCGAGGCCGGCGGCGCCGACTCGCTCTACGAAGCGGCGTGGGACGCGTACCAACGCCACTACGGCGCAGTCAACGGCCGGCACGCGGCGGTCTACCCGGGCGCGCAGCAGGGCCTGCAGGTGCTGCGCGAGGCCGGCCTGCGTCTGGCCTGCGTGACCAACAAGCCGACCGGCTTCGCCCGGGACCTGCTGCAGCAGAAGGGGCTGCTGGCGTACTTCGGCCACGTGTTCGGCGGCGATGCGTTCGAGCGCAAGAAGCCGGATCCGCTGCCGCTGCTGGAGGCCTGCCGCGCGCTCGGCTCGGCGCCGGCGCGCACGCTGGTGATCGGCGATTCGGCCAACGATGCGGCGGCCGCCCGCGCGGCCGGCAGCCCCGTGCTGCTGGTTGGCTATGGCTACAACCATGGCCAGCCGGTCCGTGCCGTCGATGCCGACGGCTTCCTGGATTCGATGGCCGCGGTCGCCGGCTGGCTCTAGCCGGCCTTGCCCAGCAGCGCTTCCTTGAGCTTCCAGTCGGCCGGGTTGGGCCCCAGCCAGATGCGCAGCAGGGCGTTGAAGAAGGCCTGCTCCTTGAACGGCTCACCCTGCGGCACGCCCTTGACCGTGACGATGGCGCCGGTGCCGGGGATCCAGTCGATCATGAAGCTGTCGCCGGGATTGAGCTTCTTGTGCTCGCTGAAGATCTGGCTCATGCGCAGCACGCCGGGGATCAGCTTGGAGAACGCGGTCTTGTCCATGTTGTCCTCCATGCCGCGCGAGAACAGCTTGCCGAGTTCGGCCGAGTCGATCTCCCGCAGCATGGTGATGCTCATGCGCTTGGCGCCCGGCATGGCCAGCACTTCATCGGTCGTGGACGCCTTCGCGGGCAGGTACAGCCCGGCGGTGTAGACCTTGAAGACGGCCTTGTAGCGCACGCCGGCGCCATTGAGCTGCAGGCGGGCGCCGCGCAACTCGGTGCTGTCCTCGTACTTGACGCCCGCCACCGTGACGGGTTCGGCCTGGGCGGCCACGACGACGAGCGCCGCCAGTGTTGCAGCGGCGAGCGATCGGAATGCCTTCATTGCCAACTCCTGAAAAAAAGAACGACCGTTCGTTTTGGTTACGGATTGTTGCAGCGCGCCCGGCGCGAGCCATCAGGGTTTGTGCCCGGAGCGCGTTTGCTACACTGCCGTCGCAATGTCCATCCACCGCACCATCCTGACAGGTTGCTTCGGCCGGGGAGCCTGGCCCTGGCGCAAGCCTGTCGACGTGCGTTCCTGACCTGCACGGGGCACTCCCCGTGCCCCCGCCGTCCCACCCGCTGGGACCCCCGAATGGAAAAGTGGCCCTGCGCCACGCGAGCTTGTGGAGGCTCATCCCGTGATCACCGAACTCGAGTTCAAGAGCCTTGCATTGCAAGGCTTCAACCGCATCCCCCTCATTGCGGAAGCGTTCGCCGACCTCGAAACACCGCTGTCGCTGTACCTGAAGCTGGCCCATGGGCGCGGCCAGGGCCGCCATAGCTTCCTGCTGGAGTCCGTCGTCGGCGGCGAGCGCTTCGGCCGCTACAGCTTCATCGGCCTGCCCGCCCGCACGCTGCTGCGCGCCAGCGGCTTCGGCGCCGACGCCATCACCGAAGTGGTCACCGATGGCGAGGTGACCGAGCGGGCGCGCGGCAACCCGCTGGACTTTGTCGCCGCCTACCAACAGCGCTTCAAGGTGGCGCTGCGTCCCGGGCTGCCGCGCTTCTGCGGCGGGCTGGCCGGCTACTTCGGCTACGACGTGGTGCGCCACATCGAGAAGAAGCTGGAAAAGACCTGTCCGCCCGACACGCTGGGCTGCCCCGACATCCTGCTGCTGCAGTGCGAGGAACTGGCGGTCATCGACAACCTGTCGGGCAAGCTGTACCTGATCGTGTATGCCGACCCGGCCCGCCCGGAGGCCTTCAGCAACGGCAAGAAGCGGCTGCGCGAACTCAAGGAGCAGCTCAAGTACTCGGTCAGCGCACCGCAAGTGCGCCCCTCGGCCGGCTTCCCGGCCGAGCGCGAGTTCGCCAAGGCCGACTACCTGAAGGCGGTGGAGCGCGCCAAGGAGCTGATCGCCGCCGGCGACTTCATGCAGGTGCAGGTCGGCCAGCGGATCAAGAAGCGCTACACCGAATCGCCGCTGTCGCTGTACCGGGCGCTGCGCTCGCTCAACCCCAGCCCCTACATGTACTACTACGACTTCGGCGACTTCCAGGTGGTGGGCGCCTCGCCGGAGATCCTGGTGCGCCAGGAGCAGGTCGAGCAGGGCCGCAAGGTCACGATCCGCCCGCTGGCCGGCACCCGACCGCGCGGCGCCACGCCGGAGCAGGACAAGGCGATCGAGCAGGAGCTGGTCAACGACCCCAAGGAGCGCGCCGAGCACGTGATGCTGATCGACCTGGCGCGCAACGACATCGGCCGCATCGCGCAGGTCGGCAGCGTCAAGGTGACCGAGGCCTTCGCCATCGAGCGCTACAGCCACGTGATGCACATCGTCAGCAACGTCGAGGGCCTTCTGAAGGACGGCATGACCAGCATCGACGTGCTCAAGGCCACTTTCCCTGCCGGCACCCTGACCGGCGCACCCAAGGTGCACGCGATGGAACTGATCGACCAGTTGGAGCCGAGCAAGCGTGGCCTGTACGGGGGCGCCTGCGGCTACCTGAGCTACGCCGGCGACATGGACGTGGCCATCGCCATCCGCACCGGCATCGTCAAGGACCAGACGCTTTACGTGCAGGCGGCGGCCGGTGTGGTCGCCGATTCGGTGCCCGAGCTGGAATGGAAGGAAACCGAGGCCAAGGCGCGGGCCCTGCTGCGCGCCAGCGAGCTGGTCGAGGAGGGCCTGGAATGAAAGTCCTCGTGATCGACAACTACGACAGCTTCACCTACAACCTGGTGCAGTACTTCGGCGAACTCGGGGCGCAGGTGGAGGTGTTCCGCAACGACGAGATCACGGTGGAGGGCGTGGCCGCTCGCACGCCCGACCGGCTGCTCATCTCGCCCGGGCCGTGCTCGCCCGCGCAAGCGGGCATCTCGGTCGACGCCATCCGGCACTTCGCCGGCAAGCTCCCGATCCTGGGCGTGTGCCTCGGTCACCAGGGCGTCGGGGCCGCGTTCGGCGGCCGCATCGTACGGGCCCGGGAACTGATGCACGGCAAGACCAGCGAGATCACCACGACACGCGAAGGCGTGTTCGCCGGCCTGCCCGAGCGCTTCACGGTCAACCGCTACCACTCGCTGGCGATCGCCAAGGACGGCTGCCCCGAGTCGCTGCAGGTCACCGCCTGGACGGACGATGGCGAGATCATGGGCGTGCGGCACCGCGAGCTGCCGATCCAGGGCGTGCAGTTCCACCCCGAGTCCATCCTGACCGAGCACGGCCACGCCATGCTGAAGAACTTCCTGGAGCAAAGGGCATGAACCTCGTCGACCTGCGCAGCGATACCGTCACGCGGCCAACGGCCGCCATGCGAGAAGCGATGCTCGCGGCGCCGCTCGGCGACGACGTGTTCGGCGACGACCCCACGGTCAACGCGCTGCAGGAGCAGATCGCCGCGCTGCTGGGCTTCGAGGCGGCGCTGTTCCTGCCGACGGGAACCCAGTCCAATCTCTGTGCCGTGCTGGCGCACTGCCAGCGCGGCGACGAATACATCGTCGGCCAGCAGCAGCACTGCTACCGCTGGGAGGGCGGCGGTGCCGCCGTGTTCGGCAGCGTGCAGCCGCAGCCGCTGGAGCACCAGCCGGACGGCACGCTGGCGCTGGCGGCCATCGAGGCGGCGATCAAGCCCGACGACCCGCACTTCGCCCGCACCCGCCTGCTGGCCCTGGAGAACACGCTGGGCGGCAAGGTGATCCCGATGGATTACCTGCGGCAGGCGACCACGCTGGCGCGCGGCCACGGCCTGGCCACCCACCTCGATGGGGCGCGCCTGTTCAATGCGGCCGTCGCGGTGGCCGGCGAGGGCGGCGATGCCCGTGCGGCGGCGCGGCGCATCGCCGGGCACTTCGACACGGTCTCGATCTGCTTCAGCAAGGGCCTGGGCGCCCCGGCCGGTTCGGCCCTGTGCGGATCCCGGGAGCTGATCGCCCGCGCACGGCGCGTGCGCAAGATGGCCGGCGGTGCCCTGCGGCAGGCCGGGCTGCTGGCCGCGGCCGCCTCGCATGCGCTGGACCACCATGTGGACCGGCTAACCCAGGACCATGTGCTGGCGCGCCGGCTGGCCGAGCGCCTGGCCGGCATTGACGGCCTGCAGGTCGAACCGCCGCAGACCAACATCGTGTTCGTCGACCTGGTGGGGCCGGCGCGTGATCGCTCGGCGGACCTGCTGGCGGCGCTCAAGTCCGAGGGCATCCTCGCTACCGGCCTGTACCGCCTGCGCTTCGTCACCCACCTCGACGTCGATGCAGCCGGCGTGGACCGTGCGGCCGACGCGATCCGCCGCTTCCTGGCGAACTGAGGTCGATCCATGCCCGACCTGCACCATCTTCTGCTGTTCATTGCCGCCGGCTGGTTGCTGAACCTGACGCCGGGTCCGGACGTGCTCTACATCGTCAGCAATGCGCTGCGATCCGGTGCGCGCGCCGGCATCGTGGCCGGGCTGGGCATCACCACCGGCTGCTTCGTGCACGTGTTCGCCGCCGCGGTCGGCGTGGGCGCGCTGCTCGCGGCATCGGCCATCGCCTTCACGGTGCTGAAGTGGGTGGGTGCGGCCTACCTCGTGTGGATCGGCGTGAAGCTGCTGCTGGCGCGGGCCCCGCAAGCCACGGCCGACCTGGCAGCGCTGGCCCGCGCGCAACCGGCCAGCCTGCGCGCGGTCTTCCTCGGCGGCTTCTGGACCAACGTGCTCAATCCCAAGGTCGCGATCTTCTTCCTGGCCTTCGTGCCGCAGTTCATCGCGCCCGAGGCGCCGAACAAGGCCCTGGCTTTCGTGCTG
Organism: Ramlibacter sp.; assembly: GCF_035627355.1. Taxonomy (GTDB): domain Bacteria; phylum Pseudomonadota; class Gammaproteobacteria; order Burkholderiales; family Burkholderiaceae_C; genus Ramlibacter. The sequence continues at coordinate 64,743 of NZ_DASPLW010000044.1, forward strand.
CTGGGCGCGCTGTTCAACTTCAACAGCATTCCCGTCAACAGCGGCTGGGCGCTGGCCGCCGCCTGGATGGCGCGGCGCCAGTCGGTCCAGCGCGGGCTGCACTGGCTGGACCGCGCGGCCGGCCTGATGTTCGTCGGCTTCGGCGTGCGCCTGGCCCTCACCGACGCGCCCCGCGGCGCATGACACCCCAACCGATTTCCACCGACACGGAGCTCCCCATGTCCATCACACCCCAGGAAGCGCTGCAGCGCACCATCGAGCACCGCGAGATCTTCCACGACGAGATGCTCAAGGTCGTGCGGCTGATCATGAGCGGCGAGTTGTCGCCGGTCATGACGGCCGCGCTGATCACCGGCCTGCGCGTGAAGAAGGAAACCATCGGCGAGATCACCGCCGCGGCCGAGGTGATGCGCGAGTTCTCGACCAAGGTCCACATCGCCGACCGCAGCCACCTGGTCGACATCGTCGGCACGGGCGGCGACGGCTCGCACACCTTCAACATCTCGACCTGCTCGATGTTCGTCGCCGCCGCCGCCGGCGCTAAGGTCAGCAAGCACGGCGGGCGCAGCGTCAGCAGCAAGTCGGGCAGCGCCGACGTGCTGGAGAGCCTGGGCGTGCACATCAACCTGCCGCCGGACGCGATCGCCCGCTGCGTGCAGGAAGTCGGCATCGGCTTCATGTTCGCGCCCAACCACCACCCGGCCATGAAGAACGTGGCGCCGGTGCGCAAGGAACTGGGCGTGCGCACCATCTTCAACATCCTGGGTCCGCTGACCAACCCGGCTGGCGCGCCCAACATCCTGATGGGCGTGTTCCACCCGGACCTGGTCGGCATCCAGGTGCGCGCGCTGCAGCGGCTGGGCACCGAGCACGCGCTGGTCGTCTACGGCCGCGACGGCATGGACGAAGTGAGCCTGGGCGCGGCCACCATGGTCGGCGAGCTCAAGGACGGCCAGGTTTCGGAGTACGAGATCCACCCCGAGGACTTCGGGCTGGCGATGGCGAGCAACCGGGCGCTGAAGGTGGAAACGCCCGAGCAGTCGCGCGCCATGCTGCTGGGCGTGCTGGACGACCAGCCGGGCCCCGCGCGCGACATCGTGGCCTTCAACGCCGGCGTGGCGCTGTATGCGGCCAACGTGGTCAGCGGCATTGCCGACGGCATCGCCCGTGCGCGCGAGGCGATCGCGTCCGGCGCGGCCAAGGCCAAGCTGGAGAGCCTGGTGGCGCTGTCGCGCCAGCTCGGCGGCTGACGCATGGACATCCTCCAGAAGATCGTCGCCGTCAAGCGCGAGGAGATCGCGGCGGCGAAGAAGAAGCTGACGTTCGAGGCCATGCGCGCCGATGCGGAAAGCCGCGTGCTGACGCGCGACTTCGAGGGCGCGCTGCGCCGCAAGATCGAGACCGGTGCCAGCGCAGTGATCGCCGAGGTGAAAAAGGCCAGCCCGAGCAAGGGCGTGCTGCGGCCCGACTTCGTGCCGGCCGACATCGCGCAGAGCTACGCGGAACATGGCGCAGCCTGCCTGTCGGTGCTGACCGATCGGCAGTTCTTCCAGGGCCAGCCCGATTACCTGAAGCAGGCGCGCGCCTCCTGCGACCTGCCGGTCCTGCGCAAGGACTTCGTGGTCGACCCTTACCAGGTCTACGAATCGCGCGCCATGGGCGCCGACTGCATCCTGCTGATCGCGGCCTGCCTGGACGACGGCCTGATGGCCGAGCTGGAGGCAATCGCCCGCAGCCTGGACATGGCGGTGCTGGTCGAGGTGCACGACGGGGCCGAGCTGGAGCGGGCGTTGAAGCTGAAGACCCCGCTGGTGGGCATCAACAACCGCAACCTGCGCAGCTTCGAGGTATCGCTGGACACCACGTTGGGGCTGCTGCCGCAGGTGCCGGCCGACCGGCTGCTGGTCACCGAGTCGGGCATCTTGGCGCCCGCGGACGTGCAGCGCATGCGCGCGGCCGGCGTGCACGCCTTCCTGGTCGGCGAGGCCTTCATGCGCGCGCCGGACCCGGGCGCCGCGCTGGCGGCCCTGTTCAGGCCATGAGCGCCCGCGAAGCGCAGGCGCTGTCGCTGCCCCTGCAAGAGCCCAGCCGCCTGCTCGACTGGGACCCGGCGACGCTGCGGCTGGCGGCGGGCTGGCAGCCGGTGGTGGACCGTTTTTTCGCCGGCGAGCCCGGCCGGCGGCTCTCGGCCTTCCTGCGCGAGCGACTGGCCGACGGCGCGGTGATCTACCCGCCGCGGCCCTTGCGCGCGATCGAAACGACGCCGCTGGACCGCGTGCACGCCGTGATACTGGGGCAGGATCCCTACCATGGTCCCGGCCAAGCCGAGGGGCTGGCCTTCTCGGTGCCGGCCGGGGTGAAGATCCCGCCCTCGCTGCGCAACATCTTCAAGGAGCTGGGCTGTGGCCGCGAACGGCCGCAGCCGGCCAGCGGGTCGCTCGTGCATTGGGCCGAGCACGGGGTGCTGATGCTCAACGCCGCCCTGACGGTCGAGGACGGCCGTCCCGGCAGCCATGCCCGCAAGGGCTGGGAGGCGCTGACGGATGAGCTGATCCGGACGGTTGCGGCGGCGGCGAGCCCCTGCGCCTACCTCCTGTGGGGCGCGCACGCCCAGGCCAAGGCCGGGCTGATCGCCCGCACGGCCCAGGACCATGGGCGAGAGGCGCTGCTGCTGCAGGCCAACCATCCCTCGCCCCTGTCGGCGGCCCGCCCGCCGGTGCCCTTCCTCGGCTGTGGCCACTTCGCCGAGGCGCGAGAATGGCTGGCGGCGCGCGGGCATCCGGGCTTCTTCGGCTGATCGGCGGCTGCGCGACGCGGATGCAACATCCAAGCGGGGCTGCAGCAGCCCAAACATGGTATATTCCGCGGTTCGCCGGAGGGGTGCCCGAGTGGCTAAAGGGGGCAGACTGTAAATCTGTTGGCTTACGCCTACGTTGGTTCGAATCCAACCTCCTCCACCAGGCTTCGATGAGAAGCCCGGCGAATGTGCAAGCGAAGAGAAGTGGCAGCGAAGAAGGAGCGCCAGCCGGCCCGGCCGGTGGCACCGCCAGGGGCCTTGAACCCAAGCCCGACTGCGGGAGTAGTTCAATGGCAGAACCTTAGCCTTCCAAGCTAATGACGCGGGTTCGATTCCCGTCTCCCGCTCCACCGATCGGCTTGCCAGGCGAGAAGAATTTCGCCCTTGTGGCTCAGTGGTAGAGCACTCCCTTGGTAAGGGAGAGGTCGCGGGTCCGATTCCCGCCAAGGGCACCAGTTGAAGCGAGTGATCGTCAGTTCTTTTTTCGGAAGGCGAAAAAATGGCAAAAGGTAAATTCGAGCGCACCAAGCCGCACGTGAACGTGGGCACGATCGGCCACGTGGACCACGGCAAGACCACGCTGACGGCGGCGATCACGACGATCCTGTCGACCAAGTTCGGCGGTGAAGCCAAGGCCT
>NZ_DASPLW010000045.1:0-5507 GCF_035627355.1 Ramlibacter sp.
TGAGCGGCTCGTCGAAGAGGAAGACCTTGGGCCGCCGCACGATCGCCCGCCCCAGGGCCACGCGCTGGCGCTGCCCGCCGGAGAGCTCCGACGGCCGGCGTCCCAGGAGCGGGCCCAGGCCGAGGGTCTCGGCCGCCTCGGCGACGCGGCGCTCGAGCTCGGCCGCGGGCGTCCGGCGCATGCGCAGGCCGAACGAGAGGTTCTCCCGCACGGTCATGTGCGGGTAGAGCGCGTAGTTCTGGAAGACCATGGCGATGTCGCGCTCGGCCGGCTCCAGGTTGTTGACCACGCGGTCGCCGATGCGGATCTCGCCGCCGGAGATCTCCTCCAGGCCCGCCACCATGCGCAGCAGGGTGGACTTGCCGCAGCCGGACGGCCCGACGATGACGATGAACTCGCCCTTCTCGATCTCGGCGCTGACGCCGTGGATCACCTGCAGGGCGTGCTTGCCCTTGCCGTATTGCTTGATGACGTTGTTCAGGGTGAGGGAGGCCATATCGATTTCTCGTCAGTTGGGGGCAGGTCCCCAGGCGCTTCGAGCGTTGGTCTGACCCGCGAATCCTCTAGTCAGTTGGGGACAGAGCAAAAGCTCTTTCGAGCTTTTGGTCTGTCCCGCAAAGGTATTTACTTTTCGGTATCAACCAGGCCCTTGACGAACCACTTCTGCATCAGCACGACCACCACCGCGGGCGGCAGCATGGCCAGGATGGCGGTGGCCATGACCACGTTCCATTCGATGTAGACCTCGCCCGAGATCAGGCGCTTGATGCCCATCACGATGGGGTACATGCGCTCGTCGGTGGTCACCAGCAGCGGCCAGAGGTACTGGTTCCAGCCGTAGATGAACTGGATCACGAACAGCGCCGCCATCGAGGTCTTGGACAGCGGCAGCAGCACGTCCTTGAAGAAGCGCATGGGGCCGGCGCCGTCCATGCGCGCGGCCTCCACCAGTTCGTCCGGGACCGTCAGGAAGAACTGGCGGAACAGGAAGGTGGCGGTGGCCGACGCGATCAGCGGCACCGTGAGACCGGCCATCGAGTTGAGCATCCGCAGGTCGGAGATCACCTCGTAGGTCGGCCCGATGCGCACTTCCACCGGCAGCATCAGGGTGACGAACACCATCCAGAAGACGAGGCCCTTGGCCGGGAAGCGGAAGTAGACGATGGCGAAGGCCGACAGGATGGAGATCGCGATCTTGCCGATGGCGATGATCAGCGCGCTGGCCAGGCTGATGCCCATCATGGGCAGGGCCGGGGAGACGGTCGCGCCGGCGGCTGTCTTGCCGCCGAACAGGGCGAAGCGGTAGCTCTCCCAGAAGTTGCTGCCGGGCAGCAGCGAGATCGGGTTGCTGCTGGAGATCTGCTCGGCCGTCTGGGTGGACCCGATGAAGGTCATGTAGATCGGGAAGCAGACGATCACGACCCCCACGACCAGGATGGCGTGGGAGACGACGTCGAGGATGGGGCGGCGCTCGATCATGTCAGTAGTGGACCTTCTTCTCGACGAACCGGAACTGCACCACGGTGAGCGCGATGACGATGGCCATCAGCACCACCGACTGGGCGGCCGAGCCGTTGATGTCCATGGCCTTGAAGCCGTCGTAGTAGACCTTGTAGACCAGGATCGAGGTGTCCTTGCCCGGGCCGCCGCTGGTGGCCGCGTCGACGATGGCGAAGGTCTCGAAGAAGGCGTACACGACGTTGATCACCAGCAGGAAGAAGGTGGTCGGCGACAGCAGCGGGAAGACGATGCTCCAGAAGCGCCGCCAGGGGCTGGCGCCATCGATGGTGGCGGCCTCGATCAGCGATTGCGGGATGGACTGCAGGCCGGCCAGGAAGAACAGGAAGTTGTAGGAGATGTGCTTCCAGATGGCGGCCATCACGATCAGCGCCATTGCGTGGTTGCCGTTGAGGACGTGGTCCCACTCGAAGCCCATCTCGATCAGGGCGTAGCGGATGGTGCCGTAGGGCGAGGCGAACATCATCAGCCACAGCACGCCGGCGACCACCGGCGCCACCGCATACGGCCAGATCAGCAGGGTCTTGTACAGGCCCGAGGCGCGCACCACGCGGTTGGCCATCACGGCCAGCAGCAGCGACAGCGCCAGGCCGCCGACGGCCACCAGCACGGAGAAGATCGCCGTGATCCGGAAGGAGTCGAGGTAGCCGGGATCGTCGAACAGGCGCTGGAAGTTGGCCATGCCCACGAATTCGCTGTGGGCGCCGAAGGCGTCCTCCTGCAGCACGCTCTGGTACAGGGCCTGGCCCGCGGGCCAGAAGAAGAACACCAGGATGATGGCCATCTGGGGCGTGATCAGCACCCAGGGCAGCCACGCCGACTTGAACAGGACCCTCTTCTCCATGGGGCGGTATTGTCGTTGAACGGTTGAGGTCGGATCGCCACGCGCCGGGGGCAGCGGACGATCGCATGAAAAAACCCCGCTGGGCGGGGCTTGGAGTCACGACTCGCGGTGGAGCCGGGCCAACTTGCAGCGGTCCCTCTGATCTGCCGCGATCACCCTCCCCCGCCTGGCGGGGGAGGGCAGGGAGGGGGTGCCGTCAGTCCACTGCGAGCAGCGGAGCGCGACAGAAGGCGAACACAAGGCCGTCAGGCCTTGTTGGCTTTCTGGAAGCGCTCCAATTGCTCGTTACCGCGGCGAACCGCGTTGTCCAGCGCTTCCTTGGGCTGCTTGTTGCCCTGCCACACGCCTTCGAGTTCCTCGTCGATGATGGTGCGGATCTGCACGAAGTTGCCCAGGCGCACGCCGCGCGACTTGTCGGTCGTCTTGCGGATCATCTGGTTGACCGAGACGTCATAGCCGGGGTTCTGCTTGTAGAAGCCGGACTTCTCGGTCAGCTCGAACGAGGCCTTTGTCACCGGCAGGTAGCCGGTGCGCTGGTGGCTCTTGGCCGCCACTTCGGGCTTGGACAGGTAGCTCAGGAACTGGGCCACGCCCTTGTACTCGGCGGGCTTCTTGCCGGCCATCACCCACAGGCTGGCGCCGCCGATGACGGTGTTCTGCGGCGCGCCGGGCACGTCGGGGTAGTACGGCAGGGTGCCGATGCCGTAGGCGAACTTGCTGTTGCGCTTGACGCTGCCGGCCAGGGCCGAGGAGCCGGTCGCCATCGCGCATTCGCCCGAGACGAAGGTGGCGTCGGCCTTGTTGTCGCGGCCCTTGTAGACGAACAGGCCGCCCTTGGCCATGTTGGCCAGGTTCTCGATGTGGCGCACGTGCAGCGGGCTGTTGAACGCCAGGCGCGTGTCGGTGCCGCCGAAGCCGTTGTTCTTGGTCGCGTACAGCACGTTGTGCCAGGCCGAGAAGCTCTCCAGCTGCGTCCAGCTGATCCAGCTGGTGGTGAACGGGCACTTGTGGCCGGAGGCCTTCAGCTTGGCCGCGGCCAGGGCCACCTCGGGCCAGGTCTTGGGCGGGTTCTCCGGATCCAGGCCGGCGGCCTTGAAGGCGTCCTTGTTGTAGTGGAACACCGGGGTGGAGCTGTTGAACGGGTAGCTGAGCATCTGCCCGTTCGGGGCCGTGTAGTAGCCCGCCACCGCCGGCACGTAGATGCTGGGGTCGAACTTCAGGCCGGCCTGGTTCATCACCTGGGCCACCGGCACGATGGCGCCCTTGGCGGACATCATGGTGGCGGTGCCCACTTCGAACACCTGGATGATGTGCGGCGCATTGCCGGCGCGGTAGGCGGCGATGCCGGCGGTCATGGACTCGGAGTAGCTGCCCTTGAAGGTGGGCACGATCCGGTAGTCCTTCTGGCTGGCGTTGAATTCCTTGGCCAGGTCGTTGACCCACTCGCCGAGGGCGCCGCCCATGGAATGCCACCACTGGATTTCGGTCTGGGCCGCGGCGGGTAGGGTGACGGCGGCGGCCAGCGCCACTGCACAAAGCTTCAGTTTCATGAGAACTCCTGGAACGGGTTGGGTCACGAGGGCGTGACTCTACAGTCGATTTGTGACGGAAGATTAGAGCCGGCCTCCCCGCGTCGTGCCTACCGGGGTTTCCATAAGCAGGGCAGGCATGACCCTGGTTCCCCGCCTTCGCGGGGACGTGGAACATCGCCCTTCGGGCTCTGCTCCACGGTTGCGCTGCGGTAACATCCGCTCTCAGCCGCCAAGCCAATCGTTCGGCTGACATGCAACCCCGCGGCCGCGGGGCACCACCCGCAACGATGAACGCACCGAACAAGCTCGACCAGCTGCTGGCGGCAGCCGCAGGCGATGCGCCGCGCCTGCGCGAGATCCCCTACAACTACACCTCGTTCTCGGACCGCGAGATCGTCATCCGGCTGCTGGGCGCCCGCGCCTGGGAGGTGCTGGACCGGCTGCGCAGCGAACGCCACACCGGCCGCTCCGCCCGCATGCTGTACGAGGTGCTGGGCGACATCTGGGTGGTGCAGCGCAATCCCTACCTGCAGGACGACCTGCTGGACAACCCCCGGCGCCGGCGCCTGCTGGTGGAGGCGCTGGAGCACCGGCTGGCCGAGATCGGCAAGCGCCGCACGCCGGCCGACGATGCCGCCCGCGACGCCCTGGTCGGCGAACTGCTGGAGGCCGCGCAACGGGCCGTGCGCGCCTTCGACGAGGGCTTCCGCGAGACGGCCGAGCTGCGCCGGCAGGTGCTCAGGACCCTGCGCCGGCACACCGCCCGCGACAACATCAAGTTCGACGGCCTGTCGCGCGTGTCGCATGTCACCGACGCGACCGACTGGCGCGTCGAGTACCCGTTCGTGGTGCTCACCCCGGACAGCGAGGCCGAGATGGCCGGCCTGGTCAAGGGCTGCATCGAGCTGGGCCTGACCATCATCCCGCGCGGTGGCGGCACCGGCTACACCGGCGGCGCCGTGCCGCTGACGTGGAAGAGTGCGGTGATCAACACCGAGAAGCTCGAGGCGATGACCGAGGTCGAGCACGTGACGATCCCGGGCCATTCGCAGCCGGTGCCGACGGTCTGGACCGAGGCCGGCGTGGTCACCCAGCGCGTGTCCGATGCGGCCGAGCGCGCCGGCTTCGTGTTCGCGGTGGACCCGACCTCGGCCGAGGCCTCCTGCATCGGCGGCAACATCGCCATGAACGCCGGCGGCAAGAAGGCGGTGCTGTGGGGCACGGCGCTGGACAACCTGGTGTCCTGGCGCATGGTCACGCCGCAGGCCGAGTGGCTGGAGGTCACGCGGCTGGACCACAACCTGGGCAAGATCCACGACGCGGCGATCGCCAGCTTCGAGCTGCAGTACTTCGCAGCCGACGGCAAGACGCCGCTGCGCCGCGAGACGCTGGCCGTCCCCGGCGCCACCTTCCGCAAGGAAGGCCTGGGCAAGGACGTCACCGACAAGTTTCTGTCCGGCCTGCCAGGCATTCAGAAGGAGGGCTGCGACGGCCTGATCACCAGCGCCCGCTGGGTGGTGCACCGCATGCCGGCGCACACCCGCACGGTGTGCCTGGAGTTCTTCGGCAACGCCAGGGACGCGGTGCCCAGCATCGTCGAGATCAAGGACTTC
>NZ_DASPLW010000046.1:0-20669 GCF_035627355.1 Ramlibacter sp.
TCAAGATCTTCACCAACATCAACAGCACCGTCGTCGATCCGAAGAGCTTCGACGCGCGGTCGTTCGTCGATCTGAAGGCGGAGGTCTGCATCATCCCGCCGAATTCGTTCGCGCTGGCGCGCACGGTGGAGTACTTCCGTATCCCGAGGAACGTGCTCACCATCTGTCTCGGCAAGAGCACGTACGCACGCTGCGGGATCATCGTCAACGTCACCCCGTTCGAGCCCGAGTGGGAAGGTTTCGTGACGCTCGAGTTCAGCAACACCACCCCGCTGCCGGCCAAGATCTATGCCGGCGAGGGCTGCGCCCAGGTCCTGTTCTTCGAGAGCGACGAGACCTGCGAAACCAGCTACCGCGACCGCGGTGGCAAGTACCAGGGCCAGCGCGGGGTCACCCTGCCCAAGGCCTGAATCCAACCCGAACCCGCCGCGGCTGGCGGTCTCGCTGCCGTGGCTGGCTGGCCCGAAGTGGCCATTCCGCTGCGATCCTGTCCTACGGGCGCTTGCGCAGCCGGCGGCATCCGTGGCGCCCACGCCACCCCTAGCATGGTCCGCACAGGCCACGGCCCGCCTTTCCATGCTGACCCGACTGCTGCTCGATCCCCGCGACGGACGGCCGCGCCATCCGGTGTTCTGGCTCGTGGCCGCGGCGATCGCCTCGGCGCAGTTGCTGGTCTTCTATGGGCTGTGCAGCCGCCAGGTCCGCACCGCCGAGGCCCACCGCGACCTCGTCGTGCTGGTCCGGCAGGCGACCACCGCCCGCTGCGACGATCCCACCAGCGCCGACTGCGCCGTGTTCCACGGCCCGGCGCCGGCGGTGGCGCAGTACGCCGTGCGCTGATCCGCGCAGGCGCGCCGGCCGGCATCGACCATGGGCCTAGGCCTGCGCCCGGTTCGCCGTCGGCGCCATCCGCGTTCAGCCTGAGTCCGACAGCCCCAAGGCACAGCCGCCGACGGCGCAGCCGGGCCACGCTGCCTATCGTTGCGCCAGAGACCCTCTGGAGCCCGCCATGACCGCCGCCCGACCCGACGAAGCCCAGGCCCTCGCCGACCTCGACCGGCCGCCGGCCTCGCTGGAGGCGTCCGACGACTTCGAGCTGCACGCGGCACCGGCGCGCTACTGCCCGACCGAACTGCTGGCGAGCTTCACGCTGCTGATGGCGGGCCATGGCCGCTGCGTCAGCACGGCCATGATGCTGGGCGACCGCGACTACGCGCTGTGGCAACTGGCCCGGGCCCAGGCCATGGCCGACCCGGAACTGTCCCGGGTCGCCGCGCGGCTGTTCGCGTGGCTGGACGAACCCGGCTCCCGGCTGTCCGATTCAGCCCGCCGTCTCTAGCCCTTCCAGCAGGAAGCGCACGCGGCGCACGCCCTGGAACTCTTCCGCTTCCAGCCGGTAGGCGATGCGCGCGCGGGCCGGCAGCGGCTCCGTGTGGCCGAACCAGATGCCGTCCACCGGCTGGCCTTGGTGGCGCAGGCGCAGTGCCAGGTGGCGTTCGCCGACGATGCGCTGCGACAGCACGTCGACCTCCTCGCTGAACACCGGCGGCGCGAAGCCCTGGCCCCAGACCTGCTGGTGCAGGGTGTCCACCACGTCCGGGCGCCGGTACTCGGGCGCGAGCGGGCCATCGGTGTGCAGCTGCCGCGTGAGCGTGGCGGCGTCCAGCCACTCCTGCGCAACCTGCGCCAGTGCCTGCTCGAAAGTGTCGAGGTGCTCTTCGGCCACGGTGCAGCCCGCGGCCATCGCGTGCCCGCCGAATCGCAGCAGCACGCCCGGGTGCCGCTTGGCCACCAGGTCGAGCGCATCGCGCAGGTGGAAGCCCGGGATGGAGCGGCCCGAGCCCTTGAGCTCGTGCTCGCGGCCGGGTGCCTGGCTGGCGGCGAAGACGAAGGTCGGGCGGTGGAAGCGCTCCTTCAGGCGCGAGGCGACGATGCCCACCACGCCCTCGTGGAAATCCGGGTCGAACACGCACAGCGCGGGCGGCGGCTCCTGGCCCGGCTCGAACAGCATCTCGGCCAGCTCCAGCGCCTGCTCGCGCATCTCGCCCTCGATGCCCTTGCGCTCGCGGTTGATGGCGTCCAGGCGCTGCGCCAGTTCGGCGCCGCGCACCGGGTCGTCGGTCAGCAGGCACTCGATGCCCAGCCGCATGTCCGAGAGCCGGCCGGCCGCATTGATGCGCGGCCCGAGGGCGAAACCGAAATCGAAGCTGGTCGCCGCCTGCGGCCGGCGGGATGCGGCCGCGAACAGGCTGGCCAGGCCGCAGGGCAGGGCGCCGGCGCGGATGCGGCGCAGGCCCTGCGCGACCAGCCGGCGGTTGTTGGCGTCCAGCCGGACCACGTCGGCGACGGTGCCCAGCGCCACCAGCGGCAGCAGCACGTCCAGCCTGGGCTGGCGAACTGGAGCCCCCACGCTTTCCGCTTCGCGGGATGCGCTGCCCCCCGAGGGGGCTGGCCCGCCTTGGGGCGGCCCGGCGGCGGGCCGCGCATCGAACGCCCCGCGCGCGCGCAGCTCGGCGCGCAGCGCCAGCAGCACGTAGAACATCACGCCGACGCCGGCGATGCACTTGCTCTCGAAATCGCAGCCGGGCTGGTTGGGATTGACGATCGCGGCCGCGGCCGGCAACTCGGGCCCCGGCAGGTGGTGGTCGGTCACCAGCACCTGCAGGCCGAGGGCGTTCGCGGCGGCCACGCCCTCGACGCTGGCGATGCCGTTGTCCACGGTGATGAGGACGTCGGCGCCGCTGTCCTTGACCCGCCGCGCGATCGCCGGCGTCAGCCCGTAGCCGTCGGCCACCCGGTCGGGCACCAGGTAGTCGACGTGGCGGGCGCCGAGCATGCGCAGCCCGCGCACCGCCACCGCGCAGGCGGTCGCGCCGTCGCAGTCGTAGTCGGCGACGATGCACAGCCGGCGCTGCGCCGCGATGGCGTCGGCCAGCAGGGTGGCGGCTTCGGCGATGCCCTTGAGCCCGGCCGGCGGCAGCAGGTGCGCCAGGCCGTCATCCAGCTCCTCGCGGGCGCGGATGCCGCGGGCCGCATACAGGCGCGCCAGCAGCGGATGCACGCCGGCCTGCTCCAGTGCCCAGGCGGCGCGCGGGGGAACGTCGCGGGGAATGATCTTCACAGCTCGCCCAGCCAGTCAGCCGCACGCCGGCGGGAGAACGCGGCCGCCAGCCGACGCCAGGCGCCGCCGGTGCTGCGCCAGGTGCGCGCCTGCCGCTCGCCGCACAGGCTGATCGCGACCGGCTGCCCCGCGTCGGCGGCCTGCCGCAACCGGGCGCATTCCTGCTCGTCGATCTGCTGCCAGCCGGACGCCCAGGCGGCCCAGTCCTGCCGCAGCGCGGCGTCGCGCAGGTAGTGCGTGATCCGCAGGCCCGGCGGCGGCGCGATCGCATGGCCGGCCGGCAGCGTGCCGTTGCCACTGACCCAGAAGGAATTGACCGGCAGCTGGCCACCGGCGGTGCGTTCCTCGTTGACCGGGTGCGTGTACAGCAGCATCTGCATTTCCTGCTGCAGCCGGCGCAGCGGCTTGCCGGCATCGCCGCGCGGCATCCAGTCGTCGATCACGCGCCCGACCACGCGGTCCAGCGAGGCGCAGGGGACCTGACCGAACAGCGGCCCGCTGGCGAGCCAGCGGGTCGGCGCCTCGTAGGCCAGTTGCAGGCCGTCCTGCTCGAAGTACGGCTGCAGCGCCGCCAGCAGCGCCTGCGATTCCGCCGCGTCCAGGTCCAGCTCCTGCGGGTGGTGCATGAAGACGTGGTCGGCGCCCACCTGCCAGTGGCAGGGCGTCACCCAGGCCCAGGCCCGGCCGCCGGTGTCGGTGCCGCCCTGCATCGCCTCCCAGGCGGCGAAGGGCAGCAGGCCGTCGGGTGCCTGCAGGCCGCATTCGCGGGCCAGCACGCGCTCGTGCGGCATCGACAGCGTGCGCTCGTCGCCGGCTTCGAATTGCGCCGGCTCCATGGCGGCGAGCAGCCGCTCCAGGTGCGGCAGCCGCAGCGCGGCCAGGCGCTCGCGGCAGCCGTCGGCGCTGCACGCGGCATGGGGGATCAACAAGTGGGCAGCGTCCGACATGGCCTCGATTGTCGTGGATGCCACAATCGCGCCCACAACCGGATCCCCGCATGCGTATCCCCTACGAGCTGGTGCTGGGTTGGCGCTACACCCGGGCCGGCCGGGCCGCCCGCCGCAACGGCTTCATCTCCTTCATCTCCGGCGTGTCCATGCTGGGCATCGCGCTGGGCGTGGCCGCGTTGATCATCGTGCTGTCGGTGATGAACGGCTTCCAGAAGGAGGTGCGCGACCGCATGCTGGGCGTGGTGTCGCACATCGAGATCCATGGCCCGGGCGGCGGCGTGCTGCCGGACGTGGCGCGCACCCTGCGGGAGGCGCGCAAGCACCCGGAGGTGGTGGGCGCCGCACCCTTCATCTCGGCCCAGGCGCTGATCGCGCGCGGCGAGGACATGCGCGGCGCCATCGTGCGCGGCATCGACCCGACGCTGGAGCCCGAAGTCACGGACCTGGGCCGCGCCGTCACCCCGCGGGCACTGGCGCGGCTGGTGCCCGGCGAATTCGGCGTGGTGCTGGGCATCGAGCTGGCGCATGCGCTGGGCGTGCGCGAAGGCGACCCGGTCACGCTGATCGCACCAAGCGGCCAGGTCACGCCGGCGGGCATCGTGCCGCGCCTGAAGCAGATGACCGTGGTGGGCACCTTCGACTCCGGCCACTACGAGTACGACAGCGGGCTGGTGCTGCTGCACGAGGAGGATGCCGCGCGCATCTTCCGGCTGGAAGGACCCACCGGCGTGCGGCTCCGGCTGGAGGACCTGCACCAGGCGCGCGAGGTGGCCGCCGAACTGGCGCACACGCTGACGGGGCCGGTCGTGGTGCGCGACTGGACGCGCCAGAACCGCACCTGGTTCGCCGCGGTGCAACTGGAGAAGCGGATGATGTTCATCATCCTCACGCTGATCGTCGCGGTGGCCGCCTTCAACCTGGTGAGCACGCTGGTGATGACGGTCACCGACAAGCGCGCCGACATCGCCATCCTGCGCACGCTGGGGGCCAGCCCGCGCAGCATCATGGGCATCTTCGTGGTGCAGGGCGCCACCGTCGGCGTGGTCGGCACGCTGGCCGGCCTGCTGCTCGGGTTGGGCATCGCGCTGAACATCGATGTCATCGTGCCGGCGCTGGAGAAGGCGCTGAACGCCAGCTTCCTGCCGCGCGACATCTACCTGATCAACCGCATGCCCAGCGATCCGCAGTCCGGCGACATCGTGCCGATCGCGTTGATCTCGCTGGTGCTGGCCCTGCTGGCCACGCTGTACCCGAGCTGGCGCGCCAGCCGCGTCAACCCGGCGGAGGCGCTGCGCTATGAGTGAGCCGGTGCTGCAGGCGCGCGGCCTGGCCAAGCGCTTTGCCGAGGGCGGCCTGGCCGTGGACGTGCTGCGCGGGATCGACCTGGACGTGCATCCGGGGGAGACGATCGCCATCGTGGGCGCGTCGGGCTCGGGCAAGAGCACGCTGCTGCACCTGCTGGGTGGCCTGGATGCGCCCACGGCCGGCAGCGTGCACCTGGCCGGGCAGGCGCTCGCCTCGCTCAGCCCGAAGCAGCAGGGCGAGCTGCGCAATCGCCATCTCGGCTTCGTCTACCAGTTCCACCACCTGCTGCCGGAATTCAGCGCCCAGGACAACGTCGGCATGCCGCTGCGCATCCGGCGCGAGCCGCCCGAGGCCTGCGCCCGGGCCGCCCGCGAGGCGCTGGAAGCGGTGGACCTGGGCCACCGGCTGGCGCACCGGCCGGCGGAGCTTTCCGGCGGCGAACGCCAGCGCGTGGCCGTGGCCCGGGCGCTGGTCACCCGCCCGGCCTGCGTGCTGGCCGACGAGCCCACCGGCAACCTCGACCGCGTCACCGCCGATGCGGTGTTCGGCCTGATGCTGGAACTGGCGCGCGAGCGCGGCACCGCCTTCGTGCTGGTGACCCACGACGAGGCGCTGGCCGCCCGCTGCGGCCGGCAATTGCGCCTGGAATCGGGGCGGCTCTCGTGAGCCGCAGCAACCTTCCCTTGACGCGAAGCGTCAAAGGATCCGGTTGAACCAGAGCAGCGAGAGTCCCGCCGCCAGCAGCGACAGGGCGGCGGCCGCCATCGCGAACAGCGCGGAGATCTCGGTCTCCTTCTTCTCCACCGTCAGCTTGGAGCTGAGCGTCTCGTAGACCTTCTTCAGGTCCTGCGCGGTGCCGGCGTAGAAGTAGTCGGCGTCGGTCTTCTGCGCGATCGCCTTGAGCGTCTCCTCGTCCAGCCGCACGCGCATGGACCAGCCCTCGAAGCCAATGGTCTCGCCGTCCACGGTGCCTATGCCCACGGTGTAGACGCGCACGCCGCGGTCGGCCGCCATCTTGGCCGCTTCCAGCGGGTCGACGCCGGTGGTGCGCTGGCCGTCGGTCAGCATGATGATGGCGGCCGAGCTGTACGAGCCCGGCGGCACCGGGGTGAACTCCTTCTTCTCCTTGCGCTCGGCGTCGATGGCGAAGCCGCGCTGGCGGTCGCGCCCGCCCTGCAGGGCCGCCAGCTCGATGTCCTGGTCGGGGAACAGCGTCGCCAGCGAGATCACGATGGCGTTGCCGGTGGCGGTGGCGCGCTGCAGCTGGAAGCGGTCGATCGCCGTGAGCAGGTCATCGCGGTTGATGGTGGGCAGCTGCGCCACCTGGGCCGAGCCGGCGAAGGCGACGATGCCCACCTTCACGTTGCGCGGCAGTTCGGCGATGAAGGCCTTGGCGGCGTTCTGCGCGGCGACCAGCCGGTTGGGCTGGACGTCGGCCGCGCGCATGCTGCCCGACACGTCCATGGCGAGGATGATGGTCTGCTGGTTGGACGGCAGCGTGACCACCGCCGTCGGGCGGGCCGCCGCGAGCAGCATCGCGAGCAGTGCCAGCAGGAACAGCACTGGCGGGATGTGGCGGCGGATCGCCTGCCCCGGCCCCATCGCTTCCTTGACGATGGACAGCGACGCGTAGCGCAGCGCCATCTTGCGTTTGCGGCGCAGCAGCCAGACGTACAGCAGCACCAGCAGGGGCACCGCGAGCAGCAGCCAAAGGAACTCGGGCCAGAGGAATTGCATGGGTCCTCCCGTTCAGGCGGCGGCCGGTTGCAGGTGCGCAGGCATGCCGCCGCCGGCGGCCAGCCGGATGCGGCGCTTGCGCATCTCGGTGAAACGGATCACGGCATCCACCAGGTCGGCGTCGGTGGACAGCTCCAGCGCATCGACGCCCGCCCGCGCCAGCGACTCGCGCAGCTCGGACTCGCGCTGGGCGGCGACGCGCGCGAAGCGCTTGCGGAAGCCGGCGTCATGGGTATCCACCAGCAGCTGTTCGCCGGTCTCGGCATCGCGCAGCGTCAGCAGGCCGAGGTCGGGCAGCTGCAGCTCGAGCGGATCCAGCACCCGGACCGCGACCACCTCGTGACGCTGCGCCAGCAGCCCCAGCGGGCGCTCCCAGCCGGGCTCGCTGATGAAGTCCGACACCACGAACACGGCCGAGCGCCGCCGGATCAGGTTGGCCGCCGAGTCCAGCAGGTCGCGCAGGCGGGTGGGCCCGGCTTCGCGGCCGGTTGGCCGCGCCTGCAGCGTGTGCAGCAGGTGCAGCACGTGCTGGCGGCCGCCGCGGGTGGGGATGACGGTGTCCACGCCCGAGCCGTACAGCAGGGCACCGATCCGGTTGCCGTGGCGGGTGAGCAGCCGCGCCAGCACGGCCACGAACTCCGCCGACACGTTGCGCTTGCGCTGCTCGCCCGAGCCGAAGTCCACCGAGGGGCTGAGGTCCAGCAGGAACCAGGCGGCCATCTCGCGGTCCTCGGTGAACACGCGCACGTGCGGCGTGTCGGTGCGCGCGGTGACGTTCCAGTCGATGTGGCGCACGTCGTCATGGTGCTGGTATTCGCGCAGGTCGGCCAGGTCGAGCCCGGCGCCGCGCAGCAGGGTGCGGTAGTCGCCCTGCAGCAGGCCGTCCAGCCGGCGGACCACGGTCCACTCCAGCCGGCGCAGCACGGCATCGGCCGAGGCGCCGTGCCGCGTTCCTGCCGACGCCGACGCGCCTGCCGCCGAGGCTCCCTTCCGGGCCGCCGCCGAACCGGCTTCGCCGGGCCGCTCGCGGCGCCCACCCGTGGGGGGAAGCGCCGGAGGCGCCCCGGCGGGCGTCTTCCTAGGCCACCAGTTTTTCATGCTCCAGCGGGCGCGCGGGCGCCGGAATGCGGGCCATGATCTGCCCGATCACGGCATCCGCGTCCATGCCTTCGGACAGCGCCTCGTAGGACAGCACCAGCCGGTGGCGCAGCACGTCGCCGATCAGGTCGGTCATGTCCTCGGGCAGGGCGTAGGTGCGGCCGCGCAGCATGGCCAGCGCGCGGGCGCCCTCGGTCAGGCTGATGGTGCCTCGCGGGCTGGCCCCGAAGGTGATGAAGCGCCGCAGCTCCTTCAGGCCGTGGCGCTCGGGGTTGCGGGTGGCCGACACCAGCTTGACGGCGTACTGCACCAGCGAAGGGTCGACGTACACGCGCCGGCATTCGTGCTGCAGCCCGGCCAGCTGCTCGGTGGTGGCGACCGGGCTGACCTGGACCGACGGGCCGGTGACCCGTTCCACGATCACGTATTCCTCCTCGTCGGTCGGGTAGTCCACCAGCACCTTCATCATGAAGCGGTCGACCTGCGCCTCCGGCAGCGGATAGGTGCCCTCGGTCTCGATCGGGTTCTGCGTGGCCATCACGAGGAAGGGGTCCGGCACCCGGTGCGTCTGGCCGGCGATGGTGACCTGGCGCTCCTGCATCACTTCCAGCAGCGCGCTCTGGACCTTGGCCGGCGCGCGGTTGATCTCGTCGGCCAGCAGCAGGTTGGTGAACACCGGGCCGAGCGAGGTGCTGAACTCGCCGCTCTTCTGGTTGTAGATGCGGGTGCCCACCAGGTCGGCCGGCACCAGGTCGGGCGTGAACTGGATGCGCTTGAACTGGCCGCGCACGGTGCTGGC
This sequence comes from Ramlibacter sp., assembly GCF_035627355.1. Classification (GTDB taxonomy): domain Bacteria; phylum Pseudomonadota; class Gammaproteobacteria; order Burkholderiales; family Burkholderiaceae_C; genus Ramlibacter. The sequence goes on from NZ_DASPLW010000046.1 coordinate 9,011, forward strand.
GAGCGTCTTGACAGTGAGCGTCTTGGCAAGGCCGGGGACGCCTTCAACGAGCAGGTGCCCCTGCGCCAGCATGGCGACCATGACGCGCTCGAGGAAGCGGTCCTGGCCCACGACCACCCGCTTGACCTCGTAGAGGATCTGTTCCATCAACTTGGCGGTGGCGCTGTCCTGGCGGGTGTCCTTGGGTTCCATGGTTCCTCGCGTGGTGCGGAAGGGAAAGGGCGGATGGCGAACGGGAACGGCGGCCGCGGTCAGGGGTCATCCGGGCGCAGCGAGATCGTCCGCCATGCGTTCAGAAGGGCGGCAGCCCCGCGGCCTGCGCCGCGTTCTCGATCGGGACCGCGAAGCCGATGCCCAGGAAGGTGCGCGCCGGCGTGGGGTTGAGGATGGCGGTGACTATGCCCACCACCTCGCCGTCCATGGTGACCAGCGGGCCGCCGGAATTGCCGGGGTTGGCCGCCGCGTCGAACTGGATCAGGTTGGTCATCTCCTGCTTGCCCTCGGGCGAGCGGAACGAACGGTTGAGCCCCGAGATCACGCCGCCCGAGGCGGACGGCCCGATGCCGAAGGGGAAGCCGACCACCAGCGCCTTGTGGCCGGGCGCCAGGTCGCCGGTGGACCGCATGGTCGCGGCGATCATGTCGTCGGGGATCTTGTGGGCCTGCAGCACCGCCAGGTCGTTCTCGGGCTGGGCGCCGGTGATGGTGGCCGTGGCCTCCAGCCCGTCGGAGAAGGTGACCTTGACGCTGTCGGCGCCGGACACCACGTGCAGGTTGGTCAGGATGATGCCCTTGTCGACGATCACCACCCCGGTGCCCACGCCGGCTTCGATCTCGTCATCGTCCTTCTCGCCGCCCTGGGCCGGATCCAGCATCTTCGGCCGGGTCGCATGCAGCCGGGCGGCCTTCTCGTCCTTGAGCCGGCTCTTCTTGACGTAGCTGACCACGCGCACCACCGACGGCCGGATGACCTCGTAGGCCTTGGCGTATTCGGAGGGCAGGGGCTGCGTCTCCAGCGTCTTGAGCACCGCGGCGTTGATGTCGGCCTGCGTGATCTTGCGCGGCGCCGGGCCCATGTTCATCGCCAGGCTCATCGCCAGCAGCGCCGCCAGCAGGACGATGGCCGACCACATCACGGCCGGGCTGGCGGCGGCGAGCCGCAGGCGATGGCGGCGGGAGGAGGGTTGCGCCGCTTCGGGCGCGGGCTGCGCGGCGGCGGGTGCCTGCTGCGCAGGAGCCGGGCGGCTGGCGCTGTACATAGCTGGCCTGCGCATCGGATCACCTTCTCGGACTGCGGGTCCTTGCCGAACCCAAAAAGCGAGGGGACACGGTAGCACGGTTTGCCGCCGGGCGCACAGTCGACGCGGTGCATGCAGGCTTATCCGGCATCATCCGCCGATGCCCGCCTACGTCGATACGCACTGCCACCTGGACGCGCCCGAATTCGGGGCGCAGGCCGCGGCCGTCCGGCGGCGCGCGGCGCAGGCCGGCGTGGCGCACTGCGTCATTCCGGCGGTGCAGGTCGACGCCTTCGAGGCCGTGCGGGCGCTGGCGCACCAGGGCGGCGACAGCTACGCACTGGGCATCCATCCGCTGTTCACGCCGCAGGCGCGCGAGCAGGACCTGGCCGAGCTCGACCGCCGGCTCGCGGCCCTGCATGGCGATCCGCGCCTGGTGGCGGTGGGCGAGATCGGGCTCGACCATTTCGTCCCCGGGCTGGACCGGGATCGGCAGGAGCTCTTCTATCGCGAGCAGCTGCTGCTCGCCCAACGCCATGGCCTGCCGGTGATCCTGCACGTGCGGCGCTCGGCCGATCGCCTGCTCAAGCACTTGCGCGAGGTGCCGGTGGCCGGCATTGCCCATGCCTTCAACGGCAGCCAGCAGCAGGCGCACGCCTTCCTCGACCTCGGCTTCAAGCTGGGCTTCGGCGGCGCCGTGACCCACGAGCGGGCGCTGCAACTGCGCCGGCTGGCCACCGGCCTGCCCCTGTCCGCGCTGGTGCTGGAGACCGATGCGCCCGACATCCCGCCGCACTGGCTCTACCGCACGGCGGCCGAGCGTGCCGCCGGGCAGGCGCAGCCGCCCAACGAGCCGGCCGAGCTGCCGCGCATCGCCGAGGTCGTGGCCCGGCTGCGCGGGATCGAAGCCGCGGAACTGGCCGAGGCGACCACCCGCAATGCCTGCGACGCGCTGCCGCGGCTGGCCCCACTGCTGGGCCGCCGATAATCCCTGCCCGTGAGCGCCCGCACCGCCCCGCTGCCCGAGGTCAACTTCTCCGACCACGGCGACATCCGCTACCTGCACCTGGGCACCGAGTGGGTGCAGGGATCGATGCGGATGGACGAGCCCTTCGGCATCCACCTCGAGTACGTGCAGCGCATGATGGCCTGGCTGCTGTTCGTCGACCCGGACACGGTGGCGCGGCGCCATGCCATGCAGTTCGGCCTGGGCGCGGCCGCGCTGACCAAGTTCTGCCACAAGCGGCTGCGCATGCGCACCACGGCCATCGAGCTCAATCCCCAGGTGATCGCCGCCTGCCGGCTCTGGTTCAAGCTGCCCCGCGACGACGCGCGCCTGTCGGTGGTCCTGGGCGACGCGGCCGAGGTCGCCGCGCACGAGCACTGGCGCGGGCAGGTCGATGCCCTGCAGGTGGACCTGTACGACCAGGAGGCGGCGGCGCCGGTCCTCGACAGCCAGTCCTTCTATTCGGACTGTCGGCGCCTGCTGACCGAGGACGGCTGCATGACGGTCAACCTGTTCGGCCGCTCCTCCAGCTTCGCGCGCAGCCTGGACCGCATCGCCGCCGCCTTCGGGGCCGGCGCGGTCTGGGCGTTCCGGCCCACCCGCGAAGGCAACACCGTGGTGCTGGCCCTGCGCACCCCGCAGCATCCGTCAAGGGCCGAGCTGGTGCGCCGCGCCGACGCCATCCAGGCCCGCTGGGGCCTGCCCGCCGGCAAGTGGCTGCGGGTGTTCAAGGCTGTGGAATGATGCGCCCATGAGCCCATCCGCCCGACCCCGCCCGGCCGCGCCCGGCCTGCACCAGGGGCCGCTGGACTGGCGGCGGCTGGTCGACTGGCTGAGCGAGGACGGGGTGATCAGCGCCGAGGAGGCGCGTCGCACCATCGCCCGCTGCGCCCAGGCGGAAAGCGCGCAGCACCCGCTGGTGCGGCTGGCGGCCGTGGCGATGACCCGGGCCGAGGACGGCAAGCCGCTGGACATCGAATTCCTCACCCAGTACCTGGCGGGCCGCGCCGGCATGGAGTACCTGCGCATCGACCCGCTGAAGGTGGACGTGGGCCGGGTGGCCGAGGCCATGAGTGCGGCCTACGCCGAGCGCCACCGGGTGCTGCCGGTGCAGGTGACTCCCAACGAGGTCGTGATCGCCACCGCCGAGCCCTTCATCACCGACTGGGTGGCCGAGGTGGAGCGCCAGTCCCGCCGGCCGGTGCGCCGGGTGGTGGCCAATCCCAAGGACATCCAGCGCTACACGGCGGAGTTCTTCGCGCTGGCCAAGTCGGTGCGGGCGGCGCAGCGCTCGGGCGGCAGCGCCGGCGGCGCCAGCTTCGAGCAGCTGGTGGAGCTGGGGCGGAGCAACAAGCAGCTCGATGCCAACGACCAGGGCGTGGTGCAGGTGGTCGACTGGCTGTGGACCTACGCCTTCGACCAGCGGGCCAGCGACATCCACCTGGAGCCGCGCCGCGAGCAGGGCGTGATCCGCTTCCGCATCGACGGCGTGCTGCACCCGGTCTACCAGATGCCCATGGGCGTGCTCAACGCCATGATGGCGCGCATCAAGCTGCTCGGGCGCATGGACGTGGTCGAGAAGCGGCGGCCGCAGGACGGCCGCATCAAGACCCGAAACACGCGCGGCGACGAGGTGGAGATGCGCCTGTCCACGCTGCCCACCGCGTTCGGCGAGAAGATGGTGATGCGGATCTTCGATCCCGACACCGCCGTCAAGGACCTGGATGCGCTGGGCTTCTCGCCGCACGACGCGCAGCGCTGGGAGGCGCTGACCCAGCGTCCGCACGGCATCGTGCTGGTCACCGGCCCGACCGGCTCGGGCAAGACCACCACGCTGTACTCCACGCTCAAGCGGCTGGCCACCGAAGAGGTCAACGTGAGCACGGTGGAGGACCCGATCGAGATGATCGAGCCGGCCTTCAACCAGGCGCAGGTGCAGCCGCAGATCGACTTCGGCTTCGCCGAGGGCCTGCGCGCGCTGATGCGGCAGGACCCGGACATCATCATGGTCGGCGAGATCCGCGACCTGGAGACGGCCGAGATGGCGGTGCAGGCGGCGCTCACCGGCCACCTGGTGTTCTCGACCCTGCACACCAACGACGCGCCCTCGGCCGTCACCCGCCTGCTGGAGCTCGGCGTGCCGGCCTACCTGATCAATGCCACGCTGCTGGGCGTGCTGGCGCAGCGCCTGGTGCGTACCCTGTGCCGGCAATGCCGCCAGCCCGACGAGGCCACGCCGCGCCAGGCGCTGGAGGAGGTGGTCCGGCCCTGGAAGCTCACCGGCGGCTGGCGTCCCTACCGGCCGGTCGGCTGCGTGGATTGCCGCATGACCGGGTTCATGGGCCGGATGGGCCTGTACGAACTGCTCACCGTCACCGAGGCCTTCAAGGAACGCGTGTCGCGCGAACCCTCGATGGAGGCGCTGCGCCGCCAGGGCATCGCCGACGGCATGCGGCCGCTGCGGCTGGCCGGCGCGCTGCGCGTGGCCGAGGGCCTGACCACGGTGGAGGAAGTGCTCACCGCCACGCCGCCGCTGGCCTGACCGTGCCTGTCAGCCGGGCGTCAGCCCCGGGGGTACGGGAAATCCACATCGGCGCTGCCCAGCCCAACCGCAAGAATGTCCGGCTTACCTGCGAAGGAGACCCCATTTTGAGAATCAAGAGCCAGAAGGATTTCGCGGCCGGCCTGATGTTCACCATCGTCGGCATCGCGTTCGCCTGGGGGGCCACGAACTACACCATCGGGGATGCCGCCCGCATGGGGCCCGGCTACTTCCCGCTGGCGCTGGGGATCCTGCTGGCCATCCTGGGCCTGGTCATCACCTTCGGCGCACTGGTGGTGGAAACGGAGGATGGCGACAAGATCGGCAAGATCGCCTGGAAGCCCATGGGCTTCATCATCGGCGCCAACGTGCTGTTCGGCATCCTGCTGGCGGGCCTGCCGCAGTTCGGCATCCCGGCATTCGGGCTGATCGTCGCGATCTACGGCCTGACATTCGTCGCCTCGCTCGCCGGCGACGAGTTCAGGTTCAAGGAGGTCGCCATCCTGGCTACCGCCCTGGCCATCCTCAGCTACCTGGCCTTCGTCAAGCTGCTGTCGCTGCAGTTTCCGGTCTGGCCTTCGTTCATCACCGGCTGAAGGCCCACCCCATGGAACTGATCAACCATCTCTCGATCGGGTTCGGCGTCGCCTTCACGGCGACCAACCTGATGTATGCCTTCATCGGCTGCCTGCTGGGCACCATGATCGGCGTGCTGCCGGGCGTGGGCCCGACGGCCACCATCGCCATGCTGCTGCCGGCGACCTACGCGCTGCCGCCGGTGGCGGCGCTGATCATGCTGGCCGGCATCTACTACGGCTCCCAGTACGGCGGCTCGACCACCGCGATCCTGGTCAACCTGCCCGGCGAAGCGTCGTCGGTGGTGACCACGATCGACGGCTACCAGATGGCCCGGCGCGGCCGTGCAGGGCCTGCACTGGCGGCGGCCGGCCTGGGGTCCTTCTTCGCCGGTTGCGTGGCCACGCTGATCCTGGCCGGCTTCGCGGGGCCGCTGACCGAAGTGGCCTTCAAGTTCGGCCCGGCCGAGTACTTCTCGCTGATGGTGCTGGGCCTGATCGGCGCCGTGGTGCTGGCGTCCGGTTCGCTGATCAAGGCCGTCGCCATGATCCTGCTGGGGCTGCTGCTCGGGCTGGTGGGCACCGACGTCAACTCGGGCGTGGCGCGCTACTCCTTCGACGTTCCCGAACTGACCGACGGCATCGGCTTCATCGCCATCGCCATGGGCATCTTCGGCTACGGCGAGATCATCATGAACCTGTCCAAGCATGCCGACGAGCGCGAGGTGTTCGCGGCCGAGGTCAAGGGGCTGATGCCGACCAAGGAGGACTTCAAGAACATGTTCCCGGCGGTGGTGCGCGGCACGGCGCTGGGCTCCGCGCTGGGCATCCTGCCGGGCGGCGGCGCGCTGCTGTCGGCGTTCGCGGCCTACACCATCGAGAAGAAGACCAGGCTCAAGCCGGGGGAGGTGCCGTTCGGCAAGGGCAACATCCGCGGCGTCGCGGCGCCGGAGTCGGCCAACAACGCCGGCTCGCAGACCTCCTTCATCCCGCTGCTGACGCTGGGCATCCCGCCCAACGCCGTCATGGCGCTGATGGTCGGCGCCATGACCATCCACAACATCCAGCCCGGGCCCCAGGTGATGAGCAGCAACCCCGAGCTGTTCTGGGGCCTGATCGCGTCGATGTGGATCGGCAACGCCATGCTGGTGATCCTGAACCTGCCGCTGATCGGCATCTGGATCCGGCTGCTGACGGTGCCCTACCGCTGGCTGTTCCCCGCCATCGTGCTGTTCTGCGCCATCGGCGTGTACTCGACCAACAACAACACCTGGGACGTGTGGGTGGTGGCGGTCTTCGGCATCATCGGCTACTTCTTCCTCAAGCTCGGCGCCGAGCCGGCGCCTCTGCTGCTGGGCCTGATCCTGGGCCCGATGATGGAGGAGCACCTGCGCCGCGCGCTGCTGCTGTCGCGCGGCGACTGGTCGGTGCTGGTCACCCGGCCGATCTCGCTGGGCCTGCTGCTGGCGGCGCTGCTGCTGCTGACCATCGTGCTGCTGCCCGCGGTCAAGAGCAAGCGCGAGGACGTGTTCCACGAAGAGGACTGAGGCCCTTGCCCATGCCTTCCCCGAGCGGCGCCTTCGGGCGCCGTTTCGCTTGCGCCGCTACGATCGGCAACCCATGAGTTCCGCACCTCCCGCCGCCTCCGGCGCCGGCGCCGCGCCGAACCGGCTGCTGCCCGGCCTGGCGCTGGCCACGGCCGGGGCGATCGCCTTCAGCGGCAAGGCCATCATCGTCAAGCTGGCCTACCGCTACGACGTCGACGCGGTCACGCTGATCATGCTGCGCATGCTGTTCGCCCTTCCGCTGTTCGCCGGCATGGCGTGGTGGGCCAGCCGGGGCAAGCCGCGGCTGCAGCGGCGCGACTGGGTGGGCGTGGCCGCCCTGGGTTTCACCGGCTACTACCTCTCCAGCTTCCTCGACTTCGCCGGCCTGCAGTACGTCACCGCCTCGCTGGAGCGGCTGATCCTGTACCTGAATCCGACCATGGTGCTGCTGCTCGGATGGGTGCTGTACCGCAAGCCGGCCTCGCGCGCGCAGCTGGTGGGCATGGCGATCAGCTACGCCGGCGTGCTGCTGGTGTTCGGCCAGGAAATGGGCGCGGTCGGCCCGCACGCGGCCTGGGGGGCCACGCTGATCTTCATCAGCACGATGACCTATGCGATCTACCTGGTCTACAGCGGCCAGCTGGTGCAGCGGCTCGGCTCGCTGCGGCTGGTGGGGCTGGCGACCTCGGTCGCCTGCGTGTGCTGCATCGTTCAGTTCCTGCTGCTGCGGCCGGTCGGGGTGGCCCTGGCGGTGGCGCCGGAGGTGATCTGGCTGTCGGTGCTGAATGCGACGCTGTGCACGGCGGTGCCGGTGCTGCTGGTGATGATGGCGATCGAGCGCATCGGCCCGGCGCTGGCGGCCCAGACCGGCATGGTGGGGCCGCTGTCCACCATCGCCATGGGCGCGCTGATCCTGGACGAGCCGTTCACAGGCTGGATCGTGGCCGGCACCGCGCTGGTGATCGCCGGCATCTGGGTGTTCACGCGCGGCAAGCGCTGAGGCGCGGGCGGCTCCTTATCATCGGACGGATTGGAATCATTCGAACGAACTGACATGGATCTCGGCATTGCAGGCAAGTGGGCGCTGGTGTGCGGCGCCAGCAAGGGGCTGGGCTTCGGCTGCGCGCAGGCGCTCAGCCGCGAAGGCGTGAACGTGGTGCTGGTGGCGCGCGGCGCCCCGGCGTTGCAGGAGGCGGTGGAGCGGCTGCAGGCCGATCCCGCGCGGCCGGCCGCCGCGCAGGTGCTGCAGGTCGCGGCCGACATCACCACGCCCGAGGGCCGCGCGGCGGTGTTCGCGCTGCGCGCCGACTACGACATCGTGGTGACCAACGCCGGCGGGCCGCCGCCGGGCGATTTCCGCGACTGGGAGCGCGAGGACTGGATCAAGGCGGTGGACGCCAACATGCTCACGCCCATCGAGCTGATCAAGGCCACGGTGGACGGCATGGCGGCGCGCGGCTTCGGCCGCATCGTCAACATCACCTCGATGGCGGTGAAGGCGCCGATCGACATCCTGGGCCTGTCCAACGGCGCGCGCAGCGGCCTGACCGGCTTCGTCGCGGGCGTGGCGCGCACGCGCAAGCTGGCTGCGGCCAACGTCACCATCAACAACCTGCTGCCCGGCGCGTTCGACACCGACCGCCTGCGCGCCACCATGGCCGGTGCCGTGAAGAAGACCGGCCAGACCATGGATGCGGTGGCGGCCGCCCGGATGAACACCATCCCGGCCAACCGCTTCGGCACGCCCGAGGAATTCGGCGCCACCTGCGCCTTCCTGTGCAGCCGGCACGCGAGCTACATCACGGGCCAGAACGTGCTGATCGACGGCGGCGCCTACCCGGGCACCCATTGACCCTTCACGGATGAAAGTCGCTGCGCGACTTTCATCCGTGGTCTGGCATGTGTGAGAAGGCCCGGCAAAGCCGGTTCCTTCTCACAGAATGGATCGTGCTGCATGTTATTCCGCACGATCCGGCCCGGAGGGCCGCGCTGCGGCACTCCTCGAAAAACTTTTCCCAGCCGCAAGCGCTCAGCGCCGCGACGACACCAGGATGCCGCCGACGATCAGCACGAAGGCGGCCGCGTGGTACAGGTGGGGCATCTCGCCCAGCAGGGCGGCCGACAGCAGGGCCGCGAACAGGGGCGTGAGGTTGTAGAAGAAGCCGGCCGTGTTCGGCCCCACGCGCTGCACGCCCAGGCCCCAGCTGCGGTACGCGACCACGGCCGGGCCTATGGCCACGTAGGCCAGCGCGGCGATCACCGGCCAGCCCCAGGCGACGTGCTGCGGGGCGGACGCCCACTCGCCCGCGGCGAACAGGCCCGACCAGCCCAGCCCGAACACGATCTGCGCCATCAGGAAGGCCGCCCAGTCGGAGCGGATCTCCGGCGGGTCGCCCGGCCGCAGCAGCAGCCAGCTGTAGACCGCCCAGGCTGCGGTGGCGATGAGGATGAAGATGTCGCCGGGCACCAGCCGCACCCGCATCAGCAGGTCCCAGTCGCCCCGGCTGAGCACCACCAGCACGCCGACGACCGACATCGTCGCGCCCAGCACCTGGGTGCGCGACACGCGCTGGCCGAACCAGATCGCGCCGATGCCCAGCATGAACACCGGCGTGCTGGAGGCCACCAGCGTGACGTTCAGCGGGGTGGAGGTCTTGAGCGCCAGGTACTGCAGCGCGTTGTAGCAGCCCACGCCCAGCAATCCCAGCACCGCGAAGCGGCGCCAATGGGGCCACAGCGGCCCCTCGCGCCGCAGCAGCGAACCGGCCAGCGGCAGCAGCAGCAGGAAGGCCAGCACCCAGCGCAGCAGGTTCAGCGTCATGGGCGGCACCAGGCCCACCATCATCCGGCCGACGACGGCATTGCCCGCCCACAGCATCGGCGGAAGCAGCAGCAGGCCGGCGGTGGCGGGGGTCAGTCCTTTTTGCATGGGCTGCACTGTAGACGGGGCATGGATCCCTCGCCCGGCACACGGCCGCGAACCATGGCAGCATGTCGCGCCATCGCACAACCGAACGAGGAGAACAAGCCATGAGCCGTGCCGTCCGCATCGACCAGACCGGGGGTCCCGAGCAGTTGAAGATCGTCGACGTGGAAGTCGGCGACCCGGGGCCCGGGCAGATCCGCATCCGGCACAAGGCGGTGGGCCTGAACTTCATCGACGTCTACCACCGCAGCGGCGTGTACCCCATGCCCCTGCCGCTGCAGATCGGCATGGAGGCCTCGGGCGTGGTCGAGGCGGTGGGCGAGGGCGTCACGCACCTGAAGCCGGGCGACCGCGCGGCCTACGCCAGCCACCCGCCCGGCAGCTACTGCGAGCTGCGCGTGATGCCGGCCCAGAACGTCTGCAAGCTGCCCGACGCGATCGACTTCGACACCGGCGCCGCGATGATGCTCAAGGGCCTGACCGCCCAGTACCTGCTCAAGCGCACCCTGCCGCAGGGCGGGCTGCAGGCCGGCGACATGGTGCTGTTCCACGCGGCGGCCGGCGGCGTCGGCCTGATCGCCTGCCAGTGGGCCAAGGCGCTGGGCCTGCAACTGATCGGCACCGCGGGCACGGACGAGAAATGCGCGCTGGCCAAGGCGCACGGCGCGGCGCACGTCATCAACTACAACAAGGAAGACTTCCGCGAACGCGTGAAGGAACTCACCGGCGGCCGCGGCGTCAAGGTGGTCTATGACTCGGTGGGCAAGGACACCTGGGACAAGTCGCTCGACTGCCTGGCGCCGTTCGGGCTGATGGCCACCTTCGGAAACTCCTCGGGCACCGTCCCGCCGTTCGCACCGGGCGTGCTGGGCGCCAAGGGCTCGCTCTACGTGACCCGCCAGACCCTGTTCACCCACATGTCCAGCCGCGAGGCCACCCAGTCCATGGCGGACGAGCTGTTCGCGGTCGTCGCGGGCGGCCAGGTGAAGATCCGCATCGACCAGCGCTACCCGCTGGAGCAGGTGCAGCAGGCGCACCGCGACCTGGAGGCCCGCAAGACCACGGGCTGCACCATCCTCACGCTCTGAGCCGGGCGCCGCGCCAGCCCGCGCCGGCGCTGCCCATGCCCATCTGGCCGCGGGCCCCGGCTCGCGCGCCCGCTGGCCTGTACAGGCGCTGAACGTCCATTCCTACAGGCGATAGGTCCGGGTGCTTGCAAGGCCCGCAGCAGGGGCGGGCTAGATTGGGGACGATCGAAGTCAATTGGCGCAGCCGCCCGCGCGGACGGCGCGGAGAGCATCGCCCCATGGCCTTGAGAGCCTATATCGTCGAGGACAGCCCTACCATCCGGGAGAACCTGGTCGAGACCCTGGAGGAACTGGCCGAGGTCCACCCGGTCGGCCTGGCCGACACCGAGAACGAGGGCAAGCGATGGCTGGCCCAGCGCCCGGACGAATGGGACGTCGCGGTGATCGACCTGTTCCTGCGGCAGGGCAACGGCTTGCGGGTGGTCGAGGCCTTGCGCGAGCGCCATCGGGGCCAGAAGGTGATCGTGCTGAGCAACCACGCCACCTCCGACATGCGGCGCCGCTGCGCCCAGCTCGGCGCCGATGCCGTGTTCGACAAGTCGACCGAGATCGACGCGCTGCTCGACTACTGCGTGCAGGCGCGCAGCGAGATCGAAACGGCCTGAGCAACCGTCTTGGCGGTCAAGCGCTATGAAGCGTCGGGTCCCATCTCGAGCCGTGCTTGGCGATAGCGTTGAGCATTGTCAGCAGCTTGCGCATGCACGCCACGAGTGCGACCTTCTTGCGCTTGCCAGCCGC
>NZ_DASPLW010000047.1:0-28339 GCF_035627355.1 Ramlibacter sp.
AACTGCAGATTCCTACAACCGTTCGGGCTGCAAGAAAGGACGGTCCAACTCGGGCGCCCAGTGCTCAGGCACGGGCTTCAACAACTGGCCCAGAGGCCGCTCGGGCTACCCGAGCTGGTCCGAGGCCTGAAGATACAAGGCGCGGCCCCGGGCCGCACGCCCTTGTTGCAACGCAACAGTCGCGGGCGGCGCTGCGGCCTAAACTGGCGCTCATGAGCACAAGCAGTACCGCGCCGCGCATCGCGCTGGCCCTGGCCGGCGGCGGCCCGCTCGGCGCCATCTACGAGATCGGGGCCCTGTGCGCGCTGGAGGAGTCGCTGCAGGGCATCGCCTTCAACCGGCTGCACCACTACGTCGGCGTGTCGGCCGGCGGCTTCATCGCGGCGGCGCTGGCCAATGGCTTCACGCCGCGCGAGCTGTGCGCCTCCTTCATCGAGAACAGCGGCGGCAGCGAGGTGTTCGACCCCGCCTGGCTGATGGTGCCGGCCTGGGGCGAGTTCCGGCACCGGCTGGCACGGCTGCCGCGGCTGGCCGCATCGGCGCTGTGGCGCGCCACCGGCGGCCGCAAGCCATTGACGCACGCCCTCGAGCAGCTCGGTCCCGTGCTGCCCACCGGCATCTTCTCCAACGAGGAGATCCACCGCCGGCTGGCCGAGGTGTTCTCGCGGCCCGGCCGCACCAACGATTTCCGCCAGCTGTCCACGCGGCTGACGCTGGTCGCGACCAACCTGGACACCGGCGAGGCGGCGCCCTTCGGCCAGCCCGGTTTCGACGACGTCCCCATCTCGCGTGCGGTGCAGGCCAGCGCCGCCCTGCCGGGGCTGTTCCCGCCGGTGCGGATCGGCGACGGTTTCTTCGTCGACGGCGCGCTCAAGAAGACCATGCATGCCAGCGTGGCGCTGGAGCAGGGCGCGGACCTGATGCTGTGCCTCAACCCGCTGGTGCCGTTCGATGCCGGCCGGGCCGGCGGGCGCGGCATCCCGCGCATCGTCGAAGGCGGGCTGCCGGCCGTGCTGAGCCAGACCTTCCGCTCCATGATCCACTCCCGCATGGCGCTCGGGATGAAGCACTACGAGCGCGCCTATCCGCACACCGACATCGTGCTGCTGGAGCCGGACCGGCGCGACCCGGAGCTGTACCTGGCCAACACCTTCAGCTACCGCCAGCGGCGCGAACTGGCCGAGCACGCCTACCAGCAGACGCGCGCGCTGCTGCGCGAGCGCCGGGCGGAGATCGAGCCGAAGCTGGCGCGGCACGGGGTGCGGCTGCGCGACGAGGTGCTGGGCGACGAACGCCGGCTGCTGGCGCTGACGCCGCCGGCCTCGCGCATCGGCAAGGCCATGGTCCGGCTGGAGGCCTCGCTGGACGACCTGGGGCGGCTGGTGCAGGCCGGCGCCGGAAAGGCCGCCGCCTAGGATGGCGAAGAAAGCCCCGCGCCGCACGGCCGAGCGCATCCTGGAGGTGACGCTCGACCTGTTCAACCGCTTCGGCGAGCCCAACGTGTCGACCACGCTGATCTCGGCCGAGATGAACATCAGCCCGGGCAACCTGTACTACCACTACCCGGCCAAGGAAGAACTGGTCAACTCGCTGTTCGAGCGCTACGAGCGCGCGCTGTCCGACCTGCTCAACGCCGCCGACAACGTGCGCGACGTCGAGGACGCCTGGTTCTTCCTGCACACCCTGTTCGAGCGGATCTGGGAGTACCGCTTCCTCTATCGCGACCTGAACGACCTGCTGTCGCGCAACCGCAAGCTGGAAACGCAGTTCCAGTCGGTGCTGAAGAACAAGACGCGGGCCCTGCGCGCGATGCTGGAGGGCATGAACCGCACCGGCAGCGCCAGCATCGATTCGCGCGAGGCCGGCCCCACCGCCGAGAGCATGGTGGTGGTGCTGACCTACTGGCTCAGCTTCGAGTACGTGCGCGACCCGCGCCGCGCGCTGGAACCCGAGAGCGCGCAGGCCGCACTGATGCGCGGCGCGCACCACGTGCTGCATCTGCTGGTACCCTATCTGCGTCCCGACCAGCGCGAACACCTGCTGGCCCTGGCCGGGGCCTATACGTCCGGCACACCCTGAGGCCGGCGCGGGCCACACCGGGAGACAAGCACGTGGGCAAGTGGGCGGCGTTCCCGCACCTGGGTGAATTCGGCTTCTGCGCGGACGACGTCCGCCGCAACTGGGCCCGCCTGCACGCCGGCGACGCCGAGCCGCTGCCGGCCGATCCGGCGGTGCTGGAAGCCTGGACACTGTTCCACCGGGGCGAATTCCAGCAGGCGGCGGAGGCCGGCCTCAAGGCCGGCGGCGGCGGCATCACGGCAGCCAACAAGGCCACCTGCATCTACGCCACCTACCTGGAGAAGAAGGAAAAGACCCGGCTGGAGCTGTTCCTGGAGACGGCGCAGCGCGCCCGGGCGCAGGCCACGCGCGAGCCGAACAACGCGAGCGCCTGGCACCTGCACGGCTACGCGCTGGGCCGCTACAGCCAGGCCATCAGCGTCGCCAAGGCCCTGGCCCAGGGGCTGGGCGGCCAGGTCAAGGAATCGCTGGAGAAGGCCATCAAGCTCAACCCGCGCCACGCCGATGCCCACGTGGCGCTGGGCGCCTTCCACGCCGAGGTGATCGACAAGGTGGGCCCGCTGATCGGCGGCATGACCTACGGCGCCAAGAAGGAGACCGGGCTGACGCTGTTCCGGCAGGCCCTCGAACTCAATCCCGGCTCGGCCATCGCCCTGATCGAGTACGCCAACGGGCTGGTGATGCTGGAAGGCGACGAGCGGATGGCCGAGGCCACCGCCCTGTACGAGCGGGCCGCCGCCCTGCAGCCGATGGACGCGGCGCAGCGGCTGGACGTCGCGCTGGCCCAGGCCGAACTGCAGGCGTAGGCCGCGGCTGGGCTGCACGCGGCGGCCTCGGCCTACACCCCGCAAGCGGCCGGCCGCCGAGACTGGCGGCCATGGACATCTTCGACGCCCTCCTCCAGAGCCACGAACAGCAGCGGGCCATCTGCAAGCGCCTGCTCTCCGCCATCGGCGAACCGGAACAGCGCCGCCAGGTGCTGGACGAACTCAAGGTCGAGATGGCCGCGCACGAAACCGCCGAGGAGCGCACGTTCTACGTGCCGCTGTTCGCGCACGACGAAACCGTGGATGCCGCGCGGCACGGCATCGCCGAGCACCACGAGATGGACGAGATGGTCGAGGACCTGGAGCAGGCCGACCCCGGCTCGCCCGAGTGGCTGGAGAGCATCGGCAAGCTGGTGCAGAAACTGGAACACCACCTGCAGGAAGAGGAAGAGAAGTTCTTCCCGCAGGCGCGCGAGGTGCTGTCACGCGGCCAGCAGAAGGCGCTGGGCGAGCCCTACCGGGAAGAGCACGAACGGCTGGCAGCGAAGGAGGAAGAGGAGCAGGAGCGCGCGCAGCAGCACTGAGGTTTCGTCATCCCCGCGTAGGCGGGGATCCAGGGCTTCCGGTTTCGCGAGCGCCGCAGGCGCGCTACGTATCGGGGACGCCTACTCCTCCCCCCACGGCAGCATCAGCGTCAGCCAGGACAGCTTGGCGAACTCCGGCGCGAACGCGTCGATGATCTTCTGCGGCTGCGGGCACAGGGCGGCGTCGGTGATCACGCCGAACTGCACGTGGCCGCCATAGCTCAGGATGGACACACCCAGGCCGATGTTGCCGGACTGCGGCACCCAGAACATGCACTGCTCCAGCGTGGCGCCCAGCAGGCGCAGCGTGTCGCGCGGGCCGGGCACGTTGGTCATGACCGCCGTGGTCTTGTCGCTGAACAGGCCCAGGATCGCGTCCTGCGCCGGCTTGACCAGCAGGCCGGCCACCGTCAGCACCGCGAAGGCCAGCAGCGGCTGCGTGCTGCCCTTGAGTTCGTTCATGCGCCGGCGCACCTCGTAGACGCGCTCCACCGGGTTGTCCAGCCCGATCGGCAGCACCAGCGGCACCAGCCCGAAATGGTTGCCCAGCTTCCAGGCCTGGTCCATGGGCCGCAGGTTGACCGGCACCATGGCGCGGATCTCCTTGCCGGCCGGATCGTCGCCCTGGCCCAGCAGGTACTGGCCGATCGCGCCCGAGACGCAGGACAGCAGCACGTCATTGATCGAGCAGTTGAGCGCCTTGCCCACCGCCTTGACCTCGTCCAGCGGGAGGGGCTCGCACCAGGCCACGCGCTTGCGGCCGGACGGCTGGCCCTTGAGCAGCGTCTTCGAGTCGTCCGGCATCAGCAGCAGCGAACCGGCGTCGCTGAGCACCTGCCACGCCAGCCGCGCGAGTTCGACCGAGCCCTCCAGTCCGGCGTGCGGATCGCCCAGCAGGTGCAGCGAGCGCGCGGCGCCGTCGCCGGCGGCGTCCAGCGCCTTGACGGCGAGGCCGGTGAAGGGCTTGAGCAGCGCGTCGGCGATCCAGTCCTCGGGCCCCTGGGCCTCGCGCGGCTTGCGCTGGGGCGGCGGCGCGCCGCCGTCGACCAGCGACAGCGCCACCGAGATCAGCGCGATGCCGTCGGCGATGCAGTGGTGGATGCGCACGATCAGCGCGCTGCCGCCGTCGTAGCCCTCCACCAGGTGGATGCGCCACAGCGGCAGGCGGCGGTCCAGCGGCTGCATGGCGAGCTCGCCCACGCGCGCCTGCAACGCGGCCTGGGCGCCCCCCTTGCGGCTGCGGGGCAACTTTTCGCGCACCACCAGCTGCCGCACGTCCAGGTCCGGCGTGTCCACCCAGCTCGCGCCGGCGGCGTCCTCCACCACGTGCTGGCGGAAGCGCGGGTACTTCATCAGGCGCTCTTCCACCCGGTGGCACAGGGCCTCGTAGGCTATGCCCGGGCGCAGCGTCCACACGCCCAGGATCATCATCAGGTTGTGGTCGCTGTCCATCCGCAGCCAGGCGGTGTCGACCTTGCTCATGCGCTCGCCGGCCAGGCCGAGCACGCCGCGAGCCGCACGGGTGGCCTTCTTCACCGCCCCGCGGGCGGCGCGCTGGGCGGCTTGCTGGGCGACGTCGCGGACGATGCGGGTGACCATGGCGAAAGGTCCTTGTCGGTGGGGGATCAGGGGCCGATTGTGGGTGCGGGCCGCAGCTTAAGATACCGCGGACTTTCCCACAGGAGCATCCACCATGGCCGACCTCAAAGCCGAATTCGAATCCGCCGTCGCCAATTCCAAGACCCTGAGCGAGCGCCCGGACAACGCCACGCTGCTGAAGATCTACGGCCTGTACAAGCAGGCCACCCAGGGCGACAACGGCGAGAAGAAGCCGGGTTTCGGCGACATGGTGGGCCGCGCCAAGTGGGACGCCTGGAACGCGCTGAAGGGCACCTCCAGCGAGGACGCGATGCAGCAGTACGTGGACTTGATCAACTCGCTGCGGGGGTAACGAAAGGAGGACGGGGATGACCGGTTGCCGAAAGGCTCCCCGCTACCCCACCACTCCCCGCTCCCGCAACGCCGTGATCTGCTCCGGCGTCAGGCCGACCTCCCGCAGCACCGCATCCGTGTCCTGCCCCAGCGCCGGCGCGTTGCGGCGGTGGCCGCCCGGCGTGCGCGAGAGCTTGGGTACCACGCCGGGCACGTCCAGACGGCTGCCGTCGTCCAGCGCCACTTCCTGGATCATCCCCCGCGCCCGGTAGTGCGGGTCGGCCGCGATGTCGGCCACGGTGTAGATGCGGCCGGCCGGCACCTTGGCCGCATCCAGCGCGGCCAGCACCTCGTCGACCGTGTGCCGCGCCGCCCACTCGCCGATGGCGCCGTCGATCTCCTCCACCCGCGCCACCCGGCCGGTGTTGGACGCCAGGCCCGGATCGGCGCCGAGGTCGGCACGCCCGATCACGTTCATCAGCCGCCGGAAGATGCTGTCGCCGTTGCCGGCCACCAGCGCGTAGCCGCCATCGCTGCAGCGGTAGGCGTTGGTCGGCGCGATGCCCGGCATGGCGCTGCCGGCCGGCTGGCGCACCACGCCGAAGGCGCTGTACTCGGGCAGCAGGCTTTCCATGCAGTTGAACACCGACTCGTACAGCGCCACGTCCACCACCTGGCCGCGGCCGCTGGCCTGGCGCTCCTGCAGCGCCAGCAGGATGCCGATCACGCCGTGCAGCGCCGCCAGCGTGTCGCCGATCGACACGCCGACGCGCACCGGCACCCGGCCGGGTTCGGCGGTCAGGTGGCGCAGGCCGCCCATGGCCTCGGCCACCACGCCGAAACCGGGCCGGTCGCGATAGGGTCCGGTCTGCCCGTAGCCGCTGACGCGCAGCACGACCAGGCGCGGGTTGCGCTCCAGCAGCGTGTCGGGCCCCAGGCCCCAGCCCTCCAGCGCGCCGGGACGGAAGTTCTCGATCAGCACGTCGGCCTCGGCAGCGAGCCGGCGCACGATGTCCTGCGCCGCCGGTTCCTTCAGGTCCAGCGCGACGGAGCGCTTGTTGCGCGACTGCACCTGCCACCACACCGAGGTGCCGTCCTTGAGCAGGCGCCACTGGCGCAGCGGGTCGCCGGCACCGGGCGGCTCCACCTTGACCACCTCGGCGCCGAAGTCGGCCAGCGTCTTGGCCGCGAACGGGCCGGCGATCAGCTGGCCCAGTTCCAGCACCTTCAGGCCCGCCAGCGGGCCGGCGGATGGGGCTTGCACGATCAGGCCTTGCGGCTGCGCGCCGCCGCCTTGGCCGGCTTGGCGGCCGCCTTGCCCTTCGAGTGGCGGGCGGTCGCTTCGGCCACGCCGTGCTCGAACGCCTTGACCGGGTCGCCCTGCTGCAGCAGTTCGTCGAGGTTGCGCGTGATCTCGGTCTCGATGCGGTCCTTGAAGGCGCCCAGCAGCAGCCCGAGCCTCGCATGCAGCTCGAAGCGGTTGCGGGTGACGCGCAGTTCCCCGTTCACGCCCGAGCGGGTGAAGCTGACCAGGTCCGAGGTCTTGCCCTCCTCGTAGGTGCATTCCATGTCGAGCTTGTCCTCGGCCGCCTCGGCCCACTTGAAGGCCAGCTCGCGGGCGCGCGGCAGCCCCAGGCTGTGCTCGCGTTCGATGTGGATGTCAGGCACGGCCCTTCTCCTTGTCTTTCAGGTAGTCGTGTCGTTCGGCCTTGGGCAGCTTGGACAGCCGTTTCGCTTCGGCGTAGAAGCGGTCCCAGTCGCCACCCAGCGATTGGAACAGGGCCTCGAAGCCGGGCACCAGTTCGTCGTAGGCCTTCTGCGCGCCGAAGGAGGCATTGTTCGCCTGCGCGACCCAGTTGTCGTAACCGCGCAGCCGGGCCG
Source organism: Ramlibacter sp. (assembly GCF_035627355.1). Lineage (GTDB taxonomy): Bacteria > Pseudomonadota > Gammaproteobacteria > Burkholderiales > Burkholderiaceae_C > Ramlibacter. The sequence continues at coordinate 7,244 of NZ_DASPLW010000047.1, forward strand.
GCTCCACGCCCCAGCTGTCGCGCAGGCGCTGGTACTCGGCCCGGAATCCGGCCAGCACCTGCGCCTTGCGGCGCCGCACTTCCTCGTCGCCCAGCGACGCCCGTTCCTCGTAGACCGCATCCAGCTTCTCGCGGGTCGCGCGGGTCAGCGCGCGGAAATCGCGCCGGCGGCCGTCGTACTTCGCGTAGTCGGCGCGGGCCTCGGGCGAGGCCTGCTCCTGCAGCCAGCGCTGCACGCCCAGCCGCTCCACCGCGGTGGCGAAGGACTCGTTGAACATGGTGTCGTCGCGCGCGTACAGCACCTGGTGCGCCAGCTCATGGAAGATCAGCCGGGCCAGTTCGCCCTCGGGGTAGTGGATGAAGGTGTTCAGCAGCGGGTCGCCGCCGGCCCAGTTCAGCCAGCCCAGCGTGGAATAGGCCGGCACCGGATAGGTGCTGGCTTCCAGGCCTTCCTCGCGCAGCTCCGCCGCCTCGGCCTTGGCGGCCTCCTCGTCGAAGTAGCCGCGATAGCTGACGCAGCCGGTGACCGGGAAGCACCAGGTCTTGAGCGTGAGCGAGAACTCCGGCGCCGCCACCACGTTCCAGATCACGGCGCTGCGCTGCAGGTCGGCGTAGCGGCGGTAGCTGGGGTTGTCGGGCAGGTGCAGTTCGCCCGAGGCGAAGGCGCGGATGCGCTGGCTCAGCTTGAGCCGCTCCTTCAGGCGCTGCGACGCGTGGTCGTCGCCCAGCCAGTCCTGCACCGGGCGCGAGGCGCTCATCACGCGCAGGTGCCCGGTGGCCGACTGCCAGTAGTAGCCCAGGTTGGCGCAGCCGGACAGGCACAGCAGCGAAGCCGCCACCGCCGCCACACCCAGCACCGACGCCACCAGCCACCTGCCCTTCACGCCGGCTGCACGTCCACCAGGCAGTCGTAGAACACCGGGCCCGCGCCCAGGTCCGTCAGGCGCTGGCTGGTGAGCTGGTTGACGTTGGTGCCGTCCAGCCCGAACTTGCGCCACCACACGCCCAGGCCGTTGACCACGCCCGGGCGGGCGCGCTCGCACACCTGGGCCTTGCAGCGGTGCTCGCCGCGGTCGTTGAACACGCGCACCACGGCGCCGTCGGCGATGCCGCGGGCCAGCGCATCCTGCGGATGGATCTCCAGCAGCGGCTCGCGCTCGATGGCACGCAGGCTGTCGACGTTGACGAAGCTGGAGTTGAGGAAGTTGCGCGCCGGCGGCGAGATCATGGCCAGCGGGTAGCGCGGCGAGCTGCCGAAGGCCTCGTGGTTGGGCACGTGGTCGGGCAGGCCATCGAGGCCCTGCCGCGCCAGCGCGGCGCTGAAGAACTCGCAGCGGCCGGACGCGGTCGGGAAGTTGCCCTGCGCGAACGGCGCGTCGGGCACCGGCAGGGGCGCGAAGCCGGTGCGCAGCAGTTCGTCGAAATCGATGCGGCCGGCGCAGGCCTGGCGGCAGATCGCCTCGTCGCTGTCGGCGAAGCAGGGGTCGGTGAACCCCATGCGGGCGGCCAGCTCGCGGAAGATCTGCGAATTGGGCTTGGACTCGCCGAGCGGTGCGATGGCCGGGCGATTGAGCAGCACGTCGGTGTGGCCGTACGCGGTGTGCAGGTCCCAGTGCTCCAGCTGGGTGGTGGCCGGCAGGATGTAGTCGGCGTAATCGGCCGTGTCGGTGCGGAAGTGCTCCAGCACCACGGTGAACAGGTCCTCGCGCGCGAAGCCGCGCACCACCTGCGCCGAGTCGGGCGCCACCGCCACCGGGTTGCAGTTGTAGACGACCACGGCCTCGATGCGCGGCCCGAAGGCGGGCGACGAGGGCCGCTGCAGGTCGTCGCCGATGGTGACCATGTTGATGGTGCGCGGCCGGCGCCCGGCCAGCAGGTCGGGCCGCTGCACCGCCGCCCGGTCCAGGGTCGACCAGCCCGAGCTGGACAGCAGCACGCCGCCGGCCCGGTCGCGCCAGGCGCCCACCAGCGCTGGCAGGCAGGCCACCGCGCGGGCCGCGTTGCCGCCGCCGTGCACGCGCTGCATGCCGTAGTTCAGGCGGATCGCGGCCGGGCGGATGGTCCCGTAGTCACGCGCCAGGTCGCGGATGCGCTGCGCATCGATGCCGCAGACGGCGGCGGCCCGCTCCGGCGTCCAGCGCAAGGCGCGCTCGCGCAGCGCCTCCCACCCCAGCGTGTGCTGCGCGATGTAGTCGTGGTCCAGCCAGTCGTTGCGGACCAGCTCGTGCATCAGCGCCAGCGCCAGCGCGGCGTCGGTGCCGGGCAGGATCTGCAGGTGCTCGTGGCACTTCTCGGCGGTCTCGGTGCGGCGCGGGTCTATGCACACCAGCCTGGCGCCCTGGCGCTTGGCCTCCTGCGCCAGCCGCCAGAAATGCAGGTTGCTGGTGATGGAGTTGCTGCCCCAGATGAGGATCAGCTTCGCCTCGGCGAAGAACTCCACCCTCATGCCGACCTTGGCGCCCAGCGTGTGCGCCAGGGCGGCGGAGCCGGCCACCGAGCAGATGGTGCGATCGAGCAGCGAAGCGCCCAGCCGGTTGAAGAAGCGTGCCGCCATGCCCTCGCCCTGCACCACGCCCATGGTGCCGCAGTAGCTGTAGGGCAGGATGCCCTGCGGGTCCCGGGCGGCGATGGCGCCGAGGCGCGCCGCGATGTCCTGCAGCGCCTCGTCCCAGCCCACCGGCTCGAAGCGGCCGGACCCCTTGGGGCCGATGCGGCGCAGCGGCCGCAGCACGCGCTCGGGGTGGTAGGTGCGCTCGACGTAGCGCGAGACCTTGGCGCACAGCACGCCATCGGTGGGGCGGTGGTCCGGATTGCCCTGCACCCGCACGGCGACGCCGCCTTCGACGGTCGTCAGCAGCGAGCAGGTGTCGGGACAGTCGTGCGGGCAGGCGCCGCGCACCTGCTGCGATACCTGGGCGCCGGCGACGTTGGTCATGGCGGTGCTCACGGATTCACCTCAGCCCACTTCCTGGGTCGATGCCAGGCCGTGCAGGAAGGCTTCGCAGCGGGCCAGCTGCTCCAGGCTCACGTACTCGTCCGGCTGGTGCGCCTGGACGATGCTGCCGGGCCCGCACACCACCGTCGGGATACCGGCGTTGCGGAACAGCCCGGCCTCGGTGCCGAAGGCCACCAGGGTGGTGCGCGGCTCGCCCGACAGGCGCAACGCCAGCCGGGTCACCGGCTCGGCGGCCGAGCTCTGGAAGCTGGGAATTTCGCAGATCGTCTCGAAGCGGAAGCCGGCGTCCGGCGCCACCTGCTGCATGGCCGGCTCCAGCGAGCGCGCGTAATCCACCACCTGCCGCTGCATGGCCTGGGCATCGGCGGTGGGCAGGTCGCGGAACTCGTAGCGGAACTCGGCGTCGCGCGGCACCACGTTGTCGGCGATGCCGCCATGGAACTGGCCCACGCTGGCGGTGGAGAACGGCACGTCGAAGCCTTCGTAGCGCGGCTCCTCGCGCTCGAAGCCCTCGGCCATGTCGCGCAGGCGGCCGATCACCCGCGCGGCCATCTCGATCGCGTTGACCGAGTGCGGCGTCAGCGAGGAGTGCGCCTCCTTGCCGCGCACGCAGCAGCGGTAGCGGTAGACGCCCTTGTGCGCGATCGCCGGCACCATGGAGGTGGGCTCGCCCACGATGCAGGCCAGCGGCCGGATGCCCGCCTCGCGCAGGTCGGCGATCAGCTCGCGCACGCCGAAGCAGCCGATCTCCTCCTCGTAGCTGAAGGCGAAATGGATGGCGAACGGCGCGTCGGACGCGAGGAACGCCGGCGCATGGGCCAGCGCCAGCGCGATGAAGCTCTTCATGTCGGCCGAGCCGCGGCCGTAGAGCCGGCCGTCGCGCACGGTGGCCGACAGCGGGTCGACCGACCAGTCCTGGCCGTCCCAGGGCACGGTGTCGGTGTGGCCGGACAGGATGACGCCGGCGGGCTTGCCCTCGCCCAGCGTGGCGAACAGGTTGGCCTTGTTGCGCTCGGCGTTGAACGTCAGGCGCGAGGACACGCCCAGCCTGCCGAGCTCGTCGCGGATGAAGTGGATGAGCTCGAGGTTGCTGCGGTCGCTGACCGTGTTCATGCGCACCAGGGCCTGCGCCAGTTCCAGGGCGCGGGGCGAAAGCGTGGGGGAAGCAGCGGCCATGGTCCGATTGTCGCGGATAGCCCTGATACCGGCGGCCGCGCCACGGGCTAGACTGACCGGCTCGCACATCCGAAGTTCCAGCCCATGAACGTCCTCGACTCCATCGTCAGCCAGGCCGCGGCCATTTCCGCCGTGCGCCGGGACCTGCACGCCCATCCCGAACTGTGCTTCCAGGAAGTGCGCACCGCCGACGTCGTGGCCGCCAAGCTGACCGAATGGGGCATCCCCATCCACCGCGGCCTGGGTACCACCGGCGTGGTGGGCATCGTCAAGGGCGGCGACAACCCGCGCGCGATCGGGCTGCGCGCCGACATGGACGCGCTGCCCATGCAGGAGTTCAACACCTTCGCCCACGCCAGCCGGCACGCCGGCCGCATGCACGCCTGCGGCCACGACGGCCACACCGCCATGCTGCTGGCGGCGGCCCAGCACCTGGCCCGGAACCGCAACTTCGACGGCACCGTCTACCTGATCTTCCAGCCGGCCGAGGAAGGCGGAGGCGGTGCGCGCGAGATGATCAAGGATGGGCTGTTCCGCCAGTTCCCCATGGAAGCGGTGTTCGGCATGCACAACTGGCCCGGCATGCCGGTCGGCCAGTTCGCGGTGAGCCCGGGGCCGGTGATGGCCTCGTCCAACGAGTTCAGGATCACCATCCGCGGCAAGGGCAGCCACGCCGCCCTGCCGCACAACGGCATCGACCCGGTGCCGGTCGCCTGCCAGATGGTGCAGGCCTTCCAGACCATCATCAGCCGCAACAAGAAGCCGGCCGACGCGGGCGTGATCTCGGTGACCATGATCCACGCCGGCGAGGCCACCAACGTGGTGCCCGACAGCTGCGAGCTGCAGGGCACGGTCCGCACCTTCACCAACGAGGTGCTGGACCTGATCGAGCAGCGCATGAAGCAGGTCGCCGAGCACGTCTGCGCCGCGCACGACGCGCAGTGCGAGTTCCAGTTCGTGCGCAACTACCCGCCGACGGTGAACGCCGCGGCGGAAGCGGCGTTCTGCCGCGAGGTGATGGCCTCCATCGTCGGCGAGGCCAACGTGCTGGTGCAGGAACCGACCATGGGCGCGGAGGACTTCGCCTTCATGCTGCAGGAAAAGCCGGGCGCCTACTGCTTCATCGCCAACGGCGACGGCGCCCACCGCGAGATGGGCCACGGCGGCGGGCCCTGCATGCTGCACAACCCCAGCTACGACTTCAACGACGAGTTGATCCCGCTGGGCGCCACCTACTGGGTGCGGCTGGCCGAGGCGTGGTTCGCCAGGGGGCACGCATGAAGCTGGACGACTGCTTCTCCGACAGCTACGCGCAGGCGCGCCGCAAGTTCCTCGATGCGGCGGCCGATGCCGGCCTGCAGGTGGAGTCCCGCATCCATCCGGAACGGGGCCGTGACGGCGAAGAGCTGGCAATGGACGTGGTGCGCGACGGCCCGGTCGACGCCACGGCGCTGCTGGTGCTGTCCAGCGCCTGCCACGGTGTCGAAGGCTTCTGCGGCAGCGGCGTGCAGGTGGCCGCCCTGCGCGATGCGCAGTGGCGCGAGCAGGCGCGCGGCAAGGGCGTCGCGGTGCTGTACGTGCACGCGCTCAACCCCTACGGCTTCTCGCACATCCGGCGCACCACGCAAGAGAACGTGGACCTGAACCGCAACTTCCACGACTTCACCAAGCCGCTGCCGAAGAACCCCGGCTACGCGGAACTGCATCCGCTGATGTTCCCGGACCACTGGCCACCCTCACCGGAGAACGAGGCGAAGCTGCAGGCCTGGGTCGAGAAGAACGGCGCCGCCGCCTACCAGGCCGCCATCAGCAGCGGCCAGCACGAGTTCCCGGACGGCATGTACTACGGCGGCCTAGGTCCGACCTGGAGCAACCGCACGCTGCGCGAGGTGCTGCGCGCGCACGGGCGCACCCTGCGCCGCATCGGCTGGATCGACTTCCATACCGGGCTGGGCCCCAGCGGCCTGGGCGAGCGCATCTACGCCGGGCCGGACGACGCCGACGAAGTGGCGCGGGTGCGCAGCTGGTGGGACGGCGGCGGCCAGACGCCGGTGACCTCCATCTACGACGGCTCGTCCACCTCCTCGAAGCTCACCGGGATGATGTGGACCTGCGTGGGTGACGAGTGCCCCGATGCCGAGTACACCGGCATCGCCATGGAATACGGCACCCAGCCGCTGCAGCAGGTCCTGCAGGCGGTGCGCGCCGAGCACTGGCTGAACCAGCACCCGGAAGCCACGCCGGAGCTGGCTGCTTCGATCAAGCGCCAGATGCTGGAGGCCTTCTACACCGACACGCCCGAATGGCGGCAGCGCATCTGGGAACAGGCGCGCGAGGCGATGGGGCAGGCGGTGGAGGGATTGGGACGCTGATCGGCGCCTCAGGCAAAGCCCGCGAACACCTCGTCCAGCTGCTCGCGCCACCGGCGCTTCTGCTCCGGCCCGACGAAGCTGGCCTCGAAGCTGTTGTTGGCCAGTTGCCAGGCCTGCTGCGCCGACAGCCCCGTGGCCTCGAAGGTCTGCAGGAAGTTGTCGTTCAGGTAGCCGCCGAAGTAGGCCGGGTCGTCCGAATTGACCGTCACGGCCAGGCCGGCTTCCAGCAGCTGGCGGATGTTGTGGTCCTGCAGGCGCGGGAACACGCACAGCTTCAGGTTGGACAGCGGGCACACCGTCAGCGGCACCTGCTCCTGCGCCAGCCGGCGCATCAACCGCGCATCCTTGCTGGATTGCACGCCATGGTCGATGCGCTCGACCTTCAGCACGTCCAGCGCGGTCCACACGTACTCGGGCGGGCCCTCCTCGCCGGCGTGAGCGACACGGTGCAGGCCCAGCTCGCCGCAGCGCGCGAACACGCTCGCGAACTTCTCCGGCGGGTGGCCGACCTCGCTGGAATCGAGTCCCACGCCGATGAACCGGTCTCGGAACGGCAGCGCCTGCTCCAGGGTCTCGAAGGCCTGCGCCTCGCTCAAGTGGCGCAGGAAGCACAGGATCAGGGACGCGCTCACGCCCAGCTGCGTGCGGGCCTGCTCGCAGGCGCGGTGCAGGCCGTTGACCACCGTCTCCATCGCGATCCCGCGCGCGGTGTGGGTCTGGGGGTCGAAGAAGATCTCGGCGTGCACCACGTTGTCGGCGCGCGCCTTCTCCAGGTAGGCCCAGGCCATGTCGAAGAAGTCCTGCTCGGTGACCAGGACGCTGGCGCCGGCGTAGTAGATGTCCAGGAAGCTTTGCAGGTTGGTGAAGGCGTAGGCGCGCCGCAGCTCCTCGACGCTGGCGTAGGGGATCGCCACGCCGTTGCGCTGCGCCATCCGGAAGATCAGCTCCGGCTCCAGCGAACCTTCGATGTGGATGTGCAGTTCGGCCTTGGGCATGCGGCGCAGCAGCTCGGGCAGGCGGTCGGCGGCAATGGCGGGGATCTCGGCCATCAGGGGCTCCATTCGGTGATCTCCCGACTCTACCTGCAGTGCCGCACGTGTATGCTGGCGCGCCTGCGGCCGAGCACTCGGCTCGCCGTCCGGGCACCCCCTCCCGCGAGCCGTGACCACCCATCCACTTCCCGTGCCGGCCGCCCGCCGGCGACGCCTCGCGGCCGTGCTGCGCGGCACGACCTGCTGCGCCTTTGCGCTCCTCCCGCTGGCCGATGCGGCCGCCCTGTCGATCGGGCGCGTCCAGGGCTCGCCTCTGCTCGGCCGGGCCTTGCAGGTGGCGGTGCCGGTCGCCTTCCATCCGGGCGAGCAGCTAGCCTGCGTGCGCGGCGAGCTGCAGCAGCCCGATACCGCGCCCGCCGCGCTCGACGTGCGGATCGAGGCGATCGGCGAAGGCCAGGCCCTGCTGCGCCTGTCCTCCTCGGCCCTGGTGGTCGAGCCGGTGGTCACGGTGAAGGTGGTGGTGGGCTGCCAGGACCAGCTCACGCACAGCTACGTGCTGCTGGCCGACCCGCCGCCGCAGCGCGAGGTGCTGCCGGTGCTGCCCGTGGCCGCTGCGGCGACCGCTTCCGTGCCGGTCGCGCGGGTCGCCGAAGCCGCGCGTGCACCCGCTGCGCAGCCGCAGGCCCGATCGGCCGCGGCCGATCCAGTTCGGCGTCCAGCGGCCAGGCCCGCCAAACCGGTCCCTGCGAAGGCCAAGGCTGCGAAACCGCCGGCCCGGACAGTGCCTCCGCCAGCGCCGCGCACGCAAGTCACGGCCAGCCCTGCGCCGTCGAAACCGTCCGGGACGACGCAGGCCAAGCCGCCTTCCGGAGCGGCGTCCGGCATGCCGTCCGCAGCCGCGCAGTCGCGCCTGGAGGTCGACCTGCTCGATCTCCCGGCCGACCCGGCACCGGCCCTCAAGCCCACCGGCGAGATGTCGCCACCGCCGGTGAGCGAACTCACGCGCCCCGAGACCGCCCCCGCGCGCGACGGGCTGCAGGCCGCACTCGACCCCCAGGCCGCCGCTGCCAAGGAGGCCGCTGTGCAGGCCGAGCTGCGCAAGCTGCGCGAGCAACTCGAACGGCAGTCCGCGCAGTTGCAGGCGTTGAACGACGAGCGCGAGCTGACGCGCACTCTCGCAGCCGGCATTGCGGCCGCCCTCGCGCTGGCGCTGGGTGCGCTGCTGTGGCGCCGCTCGCACGCACCGGCCGGCCAGCGACGCTGGTGGCAGGCGAGCCGGCCGGACGCGTCCGCCACCTCCGCCCTGCCCAGTTCCCTGTTTCCCAGCTGGGCCCCGGAGAGTGCCGCCGCCGACAGCCTGCCGGCGCCCGCCGCCTTGGCGGCGCAAGCGGCCGCAACGCCGGCCGAGGAGCGCACCCAGGTCATGAGCGCCACCGAACTCGCGGCCGCGATCCAGTCGGTGGCGCCCCCGGCCCCGCCGCCGCCCGCGGTCGAGGAGCTCTCGCGGGTCAAGGAACTCTCGCATCCCGACCTGGACCTGGACTTCAGCTCGCTCCACGCCGAACGGGCGGCCGTGGTCCAGCCCGAGGTGCTGGCTGACCTGGACGCCGGCGAAGCCGCGCTGCAGGTCCCGGCCCTGGCCACTGAACCGGCACCGGAGCCCACGCCCACTCCGCACGAGATCGATTGGGAGGCTCCGGTGCTGCCCGGGCTCGGCGAAACCTCGACCGAAGTTGCGGCGGCACCCACGCCAGCTGCTGCGCCGGAAGCGCCCATGCTGCCGGAGCTCGATTTCGGCAATTTCGGAGCCGGTGCCGCCGACACCCTCGCCGTCGCTGCAGCCCCCGTCGAGGCACCCGTTGCCGCCAAGGCCGATGACAACAGCCTGGACTTCGACCTGGACCTCGACCTGCCCGCTTCGACCGGCGCCGACGCCCGTCCCAAGGCCTAGGAACGACAAGAGGGCCGAAGGGTTGCCCCCTCGGCCCTCGATCTGGATTGCACGCGGGCCGCGACGCGCGCGGCCTCGAGCGATTACTTCTTCTCGCCGCCCGGCACCTTGCCTTCGACGCCCTGCACGTAGAAGTTGATGCCGCCCAGGAACTTGTCGTCGGCGACGGCGTCCTTGGCCAGCACTTCCTTGCCGGCGTTGTCCTTGATCGGGCCCTTCCAGATCACGAAGCTGCCGTCCTTGAGGCCGGCCTTGACCTCGTCGATCTTCTTCTTCGTCTCTTCCGGCACGTCGGCGGCGATCGACACCATGTCGATGGCGCCTTCCTTCACGCCCCACCAGGACTGCATGTTGCCGGTCCACTTGCCTTCCAGCGCGTCGCCCACGGCCTTGATGTAGTACGGGCCCCAGTTGATGACGGCCGAGCCCAGGTGGGCCTTGGGACCGTAGTTGGTCATGTCGCTGTCCCAGCCGAAGGCGCGCTTGCCCATCTTCTCGGCGGTCTGCAGCACGGCCGAGGAGTCGGTGTTCTGCATCAGCACGTCGGCGCCGCCGTTGATCAGCGAGGTGGCCGCGGCCGTCTCGTTGGGCGGATCGAACCACTTGCCGACCCACACCACCTTGGTCTTGATCTTCGGGTTGACCGACTGCGCGCCCAGCGTGAAGCTGTTGATGTTGCGCACCACCTCGGGGATCGGCACCGAGCCGACCACGCCCAGGGTGTTGGTCTTGGTCATCGCGCCGGCGATGACGCCGGCCATGTAGGCGCCTTCGTAGGTGCGGCTGTCGTAGGTGCGCAGGTTGTCGGCGGTCTTGTAGCCGGTGGCGTGCTCGAACTTCACGTCCTTGTGGTCGCCGGCCACCTTCACCATCGACTCCATGTAGCCGAAGGTGGTGCCGAAGACCAGCTTGTTGCCCTGCCCCACCATGTCGCGCAGCACGCGCTCAGCGTCGGCCGACTCGGGCACGTTCTCGACGAAGGAGGTCACCACCTTGTCGCCGAACTCCTTCTCGACCGCCTTGCGGCCGTTGTCGTGCGCGAAGGTCCAGCCGCCGTCACCCACCGGCCCGATGTAGGCGAAGGCGACCTTCAGCGGCTCGGCCTTGGGCGCCTCGGCCGGCGCGGCTGCCGGGGCGGCGGTGGGAGCCGGCGCGGGCGCCGGCTCTTCCTTCTTGCCGCACGCGACCAGCGCGGTGGCCGCGATGGCAGACAGCGCCGCGACTTGCAGCAGGGAACGTTTCTTCAGGTCGGTCATGGGGTCCTCTGGGGGATGTGACGTGCGAAAGCGCGAATTATGAGCCGGGATGGAAGGGCTTCCCAAGCGAGGCCGGCATGTTCACGCGGATCCAGGTCGGGTTGCGCGAGATCAGCGCCAGTACCACGATGGTGGCCAGGTAGGGCAGCATGGTCAGGAACTGCGTGGCCACGTCCACGCCGGCCCCCTGCAGGTGGAACTGCAGCATGGTGACGCCGCCGAACAGGTAGGCGCCCAGCAGCACCCGCGCCGGGCGCCAGGTGGCGAAGGTCGTCAGCGCCAGCGCGATCCAGCCGCGGCCGGCCACCATGCCTTCCACCCACAAGGGCGTGTAGACCAGGATCAGGTAGGCGCCGGCCAGCCCGCACAGCGCGCCGCCGGCCACCACCGCGGCCAGGCGGATGAAGCGCACGTGGTAGCCCAGCGCGTGGGCCGACTCCGGCGACTCGCCGACCGAGCGCAGCACCAGGCCGGCGCGCGAGCGGTACAGGAACCAGATCAGCCAGATGACGAAGCCGATCGCCAGGTAGACCATGGGGTGCTGGCGGAACAGCGCCGGGCCCAGCAGCGGGATGTCGCCGAGCACCGGGATGGCGAAGTGCGGGCGCTCGGGCAGTTTCTCCTGCACGTAGCCGATGCCGGCGAAGGCGGAGAAGCCGGCGCCGAACAGGCTCAGCGCGAGTCCAGTGGCGTACTGGTTGGTGTTCATCCAGATCACCAGCACGCCGAAGATCGCCGCCAGCAGCGCCGCCGCGCCGACGCCGGCCAGGAACCCGAGCACGTCGCTGCCGCTGTGCACCACCGCCACGAACGAGGCCAGTGCCGCGCACAGCATCATCCCTTCGGCGCCGAGGTTGACGATGCCGGCCTTCTCGTTGATCAGCAGCCCCAGCGCCGCCAGCGCCAGCACGGTGCCGGCATTCAGCGTGGCGGCCAGGAGCAGGGCGTAGCTTTCCATCACGCGGCTCCCTTGGTGTCCCCGGGCGCGGGCATGACGGAAGCCGGCGCCGGGCTGGCGGGCCGGGACCGGCCGAACCGCACCCGGTAGGCGATCAGCGTGTCGCAGGCCAGCAGCGTGAACAGCAGCAGCCCCTGGAACACGCCCGTCAGCGACTTGGGCAGCCCCAGCCGCGACTGCGCCAGTTCGCCCCCGATGTAGAACATGCTCATGAGGATGGCCGAGAACACCATGCCGACCGGGTGCAGGCGGCCGACGAAGGCCACGATGATGGCGGCGAAGCCGTAGCCGGCCGGCACGTGCGGCGTGAGCTGGCCCAGCGGGCCCGCGACCTCCAGCGCACCGGCCAGCCCGGCGGTGCCGCCGGACACCAGCAGCGCCAGCCACAGCGCCTTGCGCGAGGAGAAGCCGGCGTAGCGCGCCGCCGCCGGCGCCAGTCCTCCCACCTGCTGGGCGAAGCCGGCGCGGGTGCGGAACAGGAACACCCACAGCGCGGCCACGCCGGCCAGCGCGACCAGCACGCCGATGCTCACGCGCGAGCCGGTCATCAGGCGCGGCACCTGGGTCACGGCCTCGAAGGTGCGCGTCTGCGGGAAGTTGTAGCCGCCCGGGTCCTTCCAGGGGCCGAACACCAGGTAGAACAGCAGCTGCTCGGCCACGTAGACCAGCATCAGGCTGACCAGGATCTCGTTGGCGTTGAAGCGATCGCGCAGCAGCGCGGTGACCGAGGCCCAGGCCATGCCGCCGACCGTGCCGGCGAGCAGCAGCGCGAGCACGATCCAGCGGCTGGTGTCCTTGTCGGCCAGCAGCGCCACCCCGCCGGCGACGATGGCGCCGATGATGTACTGGCCCTCGGCTCCGATGTTCCAGACGTTGGAGCGGAAGCACACCGCCAGTCCCAGCGCGATCAAGAGGAGCGGCGTCGCCTTGACCGTCAGCTCGCCCAGCGCGTAGCCCGACTTGATCGGCTCCCAGAAGAACACCTGCAGCCCGCGCACCGGGTCCTTGCCGAGTGCGGCGAACAGCAGCACGCCGATGACGACGGTCAGCAGCAGCGCCAGCAGCGGCGAGCCCAGGCTCCAGACGCGCGACGGTTCGGGGCGCGGCTCCAGCCTAAGCATCGGCGGCCTCCCGCGCTGCCACGGCCGGGGGCGCATCCCACAGCCCGCTCATCCACTCCCCGATCTTCTCCACCGTCGCCTGCGCACGTGGCAGCGACGGCGACAGGCGCCCCTTGGCGATCACGTGCAGGCGGTCGCTCACTTCGAACAGTTCCTCCAGTTCCTCGCTGACCACCAGCACGGCGCAGCCGGCATCGCGCAGCGCCAGGATCTCGCTGCGGATCTGCGCCGCCGCGCCCACGTCCACGCCCCAGGTGGGCTGCGAGATCACCAGCAGCTTCGGCCGGGCGTCGATCTCGCGCCCGACGATGAATTTCTGCAGGTTGCCGCCCGACAGCGACTGCGCCGCCGCGAGCGGCCCGCCCGCCTTGACGTTGAAGCGGCGGATGATGCCGGCGGCCTGCTGCTGCAAGGCCTTCACGCGCACCCAGCCCGAGCGGCCGACGGCGTCGGTGCGGGTGAGCATCAGGTTGTGGGCCAGCCCCAGCGAGGGCACGGCGCCGCGGCCCAGCCGCTCCTCCGGCACGAAGTGCAGCCCCAGGTGGCGCCGGTGCGCCGGTCCCATCCGCCCGGCGGGCTGGCCGCCCACGCGGATGGCGTCCGGCCGCGCCCGCCGGTCCTCGCCCGAGAGCGCGTACAGCAGCTCGCGCTGCCCGTTGCCGGACACGCCCGCGATGCCCACGACCTCGCCGGCGCGCACCTCCAGGTTGATGCCGTCCAGGTCCACCCCGAAGGGCGATTCGCGCTCCAGCGACAGCGCCTGCACCTGCAGCACCTGCTCGCCCGGCTGGCGCTCGTGGTGCTCCAGTTCCGGCGGCTCGGCGCCGATCATCATGCGGCTGAGCGAGGCGTTGCTTTCCTTCCGCGGATCGCATTCACCCGTCACGCGGCCGCCGCGCAGCACGGTGCAGGCGTCGCACAGCTCGCGGATCTCGTGCAGCTTGTGGCTGATGTAGAGGATGCTGCAGCCTTCGGCCACCAGCTGGCGCAGCACCACGAACAGCTTCTCGACCGCCTGCGGCGTCAGCACCGAGGTGGGTTCGTCCAGGATCAGCAGCTGCGGGTCGGTCAGCAGCGCGCGGACGATCTCCACCCGCTGCATCTCGCCCACCGACAGCGTGTGCACCGGGCGCGAGGGATCGATCGGCAGGCCGTACTCGGAGGCCTTGGCCTCGATACGGCGCGTGACCTCGGCCAGCTTCAGGCGCCGGTCCAGTCCCAGCCACACGTTCTCGGCGACGGTCAGCGTGTCGAACAGGCTGAAGTGCTGGAACACCATGCTGATGCCCAAGGCTCGCGCCTCCTGCGGGTTGCGCACCTGCACCGGCTGGCCGTTCCACACGATCTGCCCGGCGTCCGGCTTGACCGATCCGTAGATGATTTTCATCAGCGTGGACTTGCCGGCGCCGTTCTCGCCCAGCACTGCATGGGCCTGCCCGGGCAGCACCGACAGCGAGATGCCGTCGTTGGCCACGACGGCGGGGTAGCGCTTGGTGATGCCCTGCAGCTGCAGGCGGGCGGCGGGTTCGGTCATCGGTGGTCAGGCGGTCGCCAGGGCATGGGGTACCGGATGAGGTGGGTGCCGATTCTCACGGAAAGCGGCCGGTTGCCCAGCCTCGCAGCGCAGGTTCATGGGACCGGGCCGCGGCCCGTGGCATGCTGGGGCCTTACACCCGGTGCCCTGCCGGGCGACCTGCATCACGTCCCATGGAAAGCAAGCCGATCCGAATCATCCGCCGTGGCCATGTGGTCGCGCTGGGCAATGTACCACCCGACCGCACCCTGCTGGAGGTGCTGCGCGAGGACCTGGGCGCCACCGGCACCAAGGAAGGCTGCGGCGAAGGCGACTGCGGCGCCTGCACCGTGGTGCTGGGCGAACCCGACGGCGACCGCCTGCGCTTCCGTGCGGTCAACAGCTGCATCAAGCTGGCGCATTCGATCGACGGCCTGGCGCTGTGGACGGTGGAGGACCTGGCCGGCGCCGACGGCACGCTGCATCCGGCCCAGCAGGCGATGGTGGAGGCCCACGGCTCGCAGTGCGGCTTCTGCACGCCAGGCTTCGTGATGAGTTTGTTCGGCATGTACCAGAACCACGTCTGCCGCGGCGAGCCCATAGCCCGCGCACTGGCGCAGGAGGAGCTGTCCGGCAACCTGTGCCGCTGCACGGGCTACCGGCCGATCCTGGATGCGGCGCAGCGGATGGGGGACTTGCCGCGGATGACGGTGGATGAGGCGAAGGTGCTGGCGCAGTTGCAGGCGCTGCGGGAGTCCTCTTCAGGTCATCCCTCCCCCTTTGGTCATCCCCGCGCCGCGTCCCCTTCTGGTCATCCCCGCGAAGGCGGGGATCCAGTGCTTCCCTCGACGGCCGCCGAAAGGCGGACGCCCTGGATTCCCGCCTCCGCGGGAATGACGGATTCCAGCACCGTCGCGGGCCCTGCCTACCTCGCCCCCGAATCCCTCGCCGATCTCCTCGCCGCCCGCGCCGCCCATCCCGACGCGCAAGTCGTCGCGGGCTGCACCGACGTCGGCCTGTGGGTCACCAAGCAGCACCGCCGCTTCGACCGGGTGCTGGACGTGACCCGCGCCCGCGAACTGCGCCGTATCGAGGACTACGAGCACCACGTCGCGATCGGCGCCGCGGTCAGCCTGGCCGATGCGTTCGCGGCCCTCGTCGCCGAGCGCCCTCAGCTCAAGACCTTCGCCAACCGCTTCGCCGGCCTGCCGGTGCGCAACGCCGGCACGCTGGGCGGCAACGTCGCCAATGGCTCGCCGATCGGCGACTCCATGCCGCTGCTGATCGCGCTGGGCGCGCAGCTGGTGCTGATGAAGCAGGGCAGTCACCGGCACCTGGCGCTGGAGCGCTTCTACACGGGGTACCGGGCCAACGTGCTCGCCCCCGACGAGCTGGTCGCGTGGATCCTGGTGCCGCGCCCGCACCCGGGCGAATTCCTGCGCGCCTACAAGATCTCCAAGCGCTTCGACGACGACATCTCGGCGGTGTGCCTGGTGATCCGGCTCGAGCTGCAGGACGGCCGCGTGGCCCGCATCGGCATCGGTGCCGGCGGTGTCGCGGCCACGCCGGTGCGCGCCACGCAGGCCGAAGCCTTCCTGGCCGACCGCCCCTGGACCGCCGAGACCGTGCAGCAGGCCGTGCAGGTGCTGCGATCGGAGTTCCAGCCGATTTCCGACATGCGGGCCTCGGCCGCCTACCGCAGCGAGGTGCTGGGCAACCTGCTGCAGCGGTTCTGGCTGGAGAGCCAGGGCAGCACCTCGATCAACCTGGAACGGTTCAGCCTGCAGGAGGTCACGGCATGAACGCCCGCGAGAGCGAATTCACTTCCGCCACCGGCCTGGGCCCCGGCGGCCCGGCCGACGCCGGCGAGCGCAACCTGGCGCCGGCCACCGTCTCCCCACACGCACCGGCCAGCCCCCAACCGGCGGTCGGCCGCGCCCAGCCGCACGAGAGTGCGCGGGCCCAGGTGACCGGCACCGCCACCTACGTGGACGACATCGCCGAGGTGAAGGGCACGCTGTTCGCGGCGCCAATCCTGTCCACGGTGGCGCACGGCCGGCTGCGCGGCATCGAAGCCGCGGCGGCGCAGGCCCTGCCGGGTGTGCACGGCTTGGTGCTGGCCGATGACATCCCGGGCGACCCGGTGCTGGCCACCTTCGTGCACGACGAGCCGGTGTTCGCGCGCGACACGGTGCAGCACGTCGGCCAGGTCATCGGACTGGTGGTCGCCGACACCGTGATGCAGGCCCGCCGCGCCGCGCGCCAGGTCCAGCTCGACATCGAGCCGCTGCCGGCGGTGCTGGACGTGCGCGAGGCCCATGCGAAGCAGAGCTACGTGCTGCCGCCGGTGGTGGTGCGGCGCGGCGAGCCGGAGGCCGCGTTGGCGAAGGCGCGCCATCGGCTGTCGGGCCAGCTGGAGGTCGGCGGCCAGGAGCACTTCTACCTGGAAGGGCAGGTGGCCTACGCGCTGCCGCTGGAGCAGGACCAGTGGTGGATCCACTCCAGCACCCAGCACCCGGGCGAGGTGCAGCACTGGGTGGCGCACGCGCTCGGGCTGGAGAACAACGCGGTCACCGTGGAGTGCCGGCGCATGGGCGGCGGCTTCGGCGGCAAGGAGACCCAGGCCGGCCACATGGCGGTGTGGGCGGCGCTGGCCGCGCGCAAGTTCGGCTGCCCGGTCAAGCTGCGGCTGGGTCGCGACGACGACTTCATGGTGACCGGCAAGCGCCACCCCTTCGCCTACGACTGGGAAGCCGGCTTCGACGACGAAGGCCGCCTCACCGGCCTGAAGGTCGCCATGCTGGCCAACTGCGGCTTCTCGGCCGACCTGTCCGGGCCGGTCGCGGACCGCGCGGTGTTCCACACCGACAACGCCTACTACCTGGGCGACGTCGAGATCGCGTCCTATCGCTGCAAGACCAACACGCAGAGCCACACCGCCTTCCGTGGCTTCGGCGGGCCGCAGGGCGTGATCCTGATCGAGGCCATCCTGGGCGAGATCGCACGCCACCTGGCCAAGGATCCGCTGGACGTGCGCAAGGCCAACCTCTACGGCGTGGGCGAGCGCAACGTCACGCACTACCAGATGCAGGTGGAGGACAACATCCTGCACCTGCTGATCGACCGGCTGGAGCGCGACTGCCGCTATCGCGAGCGGCGCACGCAGATCGCCGCCTGGAACGCGGGCAGCCCGGTGATCAAGCGCGGGCTGGCCATCACGCCGGTCAAGTTCGGCATCAGCTTCACCGCCACCTTCTTCAACCAGGCCGGCGCGCTGGTGCACGTGTTCACCGACGGCAGCGTGCAGGTCAACCATGGCGGCACCGAGATGGGCCAGGGCCTGCACACCAAGGTGATGCAGGTGGTGGCCGACGAACTGGGCGTGCCCTTCGAGCGCGTGCGCTGCACCGCCACCGAGACCGGAAAGGTACCCAACGCATCGGCGACGGCTGCGTCCAGCGGCACCGACCTGAACGGGCGTGCCGCCCAGTTCGCGGCCCGCAACGTGCGCGACAACCTGGCGGCCTTCGTCGCCGGACTGGATGGTTGCGGCGCCGGCGCGGTGACCCTGCGCGGCGGCCAGGTGATCTCGCCCAAGGCCACGCGCAGCTTCGACGAGGTGGTCAAGGCGGCCTACGCCAACCGCATCCAGCTGTGGAGCGACGGCTTCTACCGCACGCCCAAGATCCACTACGACAAGACCACCCTGACCGGGCGGCCGTTCTTCTATTTCGCCTATGGCGCGGCCTGCACCGAGGTGGCGATCGACACCCTGACCGGCGAGAGCCGGGTGCTGGCGGTGGACATCCTGCACGACGTGGGCACCTCGCTGAACCCGGCCATCGACATCGGCCAGATCGAGGGCGGCTTCATCCAGGGGGTGGGCTGGCTCACGACCGAGGAGCTGGTCTGGAACGGCAAGGGCGCTCTGGCGACGCACGCGCCCAGCACCTACAAGATCCCCGCGACCGGCGACGTGCCCGGGCATTTCCGCATCGAGCTCTGGCCCGAGGCCAACCGCGAGGACAACGTCGGCGGCAGCAAGGCGGTGGGCGAGCCGCCCTTCATGCTGGCGATCAGCGCCTGGGAGGCGCTGCGCGATGCGGTCGCGCAGGCGCGTGGCGACGGACAGGCACCGCTGCCGGCACCGGCCACTGCGGAGAACTTGCTGAAAGCCCTGGGCCAGGGCAGGTCGGCGGCCGCTGCCGCCCCCTGAGATCGCCTTGCATGGGCAGAATCGGCCCATGCGCATCCTCACCACGCCCCTGCTCTTCTGGGCCGACGGCATGACCGTGGCACCGGGGCTGGTACTCCTGCACCCGCGGGTGCGCGGCGATGCCGGCCTGCTGGCGCACGAGGCCGTGCACTGCCGGCAGATGCGCGAGGTCGGCCTGCTGCGATTCTGGTGGCTGTACTTCAGCTGCCGGGCCTTCCGCCTGTGGGCGGAGGTGGAGGCCTACCGCGTGTCGCTGCGCTACCAGCCGGGCGGCATCCGGCACTTCGCGCGGGCCCTGTCGCGCGGCTACCTGCTGGGCATCTCGCCCGAGCAGGCCGAAAAGCTGTTGCGCGGCTGAAGGCGCCTCACAGGTACCAGCCGGCCATCAGGCAGGCGGCGGCCCACATCAAAAGGGACAGTGCGCCGGCAAGCTGGAATACGGACTCGGCGGGCTCCTCGGTTTCGTGGGCCGATGGCGCATCGGCGACCTCGGGCGCCCAGGAGACCCAGCCGCTGGCCGGCAAGGGTGCCATCAGGGTGTTCGCGAACAGCTGTTCTCGGTGCATGGGTCGGACTCCGGCAAGGGTTCCGGACCATGCTCGGGGCGACGCCCCGGCCACCCTGTAGGAAGCCGGCCGCTGTCGGCGGCGGACAGTCGCCCAAGCCACCCGCCGGTCGGCGCCGTCACCCGAAAGGGCTAACTCAGGGCCGGCGGCCCTCGCGGGCCAGCCGCAGGCCGGCGCCCATGGCCCACACGCCCCAGCACACCAGGCTGGCTGCCAGCGTGAAGCCCAGCGCCGTCTCGGGCACGAACCAGGTGGGCAGCGAGGGGAAGCGCGTCGCCAGCGCCGTGCCGGCCGCTCCGGCGCCCGCCAGTTGCGCGAGGGCGGCGCACAGGAGCGCGAGCGCGCCGGCAAGGAACATCCAGAGCCCCGCCCGGACCAGTCGGCCGGGCGTGCGGGCGAAGCCAAGGGCGAGCCTGTGGAGCATGAACTCATCTTGCCGCACGGATGGGCCCTTCGGCTGGGCCAGCCGGCCACAAGGCCAGCGATAGCCGACGGGCGTGTACCGCTTCGCGTGCCCGATGCCCACAGCCCACACCGCATGGAGCCCGGCCCGAACGGGCCAGCGGTGTCGGTGTATCCGAACATGAACGCTGTCACCGGCTCCTACAGGCCTAGGCCGCGGCGCGTCGCACGATGCCGGCAACTGCTGGGAGACCTTCCCCATGAACCTGGAGGTGAAGACGGACTGGGATCCGCACGAGCGCTCCGTCGGCCCCGTCAAGGGCTACTACCTCGCGCTCTGCGCCAGCGAAACGGCCGATGGGCAGGGCCGCTTCCGCGGCTACTACAAGGTCTGCACCGACCCGCCGGCCGGCTACTGGGAAACGGCCGGCGTCCTCACCGGCTGCACCGACGCCCCCCGCCGCTACGCCCACCTGGCGATGCTGGACGCGGAACAGGCGGCGCGCTGGGCCGTGGCCCGGCTGTCCGCAGCCGGCACCCTGGGCGGGCGACCGGGGACGGCGGGGATCCTGGATGCGTACCTGATGGGGCTCAAGCGGCGCGGGAGAAGCTGAGGCCGGACCCGACGGGTTCGCGGTATCGCAGCGCCTCACATCGCCGCGCAGCGATGCGGCTGCGGACGGGCCCGCAGCCCGGTTGCGGCCAGCGCGCCCACGGCCGCCAGCAACTGCCAGCCGGCGCGTGCGGTCAGCACCAGGGCCAGCTGCAGCTCGCCCCAGGATTGCGCCACGGCTTGCAGGCGCGGCGTGCGTACCGTCTGCACCTGCGGCGCGAAGTCCCAGCTGAAGAAGGCCGGCGCGCCGCGCTGGCTGGATTCCAGGACCAGCCGCTGCCCCGCCCGCACGCGCGCCTGCTCGCCCGCCGCCAGCACCCGGTCGCCCAGGTCGTTGAGCGGTCCGGCATGGGGGCCGTCGAAGGTCAGCCAGACCTGGCCATGGGCAATGCGCAGCACCCCGTCCTCGCGCGGGCGCAGCGTGACGGCCTTGCCGCCCTCCAGCCGCCAGGTGCCGGGCAGGACGGTGGCGGATTGTTGCGATTGCGTCAGCGTGAGGGCGGTCATGGAAGGCTCCTGGTTGGCGTTTCGGGTGAGTGATGATCGGGTGCGCGCGGTTGGCAGTCCAATGAAATGCAGCTAGGCTATTCATTCGCTTCCCGCATCAATCACCCGGCCGCCCATGCTCCATTCCCAGACCCACCTGCGCACCCGCCCGATCGCCGCCGGCCACCTGCGCGCCTTCGACGCGGTGGCGCGGCACCTGAACTTCCGCGCCGCGGCCGAGGAGATGGCGTTGACGCAGTCGGCGGTCAGCCGGCAGATCCAGTCGCTGGAGGAAGAGGTCGGCGTGCCCCTGTTCCTGCGCCATACCCGGGCGGTCGAACTCACCAGCGCCGGCGCGCAACTGCTGTCGGCGGTGTCGCAGGCGCTGCCGCGCATCGACGCCGCCGTGCGGCAGATCCGCCAGACCGCCGGCCGCAAGAGCGTGACCATCACCACCTTCGCCTCGTTCGCCTCGATGTGGCTGATCCCGCGGCTGGAGCAGTTCCAGCGCGACAACCC
>NZ_DASPLW010000048.1:0-63691 GCF_035627355.1 Ramlibacter sp.
CCGTCGCCCCAACGTCCGCAAACCCCACCGGGTTGTCCGAGGCGTCCGCGTCCGTGATCGTCAGCGTCCCGCTGGCCGTCAGCGTCCCGTCCTCGGCCACCGTGCCCGTCACCACGCCGCCCAGCACCGGCGCGTCATTGAGGGCAGTCACCCCTATCGACGAGACAACTCCTAAGCTTGTGGTGTCCAAACCGCCACTACCCACCCCCCCGCTATCCCTCAGCTGGGTGATCGTGAACGTCCGGCCCCCCTCCGTCGGCGAATCGACGTTGGTGTTCTGATACTGCAGCCCGTTCACCAGGGCCGACATGACGCTGGGCGAAACTCCCGCGGGCTTGCTCAGCACGATGGTGGCGGTGCCGCCACCGCCGAGGGTCACGGTGTAGCCGAAGCCGTTGGTGGCCGTGGTGCCGCTGCCGGTGGCGCCCAGGGAGATCTGGGTGCCGTCGATGTACAGCGTCTCGCCGCTGCCGTCCTGCAGGCCGGTGGCCGTCAGCGTCAGCTCGATGATGTTCTGGCCGCTCTCGACGGTGGACGTCACCGCGCCCGTGAACAGGTTGACCGCCGCGCCCTGGCTGCTGCCGGTGCCTTCGGTGAAGGTGCCGCCGCTGCCGCCCACGGTCAGCGTCGGCGCGTCGTTCACCGGCGTGACCGTGACCGTGCTGTCCAGCGCCGCGCTGGTGTTGCCATCCGCATCGGTGACCGTGAAGCGGATGGTGCGGCTGGCACCGGACGGGTCGTCGCTGTTGTTGTGGAAGGTGACCGAGCGCAGCACGGCCTGGTACTCGGCGAGGCTTCCCGTGCCGGAGAGCACCAGCTCGCCGGTCGATGCATCGAAGCTCCCGCTGATGGCACCGACGGCCGTGAAGTCCAGGACATCCTGACCCTGCACATACCCCGACGCGATGCGGATAACGGCGCCGTCGATGTCGGTGCCGTCATTGTCCGAGAGCGTGAGCACGCCGTTGACGACCTGGGGTCCCTGGCCTTCGATGAAGGCCAGCGTGCTACCGCCCGCCAGCACCGGCGGGTAGCTGTCGTAGGTGGCCAGCGTGAGCGTGCGCTCGGTGGTGTCGGTGTTCGCGCCGCCGGTGGAAGTATCCCCGTCGTCCCGCACCAGGAACTTGAAGCTGGCTGAGCCGGCCGAGGCGCCCGCCGTGTAGACCAGCTTGCCAGCCGCCAGGTCGGCGGCGGAGACCACCAGCGGGCTGCCGAGGGTCGCGGTGACCGCGACGCCATCGAAGGTCAGCGTGCCGCCCGCGAGCACCGAAGTGATGAGCACCGCGTCGAAAGCGTCGGCCGGGCTGTCGCCGGGGTCGCTGAAACCGAAATCCGCCGCGGTCAGCGGCCGGGCTTCGGCGACCAGCAGCGTGATGGTGCCGCTCGTGCCGACCGGCGCGTCGGCCACGGACGTCACCGTGATCGCCGCCGTCGCCGTCGCACTCGAGAACGCCGTCGTGCCGCCGTTGTTGGCGCCGCCGGTATCGGCCGTGCCGCCATTGCTGCCGCTGGTGCGATCCCAGGCGCGGAAGGTCACCGCCGGGTCGACCAGGCCGTTCAAGTCGGCACCCGGCCGGTAGTACAGGCGCGAGTTGCCGTCCGCCGCCAGCAGCAGCGCGGCCGCCTCGCCGGGCGCCGAGCCGACCTGCATCCAGCTCAGGCCGTTGTTGGTCGTGTAGTACCAGGTGCCGCCCTCCACCCCGGTGCCTCCCAGCGCGGTGATGGCGATGCCCTTCAGGGCCCCCGCGCCATCCACGTCGCTCTGGCCGGCCACGAGGTCGGCCACCGACGTGCCCACGGCGCCGCTGGGCGCGCCCGCGTCCTCCAGCACGCTGTCCAGCGAGAGCCCGGGCACGTCCGCGAGCGCCGGCGCGTCGTTGCGCGCGGCGACGGTGATGGACAGGTTGACGGTCGAGCTGTTGTTGGGCGTGGGCTCGTCGTCCTGCAGCACCACGCTGACCGTGCGGGTGGCTGTGCTCGGCGCGTTGCTCGTGTTCTGGTAGGTGACCGAGCGCAGCACCTGCTGCCACTCGACCTTGCTGGCCACGCCCGTCAGCGTGAGCGTTCCCGTGCCGGCGTCGAAGCTGCCGCCGATGTTCGCCGTGCCGGTGAAGGCCAGCAGGTCCTGGCCGTTGGCGTAGCCGCCGGTGATCGTGATGGTCGCCTGCTTCAGGCTGGCCGAATCGTCGTCGCTGACCGTCACCAGCGGCAGGATGCCGACCGCACCGTCATCCTCGGTATAGGCCGTGTTGCCGGCGCTGCCGAGCACCGGCGGGTCGCCGGCCGTGACCGAGATGCCCATCGTCCGGCCGACCGGATCGGTATCGACGCCGCCGTCCGCCGTGCCGCCGCTGTCGCGCACCTGGAAGCTGAACGACGAGGAAGCCGGCGTGCCCCCCGCGGTGAACCGCAGGTTGTTGCCGCTCATGTCGACGAAGTCGCCCACCACCACCGCGACCCAGCCCGACCCGTCCCACCGCTCCAGGGTGCCGCCCGCCGGAAGCGACCCGATCACCACGCCGGCGAAGCCATGGCCCTCGAGCGGGTCGCTGAAGCCGAACTCCGCCGGGCCGAACACGTGCTGGGTGCCCTGCTTGAGGGAGAACGCGTTGTCCGTGCCCGAAGGCGAGTCGTTCACCGGTGTCACGGTGATCGTGATCGCCGCACTGTCGCCCTGCTGCGGGCCGCCGGTCCCGGTGTTGCCGCCGTCGTTGAGCGTGTACACCACCGTTCGATCGGCGGTGGAGGGCGCATCCGAGACGTTGCTGTACGCGATCGCGCGCGCCAGCGCCTGGGTGGCGGCCACGCTCGCGCCGGCCGTCAGGTTGATGCGCAGCGACTGGCCGCCGACGCCATCGAGCGTGGCGTCGATGCTGCCGATGACGTTGCCTTCGTAGGTGATCGTGCTGCCGACCACGCCGATCTGGCCCGCTCCGGTGCCCGCATGCAGCACCGTGAGGCGATCCTCGGCGCCGCTGCCGGACGTGAAAGCCACCTGCAGCCAGCCGCCACCGAAGGTGAACGGAAGGTCCGGGTCCGCGATCACGATGCCCGTGTCGATCGCGGTCGGGGCCTGGTTCTCCACGTACGCCAGCCCACCGCCGGGCGCGGAGAGGGTCGGCGCATCGTTCTCGCGATCGACCGTGATGGTCGCGGTGACGACGTTGGAGTCCTGCGTGCCGTCGTTGACGATGAAGGAGATGAAGCGCTCGACCGTGTCCGGCGCGTCGCTCTGGTTGATGTAGGTGACGGCGCGGAAGGCCGCTTCCCACTGCGCGTGCGTGGCCGTGCCGCCGGCCGACGTGAGGTTCAGGATGCCGTTGACCTCGTCCCAGCTCGCCGTGATGTTGCCGTAGAGCGCGGGATCGTCATTGGTGAAGGCGAGCACGTCTTCGCCGGAGACGAAGCCCAGGCTCATGATCACCTGGCCCGACTCCAGCGTCGCGTTGTCGACGTCGAACACCGAGATGTTCGGGTTCACCACCTGCGGCACGGGCGGCGTCTGCTCCTCGTACACCAGGTTGTTGCCGCCCGACAGCGTGGGCGCCTCCTGGCTGCCCACGTTGAACAGCATGGCCCGCTCGGTGGTATCCAGGTCCACCCCGGCGTCCGCCGTGCCGCCGCTGTCCTGCACCTTGAACTTGAAGAAACCCAGGCCCAGCCCGGTTTCGCCGGGCGCGGCGGCGAACTTCAGCTTCCCGGCAGCGATATCGGCGGCCGAGACGAACTCGCCGGCGCCCACGGCCACCCAGCCCGAGCCCGTGTCCCGCAGCAGCGTGCCGGCGCCGGCGGCCGGCGCGACGGTGACCTGCACGGCCAGGAAGCCGTGGCCGGCACCCGGATCGTCCGGGTCGCTGAAGCCGAATTCGGCCAGGCCGAAGACGTGCTCGCCGTTCTTGGCGACCCAGATGACGTTGTCGGTGCCGACCGGCGCGTCGTTGACCGCCGTCACGCTCACGTCGATCACGTCGGTCGCCGCCGAGAAGGGGCTGCTGCCGCCGTTCACCGAGGCGTCGAAGCGGCCGCCGTTCACGCCGGCGCTGCGGTCCCAGGCACGGAAGGTCACGGCACCGGGCATGGCGCCGTTGAAGTGGTCGGCCGGGCGGAAGTACAGGCGGTTGCCGGCCTCCGCCGAAAGCAGCAGCACCGAGCCGTCGCTCGGCGCGGCCGTGATCTCGACCCAGCTGGCCCCGTTGTCGCTGGTGAAGTACCAGCGGCCGTGCGTGAAGTCCAGGCCGGTGATCGCCACGCCCTGCTGCGTACCGTCCACGTCGGTCTGCTGCCCGGCGACCAGGCTGGAGATGGCGATCCCCACCGCGCTGCCCGCGGGCGCGCCCGCGTCCTCCATCACGTCCAACGAGTGGCCGACCGGACTGAGCACGGGCGCGTCGTTCACGGCCGTGACCAGGACCGTGCCGGTGCGCACGTTGCTGCTGTCGGTGCCGTCCGTCACCTCGAAGGTGACGGTGCGCGGCGCCGTCGATGGGTCCTCGCTGGTGTTCGAGTACGTGATGGACCGCAGCGCGGCCTGGTAGTCGGCCACGCTGGCCACGCCGCTCAGCGTCAGCACGCCGGTCGCCGCGTTCCAGCTGCCGGTGATGCCACTCTGGTTGGTGAAGACCAGCTGGTCCTCGCCCGGCGTGAACCCCACGCTGATGCGGACGGTGGCGCCGGCCATCTGCGCGTCGTCCAGGTCCGACAGCGTGAGGGCGGAGTCCACCACCACGGCCGCGCCGTTCTCGGTGTAGCCCAACGGGGCCGACACGCCGCCCAGTACCGGGGCGTCGTTCACCGGCTGGACCGTCACCGTGGCCGTGACGGTGTTGGAGTTGCCCGAACCGTCGTTGACCGTGTAGCTGATGGTCCTGGCGGCGGCGGCCGGATCTTCGCTGCTGTTGCGGTAGGCGACCGCGCGCAGCGCAGCCTGCCACTCCTCGGGCGTGGCAGTCGCGCTGGCCGAGGTGAGCGTCAGCACGCCCGTCGCGGCATCGAAGCTGGCTGCGATGTTGCCCATGGTGCCGTCGTTGACGAACGACAGCACGTCCTGCGACGCCACGTGGCCCGCCGTGATGCTGACCGTGGCGCTGGCCAGCCCTTCGCTGTCCAGGTCGGCCACGGTGATCGATCCGTCGATCGGCGCCGCCGCCCCGTTCTCCACGTAATCCAGGTTTCCGCCACCGCCGCCGAGCACCGGCAGGTCGTTGGCCGGCGTGACGTTGACCGTGGCGGACAGCGTGTTGGAGGTCTCGGTCCCGTCGCTCACCTGGTAGCGGATGGCGCGCGGCGTCGCGGACGGGTTGTCGCTGCCGTTGGCGTAGGTGATGGACCGCAGTGCCGCCTGGTAGTCGGCCAGGCTGGCCGTGCCGGTCAGGGTCAGCACGCCGGCGACGGCGTCCCAGCTGCCGCTGATGCCGTTCTGGTCGACGAAGCCGAGCACGTCCTGGCCGGCGACGAAGTTCTGGATCCAGACCGTGGCCGATTGCAGGTTCGTTGAATCCAGGTCCGTCAAGCCCAGCGACGCGCTGATCGGCACCGGCGCGCCGTTCTCGGCATAGCCCACCGTGCCGCCGTTGGCGAGCACGGGGGCGTCGTTGACCGAGACCACCGCGACCGTGCTGCTGGCCACCACGTTGGAGGCACCGTCGGCGCCGCCGTCGTCGACCTGGAAGCTGATCGTGCGGCCGGCAGTGACCGGGTCCTGGCTGGCGTTGCGGTACAGCACCGACCGTAGCGCCGCCTGGTAGTTGGCGACCGACGAGCTCCCCGACAGGGTGAGCACCCCGGTTCCCGCGTCGTAGCTGCCGGTGATGCCGTTCTGGTCGGTGAAGACCAGAACGTCCTGGCCCGGCTGGAAACCGCCGGTGATGGACACCGTCGCACCCGAGAGATTGGCGTTGTCGGCATCCGAGAGGGTGATCACCGTGTTCACGGCCACCCCGGCGGCATCCTCGACGTAGGTCGCGGTCGTCGCATCGGACGCGACGATCGGGCTGTCGTTGGCGCCAACCACGTTCACGGTGAGCGTGCGGCTGTCCGAGCCGCCCGCGCCGTCGGAGACGGTGAAGCTGAAGTTCTCGCTCGGGTTGGCGCCGGCCTGCACCGCGTTGATGGCGGCGTCGTTGGGCACGAAGCTGTACGCACCCGTGGCGCTGTTCAGGTACAGCGTCCCGTAGGTGCCCACCCGCTCCACGTCCATGCCCGTCGGCGCGCCGGCACCGGCGGGCACGCCGCCCGCGATGCCGTAGATCGCATCCGGCCCGTCCGCGTCGGCGGCGGTCAGCACGCCCGTGACGGCGAAGAAATCCTGCGGAGCCTGGTTGTCGTTGAACGTCAGCGGGCTGGGCGCCGACAGCGTGGGCGCGTCGTTGACCGCGGTCACGTTGATGGTGCTGGCCAGCGGGTTGGACAGGCTGCCGTAGGCGGATCCGTCGCTGACCTGGAAGACCACGGTGCGCGCGGTCGTGTCGGGGTGGTCGCTGGTGTTCGCGTAACGGATGCTGCGCAGCGCCGCCTGGTAGTCCGCCACGGTGGCGGAGCCGCTCAACGTGAGCACGCCCGTGACGGCATCGAAGCTGCCGGTGATGCCGTTCTGGTCGGTGAAGGACAGCACGTCCTGGCCGGCCACGAAGTTCGCGATGCGGACGGTGGCGCCCGCCAGGCTGCTGCTGTCGCTGTCGGCGATCGTCAGCGATCCGCTGATGACCGCGGCCGGGTCGTTCTCGACGTAGTCGAGCGTCGCCGGGATCGACAGCACGGGCGGGCTCGTGCTCGCCGCCGCCGCACCGATGTTGATCGTGGTGGCGAGCGTGCCGGAGTTGGCCGTGCCGTCGTTCACCACGAAGTTGACCGTGCGCACCGTCGTGTCGGCGCCGCTGGCGTTGAACGTCACGGCCCGCAGCGCGGCTTCCCATTCGGCCAGCGTTGCGGTGGCGCCAAGCGAGCGCAAGGTCAGCACCGAGCCGGGGCTGCCCACCAGCTCGATGTTGCCCATGGTCGCGGCATTGATCGCGATGTCGAGCGTGTCGCCCGCCTGCGGGTTGGCCAGCGTGATGGTGGCAGTGGCGTTGTTGCCGGCCGTGGCGTCGTCCAGCCCCCCCTCGAGATCCGACAGGCGGATCCAGGGGTTGATCGGCGCCGGGCTGCCGGGGGTGTAGTCCAGCGAATCCGCGCTGCTGGTGAGCGTCGGCAGGTCGTTGAGGCCCGCGACGGTGAGGGTGCTGCCCACGGCAGCGCTCCAGTTGCCCTGGGCATCGTTGGTGAGCACCTGGACAGCGAAAGTTCGTGTCGCGGTATCCGGGCTCTCGCTGCTGTTGCTGTAGGTGACCGCCTTGATCGCGGCAGCCATCTGCGCGTTGGTGAAGCCGCTCGCCCGGAAGAGCGTCAGCGTCCCTCCGCTGTAGGTGACCGTGATCGTCCCCGCACCCATGGTGGTGGTGTTGTGGGTGAAGGACAGCAGATCCTGGCCGGGGACGAAGTTGGCCGTGATCCCGATGACGGCCGTGGTGTAGGTCGTGCCCGCCGAGAGGCTCACCGAGGCGTCGACCAGCGCCACGGCGGCCCCTCCCTCCGTGAACGCCTTCGCAGAAATATTGGTATTGGTCCAGGTGGGCGTCGTGAACCCGTTGTTCGTGATGGTGATCGTGGCTGACGATGAAGTGTTCGTCAGGGGATCGCCACTGTCGTCGCGCACCGTGAAGCTGATAGTGCCGGTCTTGCCGGCGCCGTTATGCGCCACGAAACGGAGACGGCCAAGTGCGATGTCTTCGTACGTGACCTCGGTGCCGGCCGTGTAGTTGCTGAAGTTGACGCCATCGCTGCTGTATTGCAGGAACCCGTCGCCAGAAGGCTGGGCAATCACGGCGTGAGGCTTGGAGTCGACGTCGTTGAACGGGAAGTCCGCCACGGTGAACACATAGGTGCCGCCCTTGCTCGTGCTGATCGTGCGGCCGGCGGTGGTGGGCGTGTCATTGACCGGTGCGACCGTGATGGTCGTCAGCGCCTCTCCCGACAGGTTGGAAACGGCCTGCCCGTCGTCCACCTGGAAACTGACGGTCCGGGCGCCAGCGGTCGGCGCTTGGGTATTGCTGTTCGCGTAGGTGATCGATCGCAGTGCGTCCTGGTAATTGGCGACGGACGCCGATCCCGTGAGCGTCAGCACCCCGGTGGTGGCGTCCCAGTTGCCGGTGATGCCGTTCTGGTCGGTGAACGCGAGGACGTCCTCGCCCGCCACGTAGCCGCTGATCCGCACCACGGCGCCGGCCAGCGTGCTGCCGTTGTCCGTGATGGTCAGCGCGTCGTTGACCGCGGTAGCCGAGTCGCCTTCGTTGAAGGTCCAGGCGTTCGCGCCGCCCAGCACCGGCGCTTCGTTGTACAGGAAGGTGTCAATCGACTGGCTGGCCAGCAGGTTCGAACTCGCCGCGCCGTCGTTCACGCGGAACGTCAGCGTGCGCGTGGCGGTACCGGGGTTGCCCGTGTTGTCGAAGGTGACCGAGCGCAGCGCCGCCTGCCACTCAGCCAGTATGGCCGTGCCGCCCGCCGAGCTCAGGCTCAGGACACCCGTCGCAGCGTCGTAGCTGCCCGTGATGTTGCCCATGGTCGACCCGTCGTTGCTGAACGAGAGTCGATCGTTGGCATCGCGGTTGGCGCTGATGCTGACGGTCGCGGTCGACAGCGTGGCGTTGTCCAGGTCGGAGACGAGCAGCGAACCGTTGACCACCAGCGGCGCGCCGCCCTGGACGTAGGCCAGGTCCACGGCCGGGCTGGTGAGCACCGGCGCGTCGTTCACCGCCGCCACGGTGACCGAACTGGACAGCGCTTCGGAGAACTCCACCCCGTCGCTGACGCTCCAGCTGATCGCGCGGGTCGCCGTCGAGAGGCTGTCGCTGCTGTTCGAGTAGGTGATCGAGCGCAGCGCCGCTTCCCAGTTGGCGCGCGTGGCCGACCCGCTGAGGGTCAGCACGCCGGTGGCGCTGTTGTAGACGCCGGTGATGCCGTTCTGGTCGGTGAAGTTCAGGACGTCCTGGCCGGGCGCGAAGTTGCCGCTGATGCGCACGATGGCGCCCGTCATGTTGGCCGAGTCCGGATCGGTGATCGACAGCGCGCCATGCAGCACGACGCCGGTGCCGTTCTCCACATAGGCCGCCGTCGGCGAGCCGCCACCCAACACAGGGGCCACGTTGAAGATGCCGACCTCCAGCGTCAGCACGTTCGACGTCGGGTCCGTGTCGACGCCGCCGTTGGCGGTGCCGCCGCTGTCGCGCACCTGGAAGCCGAAGCTGGCGGTGGCCGTCCCCGCGGGCGTGTACAGCAGTTCCCCGCTGGCCAGTTGCGCCGCCGTGACGAAGGTGACGCCGGCGACCACCGGCGAACCGTTCAGGGTCAGGGTGCCGGTCGCCGGCAGGCTGGTGATCAGCACGCCCGCCAATGCATGCGCGCCGCCGTCGGTGGCATCGCTGAACCCGAAATCCGCCGCCGCGAAGGCGTACGACGCCCCCTGCAGGATGGTGAGCGTGCGATCGGCGCCGGCAGGTGCATCGTTGACCGCCGTCACGGTCACCGTGCTGGTGAGCGGGTCGGAGTCGTTGATGCCGTCGGTGACCGTGAAGCGGACGGTGCGGTCGGCCGTGCCCGGCGCGTCGCTGGCATTGCGGTAGCTGACGCTGCGCAGCGCGGCCTGGTAGGCCGCGACCGAAGCCGTGCCGCTGAGCGTGAGCACGCCGGTGGCGGCGTCGTAGCTGCCCACGATGCCCGACTGGTTGGTGAAGGCCAGCACGTCCTGGCCCGCCACGAAGCCGCCGGTGATGGCGACGCTCGCGCCGGTCAGCATGGCGTTGTCGACGTCCGACAGCGTGATGGCCGTGTGGATCGCCGTCCCGGCTCCGTTCTCGACGTAGCCCGCAGTGGGGTTGCCTCCGCCCAGGGCCGGCGGCGCGTTCAGGGTGACGACGCGCACGGTGGACGCCAGCGCGAGGTTGGCCGTGTTGCGGTCGGGCAGCGTGCTGGATCCGCTGTCCTGCAACTGGGTGACGGTCACCGTGCGGTTGCCGCCGATCGGCGCGACCGCGTTGTTCGAGTAGGTGATGCCTTCGACCAGCGCCTTGGCGCCGGCCGGGGTCAGCGACAGCCCGCTGACGGTGACGGTGGCCGTGTTGCCGGAAACCACCACCGCGTACGTCACGCCGCCCACCGTGAGCGAGCCCGACGCCAGCCCGATGTCCTGGCCGTTGATCGACAGCACCTCGGAGGCGCCGTTGCGGACGTTGCCGACGGCCAGCACCAGCGCGCTGATGGCCTGGCCGGCTTCGATGGTGTCGAACGTGGCGTCGGCGAAGAGCGCGACGGGCGCCCCACCCTGGTTGAAGGTCGGGTTGCCGACCGTCAGCGTCAGCGTGGGCGCGTCGTCGACCGGAATGACATCGATGGCCAGGGTGGCGACCACGCTGTCGTCGCCCGCGCTGGACGCGACGAAGCTGAGGGTGCGCACCTGCGACGAGGGCGTCTCGCTGGTGTTGCGGTAGGTCACGGAGCGAAGCGCCGCCTGGTACTGCGCCAGCGAGGCGCTGCCCGTCAGGGTCAGCGTGCCGGTGACGGCGTCGAAGCTGCCGGTGATGCCCCCCTGGTCCACGAAGGCCAGCAGGTCCTGGCTGGGCTGGTAGTTGCCGGTGATCTGCACCGTCGCGCCTTCCAGCGTCGCCGGCCCGGACAGCGACAACAGCGGCGCCACGGCCGTGGCGGGGTCGTTCTCGACGTAGCCGAGGTCGGCCAGGCCGGAGATGCCCGGCACGGGACCGCGGATGTCCAGCGTCAGGACATCGGTGTCCTGGATGGGGACGCCGTTGATCGAGGCCTTGCCATCCGTCGTCTCCATGGTCACGGAGCCGGCGCCCTCGTAGCCGGCATCCGCCATGAAGCTCAGGGTGGCCAGTGCTGCGTTCAGCTGGGCCTGCGTCCCGGTGACCTGGACGATCGTGTCGTCGGTTCCGTCGCCGGCCGTGAACGTCAATCCGGTCACGGTGCCCAGGCTCAGCGTGCCCTGGGTCGCCGTGAGCGTGACCGTCAGCGTCGGGCTGTCCGAGTCGGCGACACCCGCCGCAATCGCCATCGGCAGGTTGTTGCCACCGGAGAGCAGCGCCGGCAGCGTGTTCACCGGCGCCATGTCGATGACCAAGTCCTTCTGGCCGCCCAGCGAGCTGGCGCTGCCCGGCGCCGGCAGCGCCAAGTTGGCGTTGTTGCCGGCCGAGTCCTTGATGCTCCCGCCGTTCAGCGTGAGCGAGCCGGCGCCCACGTAGTCCAGGTCGGGCGTGCTGTCGCCCGGCTGGATGGCGTACGAGAAGATCAGCGTGTCGGCGCCCGAGCCGCTGACGTAGTTGACCGTGCGGGTGACGCCGCCGGCCAGCTGCAACTGCAGCTGCGGCGTGCCGGTCACGTAGACCTGCTCGGAGAAGCGCACCGTCACGAAGATGGTGTCGCCCTGGATCCAGGTGCCATCCAGGTTGGCGGCCGACACGCCCGAAACCGTCGGCGCGACCGTGTCGACGCCGGTCTTGAAGTTCAGCGGATAGGCGCTGCTCACCCCCTGGTTCAGCGGCTCCATCCCGGCGTAGCGGTTGCCCGAGCCGTCCTGCAGGGCGGTGCCCTCGATCACCACGTAGTAGTCGGTGTTCTGGTCCAGGTCCGAGACCGGATTGATGGTGAGCGTCTTGCCGTCCGCGCTGTAGCCGACCTGCTTGGTGTCGGCGGAGCTGATGCGCGCCTCCAGCGCGCCGTCGGAGCTGCGCCGGATCTCGATGTAGCCGTTGTCCGGGAAGACCGCTTCGCTGAAGTTCAGCACCAGGTTGCTGGTGACGCTGACGTTGGTGGCGTTGTCGGCCGGGCTGGCCGTGCTGCCGTCCGAGCGGGTCAGCGCGGAGGACACCAGCGTCGGCGGCGTGCCGTCATTGAGCTGGTTGGAGCCGGTCGTGAAGTTCCACTTGTAGGTGGCGCCCGGGTCGGTGTCGTTGACGCCGGCCGGCGCGCCACCGGTCATCAGGGGGGCGCCGCCGGTGCTGTCCAGCGCCACGAAGGTATTGCCGGCCAGGTCCTGGAAGGCCGTTGCGCTGATCTCGACGTAGTACGCGGTTCCGGCGGCCAGGTCGAAGATGGGGTTGACCGAGACGGTGTTGCCGGAGAAGCGCACCTGGTCGCGGTCGTTGACGTCGATCTGGCGCACGATCGCGCCGGTGCCCGCGTGGCGGATGTAGATGTAGCCGGTCCCCGGCTGCACCGCCTCGCTGAAGCGCATGAACAGGTTGGCGTTCGGCGCGATCCCGGTGGCGCCGTCGGCCGGCGTGATGCCGGTGCGCAGGTCCAGTTCGGGACGGGTGTTGTCCGGCTCGGCGACGATGCTGACCAGCAGGTCCTGCGTGTCCAGGCCGCCTTTGGCCTGGGTGGCGCCCGCGTCGGAGTAATCGCGCACGCCGACCGTGACCTCGTAGCGGCCGTCGCCGTCGGCGTCGGTCGGCGCGGTCACGCTGGGTGTGAACGAGGGATGCAGGCTCAGCACCCCCGTGATCGCATCGATGGTGAACTTGCCGGCGTCCGCCCCGCCGGTGATCTCGTAGCGCAGCGTGTCGCTGCCGTCGGGATCCCGGGACGTGATGGTGGCAACCTGCGTCGCGCTGGCGGCGACGGTGTAGCTGGCCGTCTGGCCACCGCCGCCGCTGGTGATGATGGGCGGCGAGTTGGAGGCGCTGACGACGGGCGAGTACGCGCCCAGCTGCTCCCAGGTGAGCGTGGACTTATTGGCGCCGATCACGCCCCCGATGTCCCCGTTGAGCGAGTTGTCCTGGGTGGCGGTCGCGAGGATGAACCGCAGCGGCGAGAACCGGTCGATCGCGATGCCCTCGGCCGGGTTGCCGGTGACGTTGGTGCGAGCCAGTTCGGCCTTCAGGTCGGCGAAGCTGATGCGGAACGAGACGAAGTAGTCGAGCTTGCCGCCCTGGTCGATGTCGGTGTTCCCGTCCCAGGATTCGGGCGGCTCGCTTCCGGCGCCCACGGCCGTGAACGCGTAGTTGGACGCATCCAGGGTGTAGATGCGGCCCGGCGCCGCCGTGTAGCTGGTGGTGCTGGGCGACTGGTTCAGCCCGGCGCCCGGGTTGTACAGGCCGACGGTGGCACCCTGCTTGTCGTCGGCGATCAGGAAGATGTCGACGTCGCCGTTGAGGTCGGCGTCGATGCCGATGATCCCGTAGGCCCCGAAGCGCCCCTGGCTGTTCGGTCCGCTGACGCGGAAGCGGAACATGATGCCGTCGTCCGCCTCGCTGTCGGTGCCGCCGTCGTCGTAGGCATAGAACAGCGTCGGGTGGATGTGGTCGCCGACCACGTCGGTGCTGGCCGCGGCGGCCTGCATGTCGCCCGCGGGGTCCTGCCGGCTGCCATACAGCAGCGGGGTCCAGCCGGTGTTGCCGGCCAGGTCGATGGTCGGGAGCACCGCGCCGTAGGCGCGGCCGTCGGCGTCCGACAGGAACGGCAAGGCCGTGACGGCACCCGTGCTGTACTCGAACAGCCAGTTGCCGTTGCGTGCCGCCCCGCCGGTGGCGTCGCGGGAGGCCGCCACGTCGGCGCCGGTGAGCTGGCCCAGCCGGTCCACGTAGCGCTCGCCGACGGCCGTGGACGCGACATCGCAACCGTACAGCAACAGGTCGCCCGAGGCGGTGAGGCTGGCGCCGATGGCAGCGAGGTCGGCCGCGCGGCCTTCCAGTTGCGCGGCATCGAGGTTGGTGCTGCCCAGGCGGACGAAGCCGGGGGCGCCGTGGCTGACGATGTGCAGCACGTCGGCCGGCCGGCCGTCGGCGGCCAGGGCCTGCCGGATCTGGGCCAGCCCGTCGGCCGACGGGTCCAGCACCAGCACCTGCATGCCGGGACGGGCCTGGCTGGCCAGGGTGGAGGCGTCCGGCACGCGGCCGTCGATGATCAGCCACTCCACCGGGGCCGGCGCGCCGGTTGCGACGGGGGCCTCGCCCGCCGTCGCGAGCGCCAGTTGGGCCAGTGCCGCGAGGTCGGGGTGCAGGTCGGCGGGAAGGTCGGCGTGGGCAGCGGCGTCGGTGGCCTGGGCCACCTGGGCGGCATCCAGGGCCTTGGGCAGGGCCGCGGCGGTATCGACCAGCGCCCCGTCGAACAGGACGCGCGGTTCCAGGGCCAGAAGCCGGCTGCGCCGCTTCTTCGGCACCTTCTTCGACATGCTTACACTCCTCTCGGGGACCGGCCGATCCCCGGCGCTGATCTTGCAATACGCCGCAACGCACGGCAACGTTTTGAAACAATTATCCGACAGGTGAACCGATCCGCCGGAGGGACGGCTGGCTGGTCGTTTCGCTTGGCGCGATGGGATCCCTCAATGCCCGCGTACGCTTTCGAAGCACTGGACGCGCAGGGCGCCACCCGGCGCGGCGTCATGGAAGCCGATACCGCCAAATCGGCGCGCGGGCAGCTGCGCTCGCAGTCGCTGGTCCCGCTGGACGTGCGGCCCGTGGCCGCGGGCGGCACCGGCAGCGGGCTGGGCAGCCGCTGGCGCCGGCGGGTGTTCGGCGACACCCAGCTGGCGGTCTGGACCCGCCAGCTGGCCGGGCTGGTGGCGTCGGGCCTGCAGCTGGAGCGGGCGCTCACCGCGCTGTCCGAGGAAGCGCCGAGCGAGGCCGAGCGCCTGCTGGTGGCCGCCTTGCGGGCGGAAGTGAACGCAGGCTCCACGTTCGCCTCGGCCCTGGCCCATTTCCCACGCGAGTTCTCCGACATCTATATCGCGGTAGTCAGCGCCGGCGAGCAGAGCGGCCACCTGGGGATGGTGCTGGAGCGGCTGGCGGACGACCTGGAGAACCGGCAGGCGCTCAAGGCCAGGCTGACCGGGGCGGCGCTGTACCCGGCGATCGTTACGGTGGTGGCCCTGGCCATCGTCGTCTTCCTCGTCACTTACGTCGTACCCCAGGTGGCGAACGTGTTCGCCGGAACGAAGCGCGGGCTGCCGTTCCTGACCGTGGCCATGCTGGGTTTGAGTGCTTTCGTTCGCGAGTGGGGCTGGATCGTCGCGGTGCTGCTGCTGGGCGTGGGAATTGTCCTACGGACCCTGCTCAAGAATGAGCGATTTCGTGAGAGATTCGACGCCGGCTGGCTTTCGCTGCCGGTCCTGGGGCGTTTGTCCCGCGGCTACAACAGTGCGCAGTTCGGCAACACCCTGGCCATGCTCACGGCCGCCGGGGTGCCGATCCTGAGGGCGCTGCAGGCGGCCGCCGAAACCCTGAACAACCGAGCCATGCGAGCCGACGCCATGGATGCGCTGGTGCTGGTGCGCGAGGGCGCGCCGCTCGCCTCGGCGCTGGCGCAGAAGAAGCGCTTCCCTGGCCTGCTATCGATGTTCGCCCGCCTCGGCGAGCAGACCGGCCAGCTGCCGGTGATGCTGCAGCGGGCCGCCAACCAGCTCGGCAACGAGGTCCAGCGCCGCGCCATCCAGCTCGCCACCGTGCTGGAGCCGCTGCTGATCGTGAGCATGGGCCTGGTGGTGATGCTGATCGTGCTGGCCGTGCTGCTGCCCATCATCCAGCTCAACCAGCTGGTGCGTTGACGACGATCCGGAGGGGACCTTGAGCGTGTTTTCGGATGACCGGCTGGTGGTGGCGATCTCCTCCCGGGCGCTGTTCAACTTCGAGGAGGAGAACCGCATCTTCGAGAGCGGCGACGCCCAGGCCTACATGGCGCTGCAGCTCGAGCGGCTGGACCAGCCGGCACGGCCCGGCATCGCCTTCTCGCTGATCCAGAAGCTGCTGGCCTTCAACGACACCACGGCCCAGCGGGTCGAGGTGGTGATCCTGTCGCGCAACGACCCGGTCTCGGGCATGCGCATCTTCCGCTCCGGCCACGCCAACCGCATCAAGCTGGAGCGCGGCGTGTTCACCCAGGGCCGCTCGCCCTTCCGCTACCTGCGGCCGCTGCGCGCGCACCTGTTCCTGTCGGCCAACGCGGACGACGTGCGCGAGGCGCTGGCCGCCGGCTTTCCGGCCGCCCGGGTGCTGACCGAATCGGTGCAGGCCGGGCACAACCACCCGAACGAGGTCCGGATCGCCTTCGACGGCGACGCCGTGCTGTTCTCCGACGAGGCCGAGCGGGTGTTCCAGAGCGAGGGGCTGGACGCCTTCCAGCAGCACGAGTCGAGCAAGGCGCTGCAGCCGCTGCCCGAGGGTCCCTTCAAGCCGCTGCTGGCGGCGCTGCACCGGCTGCAGGCGGCCGGCACCCCGGCCATGAAGATCCGCACCGCGCTGGTCACCGCGCGCAGCGCGCCGGCCCACGAGCGCGCCATCCGCACGCTGATGCAGTGGAACATCCACGTCGACGAGGCCATGTTCCTCGGCGGCCTGCCCAAGGGCGAGTTCCTGCGCGAGTTCGAGCCCGACTTCTTCTTCGACGACCAGACCCGGCACGTGTCCCACGCGGCCCAGCACGTGCCCTCGGGGCACGTGGCCGGCGGTATCGCCAACCAGGCCTGAGGGCCGCCGCTCACGCTCAGGCCGGCGCGCGGCCGCGCGCCTCGCGCCGGGCGATCCAGACGGTGGAGGCACAGATCACCGCGCCGCCGGCCAGGGTCCAGCGGCTGGGCAGGTCGGCGAACACCAGCCAGCCGAACAGGGTCGCCCACACCAGGTCGAGGAACTTGATCGACTGCGTCGCCGAGATGTCGGCCACGCGGTACGAGCGCGCCAGGCAGTAGTGCCCCACGCTGCCGAGGACGCCGCAGGTGATGAACAGCACCCACTGCAGCGGGCCCGGCCAGCTCCAGTGCAGCAACGCCATCGGCAGGCTGAACGCGGTGACGCTGATCGCCTGCCAGGCCACGATGACCTCGGGCCGCTCGTAGCGGGTCAGCGCCTTGGTGATCAGGAACGAGGCCGCGAAGACCGGCGAGGAGGCCAGCATCACCAGCGCGTAGCTGCCGCCGCTGGCGGCCAGTTGCGGCGCCACCACCGTCAGCACGCCGGCAAAGCCCATCAGGGAAGCCGCCCAGCGCTCCCATCGCATCGGCTCCTTGAGCAGCAGCGCCGCGCCGAGCATGATGAAGATCGGCGTGGTGAACCCGATTGCGGTGGTGTCCGCCAGCGTGATGTGCGGCACGGCGATGAACCACAGGACGAGGCCGGCGGTGTGCACCGCGCCGCGGGTGAACTGGCCGCCGACGTTTCGCGGCCGCCAGGCGGCCCAGCCGCTTCGGGCCATCAGGGGCAGCATCACCCCCACGGCCGCCAGGTAGCGCAGGAACTGGGTCTGGAAGGGATCGAGCTCGATCGCCAGCTTGCGCATCAGCGTGTTCAGCAGCACGAACAGCAGGCCGGCGGCGGAGGACCACATCAGCCCGCGCAGCGCCGGCGGCCATCGTTGCGCTCGCCGTTGCACGAGCGTGGCGCGGCGCACCCAGGGGTGGCGTTGCCAGGCGCCGGCCCATCCTTCAGCCGGCATGCGATGTCTCCATGGGCGCCGACTATAGAGCGCGGCCGGGGGCACGCGCATGGGCCGGGGTCACCTCTCGCGTTGCGGCGCCAGCCGCCGCGAAGCCGGCGCCTCATGGTCGGCCGGGAGCCAGGCCGTCGCCGACTGTCGAGTGCCCCACCCGCCCGGTTTTCACCTCTTTTCAAGTGGGACCCGTCTTGAAACCACGTAGGAATGCCCTATCATTAGCACTCGCTGGAGATGAGTGCTAACAGATGAGTTGGCACGCTCCGCGGCAAGTTAATTGGCGCTAACTTTTGTTGGCGCTTTTTGATGTCCCAACCAAAGCTTTCCCTAGAAGGAGATGCAATGAAACTTCGTCCTCTGCACGACCGCGTGATCGTCAAGCGCCTGGAAAACGAAACCAAGACGGCCTCGGGCATCGTGATCCCCGACAACGCCGCCGAGAAGCCCGACCAGGGCGAGGTGCTGGCCGTCGGCCCGGGCCGCAAGAACGACAAGGGTGAGCTGTCGCCGGTGGGCGTGAAGGTCGGCGACCGGGTCCTGTTCGGCAAGTACAGCGGCCAGACCGTCAAGGTCGAAGGCGACGAGCTGCTCGTCATGAAGGAAGAAGACCTGTTCGCGGTCGTGGAAGCCAAGTGATCTTGCGGGACGGATCAGCTCGCTGCTCTGTCCCCGACTGACTAGTCCTCTTCATTAGTCACCCCCTCATTTATCCGGAGTCAATCAACATGGCAGCAAAAGACGTAGTGTTCGGCGGCGACGCCCGCGCCCGCATGGTCGAAGGCGTGAACATCCTGGCCAACGCGGTCAAGGTGACCCTGGGCCCCAAGGGCCGCAACGTGGTGCTCGAGCGCTCCTTCGGCGCCCCCACCGTGACCAAGGACGGCGTGTCCGTG
This sequence comes from Ramlibacter sp., assembly GCF_035627355.1. GTDB lineage: Bacteria > Pseudomonadota > Gammaproteobacteria > Burkholderiales > Burkholderiaceae_C > Ramlibacter. The sequence continues at coordinate 18,366 of NZ_DASPLW010000048.1, forward strand.
GCCAAGGAAATCGAGCTCAAGGACAAGCTCCAGAACATGGGCGCGCAGATGGTCAAGGAAGTGGCTTCCAAGACCAGCGACAACGCCGGTGACGGCACCACCACCGCGACCGTGCTGGCCCAGGCCATCATCCGCGAAGGCATGAAGTACGTGGCCGCGGGCATGAACCCGATGGACCTCAAGCGCGGCATCGACAAGGCCGTGGCCCAGCTGACCGAGCAGCTGAAGAAGGCCTCCAAGCCCACCACCACCTCCAAGGAAATCGCCCAGGTCGGTTCGATCTCCGCCAACAGCGACGAGTCGATCGGCAAGATCATCGCCGACGCCATGGACAAGGTCGGCAAGGAAGGCGTGATCACCGTCGAGGACGGCAAGAGCCTGCAGAACGAGCTGGACGTCGTCGAAGGCATGCAGTTCGACCGCGGCTACCTGTCGCCGTACTTCATCAACAACCCCGACAAGCAGAGCGCGATCCTCGAGAACCCGTTCGTGCTGCTGTACGACAAGAAGATCAGCAACATCCGCGACCTGCTGCCCACGCTGGAGCAGGTGGCCAAGGCCTCGCGCCCGCTGCTGATCGTCGCCGAGGAAGTCGAAGGTGAAGCGCTGGCCACCCTGGTGGTCAACACCATCCGCGGCATCCTGAAGGTCGTCGCCGTCAAGGCCCCGGGCTTCGGCGACCGCCGCAAGGCCATGCTGGAGGACATCGCCATCCTGACGGGCGGCAAGGTGATCTCGGAAGAGACCGGCATGACGCTGGAGAAGATCACGCTGGCCGACCTGGGCCAGGCCAAGCGCATCGAGGTGGGCAAGGAAAACACCACCATCATCGACGGCGCCGGTGCCGCCGCTGACATCGAGGCGCGCGTCAAGCAGATCCGCGTGCAGATCGAGGAAGCCACCAGCGACTACGACCGCGAGAAGCTGCAGGAGCGCGTGGCCAAGCTGGCCGGCGGCGTGGCGGTGATCAAGGTCGGTGCCGCCACCGAAGTCGAGATGAAGGAGAAGAAGGCCCGCGTGGAAGACGCGCTGCACGCCACCCGCGCTGCCGTGGAAGAAGGCATCGTGGCCGGCGGTGGCGTGGCCCTGCTGCGTGCCCGCCAGGCCGCCGGCGAGATCAAGGGCGACAACGTCGACCAGGACGCCGGCATCAAGCTGGTGCTCAAGGCCGTCGAGGCGCCCCTGCGCGAGATCGTCGGCAACGCCGGTGGCGAGCCGAGCGTGGTGGTCAACCGCGTGCTGGAAGGCAAGGGCAACTTCGGCTTCAACGCCGCCAACGACACCTACGGCGACATGATCGAGATGGGCATCCTGGACCCGACCAAGGTGACCCGCACGGCGCTGCAGAACGCCGCCTCGGTTGCTTCGCTGATGCTCACGACCGAAGCCATGGTCGCCGAGGCGCCCAAGGACGAGGCCCCGGCCATGCCTGGCGGCATGGGTGGCATGGGTGGCATGGGCGGCATGGACATGTAATCCCGTTCACCTGCAAATCGCTCCGCGATTTGCAGGTGCTGTCCAGTCAGATGCAAAAGGCCGGAGTGAATCCGGCCTTTTGCATGGAGGGTTCGCGCTGCATGTTATTCCGCGCGAACCGGAAAAAACGCCCGCTGGATGCGGGCGTTTTTCGTTGAGCTCAGACGCCGGGCGGGATGCCCAAGGGGTCGTCCTTCGGCTGTTCCGGGCCCTCACCGTACTGGTTCGGCGGGCCGCTGGGCTGGACGGCCCAGTACAGCAGGATGATCCAGCCGATGAACGGGATGATCCACAGCAGCTGCAGCCAGCCCGATTTGCCGATGTCGTGCAGCCGGCGCGCACCGACGGCCAGCGACGGCAGCAGCAGCGCCAGGCCGACCAGCGCATTGAGCAGTTCGCTGACGATCGAGGCGGCAACGCTCACCAGCAGGTAGCCCAGCACGAACCACCAGTATTCCGAGCGGCTGGCGCGCCCCTCGAAGGTCGCGTACTTGCGCAGGCAGGTCTTGATCGCTTCGACGAAATCCATTCTCTTGTCCCTCCTGCGGGCACCTGCCCGCGAGCCGCATGATAGGGGGAGACGGATCAGGCCCGAAGGCGCGTCAACAAGGCGGCCGTGGAGCGATCCAGGCCGGCGGTGTCGCCCGAGGCCAGCCGCTGTGCGATGTCCTTGGCCAGCACCTTGCCCAGTTCGACGCCCCACTGGTCGAAGCTGTTGATCCCCCACAGCGCGCCGGCGCAGAACACCCGATGCTCGTACAGGGCAATCAATGCGCCGAAGCTGGCCGGGTCGAGCCGGTCCAGCAACAGCATCGTGCTGGGACGGTTGCCGGGGAAGTGCTTGTGGCCGCCGGGGTCGTCCTTGCCCTGCATCAGGGCCGCGGCCTGGGCCAGCACGTTGGCCAGCAGCTGCGGGTGGTGGTCGGCCAGTTCGTGCGCCGGCGTCTTCACCGCGATGAACTCCACCGGCACCACGTCCGTGCCCTGGTGCAGCATCTGGAAGTAGGCGTGCTGGCCGTTGGTGCCGGGCTCGCCCCAGACCACCGGCGAGGTGCCATAGGACAGCTCGCGGCCCTGCCGGTCGACGCGCTTGCCGTTGCTCTCCATCTCCAGCTGCTGCAGGTAGGCTGGCAGCCGGGCCAGTGCGCTGTGGTACGGAGCGACGCTGCGGCTGGCGAAGCCGTGGAAGTCGCGGTACCAGAGGTCGAGCAGCGCCAGGCGCAGCGGCAGGTTGCGCCCCGGCGGCTCGCTGCGGAAGTGCCGGTCCATCGCATGGGCGCCGGCCAGCAGCTCGCGGAATCGCGCCGCACCGATCGCGATCGCGACCGGCAGTCCGATCGCGGACCACAGCGAGTAGCGGCCGCCAACCCAGTCCCAGAAGCCGAAGGTGCGGTCGATGCCGAACTCCGCGGCCGCCTTCACGTTGGTGGTCAGCGCGGCGAAGTGGCGCGCGACGGCGGTCCCGCCCTGCTGCGTGAACCACAGGCGCGCCGAGCGCGCATTGGTCATGGTCTCCAGCGTGGTGAAGGTCTTGGAGGCGATGAGGAACAGCGTGTGCTCCGCCTGCAGCCCGCGCAGCACGCGATCCAGTTCGTGGCCATCGATGTTGGACACGAAATGGAAGCGCTTGCCGGGCAGCACGAACTCGTCCAGCGCGCGCACCGCCATCTGCGGCCCCAGGTCGGAGCCGCCGATGCCGATGTTCACCACGTCGGTGATCTGCCGGTCGGCTCGCACGGCCTCGGCGAAGTCCAGCATCGCGTCCAGCGTCTGGCGCACCTGCGCGAGCTCGCCGGCGATGCCGGGCGCCACCTTCTCGTCGCGCGGGGCGCGCAGCAGCCAGTGCATGACCTGCCGGCCTTCCGTCGCATTGATCGCCTCGCCGGCGAACATCGCGTCGCGCTGCGCCTCCACCCTGCAGTCGCGCGCCAGCTGCAGCAGCAGGCGCTCGCCCTCGGCATCGAGCAGGTTCTTCGACAGGTCGGCGAACACGTGCGGCGCCTGGATGCTGAAGGCGTCGACCCGGGCGCTGTCGTCGACAAACGCCCGCCGCAGGTCGAAGGTCCGCCCGCTTGCGACGAAGTGCCGCTGCAGCGCCTGCCAGGCCCCGGTCTCGTCGCAACGCGGCGGCAGCGGAGCGGCCATGCTCAGGCCTCCTTCATCAGCTTCTCGAGCTTGACCGCGTCGGCGGCGAAGGCGCGGATGCCCTCGGCCAGTTTCTCGGTCGCCATCGCATCCTCGTTGAGCGCGTAGCGGAAGCCCGCCTCGTCGTAGTTGACCGGCTGCAGGTCCATGCGGCGGGCCTGTTCGGGATCGAGCGCGCGCTCGACCGGCGCCTCGGTGGTCGCCAGCTGCGCCATCAGTTCCGGGCTGATGGTCAGCAGGTCGCAGCCGGCCAGCGCCAGGATCTGCCCGGTGTTGCGGAAGCTCGCGCCCATCACCTCGGTGCGGATGCCGAAGTGCTTGAAGTGCAGCCAGATCTGCCGCACCGACTTGACGCCGGGGTCGTTGGCGCCCGCATTGGCGGCTTCGTCCCAGGCCGCGCCGGCGCTCTTCTTGTACCAGTCGTAGATGCGGCCGACGAAGGGGGAGATCAGCTGCACCTTGGCCTGCCCGCAGGCCACCGCCTGGCAGAACGAGAACAGCAGCGTGAGGTTGGTGCGGATGCCGCGCTGCTCCAGCCGCTCGGCCGCCTGGATGCCCTCCCAGGTGGACGCCACCTTGATCAGCACCCGATCGACCGGCACGCCTTCCGCCTGGTAGAGCTCGATGATGCGTTCGGCCCGGGTGAGGGTCGCGTTGGTGTCGAAGCTCAGGCGCGCGTCGACCTCGGTCGACACCCGACCCGGGATCAGCGACAGGATCTCCCGGCCGAAGCGCACCAGCAGCCGGTCCATGGTCTCGTCCAGCGGCTTGTTGCGGAACTTCGCCATGGTCTCCTTCAGCAGCGGCGCGTAGTCGGGCTTCTGCACCGCCTTGAGGATCAGCGAGGGATTGGTCGTCGCGTCCTGCGGATGGAACTGGGCCAGCTGCCGGAAGTCGCCCGTGTCGGCGACCACCGTGGTGAACTGCTTGAGGGCATCGAGTTGGTTCATGCGGGAATTATGGGCTTGCGCTGGCCCGGCCATGGGCGCCTCCGCACCGTGGAGCTGGCCATGCAGTGCGCCCGGCGAAGGCGCGAACGCCAGTAAAGTAGGCCGCTCCATCTCCAGCCGATCCATGAGCTTCGACCTCGTCCTCTTCGGTGGCACCGGCGACCTCAGCTGGCGCAAGCTGATGCCTGCGCTGTTCCAGGCGTTCCGCCACGGCACCCTGCCGCGCGATGGCCGCATCGTCGGCGTCGCGCGCGACAGCCTGAGCGACGAGCAGTTCCGGCACCTGATCGAGGAGCGCTTCGCCCGCGTCGAGCTGGACAAGCGGCCGGGGCCGGACGAGTTCTGCCGCTTCGCGCAATTGCTGCACTACCAGCGGCTGGACCTGTCCAGACCCGAGGACTACGGCGCGCTCAAGGAGCGGCTGCAGCAGCGCAACGCCGGCACGGTGGTGATGTACCTCGCGACCTCGCCGGCGCTGTTCACCACGGTGTGCGAGCAGCTGGCCGCGGCGGGACTGAACACGCCGTCCACCCGGATCGTGCTGGAGAAGCCGCTGGGGCACGACCTCGCCTCCAACCGGGCGATCAACGACACGGTCCGCCGCGTCTTTCCCGAGCAGCAGATCTTCCGCATCGACCACTACCTGGGCAAGCCCTCGGTGCAGAACCTGTTCGCACTGCGCTTCGGCAACGCCTTGTTCGAGCCGCTGTGGCGGCGCGAGATCATCGCCAACATCCAGCTGACCATTGCCGAGGATCTGGGCGTGGAAAAGCGCGGCGCGTTCTACGACAGCACCGGCGCGCTGCGCGACATGGTGCAGAACCACGCGCTGCAGCTGCTGTGTGCGCTGGCGATGGAACCGCCGATCAGCTCCGACGCCGACGCCATCCGCGACGAGAAGCTCAAGGTGCTGCGCTCGCTGCAGCCCTGGTCCGGCGAGGCGATCGGCCAGCGCGCCATCCGCGGGCAATACGGCGCCGGCAGCGTACGCGGCGAGCCGGTGCGTGCCTACCGCGAGGAGCCGGGGGTTGCGCCCGACAGCACGACCGAGACCTTCGTGGCGCTGCGCGCCGAGGTGGCCAACTGGCGCTGGGCCGGCGTGCCCTTCTACATCCGCACCGGCAAGCGGCTGGCGGCGCGTGACGCGCACATCGTCGTCAACTTCCGCCCGGCACCGCACGCCATCTTCCGCACGCCGCTGGGCGCGGCCAACCGGCTGGTGATCAACCTGCAGCCGCGCGACGGGCTGGAGCTGCACCTGCTGGCACAAGGCCAGCAGCAGGGGCGGCCCGTGCAGTCACAGCCGCTGGTGCCTGTGCACCTGAACCTGGACTTCGACCAGCGTTTCGGCTCCCAGCGCGTGGGGGCCTACGAGCGGCTGCTGCTGGACGTGATCGACGGCCGCCTCAACCTGTTCGTGCGCAGCGACGAACAGGAGGCCGCCTGGCGCTGGGTCGAGCCGCTGCTGGATGCGTGGCGCGGCAACGAATCGGGGCTGCGCACCTATGCGGCCGGCAGCTGGGGGCCGAGCGCGGCCAGCGCCATGATCGCGCGCGACGGGTTCTGCTGGAGCGAGGAGCAGTAACGTCGTCATTCCCGCGAAGGCGGGAATCCAGTGCTTTCAGGAACGCTGCCGCTCGCCGCGCCGTGCCCCTGAGTCGCGTTAGCGACGACCTAGATCCGCCCTTCCTCCACCGCGTGGCAGGCCACCTTGACGCCGCCCAGGGTCAGCAGGGCCGGCCGTTCGGTGCGGCAGCGGTCGTTGGCATGCGGGCAGCGCGGGTTGAAGGCACAGCCGGTCGGCGGGTTCAGCGGGTTGGGCACCTCGCCCTGCACCGGCGTGCGCGCGCGGCCCGTGTCGTGCATCTTCGGGATCGCGTCCAGCAGCATGCGCGTGTACGGGTGCCGCGGCTGGCCGAACAGCTGGTGCTTGCCGGCCAGTTCCACCAGCCGGCCCAGGTACATCACGCCGACCTGGTCGGACACGTGGCGCACCACGGCCAGGTTGTGCGAGATGAACAGGTAGGTCAGGCCCTGCTTGCGCTGCAGGTCCTTCATGATGTTGAGCACCTGCGCCTGCACCGAGACGTCGAGCGCGCTGGTCGGCTCGTCGCACACCAGGAACTCGGGCTCGGTGGCCAGCGCCCGCGCGATCGAGATGCGCTGCCGCTGGCCGCCGGAGAACTGGTGCGGATACTTGAGCATGTCCAGCGGCGACAGTCCCACCCCTTGCAGCAGCTGGCCGACGCGCTCCTTCAGCTGGGCGGAGTCGGTCAGGATGCCGTGCTCGCGCAAGGGTTCGGCCACGATGTCCTCCACCTTCCAGCGCGGGTTCAGGCTGGCATAGGGGTCCTGGAAGATCATCTGGATGCGCCGGCGCAGCTTCAGCCCTTCGCGGCTCTTGAACACCTTGTGGGCCTCGATGCCGTCGAACACGAGGTCGCCCCGCGTCGGCTCGTACAGGCCCACCAGCAGCCGCGCCACCGTGCTCTTGCCGCAGCCGGATTCGCCGACCAGGGCCAGTGTCTGGCCGCGGGGAATCTCGAAGCTCACCCCGTCCACGGCATGCAGCAGCTGGCGCGGCTTGCGCTCCAGCACCCGGTTCAGCCAGGGCGCCGAGACGTCGAAGGTCTTGGCCAGGTCGCGGGCCTGCACCAGCGGCACGGTGGCGGCGGCTGCTGCCGTGCCGGCCGGCTGTCGCGCGGACCCTGCCGCCAGTTCGGATGCAACGGCACTCATGCGGGAACTCCTGCAGGGGCGGCGGGTTGCCGCACGTCGTGCAGCCAGCAGGCGGCGCGGGTCACACCGGCCGGCAGCAGGTCCGGGCGCTCGCGCGTGCAGCGGTCGAACACGCGCGGGCAGCGCGGGTTGTAGGGACAGCCCGGGGGAATGGCATTCAGGCGCGGCATGGCGCCGTCGATCTGGTTGAGCCGCTCGCGGTCGCTGTCCATGTCGGGGATCGACGCCATCAGCCCCATGGTGTACGGGTGGGCCGGCGTGTTGATCACCTCGTGCACCGGGCCGATCTCGGCGATGCGGCCGGCATACATCACCGCCACCCGGTCGCAGGTTTCCGCGATCACGCCCATGTCGTGCGTGATCAGCATGACGGCCGCGCCGTGCTCGCGACAGATGCGCTTGAGCAGCTGGATGATCTGGGCCTGGATCGACACGTCCAGCGCCGTGGTCGGCTCGTCGGCGACGATCAGCTTGGGTTCGGCCGCGAGCGCCAGCGCGATCACGACCCGCTGGCGCATGCCGCCGGAGAACTGGTGCGGGAAGTGGTCGATGCGCTCGGCGGCCGCCGGGATGCCGGTGTCTTCCAGCAGGCTGATGGCGCGCCGGCGCGCCTCGGCCGCATCCACCGGCAGGTGGGTCTGGATGGTCTCCACCAGCTGCCGGCCGATGGTGTACAGCGGGTTCAGCGAGGTGAGCGGGTCCTGGAAGATGGCGCCGATCTTGCGGCCGCGGATGTGCCGCATCTGCTCGGCCGGCAGGTTGTCGATGCGCTGGCCCTCCAGCAGGATCTGGCCCGAGGCCACGCGTCCGGGCGGCTCCAGCAGCCCGATGATGGACGCGCCGGTCAGGCTCTTGCCCGCGCCGGACTCGCCCACCACGCCCAGCACCTCGCCGGGCGCGATGGAGAAGGAGATGTCGTCCAGTGCCCGCAGCGTGCCGCGGCGGCCGGGGAACTCGACGACCAGGTTCTTGACTTCGAGAAGGCTCATGGGAATGTGCGCCCCGCCTACTGCAACCGGGGATTGAGGGCGTCGCGCAGCCAGTCGCCCAGCAGGTTCACGGACAGCGCGATGAGGACCAGCATGGTCCCCGGGAAGATGGTGATCCACCACTCGCCCGAGAACAGGTAGTCGTTGCCCACCCGGATCAGGGTGCCCAGCGAGGGCGAGGTGGGCGGCACGCCCACGCCCAGGAAGGACAGCGTGGCCTCGGTGATGATGGCCGTGGCCACGTGGATGGTCGCCAGCACCAGCACCGGGCCGGTGACGTTGGGCAGCACGTGCCGCACCATGATGCGCAGCGGCGCCACCCCGGTCACGCGTGCCGCCTGCACGTATTCCTTGTTGCGCTCCACCAGCGTGGAGCCGCGCACGGTGCGCGCGTACTGCACCCAGCCGGTCAGCGTGAGCGCCACGATCAGCACGCCGAACGCCACCGTGTTGTGCGCATCCGGGAACATCGCCCGGCCGACCCCGGCGATCAGCAGCGCGACCAGGATGGCGGGGAAGCTCAGCATCACGTCGCACAGGCGCATCAGCAGACCGTCCACCCAGCCGCCCTTGAAGCCGGCCAGCAGGCCCAGCGCGACGCCGATCACCATCGACAGGAACACCGAGGCCAGGCCCACCACCAGCGAGATGCGCGAGCCGTACATCAGCGCCGAGAGGATGTCCCGGCCCTGGTCGTCGGTGCCCAGCAGGTACTTGCTGCTGCCGTCCGGCAGCCAGGCCGGCGGCAGGCGCGCGTCGGACAGCACCAGCGTTGTCAGGTCGAAGGGGTCGTGCGGCGCCACCCAGCCGGCGAAGGCCGAGCAGAACGCGCAGACGAAGGCGATGAGGGCCGCGACGATCGCCATGGGCGAGGTGCGGAAGCTGTAGCCGATGTCGCTGTCGAACCAGCGCGCGAGGGTCTGTCTCATGGAGCTTCCCGGGAAAACGAACGCCGCGGGGCCGGGGCCGCCGCGGCGCTCGTGCCCCTACTGGCGAGTTACTTCGAAACCGTGATCCACTTGAAGTCGAGGTAGTTGTCGCCGCGCTGGACCACCTTGACCTTCTTGCTCACGCCCCAGGCCAGCGACTGCTGGTGCAGCGGCAGGTGGCCGACGTCGTTGGCGTGGATCTCGAACGCCTGCTTGATCATGGCGTTGCGCTTGGCCTTGTCGGTCTCCGATTGCACCGCGCGCGTCAGCTTGTCGAACTCGGGGTTGCAGTAGCTGCCCAGGTTGAACTGGCCGGCGCCCTTGTCGTTCGGGCAGGCCATCAGCGCGTTCATCGCGTTGTGCGCGTCATACGTGCTGGGCGTCCAGCCGAGCAGGTAGAAGCTGGTGTCGCGGCGCAGGATCTTCGGGAAGTAGGTGCCCTTGGTCTCGGCCTGCAGGTTGATCTTCACGCCGATGCGCGACAGGTTGGCCGCCACCGCCTGGCAGATGCGCGCGTCGTTGACGTAGCGGTCGTTCGGGCAGTTCATGGTGACCTCGAAGCCGTTGGGGTAGCCGGCTTCGGTCAGCAGCTTCTTGGCGGCATCGGGGTCGTAGGGCAGGCGCTTGTTCTGCTCCTGCGTGAAGCCGTTGATGCCGGGGCCCACCATCAGCGCCGTGGGGAGCGAGACGTTGCGCATCACCGTGCGCTTGATGCCCTCGATGTCGATGGACTGGTAGAAGGCCTGGCGCACCCGCTTGTCCTTGAAGGGGTTCTTGCCCTTGACGCTGGAGTACAGCAGCTCGTCGCGCTTCTGGTCCATGCCCAGGAAGATGGTGCGCAGCTCGGGCGCCACCAGCGCCTGCGCGTTGGGGGAGTTGCGCACGCGGTCGATGTCCTGCACCGGCACCGGCTCCATCACGTCCACTTCGCCGGACAGCAGCGCGGCGACGCGCGTGGCATCGTTGCCGATGGGGGTGAAGATCACCTCCTGCACGTTGCCCTCGATCTTGCCCCAGTAGTTGCCGTTGCGAACGAAGGTGGTGCGCACGCCGGGCTGGCGCTCGCGCAGGCGGTACGGGCCGGTGCCGTTGGCGCGGAAGGAAGCGGCGTTCTCGACGCCCTTGCGGCGGTCGACCGGGCGGGTGGCCTGGTTCTCCTCGCACCACTTCTTGCTCATGATGAAGACCTGTGACAGCACGTCCGGCAGGATGGGGAACGGGTCGTTGGTCTCGATCTCGACCGTGTGGTCGTCGATCTTGCGCACCGCCTTCACGTCGTTGGTGTAGCTCTTCATGTCCGAGCCTTCCACCTGGGTGCGCGCCATGGTGAACAGCACGTCATCGGCGGTGAACGGGGTGCCGTCGTGGAACTGCACGCCCTTGCGCAGTTCGAAGCGCCACACCGTCGGCGAGGTCTGCTTCCACGAAGTGGCCAGCGAAGGCGCCAGCGAGAGATCCTTGTTGCGGCCCACCAGCGGCTCGTACACGTTGCTGGTCACCGACAGCTGCAGCGACTCGTTGAGCGAGTGCGGGTCCATCGACAGGGCATCGCCCTGGTTGGCGACGCGCACGGTCTGCGCCGAGGCTGCGCCAGCCAGCACGCACAGCAGGGCCGCATGGATCAGGGTTGTCTTCATTTTCATGGGTGAGCTCCTTGGTGAGCGGGTGGGAAACGGGTCAGGCCGGCTGCAGCGGCATGGACTGCTCGACCAGGCTGGCGTGCAGCGCCGAGCCGAGCGGCAGGATGTCGTCGTTGAAGTCGTAGCGGCTGTTGTGCAGCATGCAGCTGCCCTCGCCGCCCTGCCCGATGCGCATGTAGGCGCCGGGCTTGACCTGCAGCATGAAGGAGAAGTCCTCCGCGCCCATGCTGGGGTCGAGGTCGCGCACCACCTGCTCGGCGCCGACCAGCGACTGCGCCACGTCGGCGGCGAACATGGCCTCGCGCAGGGTGTTGGTGGTGGCCGGGTAGATGCGCTCGTAGTTGACCTTGGCCGTGGCGCCGAAGCCCAGCGCGATGGCGCTGCACAGTTCCGTCAGGCGCCGCTCGACCAGCTCCTGCACTTCGGCGGTGAAGGTGCGCACCGTGCCCACCAGCGTGGCCTTGCCCGGGATCACGCTCATGGCGTGGACGTCGCCGGCCTGCATGGCGCACAGGCTGACCACGGCGCTGTCCAGCGGGCGCACGTTGCGCGAGACGATGCTCTGCACGGCGGTGATGATGTGGGCGGCAACCAGCACCGGGTCAGTCGCCAGATAGGCGTGGGCGCCATGGCCGCCCTTGCCGGTGATCTCGATGGTGACCTTGTCGGCTGCCGCCATCATGGGCCCCGGCGTCAGGCCGATCTTGCCGGGCCGCAGGCCGGGCCAGTTGTGCATGCCGTAGACGGCCTCGACCGGGAAGCGTTCGAACAGGCCGTCCTCGATCATGGCGCGGGCGCCGGCGAAGCCCTCCTCGCCCGGCTGGAAGATCAGCACCGCGGTGCCGTCGAAATTGCGCGTCTCGGCCAGGTAGCGCGCCGCGCCCACCAGCATGGCGGTGTGCCCGTCGTGGCCGCAGCCGTGCATCATCCCGTTGCGCGTGGACTTCCAGGCGAACTCGTTGTGCTCCGTCATGGTCAGGGCGTCCATGTCCGCGCGCAGCCCGATCATGCGGCCGCTGGCGCGGCCCTGGCCGTGGACGATGCCCACCACGCCGGTCTTGCCGATGCCGGTGTGGATCTCGTCGACGCCGCACACCCGCAGGGCTTCCTGCACGCGGGCAGCGGTGTAGACCTCCTCGAAGCCGAGCTCGGGGTGCGCGTGCAGGTCGCGCCGCAGCGCCACCAGTTCCGGGTGGTACTGCGCGATGTGCGCGAAGGCGCGGCCGTTGGCCTTTAGGCGCGGAGCGGTGACGGCCGGCGCCAGCATCAGTGGCCCTTGGCGCCGCCCAAGCGTAGGCGCGGATCGACGGCGAAGTACAGCAGGTCCACCACCAGGTTGATCACCACGAAGATCAGGGCGATCAGGCACAGGTAGGCGGCCATTACCGGGATGTCGGCAAAGGTCACGGCCTGGATGAACAGCAGCCCCATGCCGGGCCACTGGAACACGGTCTCGGTGATGATGGCGAAGGCGATCAGGCCGCCCAGCTGCAGGCCGGTGATGGTCATCACGGGGACCAGGGTGTTCTTCAGAGCGTGGCCGAAATGGATGGCGCGGCTGGACAGGCCGCGCGCGCGGGCGAACTTGATGTAGTCGGTGCGCAGCACTTCCAGCATCTCGGCGCGCACCAGCCGCATGATCAGCGTGAGCTGGAAGATCGCCAGCGTGATGCCGGGCAGCACGATGTGGTGCCAGCCCTTGGCGGTCAGCAGGCCGGAAGACCACCAGCCGATCTGCACCGTGTTGCCGCGGCCGAAGCTGGGGAACCAGCCGAGGGTGACCGAGAACACCAGGATCAGCAGGATGCCGATGAGGAAGGTCGGCAGCGACACGCCCAGCAGCGAGATCGTCATGAAGGTCTGGCTGAGGAAGGTGCCGCGACGCAGCGCCGAATAGACGCCCATGGGAATGCCCACGGCGAGCGCCAGCACCGCGGCCACCAGCGAGAGCTCCAGCGTTGCAGGGAAGCGCTCCGCGATCAGCCGCGAGACCTTGGCGCCCTGGCGCAGGCTCAGGCCGAATTCGCCCTGCGCCGCATTGACCAGGAAATGCCAGAACTGCACGAAGAAGGGCTGGTCCAGTCCGAGCGCGGAACGCAGCTCGCGGATCTGCTGGGGCGTGGCGTCCTGCCCCAGCAGGAAGACCACCGGGTCCCCGACGTACTGGAACAGCAGGAAGGCGATGAACGCCACCGTGACCATGACGACCACGGCCTGCAGCAGGCGGCGAAGGATGAAGGCGACCATGGGTAATGCAAGAGGCCGGAGGATGCTAGCAGAGCACCCGCGCGGCCAGCTACGGTGGAAACGAGTGGGCGAAAGCGGGTTTCGGAGGCGTGCGCGTCGCCCGTTTGCAGCGGGCGGAACGGCTCGTTTGCGCGCGGTACCGGACGTGAATCCGCCGCTGCCGCCCCCGCTTGCGCGGGAGCCCGCTTCGCCACCCGCGGCCTCAGTTCACCTTGATCAGGCGCCAGTCGAGGCGGTTGTCCGGCCGGTGCACGACCTCGACGTTCTTCTTCATCGCCCAGGGGATGATCTGGTTGTGCAGCGGGATGTGCGAGAAGTCGTCCTTGCTCATCTGCAGCGCGTCCGCCAGACGGCGATTGCGCACCAGGGTGTCGGTCTCGACCTTGGCACGGTCGATCACGGCATCGACCTGCGGATTGCTGTAGCGGCCCACGTTGTAGTTGCCGTCGCCGCCGGTGCCCACGGAGCGCACGAGCGACTGCAGGCTGTACATGGCGTCGAAGGTCGGCACGCCCCAGCCCAGCATGTAGATGCTGGCCTCGTAGCGCTGGATCATCGGGAAGTACGTCACCAGCGGCATGGTGCGCAGCTTGGCCTTGACGCCGATGCGCGACCACATGGCGGTGACGGCCTGGCAGATCTCCTCGTCGTTGATGTAGCGGTTGTTGGGGCAGGCGAAATCCACCTCGAAGCCCTGCGGGTAGCCGGCCTCGGCCAGCAGCTTCTTGGCGCCCTCGAGGTCATGGGGCATCCGCTTGTGCAGGTCTTCGTTCCAGCCGTTCACCTGCGGCGCGATCAGCGTGCCGGTGGCCTGGCCGAGCCCGCGCATGGTCACGCGCATCAGGCTGTCGATGTCGATCGACTGGTACAGCGCCTTGCGCACGCGCTGGTCCTTCAGTGGGTTCCTGCCCTTCACGCTGGAGCCCGGGAGTTCGTCGCGGAAGGTGTCGAGGCCGAAGAAGATGGTGCGGCTTTCCACGCCGTCGATCACCTTCAGGTTGGCGTTGTTGCGCAGCCGGCCCAGGTCCTGCGGGCTGGGATCCAGCAGCAGGTCGATCTCGCCGGACAGCAGCGCGGCGACGCGGGTCGCCTCGGACTTGATCGGCGTGTAGACGATCTCGGTCAGGTTGCCTTCGAGCTTGCCCACCAGTTCGGGTTGGCGGCCAACACCATGCGCTGGTCCGGCACCCACTGCTTCAGGATGAACGGCCCCGTGCCCATCGCATTGCGGTTGGCGAAGGTCTCCTGGTTGACGTTGCGGATGTCCTTGGGCTCCACCGAGTTGTTCTTCTCGGCCCAGGCCTTGCTCATCATGCGCAGCTCGGTGAGCTGGTTCAGCAGCACTGGATTGGGGCTTTTGGTGAAGATGTCGATCGTGTTGTTGTTGACCTTGACCACGCGGTCGATGCCGGCCGTGTAGGGCGTGAAGTTCGACGTCTTCATCATCCCGCGGTGCAGCGAATAGACGGCGTCGTCGGCCGTGAACGGGCTGCCGTCGTGGAACTTGACGTTCTGGCGCAGGTTCAGCCGCAGCTGGGTGGGCGTCACCTGGGTCCAGGAAGTGGCCAGCACGGGCTCCAGCTTGAAGGTGCGGCTGTTGTAGTAGACCAGCGACTCGTACACGGCTGCGTGGATGCCGTTCTGCAGCGCGTTGTTCTGGGAGTGGATGTCCCAGGTGGAGATCTCGCCGGCGCTCGCCCACCGGAACGTCTTGGCCTGCAGGGCAGGCGCGGCCGCCAGTGCAGCCGCCGCCGCGGCGCACAGGAGTGCGGTCTTGAATCGCATCGGGAACCTCTAGAGGGGTGTTTGGGAACGCGCGACTATGCAGAGGCGTCCGTAGCCCGTCAAAAGGGTTTCCACCGGCTTGGGGCCGAGCTGTTCTGGCTTAACGCGCGGCTTGCGCGTCGCCTCGCGACTCCAGGCGAACCGGCCCGTACCAGGCCTTCACCGAAGTGCGGGTGTTGTCGCTGTCGGTCATGACGGCGATGCCGACCAGCGGGCCGGGGGGTTCGCCGAAGGCACGCTCGAAATCGGCGCGAACGTCCCGTTCGTAGTCGAGCCACTGGCCCAGCCGGGCGGGGCCGGACTCGGCGGCGATCTTGCGGATGCGCCCGGTCCGCGGGCTGTGCACCAGGCTGTCGACGGGCTGCTGGTTGGCCCAGACGTACATCAGGGTGGCGTAGGGCATCTCCTCGCCCGTGACCGCCCGGACCAACTCGGCCAGCATGGCGTCCTTGGCCGAAAACCGCGATCGGTCGCCGTCGAAGGTGAGCACGATGCGCACGGGTGCATCCGCGACCTCGCGCGCGGCCAGGTCCGCGCCGGCGATCAGTTCGGGCACCTTCCAGGAAAAGCGGACCAGCCCGAGTGCCTCGGGCTCCACCCGGACCTTGCGGCGCACCACGCTGGCCGCGGCGTCGGCGCTCGCCGCCAGGGCGTGGCGCCCATTGACGGTGACGGGAACGAAACGGACTTCGGCCTTGCCGGGCAGCCGCCAGTGCCGCCAGGCGTCGGCCGAGCCGACAACGCCCGCCACGGTGGATGCGCCGGCCCAGGGGCTGTCGGCGATCGTCGGCGGCACGGCGGGCGGCATCGACGTGCAGCCCACGAGCAGCAAGACCGCGGCAGGCCAGGCAAGGGCGCCTGGCCGCCCGCGGGGGTACGGGTTCGTCGGCAACATGAAAAAAGCCGCCCGAAGGCGGCTTTCAAGTTTCTTTTTCTCAGGCTGGTTGCCCAGCCCTTGAATTAGAAGCTGTGGCGCAGGCCGAGGTCGAAACCGCTGGACGAGGCGCCCAGGCCGGTCGTGGCACCGTTCAGGCCGACAGCCGACAGGCTGTTGTTGCGAACGCGGGCGTACGTGGCGTACACGGCGGTGCGCTTGGACAGGTTGTGCACGTAGCCCAGGGCGAGCTTGCGGGCACGCGACTCCAGGCCAGCGCCGGCGTCGAGCTCGTAGGTCGAGTAGGACAGGCGGATCTCGCCGGCGCCCATGGGCACCAGGCCACCGATCAGCCAGCCCGTGCCGTCAACCGTACCGATTTCGTCGTTGGCGTAGTGAGCCATCAGCTTGGCCACACCGAAGTCCCACTGGCCGCCGATGTTGTTCTGCTTGATGTCGCCAGCGGCGTACTTGGTGTTGCTCAGAGCCACGGCCACGTTGAAGGGGCCGGCGGCGTAGCCGACGCGGAGACCGAAGCCACGGCCGTCGTCATCCGTCGCGGCGCCGGTTTCGGCGTTCTCACCCAGGTAGTACTGGGCTTGGCCGTAGAAGCCGCCCAGCTTGGCCGGCAGGAAGTAGCCGAAGGTGTTGGAAGCACGAACCGCGGTCGGGTTCAGGGCGGCGATGGCGGCCGTCTGGGTGGTGCCCACGCCGTTGAAGCCGTACGGATCGAAGACCGCCAGGTTCCAGAATTGCGGGGTGTAGTCACGGCCCAGGCGCAGTTCGCCCCAGTTGCCAGCCAGGCTGACGGTCGAACGGCGGTTGAAGGTCAGGCCTTGGGTGCCCGGACGGACGGCAGCGTTGGCGCCGGTGACGGGGTTGAACGCGCCGACAGCTTGGTTGTTGGCGTTGGACGCGGCGCCGGTGCCGTCGTCGTTGTTGATGCCGGCTTCCAGCCAGAAGGAAGCGGACATGCCGCCACCCAGGTCTTCCGTGCCACGGAAGCCGAGGCGCGAGCTGTTGTAGCCGGAGTTGCCCAGGGCGGTGCGGTCGGCCACGCTACCCTTACCGATCTGCAGGGTGGCGTCGACGATACCGAACAGCGTGACAGACGACTGAGCCGAAGCGGTGCCGGCGGCAGCCAGCACGGCCAGGGCGATCAGGGACTTTTTCATGCAAGTTTCTCCAAGGTTAAACATAGGGCTCCGGTTCGAAGGGTTCAGCTCATGCAGGCACTTGCGTGTTCCCACCGGATCCCCGGGCCAACCTCCTTTTGGGAAGTTGGCGCTATTGCACCAGAGCGGGTTTTCTTTCGCAAAGTATTTAGCCCCGTGAACGGAGGTTTCGTTGCACACGGACAACATGGCCGATCGGCCAGTGGGCGACACGCAACACAACCTTGCGGCAAGCTCGACCGCACGTGAAAAGCTTGGCAATCCGGGACTGCGGCGGCCGTCCTACACTTGCCGGATGGACCGTCTCCTGGGCGCTGCCGACAGCGCACTGCGCACCCTTTTCGCTCACCACCGTTCGGCCCGGCCCTGTCCCACCGTTCCGGGTGATGAGACAGCGCTCACTTTGCCGCAACGCCGCGAGGCGGCTGCCCTCATGCGGGTGAATCACGTCGGCGAGGTGTGCGCGCAGGCGCTCTACACTGCGCAGGCGGCCGCCACGGCCAACCCGGCGCTGCGGCAGCACTTCGAGCGGGCCGCGCGCGAGGAGACCGACCATCTGGCCTGGACCCGGGGCCGGCTGGAGGAACTGGGCTCGCGCCCCTCCCTGCTCAACCCGCTCTGGTACGCCGGCGCCTTCACCCTCGGCCTGGTGGCCGGCCGCCTGGGGGATCCGATCAGCCTGGGCTTCGTGGTGGAGACCGAGCGGCAGGTGGAGGCGCACCTGGCCGGCCACCTGGAGCGCCTGCCCGAGTCCGACCACGCGTCCCGCGCCATCGTCGCCCAGATGAAGGAGGACGAGGCCGGCCATGCGGCGCAGGCCAGTGCCGCCGGCGCGGCGGAACTGCCGGCCGTGGCCAAGGGGCTGATGCGCGCGGCCGCCCGGGTCATGACGACCACCGCGCACTACATCTGATCAGTCTTCCACCAGCTCGAAGCTGGTGGTGATTGCCGCCGTCTTCGCCAGCATGGCGCTGGCGGAGCAGTACTTCTCGTGGCTCATGGCAATGGCTCGTTCCACAGCCGCCGGCGGCAACGACTTGCCGCGTACCGTGAAGTGCATGTGGACGCTCGTGAAGACCTTGGGATCGGTGTCGGCCCGCTCCGCCTTCAGCTGCACGGAGCAACCACTCACTGCGTGGCGACCCCGCTTGAGAATGAGGACCACGTCATAGGCGGTGCAGCCGCCCGTGCCAGCCAGCACGGTCTCCATCGGTCGCGGCGCCAGGTTGCGACCGCCGTTCTCGGGCCGCGCCTCGTCGGGTGCGCCGTCCATCGCGAGCACGTGACCGCTGCCAGTCTCGGCGACGAATCCCATGCCGGAGCGGGTTCCCGCGGCGCCGGTCCAGGTGACGGTGCATTCCATGGTGCTTGTGTTCCTGCGGCGACACGCCGCGTCCAATTCGACCTGCTATCGAGCCGTCTTGCTGCGACGCAGCATTGTCCAGCTATACTCCTGGACAAGCATAACGAATCGCGTTGTGCGGACGCTTGTCTCCTCCACCTCTCGTTTGGTGGACTTGGCCCCCGGACCGCAAGGCGCCGGGGGCTTTTTTCATGCCGGAGCCCGCCGACGCCGCTCCTATGATCAGCTCATGAACAAGCCCCTGAAGCCGGCGGATTACCTCAAGAAGATCCTGACGGCGCGCGTCTACGACGTGGCGGTGGAGTCCCCGCTGGAGCCGGCCCGGTCACTGAGCCGTCGCCTGCACAACAAGGTGCTGCTCAAGCGCGAGGACCAGCAGGCGGTGTTCAGCTTCAAGTTGCGCGGCGCCTATAACAAGATGGTGCAACTCGCGCCGGAGGACCTGCGGCGCGGCGTGATCTGCGCGTCGGCCGGCAACCACGCCCAGGGCGTGGCGATGGCCGCGCACCGGCTGGGTACCCGCGCGGTGATCGTGATGCCGGTCACCACCCCCCAGCTGAAGATCGAGGGCGTGAAATCGCTCGGCGGCGAGGTGGTGCTGCACGGCGACAGCTATTCGGACGCCTACGGCCACGCCACCGCGCTGTGCGAGCGCGAGGGGCTGACCTTCATCCACCCGTTCGACGATCCGGACGTGATCGCCGGCCAGGGCACCATCGGCATGGAGATCCTGCGCCAGAACCAGGGGCCGCTAGACGCCGTGTTCGTCGCCATCGGCGGCGGCGGGCTGGTGGCCGGCGTGGGCTCGTACATCAAGGCGGTGCGGCCCGGCGTCCGGGTCATAGGCGTGCAGATGGACGACTCGGACGCGATGATGCAGTCGGTGCAGGCCCGCGAGCGCGTGAGCCTGGCCGACGTCGGCCTGTTCTCGGACGGCACCGCGGTCAAGCTGGTGGGCGAGGAGACCTTCCGGCTCGCGCGCGAGCTGGTGGACGAGTTCATCACGGTCGACACCGACGCCGTCTGCGCCGCCATCAAGGACGTGTTCGTCGACACCCGCAGCATCGTGGAGCCGGCCGGCGCCATGGCAGTGGCCGCGATCAAGCAGTACGTGGCCCGCAACAAGACGCGCGGCGAGACCTACGCGGCCATCCTGTGCGGGGCCAACATGAACTTCGACCGGCTGCGCTTCGTGGCCGAGCGCGCCGAGGTCGGCGAGGAGCGCGAGGCGCTGTTCGCGGTGACCATGCCGGAGGAACGCGGCAGCTTCCGGCGCTTCTGCGAGCTGGTCGGCTCGCTGCCGGGCGGGGCGCGCAACGTGACGGAGTTCAACTACCGCATCAGCGACGCGGCCACGGCCCACGTGTTCGTCGGCCTCACCGCCCACGGCAAGGGCGAGTCGGCCCGCATCGCGGCCAGCTTCACCCGGCACGGCTTCCAGGCACTGGACCTCACCCACGACGAACTGGCCAAGGAGCACATCCGCCACATGGTCGGCGGCCC
Organism: Ramlibacter sp.; assembly: GCF_035627355.1. Taxonomy (GTDB): domain Bacteria; phylum Pseudomonadota; class Gammaproteobacteria; order Burkholderiales; family Burkholderiaceae_C; genus Ramlibacter. The sequence goes on from NZ_DASPLW010000048.1 coordinate 38,181, forward strand.
CTCGCGGCTGGCGCACGACGAGCGGCTGCTGCGCTTCGAATTCCCGGAGCGGCCGGGCGCGCTGCTGCGCTTCCTGTCCCACATGCAGCCGAACTGGAACATCTCGCTGTTCCACTACCGCAACCAGGGCGCCGACTACGGGCACATCCTGGTCGGCCTGCAGGTGCCCGCGGCCGACGACCAGGCCTTCCAGGCCTTCCTGGACACGCTGGGCTATCCCTACGTCGAGGAAACCGCCAACCCGGCGTACCGCCTGTTCCTGCGCACCTGAGCCCGAGCAGGGTCAGCGCGGTGGGGCCGGGAGTTCCAGCGTGACCGCCGGCTCGGCCTGCATGGACTCCGCCAGCACGGCGCGGCGCGGCTGCACCGACTGCAGCAGCAGGCCTTCGTCGACCCGGTTGCCCACGCGGTAGGGCTTGGCAGGCTTGCCGTCCACCACGATCAGCGCGGCGCCGTGCTGCGACCGGTCGGCGACGACGCCGACCAACTGGAACCGGCTGGCGGCACTGGGCTGGGGGCCGGATGCCTGGGCGGCCGCACCGCCGCCGCTCGCCCCCAGCAGCCGGGCGACGGCCACCGGATCGGCCGCTGCCGGCTGGCGCGATCCCGCCACCGGCACCGGGCCGGCGGCGCCCTGGCCGGACATCTTCAGGCCCCAGTAGGCGGCGCTCGCCGCGGCCGCGGCCCACACGAGGAAGGTCACGCCCTTCACTGTCCAGTTGGCCGCGCCGCTGCTCACCATGCGGCCATTATCATGGCAAGCGATTTGCCTCGGGACCCTCGATGACGACCCTGTTTCCCGCTTCGCGCCGCCTGCTGCAGCGCGGCTTCACCCTGATCGAACTGATGGTGGTGCTGGTCATCATCGGCGTGCTCGCCGCGCTGATCGTGCCCAACGTCCTGGACCGCGCCGACGACGCCCGCGTCACCGCCGCCCGCACCGACGTCAACAACCTGATGCAGGCGCTCAAGCTCTATCGGCTGGACAACCAGCGCTATCCCACGGCCGAACAGGGCCTGCAGGCGCTGGTCGCCAAGCCCACCGCCGGTCCGACGCCGCCGAACTGGAAGCCTTACCTCGAACGGCTGCCCAACGACCCCTGGGGCCGGCCCTACCAGTACCTCAACCCTGGCATCAAGGCCGAGATCGACGTGATGTCCTACGGCGCCGACGGCCAGCCGGGCGGCGAGGGCAAGGATGCGGACATCGGCTCCTGGCAGTAAGGCCGGCCACCACCCCGCCGGCGTGCCGCGTGCGGCCGGCTTCACCTTGATCGAACTGCTGGTCGTGGTGGCCATCATCGCGGCCGCCACGGCCGGCGTTAGCCTGGCCTTCCGCGACAACTCGGGCGCCCAGCTCGAACGCGAAGCCCGGCGCCTGTCGGCGCTGTTCGAGTCGGCGCGCGCCCAGTCGCGCAGCAGCGGCCGCCCGGTCGTGTGGCACGCGACGCCGGACGGCTTCCGTTTCGAGGGATTGCCCGAGGGCACGCTGCCCGCACAGTGGTTGGAGACCGGCACCGTCGTCCAGGACGGCACCCGGGTGGTGCTCGGGCCCGAGCCCATCATCGGCCGGCAGGAGGTGGTCATCGCCTCGTCGGCCGCGCCGGGGCGCAGCCTGCGGATCGCCACCGACGGCGTGCGCCCCTTCGCCATACGCGAACAGGACTCGCCATGAGCGCGCGGCGCGGGGCGGGCTTCACGCTGATCGAGGTGCTGGTGGCCCTCGGCATCGTGGCCATCGCGCTGGTGGCCGGGCTGCACGCGACGGCCGCGCTCACCTCCACCGCCATGCGCCAGTCCAGCGTGCTGCTGGCCCAGCTCTGCGCCGAGAACGAACTGGTGGCCGTACGCCTTTCGCGCCAGATGCCCGGCGTGGGTACCCGGCGCGCCGCGTGCCGGCAGGGCAACGTCGATTTCGAGGTGGCGGTCACCGTGGCGCCGACCCCCAACCCGAACTTCCTGCGGGTGGACGCGCAGGTATTCGAGGCCGCATCCCCGGTGCTGCGGCTGTCCACCGTGGTCGGGAGGTACTGAGGTGCGCAGCGCCCGTCGCAGCCGCGGCTTCACGCTGGTGGAGCTGCTGGTGGCGCTGTTCGCGCTGGCCCTGATCGCCATGCTGAGCTGGCGCGGCCTGGACGGCATGGTGCGGGCGCAGCAGCAGACCGAGGCCCGCGCGGACGAAGTGCACTCGCTGCAGGTCGGCCTGGCCCAGTGGCGCACCGACCTCGACGCGCTCGTGCAGTTGCCGCAGCTCACGGCGCTGGACTGGAACGGCCGCGTGCTGCGGCTGACCCGCCATTCGTCCACGGCGCAGGCCGAGGGCGTGGTGGTCGTCGGCTGGAGCCGGCTGGCCGAGGGGGGCGCCAGCCGCTGGATGCGCTGGCAGTCGCCGCCCCTGACGACCCGCGGCCAGGTCGAGCAGGCCTGGGCCCGCGCCGACGCCTGGGCGCAGCAGCAGTCCGGCGGCGACAACGGCAGCGCCGTCGGCATCACCGGCCTGCAGGACTGGCAAATCTTCTTCTTCCGGGGCAATGCCTGGACCAACCCCCTGTCCAGCGACGCCATCCAGGAGCAGGCCGCGGTCCAGCGCCGGACCGGGCCGGGCGGTGTTCCCCAGGCCGCGCAACTGCCCGACGGGGTGCGCATCGTCCTGACGCTCTCGGGCGGACAGGCGATCACGGGCGACCTGGTCCACGACTGGGTGCGGCCGACCGTCGGCGGAGGCAAGTCCTCGTGAAGCGGACGGCCCAGCGCGGCGCCGCCATCCTGACGGCCATGCTCACCGTGACGCTGGTGGCCAGCTTCGCGGCCGCCGCCCTGTGGCAGCAATGGCGCAACGTGGAGGTCGAAGCGGCCACGCGGGCGCGGCTGCAGGCGGCCTGGATATTGACCGGCGCCCTGGACTGGTCGCGGCTGATCCTGCGGGAGGACGCGCGGGCCGGCGGCGCCGACCACCTGGCGGAGCCCTGGGCGGTGCCGCTGCAGGAGGCACGGCTGTCGACCTTCCTCGCGGCCGACAGCAGCGGCAGCGGCGAGGCCCTGACCGATGGCGACAACGTGTTCCTGTCCGGCCAGATCACCGACCAGCAGGCGCTGCTCAACCTCAACAACCTGGTCGAGGCCGGTCGCATCTCGGAGCCTGGCATGCGCAGCTTCCAGCGCCTGTTCGAGCTGCTGGGCCTCCCGCCTGCCGAGCTCAGCCGGCTGGCCGAGAACCTGCGCTTCGCCTCCGACATCAGCACCGACAACCGCTCCGCCCTGCAGGCACCGCTGATGCCGCAGGAGGTGGAGCAACTGGCCTGGCTGGGAGTATCCGACGCGACCGTGAGGGCGCTCGCGCCCTATGTGACGCTGCTTCCCGCCCGCACGCCGGTCAACCTGAATACCGCGGCGCCCGAGGTCATCTTTGCGGCAGTGCCCGGCATCACCCTCGCCGAGGCCCAGGAACTGGTGGCGCGCCGTTCGCTGTCGCCCTTCCGCGGGATTGCCGACGTGTCCCGGTTGATGCCCCAGCACGCCGGCAGCCTCACCGAGGGGACGGTGGGCGTGTCCTCGCGCTTCTTCGAAGTGCGCGGCCGCCTGCGCATGGACGCGCTGCTGGTGGAAGAGCGTTCGCTGGTGCAGCGACAGGGACTGGACGTGCGCACCCTCAAGCGCGAGCGTGGCGTGCTGGATTCGCCGCCCGCACCGGGCCTGCCGGACGCCTCGCGCTGAAGCACCAGGGGAGCAGCCGCAGAGTTGCTGCGCTCCCTACAATCGTCTACTCCCATGAGCTCGCTCTACGTCCTGCTTCCGGCATCGCCTGTCACGGCGCAGACCGAGCTCGCATACGTGCTGTCGCCGGACGGCCGCGGCATTGCCCGCCACGGCGTCGCGCAGGCCTCGCTGCTGCCGCCGGCCAGCGGCGCCGGCAGCGAAGTGGTGCTGCTTGCCCCCGCCACCGCGCTGTCGTGGCACCGAGTCGAACTGCCCAAGGGCGCGGGCACCCGTTCACCGCGGCTGCGCGCGGTGCTGGAAGGCGTGCTCGAGGAGCGCCTGCTGGACGAACCCGAGAACCTCCACTTCGCACTGGAACCGGCGCCGGTCGCCGGCGCGCCCTCCTGGGTCGCGGTGTGCGATCGCGCCTGGCTGCGCCAGGCACTGCAGGTGTTCGAATCCATCCAGCGGCCGGCCACGCGCGTGGTGCCCGAGTTCGCGCCCGAAGGCGAGACGGCGCTGTACGCCCTGGGCGAGCCCGAGAATGCGCGCCTCGTCTGCGCCGGCGCCGACGGCGTTTTCCTGCTGCCGCTGGCGGCCACGTCGCTGGCGCTGCTGCCCTCGTTGCCCGAGTCCGCGCCCCTGGTGTCCGAACCGGCGGTGGCGGCACAGGCCGAGCAGTTGCTGCAGCACACGCCGCAGCTGCAGCAGCCGGCCGAGCGCTGGCTGGCGGCGGCGCGCAGCCGCTGGGACCTGGCGCAGCTGGAGTTCGCCAGTACCGGCCGCACCCGCACCTTCAAGAAACTCTCCGCCGCCTGGGCCGAGCTGGGACGCGCACCGCAATGGCGACCGGCGCGATGGGGCGCCGCGCTGCTGGTGGCCGTGCAGCTGGTCGGCCTGAACGCCTGGGCGTGGAAGGAGCGCGCCGCGCTGGCCGACAAGCGCGATACCGCCCGCTCCATCCTCACCCAGACCTTTCCGCACGTGCGCGCGGTGGTCGACGCTCCGGTACAGATGGAACGAGAGGTCGCGGCACTGCGACAGCTCACCGGCGCCCCTTCCGCGCGCAACCTCGAATCGCTGCTGGGAGCCGTGGCTTCGGCGGCCCCGGCCGGCCGCGTGGCCACCGGCCTGGACTACAACGGCAGCGAACTGCGGCTCCGCGGCGTGGCCGCGAACGAAGCCGAAGCGCGGCCCCTCATGGAGAGCCTGCGCGGCCGTGGTTACGTCGCCGCCTGGCAGGGCGATGCGCTGGTGGTGCGACCGGAGGCGCAGCCATGAAGCTGCCCGCGCAGTGGCGTGCCGTGTGGGAGCCGCTGGCTCCGCGCGAGAAGCTGCTGATCGCCGGCGCCGCGACGCTGCTCGTGCTGGCGCTCGTCTGGGGGCTCGCGGTCGCGCCGGCCCTGTCGGTCGCGCGCTCGTCGGCGGCACAGCACCGCGAAGTCGACGCGCAGCTGGCCCACATGCGCACGCTGCAGCAGCAGGCCCAGGCGCTCAAGGCCCAGCCCAAGCAGGGCTACGACGAATCGCTGCGCCTGCTGGAATCCTCGGTGCGCGAGCGGCTGGGCACGACGGCGCGCATGGTGGTGGCCGGCGACCGCGTCACGCTGACACTCACGGGTACCCCGGCCGACGCGCTCGCCGCCTGGCTGTCACAGGCCCGGGTCAACGCCCGGGCCATTCCCAACGAGGCGCGCCTGACCCGCACCGCCGCCGGGGGCTGGGACGGCACCCTGGTGCTGGCCCTGCCTCCGCGCTGAGAGAGGGCGGGCACGGGTGGCACGCAACCGACTGGCTTCCGCCCCCGCAGCGCCTTGGCGCTGGGCCGGCGGCGGCCTGTTGCTCGGCCTCGTGTTCGCGCTGCTGCTGTTCGCGCCGGCACAGTGGCTCGCGGCGCGGGTGGCCGGTGCCACCGGCGGCCAGGTGTTGCTGCAGGACGCCCGCGGCACGATCTGGAACGGCTCGGCGCGGATGGTGCTCACCGGCGGGCCGGGCAGCAGCGATGCCGCCGCCCTGCCCTCGCGCCTGCAATGGCGGCTGCGCCCCGCCGCGACCGGTGCCCACGTGGTGCTGACCACTGAATGCTGCACGCCCGAGCCGCTGGCACTGGACTGGCGCTTCGGCTGGAACGCCCGCACGCTGCGGGTGGCCGACGGCCGCTCGCAGTGGCCCGCCTCGCTGCTCACCGGACTGGGAACGCCCTGGAACACGCTGCAACTGGAAGGCCAGCTGGACCTGCGGACCGAATCGCTGCTGCTGCAATGGGCCGAAGGCCGGCTGTCCGTGGCCGGCCAGGCGGTCCTGACGGCCGAGCGCGTCGCCTCGCGCCTGACCACGCTGCGGCCCATGGGCAGCTATAAGCTGGCGCTGACCGGGGGCGACGTGCCCGCGCTGCGGCTGTCGACGCTGGACGGGCCGCTGCGCCTGTCGGGCAACGGCCAGTGGGTCGCCTCGAAGCTGCGCTTCACCGGCGAGGCCAGCGCCGAACCCGAACGCGAAGCGGCCCTGTCCAACCTGCTGAACATCATCGGCCGGCGCGACGGCGCCCGTTCCATCATCACCCTAGGCTGACCATCATGAACCTCCACCGAGCCCTGGCCACCCTTGCCGCCTTCGTGATGCTGGCCGCTGGCGGCGCTGCCGTGCATGCACAGCGCGCCCGCGAACCGGTGACGCTGAACTTCGTGAACGCCGAGATCGACGCCGTGGCACGCACCATGGCCGCGATCACCGGGCGCAACATCGTGGTGGATCCGCGGGTCAAGGGCACGATGTCACTGTCCACCGAGCGGCCGGTGCCGCCGCAGACGGCGTTCAACCAGTTCGTGTCCACCCTGCGCCTGTCGGGCTATACGGTGGTGGAGTCGGGCGGGCTGCTCAAGGTGGTGCCGGAGGCCGACGCCAAGCTGCAGGCCGGCACGGTCTCCATCGGCTCGCCCCCGGGCGGCGCCCAGATCGTCACCCAGATCTTCCGGCTGAACCACGAGACGGCGAACAACCTGGTGCCCATCCTGCGACCGCTGATCAGCCCCAACAACACGATCAACGTGAACCCCGGCAACAACTCGCTGGTGATCACCGACTACGCGGACAACCTGCAGCGCATCGGCCGCATCGTCTCGGCGCTGGATATCCCGAATGCCACCGGCGTCGAGGTCATCACGCTGCAGCACGCGCTGGCGCCCGACCTGGCCCCGGTGGTGCAGCGGCTGGTCGACAGCGGCGGCGCCGGCCCGGTGCCGGCCGCGGCGCAAGGCCAGGCCGACACCTCCTTCCGCACCACCGTCATCCCGGAGGTGCGCAGCAACAGCCTGATCGTGCGCGCGGCCAATCCGGCGCGCATGAACCTGGTGCGCAGCATCATCGAGCGGCTGGACCAGCCCGGCTCCCAGAGTCCCGGCGGCAACATCCACGTGGTCTACCTGAAGAATGCCGAAGCGGTCCGGCTGGCCACCACGCTGCGGGCGGCCCTGGCCGGCACGGCGACCGGCGGCCAGGCGGCCACGGGCGGCACCACGCCGGTGTCCATGGTCAGCGGGTCCGCATCCGCGACCACCGCGGCGGGCACCACGGCCGGGACGAATCCGGCCACCGCCGCCGCCCAGCCCCTGGCCGAGCCCTCCACCGGCGGCCAGATCCAGGCCGACCCCGCCACCAACTCGCTGATCATCACTGCGTCCGAGCCACAGTACCGGCAACTGCGCGCGGTCATCGAGCAGCTCGACTCCCGCCGCGCCCAGGTCTACGTCGAAAGCCTGATCGCCGAGGTGAATGCCGACAAGGCGGCCGAGTTCGGCATCCAGTGGCAGAACGCGTTCGGCAACCGCGGCGACAAGAACATCGGCCTGCTGGGCACCAACTTCGGCACTGGCGGGGCCAACATCATCAACCTGCAGCTCGGTGCCGCCACCGGCAACCTGAGCGCGCCCTCCACCGGCATCAACCTGGGCGTGCTGCGCAACATCGGCGGCACCTACGTGCTGGGCGCGCTGGCGCGCTTCCTGGAGACCAACGCCGACGCCAACATCCTGTCCACGCCCAACCTGCTGACCCTGGACAACGAGGAGGCCCGCATCGTGATCGGCCAGAACGTGCCGTTCGTGACCGGGCAGTTCACCAACACCGGCGCCACCAACGGCTCGGTCAACCCGTTCCAGACCATCGAGCGCAAGGACGTGGGCCTCACGCTGCGCGTGCGGCCGCAGATCAGCGAGAACGGCACCGTCAAGCTGCAGATCTTCCAGGAGACCTCCAGCGTGCAGCCGGCCTCGATCAACTCGCCCACCGGCCTGATCACCAACAAGCGCTCGATCGAGTCCAACGTACTGGTGGACGACGGTGCCATCGTGGTGCTGGGCGGCCTGCTGCAGGACGAGTACGCGGGCAACCAGGAAAAGGTGCCCGGCCTGGGCGACGTGCCGGTGGTCGGCAACCTGTTCCGCAGCGAGACGCGCTCGCGCCGCAAGACCAACCTGATGGTGTTCCTGCGCCCGGTGGTGGTGCGCGACGCCGCCCAGTCCGACGAACTCTCGCTGGACCGCTACGACCTCATGCGACTGAAGCAGGAGGCCGCGCAGCCCAAGCCCAGCATCGTGGTGCCGGTCAACGCCGGTCCGGTGCTGCCGGTGCCGGCCGCGCGCGTGCCTGCGGCCGCGCCCGCCAGCTTCGGCCCCGCCGATGCCGTTCCGCCCGGCACGCCGGTGCCGGTGGCGCCTGCACCGGCACCGGCGCCGCTCGCCCCAGCCCCTGAACCTGCCACCGCTCCGGCCCGCTGATGCCCTCCCGCTACCCGCTGCCCTACAGCTTCGCCCGCGCGCAGCAGCTGCTGCTGGAGGACGACGGCCAGGCGCTGACCCTGTGGCACGGCGCCGCCCCGGCGCCCGGCGCCTGGAGCGAAGTGATGCGCAAGTACCCGGTGCGCGCGCTGCAGCAGCTGGACCCGACCGCGCTGGCCCAGCGCATCACAGCCGCCTACGCACAGGGCGAGTCGAGCGCGGCCACGGTGGTCAGCGAAGTGCAGAACGACGCCGACCTCTCGCGCATGATGCAGGAGCTGCCGGCAGTGGAGGACCTGCTGGAGACCAGCGACGACGCGCCCATCATCCGCATGCTCAATGCGCTGCTGACGCAGGCGGCGCGCGACGGCGCCAGCGACATCCACATCGAGCCCTACGAGCGCCACTCGTCGGTGCGCTTCCGGGTCGACGGCACGCTGCGCGAGGTAGTGCAGCCCAATCGCGCGCTGCACGCGGCGCTGATCTCGCGCCTGAAGATCATGGCCGACCTGGACATCGCCGAGAAGCGGCTGCCGCAGGACGGTCGCATCTCGCTGCGCATCGGCACCCGCGCGGTGGACGTTCGCGTGTCCACCCTGCCCAGCGCGCACGGCGAGCGCGCCGTGCTGCGCCTGCTGGACAAGAGCGAGAGCAAGCTCAGCCTCGAGTCGGTGGGCATGACCGGCGACACGCTGCAGCGCTTCCTGGGCCTGATCGGCCAGCCGCACGGCATCATCCTGGTGACCGGCCCCACTGGATCGGGCAAGACCACCACCCTCTATGCGGCGCTGTCGCGGCTGGACGCGGCCAGCAGCAACATCATGACGGTGGAGGACCCGATCGAGTACGAGCTGCCGGGCATCGGGCAGACCCAGGTCAACGCCAAGATCGACCTCGACTTCGCCAAGGCGCTGCGGGCCATCCTGCGCCAGGACCCGGACGTGATCATGATCGGCGAGATCCGCGACTACGAGACCGCGCAGATCGCGATCCAGGCTTCGCTCACCGGCCACCTGGTGCTGGCCACGCTGCACACCAACGACGCGCCCAGCGCGGTGACGCGGCTGACCGACATGGGCGTGGAACCCTTCCTGCTCAGTTCCTCGCTGCTGGGCGTGCTGGCGCAGCGGCTGGTACGCAAGCTGTGCCCGCACTGCCAGGGCCGCGGCTGCGGCGAGTGCGGGCAGAGCGGCTACCAGGGCCGCACCGGCGTGTTCGAGCTGATGCTGGCCGACGATGCGATCCGGGCCCTGATCCACAACCGGGCGCCGGAAGCGCAGATCCGCGAGGCGGCGATGGCCGCCGGCATGACGCAGATGCGGGAGGACGGCGAGCGGCTGGTGCGCGAGGGCATCACCTCGCCGGAAGAAGTGCTGCGCGTCACCCGCGACTGAGGGCCCTCACCCGCGATTGAGTTCGCTGTCGCTCTCGCCCGGCGAGGGCTTGACGGCATCCTCCGGCGCGGCCGTGGGATCCTCGACGACGTCGGCCGCCATGACGCGCGGGTGTTCCGGCAAGGGCGGACGGCGCGCGACCTCGGACTGGTCCAGCGAGCCCGCGGCCGGTTTTTCCCGGGCCTGCGGGATCCGCTGCTCGGCGGGTGCGCGCTCCATGTCGCGCGGGTCTGGGGTGGTGTCGGCGGGCATGGCGTCCTCCTGTTCATGGTCTCCGCCTTCATGCTGGACGGGGCGGCGCCCGCGGGCATCGGCCCTGGGCCCGCATTCCTGTCAGCACAGGCCGACAGTGGCTCGGCCAGGCGCATCAATGCGCCTCGCACCTTGCATCAATGCGGTCGGGCCCAGGCCGTATGCTGTGCGGCGATGTCCCGCATCTCTCCCGCCCACGCGCTGCTCGCGCTCGCCGTCGTCGCGGTCTGGGGCACCAACTTCGTCGTGATCCGCGAGGCGCTGGATGCGCTGCCGCCGCTGCTGCTGGCCACGCTGCGCTTCTCGCTGGCCCTGGTGCCGGCCTTCCTCTTCCTGCCTCGACCGCGGGTGGCGCTGTCCAACCTGGCCGGCTACGGGCTGCTGATCGGCGCCGGCCAGTTCGGGCTGCTCTACATCGCCATGAACGGCCACATCTCGCCCGGGCTGGCTTCGCTGGTGGTGCAGACCCAGGTGTTCTTCACCATCGGGCTGGCCATGTGGCTGACCGGCGAGCGGCTGCAGACATTCCAGCTCGTGGCCGTGCTCGTGTCGGCGGCCGGGCTGGCCGTGGTGGGCTGGCACACGGATGCGAGCACCACGGTCGGCGGCCTGCTGCTGGTGCTGGGCGCGGCCGCCACCTGGGCCGGCGGCAACATCCTGACCAAGCGCGCCGGCAGCATCAACATGGTGGCCTACGTGGTCTGGTCGTCCGCGTTCGCGGTGCCGGTGCTGTTCCTGCTGTCGCTGGCCCTGGAAGGCTGGGATGCCATGGTGGCCGGGGTGCGGCAGGCCACGCCGGGCGTGTGGGTGGCCGTGGCCTGGCAGTCCTGGGCCAATTCGCTGTTCGGCTATGCCGCCTGGAACTGGCTGCTCTCGCGCTACCCGGCGGCCACCGTGACGCCGCTGGCGCTGCTGATCCCGGTGTTCGGCATGGGCGCTTCCGCGATCTGGCTGGGCGAGCCGCTCCCGGCCTGGAAGCTGGTCGCGGCCGCGCTGGTGATCGGCGGGCTGGCGATCAACCTGTGGTGGCCGCGTTCGGCCGCGGCGGCTGCCCCGGCGGCTGGCGATCCCGTTCGCTGAAGCAGAGCCCGGTCCCGGACCCGCGCCTTCAGCCGATCCCGTCGGTGCCCGGTTCCGGCGCCCGCATCTCGAGCCGGCCGAAGTCGTGGGCCCCCGCAGCCGGCGGGGGAAAGCCAACGCGGGCCGTGATGTCGCGGCCGGCCAGCACGCGCAGCGTCAGCCCGTTCGCCCATACCGCCTGCTGCAGCAGCAGCAACTCGAGCCCGTCGTCCAGCCGGCGGCGCCGTGGCAGGCCCGAAGCGGCCGGCGGTGGGGCCGTCCGCTCGATGCTGGCCGTCAGCACCGGCCCGCCGGCGCCCCGGCCCGGCACCGTCTGCAGGGTGAGTTCGCGGCCGTGCACCAGCAGCCAGCCCAGCAGGCACTCGACCACGGTGTAGGCAACCGCTGGATCGATGAACGCCTCGGCCGGCTGCAGGTCCAGTTCGGACACCGGTCCGCCGGAGCCGGAGGGGATGCCGAGGTCGGCCAGCACCGCGAGCACCAGGTCGGCCAGGTCGATGCGCTCGCGGAACTGGCGCACGCGGCCGCTGGCCAGGCGCGCGATCTGCTGGGCGCGCCGGGTCGTGCGCTGCACGCGCTCACAGGCGGCGCGCAGCGCCTGGAGCGCCTCCCCGCCCTGGAGCGCCTGGAGGTCGCAGGCCTGGATCGCGCGCAGGAGTTCGGACTGTTCGTCCGCCAGCACGGACACGAGCAGGGGCCAGCGATCGCCCATGCTCCACGGCCCACCGGGCCCCGGCGCGCCGGCATCCGCCCAGCGGCGCCGCCGTGCCGCCCGAACCTGCTCCATGCCAGCCTCCCGCTGCGACTCAGCCTGCCACGGTCTCAGGATCCCGGGCACCCGGAAGTAGGCGGGCGCTAGCGCCGTCCGTAGGCGTTCTTCAATGCTCCCGCTCCGGCCTGTTCGGGCGCGCACGCGCGACTACCGCAACCCGGCCCCGGGTGCCAGCGGCGCCCGGAATATCCCGAATGCCCCGAATGCCCGCGCTTGGAGGGGTGGCTCTTAGAAGATGAATGTTTGACGAATCTTAAAATGCACCCCCGAGGAAACCCGTATATGCCCACTCCCGATCTCTGCACCGAGGAAGAGGTGCACCGCCTGGTCCACGGCTTCTACGCCCAGGTCCGGCAGGACCCCGAACTCGGGCCCGTGTTCGACGCCCACATCCGCGACTGGGACCCGCACCTGGCCAGGATGGTCGATTTCTGGTCCTCGGCGCTGCGCGGCACCGCGCGCTTCCGCGGCACCCCCATGCCCAAGCACGTGGCGCTACCCGACCTGAACGAAGGCCTGTTCCAGCGCTGGCTGGCGCTGTTCGGCAGCACCACCGCCGCGCTGGGCAACCCGGCCATGAAGGCGCGCGCCGATCTGCTCGCGCACCGGATTGCCGACAGCCTGTGGTACGGCTGGCGGATCAGCCGCGGCATGGACGTGGCCGAGGGGCTCGCGTGATGGACAGCGCCGTCATCAGCCTGCTCGGGGCCTTCCTGCTGTCCATCATCGGACTGTTCGTCTTCATCTGGTCGCTGCGCAAGGGCCTGCTGGTGGAGAACCCGACGGCCGCGTCGGTGATCTTTGCGCGCGGCGAGGTCGGCCGGGTGGACGACCCGGCGCTGCGCGAGGAAGGCCAGCGCGAACTGCAACAGGCGGCCCATCCGGAGCCGCTGCCGCACACCGATCCCACCGACCTGCAGGCGCGGGTGGTGGCCGACCAGTCGACCGCCTTCCCGGTCTTCATGTTCGCGGCCTTCGCCTGCTTCTGGCTGCTGCTGGGCTCCATGGCGGGCCTGACCGCATCGATCAAGCTGCACGCACCCGACTGGCTGGTGCAGCAGCCCTGGCTCACCTTCGGCCGCATCCGCACCGTCCACCTGCAGGCCGTGCTGTACGGCTGGATCACCAATGCCGCCATCGGCATGATCCTGTGGCTGCTGCCGCGCCTGCTGCGCACCCACCTGCACGGCGCAGTCTGGACCCTGCTGGGCGGCGCGCTGATCAACACCGGCATCGCCGCCGGCGTCGGCGCCATCGCCGCCGGCTGGAGCGACGGCATGGAGTACCTGGAGATCCCCTGGCAGGTCGGCCTGTTCATCGTGGCCGGCTTCGTGATGATCATCCTGCCGGTGCTCTACACGCTGGTGAACCGCAAGACCGAGCACCTGTACGTCAGCGCCTGGTACATGGTGGCCGGCCTGCTGTGGATCACGTTGCTGTACCTGGTGGCCAAGCTGCCGGGCGTGCACACCGGCGTGCAGCAGGCGACCATGAACTGGTGGTTCGGCCACAACGTGCTGGGCCTGTGGTTCACGCCGGTCAGCGTGGGCGCGATCTACTACTTCCTGCCCAAGATCATCGGCCGGCCGGTGCGCTCGTACAACCTGTCGATCCTGGGCTTCTGGACGCTGGCCTTCTTCTACGGCCAGGTCGGCGGCCACCACCTGATCGGCGGCCCGGTGCCGGGCTGGCTGATCACGCTGTCCATCGTGCAGAGCCTGATGATGGTGATCCCGGTGATCGCCTTCACCATCAACATGGGCCTGACGCTGCAGGGACGCATGCACCTGGGGCGCTGGTCGCCGACGCTGCGCTTCATGATGTTCGGCGGGCTGATGTACATGGCGTCCTCGCTGCAGGGCTCGATGGAGGCGCTGCGCAGCGTCAACGCGGTCGCCCACTTCACCCACTACACCGTCGGCCACGCGCACCTGGGCGCCTACGGCTTCGTCAGCATGGTGCTGTTCGGCGCGATCTACTTCATGATGCCGCGCGTGCTGAACTGGGAGTGGCCGTTCCCGAAGCTGATCACGGTGCACTTCTGGTTGTCGGCCATCGGCATCGGCATCTACTTCACGTCGCTGACCATCGGCGGCTGGATGCAGGGCACCGCCATGCTGGATCCGGCGCGCGCCTTCATGGAGTCGGTGACCCTCACCATCCCCTACCTGCAGTGGCGATCCATCGGCGGCGGCCTGCTGGTGCTGTCGCACCTGGTCTTCGTCGGCCACTTCATGGCGATGGCGCTGCGCTTCGGCCCGATGCGCACCGGCGCCGCGCTGTTCGGCGCCCGCCACCACCTGGAACCCGTGTATGGAAAATGAAGTCAAGCTCGCCGCCGGCGCGATGGTGGCCCTGGGCGTCGCCACAGCGGCCCTGGTGGTGCTGCCCTACGTGCAGGCGCGCGACATCACCCCGCCGCCCAAGCTCAAGCCCTATACCGACGCGCAGTTGCGCGGCCGCGAGGTCTACATCGCGAACGGCTGCGTCTACTGCCACAGCCAGCAGCCGCGCGACCGCTCGCTGGCACCCGACTTCGAGCGCGGCTGGGGCCGCGCCTCGGTGCCGGGCGACTACGTCTACGACAAGCCGCACCTGCTGGGCAGCATGCGCACCGGCCCCGACCTGTTCAACATCGGCGCCCGCCAGCCCAGCAAGGACTGGCACCTGGGCCACCTGTACCAGCCGCGCGCGTACGTGAAGGACTCCATCATGCCGGCCTACCCCTACCTGTTCCGCATCAAGGACGAGGAGGAGGCCAAGCGCGAGGGCGACCAGCCGATCACGCTGCCGCCCGGCTACGGACCGCAGGTCGGCCAGGTGGTGGTGCCCACGCCCGAGGCGCTGGACCTGGTGAAGTACATGCAGGGCCTGGACCACACCTACCCGGTGCTGCCCGCCCCGGCCAAGACGGCCGGGCGCTGAAATCGAAGGAGGCATCGCATGGCGACCCAAGCCCCCCCGCCCACCCCGGCGCAGCTGCGCGAAGAAGCCGAACCCACCGAGCGCAGCCAGCCGATCCCCCTGATCGTGGCCGGCATCACGCTGGCCATGGTGCTGGCCGGTGCCGGCTACATCCTGTTCTCGGAGCCGTTCGGTGCGCCCGCGCTGGGCGACCAGCGCACCGTGGCCGACCTGTCGGGCCCGCCCGTCGGTGCCGCCGTCGACGGCAAGCAGGTCTACACGGCCAACTGCGTGGCCTGCCACCAGGCCACCGGCGCCGGACTGCCCAACGTGTTCCCGCCGCTGGACGGATCCGAATGGGTCACCGGCGAGCCGCGCGTGCTGGCCAACATCCTGCTGCACGGCGTGACCGGCGAACTGACGGTCAAGGGCGCGACCTACAAGGGCGCCATGCCGTCCTTCGCACAGCTCGGCGATGCGGAGCTGGCCGCCGTGGCCAGCTACGTGCGGGCCAGCTGGTCGAACAAGGCCGAGCCGGTCGACGCCGAGCTGGTGGCTGCTGAGCGCAAGGCGGTGGTGCGCGACAAGCCGTTCAACGGCGACGCCGAGCTGAAGACGCTGGCCGCCGGCGGCAACTGATCGTCGAGGCAGCGCCATGCGGCTCGCGCACATGACCGACTACGCCGTGCGCCTGCTGATCTACGTGGCGCAGCATCCCGAACGGCGCTGCCACATCGCCGAGGTCGCCGCCGCCTACCAGATCTCCGAGACGCACCTGATGAAGATCACCCACCAGCTCGCGCTGGCCGGATGGCTGGAGACCACGCGCGGCAAGGGCGGCGGCATCCGGCTGGCCCGTCCGCCGGAGCAGATCCGGCTGGGCGACGTGGTGCGGACCATGGAGCCCGACTTCTTCATCGTCGAGTGCTTCTCGACCGGGAACACCTGCTCGCTCACGGGCCATTGCCAGCTCACCGGCATCATGGATGGCGCGCTGCACCGGTTCATGGATCACCTGGACTCGCACACGCTGGCCGACGTGCTGCCGCCGGAACCGGGCGCGCCCCGGCCCGTCCTCCTGCACCCGCCCGTGAAGGCCGGAGCCGCCTGATGCTGCGCACCGCCATCGCCTGCGCCATGCTGGCGCTGGGCGCCGGCTGGGGCGCCAGCTGGCTCACGCACGGCTTCCAGGTCTGGACCGCCGAAGGCGCCCGGCGGCTGGAGGTGGTGCAGCAGCCCATCGCGGCGCCGGCCATGGCGATCGAAGGACCGCAGGTCGCCGAGCGCGACCTGCGCCAGCTGCTGGCGGGCAACGGCCACGTCACCATCGTCGACTTCGTCTACACCCACTGCGAGAGCCTGTGCCTGGCGCTGGGCAACACCTTCCAGCAGATGCAGGCGGCGCTGCTGGCCGAGCCGGATGACGCCGGCGTGCGCCTGCTGTCCATCACTTTCGATCCCCGGCGCGACACGGTGGAGCGCCTGCGCTGGTACGCGACGACGCTCATGAAGGCCGATCCTGCGCTGTGGCGCTTCGTGCGCGTGCCGGACGCATCGGACATGCAGCGCCTGCTGGACCTGTTCCAGGTGGTGGTGGTGCCGGACGGCCGGGGCGACTTCCAGCACAACGGCGCGCTGCTGGTGGTCGATGCGCAAGGCCGGCTGGTGCGCATCTTCGACCTGGCGGAGCAGCAGATGGCGCTGGACTACGCGCGGTACCTGGCCGCGCAGGGGCAGCTGTGATGGCGCGTCGCAGGCTTCAGCGGCCATGGCCGCAACTCGCGGCGATCGGCCTGCTGGCCGTGCTCGCGAGCCCGCCCCTGCGCGGGCTGCTGGAAGCGAGCATGAGCCTGCACATGCTGCTGCAGTTTCCGCTGCTCGTGCTGGCGGGCCATGTGCTGGCCGGCGGGCTGCAGCCGTCCGTTGCAGAGAAGTTGCAGCGCTGGAACGCGCACGGCCTGACCGGCCTGCTGGCGGCGGCCCTGCTGCTGTCGCTGCTGATGATCCCGCGCCTGCTGGACCTGGCGCTGGTGGACCTGCGCTTCGAGGTCGCCAAGTGGCTGGCGTTGCTGGCCACCGGCGCGGCATTGCGCCTGTCGTGGAACAGGGCGGGCCTGCTGGGGCAGTTCTTCTTCCTGGGGAACATGCTGCCGATGACGGCGATGGCGGGCTCGCTCTTCATCGACTCGCCGCTGCGCGTCTGCAACGCCTACCTGCTGGACGACCAGATCCGCGTCGGCCAGGGACTGATCGTGGCCTGCGTCGTCGTGGCCACCGCGTGGCTGGTCATGGCCACGCGCGTTCTGGCCCGGCAGGCCGAGCCGCAGATGCCTGCGTCAGCCGCCGAATAGCCAGATCGCCAGCAGCAGGACCCCGGCAATGCCGGCGGCCAGCGGCTCCGAATCCAGCAGCAGCGGCGTGAAACGCGCCCAGAACCGGTTCATGGTGCGTACGGGAGAGTCCTGCTGCATTGTGCGCGTCGCTGCCGGGTCCGGCCAGCACCTCCCTGCGTGCAACGTGGTGAGCAAAGGAAAGCCGGGTTAGCAAGGGCGGCATCGGGAGCCGGAGCCACTCGACGGTGGCACGCCGCCCTCCGGCTCAGAACTGCTCCGGCAGGTCCACGATCGTCGCCCGCGCCTTCTCCGCGTCGAACTGCAGGTAGACCAGGGCCAACTCGGCTGGTGGCGCCACGAGCGCACTCGCGATCCGTCCCGCGTCGAGGGCCTGCGCACGCTCCGCCCCGGGATCGTCGGTGCATGCGGCAGTCGCCACGATGAACGAAGACAGTGCCAGCCAGCAAGGAACGTGTTCGGCCATGGTGCAGCTCCGGCAAGGAGAAAACGGGCCGCAGGTGTAGGCGCGCCGCGGGCCATGCGCAAGCTGCGCCGCGCGCATTGGTGTGCATCTGTACGAGAGTCCTGCCAACCTGCGCGGGCGTGCCCCGCATGCTGCCTGGCTGGCGCCACGTTCGACGTCTCCGCACCCTGCGGCGCTCAGCGCCATTCGGCATTGCCTGCGGATTTTTGTTGCGGCGCTCGGCCATCGCCGTGCAGCGACGAAGGCGCGCCGGAGACCCCGGTGCGTTCCGTCTGAAATCGCCACCGATCACCGAAACCCATCGATGGCACGCGCACTTGCCCATGAGTTCTCACTGCTGGGTTGTGCGTCCGCTCCATGCGACGAATCGCTGATGGAGATCAAACAACCGGCTCGAAAGCGGCCTGCCATGAGCCCACCGCGATCGACGAATTGCTTAGCCTGATTCACGCGCCGGGATGGACAGGCAGGTCCTCCGGCACCAGGGCGTCACCTTCCACCTTTTCATGGAGATGCACATGCCTCCTGTCGAACTCGAGACCCTCGCCGCCACGCTCGGCAAGTTCGCCTTCCCCCGGAAATTCGCCGTCGAGATCTGCGCCGAATGCAACCTCGCCTGCTCGATGTGCCATCACCCGTCCATGAAGCGGGCCAAGGGCACCATGCCCTTCGAGCTGTGGCGCAAGTGCGCCGACGAGATCGCGGCCGTCTCGCCCCGGACCGAATGCTGGTTCTCGTTCTGCGGCGAGCCCCTGCTGGAGCCGGAACTGCTGCTCAGGTGCCTGGACTACGGCCGGTCGGTGGGCCTGGAGTCGCTGAACATCAACACCAACGGCATGTTGCTCACGCCCGATCTCGACGATGCCGTCCTCGGTTCGGGCGCCCACCTCATCGTCTTCGGCGTCGACGGCTTCTCCAAGGCCTCGTTCGAGAAGTACCGGGTCAAGGCCGACCGCGACGTCGTCTATCGCAACGTGGAGCGCCTGCTGGCCCGGCGCGACGCGACCGGCTCCAAGCTGGCCATCCAGGTGCAGTTCATCACCATGGAAGACAACGCCCACGAGGTCGATGCCTACAAGGCCCACTGGCTGGCGCGCAATGCGGTCGTGAAGGTACGGCGCCAGCTCAGCTGGGGCGGCCAGTTCGAGACCGGCCTGGGCATCTCCAACGACGAGCGCATTCCCTGCCCTTGGGCCGTGACCATGATGCACGTGTTCTGGGACGGCCGGGTGCCGCGCTGCCCCGGCGACACCGAATGCGAGGAAGGTGCCGGCAACGCGTGGGACGACAGCCTCGCCAACCTGTGGGCCCGACTCGGCCGCTATCGAGAGCTGCACCTGGAGCGCCGGTTCGGCGAGCTGCCGGAACGCTGCCACAAGTGCACCGACTGGATGACCGGCGCCGCCGAACGGGTGCGGCCGGAAGCCGCAGTGGTCCCGGTCGAACCCACCTGGCAAGGGCTGAATGCGGTGGAAGCCCGATGAGAACGCTCTACCTGTGCGGCGTGGGCAACGGCGAGGGCATCCGGCTGGCTCTTCAGGTCAACCGCGCGACCGAACGCTGGCGTCGCATCGTGCTGCTCGACGACGACACCGGCCAGCACGGCAGCATGCGCCTGGACCTGCCGGTGGCCGGCTCGTTCGAGTTGCTGCGCGCAGCCGATCCGGGGCTGGACGAAGTCGTGAACCTGGTCACCCGCACCACTGCGGGCCGCGCCCGCGCGCGCGAACGAATCGCCGGCTTCGGCATCCCCTTCGCGTCGCTGGTGCACCCCGGCGTGGACCTGATCGGCGTGCAGCTCGCCAGCGAGACCTGCCTCTACGAGCACGCGACCGTAGGCGCCGGCGCTTCGTTGGGACGGTCGAGCGTGGTACTGCTGGGTGCCGTGGTCGGCCATGGCTGCCGGGTCGGCCAAGGCTGCGTGGTGGCACCGAATGCGGTCATCAACGCCCGCGTGGTGCTGGAAGACGGCGTCTACGTGGGCTCGAACGCCAGCATCCTCCCCGACCTGCGCATCGGCGCCGGCGCCACCATTGCCGCCAACACGCTGGTGGTCGCCGACGTGCCGGCCGGCGCGACGGTGCTCGGCGTGCCGGGCACGGTGGTGCAGGCGTCCAGGCCGGACACGATGGCCGAAGCCGTCCAGGTGCCCGTGGGCGGCACGCCCCTGGCGGCAGCCGGCCCGATCGGGAACAGCACGACGCTCGAGTCGACCATTGCCGCAGCCATGCGCGAGGTGCTGTCGCTCACCGAGGTACCGCGCGGCAGCAACTTCTTCGACCTGGGCGGCACCTCGCTCAAGGCGATCCAGCTGAGCCGCCGGCTCGGCGAGCGCTGCGGGGTCGCGGCCGAGGCGCTGGACGTGTTCCGCTACCCGACGGTCGCCGCGCTGGCCGCGCACTATGGTGGCGGCGGAAGCAACACGGCCCTGGGTCAGGCCCGGCAGCGGGCAGCGATGCGGCGCTGGCGGTAAGGGAGCGACTTCCAGCGCGATGCCGCGCTGCTTATCGCTGATTTCCACAGGTATCGGCCCCGTCCGATCGCAATCCGTTACGGCCCGCGTTCGATGCTGAGTCGTTCTGCGGCGGACCTTGCGGAGAATGGCACGCTGGACGCCCGGGCCATGCGTGTACACGCCATCACCACTGCCGGCCTTCTTGTGCTGGGCCTTCTCTCTTCGGCACATGCCGGAGACCGCGTCTGCGACGGAACGATCGGCGCCGACGCGATCGACGGTGACGTGGTCGTTCGCAAGGGTCGCGCCTGCCGCCTCCAGGGCACCCGCGTGGACGGAAACGTGAAGGTCGGATCCGGCGCTCGGCTGGTGGCGAGCGGTGTCAGCGTGGAAGGGAATGTCCAGGCCGAGAACGCCGGAAGCGTCGCCGTCACCGCCAATTCCGAGATCGGCGGCAACCTCCAGGCGAAGCAAGGGGGCGCGGTCCAGGTGCAGGCGACGCGGGTGGACGGCGACATCCAGCTGTTCGACAACCGCGGGAAACTCCATGTGCGCAACAACACGGTCGGCGGCAACCTGCAGTGCAAGTCGAACCGGCTGGCGCCCACGGGCGGCGGCAACCGCGTGGAGGGGAACAAGGAGGACCAGTGCGCGCGGCTGTAGCGCGCGGGCCCGGCGGTCCACCGAGCGTCGAACCGAACCTTTTATGAGTCGTCCGCGCAACGCTGGCGCAGCTCGAACCGGGCTTGGAGACTTTAGTCCGTCAACCAGGAACCGACGATCTGGGCAAGCGTGATCGCCCCAGAGGCTCGCCCCGGCGCGGTCAGTCCGAAGCGATTCTGGTTCAAGCACTCGCCACCAGGTGGAGGGAACTGCTGCATTCCTCTATGCCGAACTTCGCAGACTAGTCATCCCCGCTAGCTGCTACAGCTTGCCGGCCGTCCACAACTCTTCAAACCGGCGTTTGGCCTTGATGTGGTGATTCGCGCAGTCTACGAACGCTTGCCCTTCTGCGTTCTCACAAAAGGCCGGCTTTCGGTAGTACCTGTTCCAAGCCTCATCGTTGGCAAGTTGGAGCTCTTGCGCGTGCCGGATTGCCGCTTCATGCGCGCGCTGTTTCGCGGCTTCTTCGGCTCTACGTGCAGCTTCCCGCTGTATGGCTGCCTCCTTGGCTCGCTCCAGCCGCTCCTGCTGACGCGCGGTCTGCAGATTCATATCCCGGACGATGTTCGACGTCGTCTTGGTGAACTCGCCCAGCGCATGATTGATCATGGCAAGCCGGACGAAGTAGCCGATGACGCTAGCGACCAAAATCCCAGTGGCGACGCCAACTGCGATCTTCCAGACATCCAGTTCTGGCTTTCGCCTCTCCTCCAACCAAGCCGGCCGCGAATCACTTTGCATTGCTCCCCCTCCGTTCTTTCCGCAATGCTAGCGCTGCCACCTTAGCCGTGAGGCCACAAAGCGTCGCGTTCATAACGACTCTGCGTGACGAGCGAAGCTCCCAAGTTGAAGCCGCATAGGATCGAACTCCTGCGCACACGATGTATGCCTTACCCAACCGGCATACCGAGACGGGAAAAGGATCGTCTGGGTCATCGCCTTTAGCAAGTGCGGACCACACGGCAGGTGCATTTGCCGACGCACCCTGGAGCGACTGCGGCAAACCGTGACCCGAATCGCTCTCGCAGCGCTTTCTCCATCACGCAGGACGCGAGGATAGAAGGTACCGCCTAAAGCGCACGGTGGGCCTGTGCCAAGTGGCACGAGCTCTCGGTGCAACGAGGCGGCTGGTGGCCACACGACATGAGCCAGACCGTGATTGGGCGAGCGCCCATCGGCTATCTCATGAAGTACCTCTCCAAGACCGGCCCGTTACAGGCATTCCCGAAAGGAGCTCGCATCCATGGCTACGGCGGACTCACCGGGTGTTCGGTCACATGCCGATTGGATGCGATCTTGCCCATGCATATCCGGTAGTACATGGACATCCGCGGTCAAGTGGCCAACGTCCGCGCGAACCGGGAGAAGGCGCTTTTCTCTCACATCTTCACAAGGCTCGCGAATGGGGCTATACGGCCGCTCAGAATCCCTGCCAAGGGGTTAAGGGCTTCCGGGAATCCGGTCGCGACCGCTACGTAACTGACGAGGAATTCGCCAGGGTCAAGGCTCACGCGCATCCTACGGTGGCGGACGCCATGGACCTCGCCCTTATCACGGGTCAAAGGCGCGCCGACGTCCTCAAGCTGAAACGCACTGACCTCAGGGATGGCGCGCTCTGGGTAGTGCAGAATAAGATGAGGGCGCGCATCGGCATGGAGGTAACTGGCGAATTGGCCGCCACGCTCGAACGGATCAACGCACGCCCGCGCCGCGCGATCAGCGCGTTTCTTATTCAGGACGAAGATGGCCAACCGCTGACGCAGGGCGCACTAAGGTCAAGGTTCGATAAGGCCCGGCAGGCAGCAGGCGTTAGCTTCCAGTTTCGCGACCTACGGGCGAAAGCGGCAACGGATACCGGTGACTTGGCGCACTCGCAGAAGCTGCTGGCACATCGGAACCGTGATATGACTGAGCACTATGTACGGACGCGCATTGGTGAGCGCGTTAAACCTCTCCGATAGGTCACACTGGGAGCGCTAAGAGCCTGTCCCGCAACTTCGCTCCAACGGCCTTGTGATGCGTGGACTTCTCGATGGCCTTTATGGCATCTTCCACCGTCCCTGGGTCTGTCGTGTGGTTGTACGCACCCTTCGGTACAGCCTCGATAGCTCCGACGATATCAGCCATCATCGCTAAACCGTCATCCAAGTAAAGGTGGTACTTCTCTTCGTGAGCAAGCTCGAGATACTTTGTCGCACAGCGCATTGCAGAACCGAAATAGCCCGCCTTCTTCGCTTCTTCAAACTCGCGCTCCACATGCGCTATTTGCAGATCAATCACCCGCTGTTCGAGATCCTCGATCTTCGAGTTCAGCGATGCCTTGATTACCTTCGACTTCTCCGCAACGAGGGGGTCCAGACCCTTCTTCATCGCGCCGATCTCCACCTCGATCCGCCCTACCAGTTCGCCTTCGAGCTTTTTCACTTCCCCCGATAAATCCTTCGCCAGAGCATCCCTGTCGTTCTCAAATGAGCGCTTGCTTGAGAACCAGGAATAGCCGACCAGTAGCACCGTAACGCCACCGATGACTCCAAGTGCGCCCCACACCGTGGAAAGGATGCGGTCATTGAAAGAACGGATTTCGGCGTTTTGCGCTCGCAGGATCTCAACCTGCAGCCCTAGATCCTGGGTCCCCTTAGGCTCTAACGCAGACGGCGGAGTCCTGGCCGGAGTGGTCTGCGCACTGACGATGGTGAGGCTAAAGAACAACAGCCAAGCGATTGTCGCAATCCTGCTGAAGTGCCCGACCGGCATATGCGCGCCCCCGAGTTGTAGAAAACTGTCGCGGATTGTAGAAACGCCCCAGAACCCGTATCGGGCGCTGGGGCGCATGAAGACTGGTGGCCTGGGGCGGAATCGAACCACCGACACGCGGATTTTCAATCCGCTGCTCTACCAACTGAGCTACCGGGCCGTGAGCCGGCGATTATAGCCTAGCCCCCGGAGCGCTTTCCGCGGGAGAGGTCCACGCCGAGCTGCTTGAGCTTGCGGTACAGGTGGGTGCGTTCCAGACCGGTCTTCTCGGCCACGCGGGTCATGGAGCCGCCTTCCTTGGCCAGGTGGAACTCGAAGTAGCTTTTCTCGAACTCGTCGCGCGCGTCGCGCAGCGGCTTGTCCAGCTCAAAGGTCTGGCGCGCCTGCGGGCCCATCTCGACCGGGGCCGGCAGGGTCTGGCCGCCGGTCATGGCGGCTTCCACCGTCAGTTCGACCAGCGAGGCCGACGGCGGCGACACGTAGCCGGGGCCCGGTTTGGGGCGCAGCGCCGGGCCGCCGTTGCTGCCCGTCTCGCGCGACAGCGCCGCTTCCACCGCCTTGAGCAGCTTCTGCAGCGTGATCGGCTTTTCCAGGAAGGATTGGGCGCCGATCTTGGTGGCCTCGACCGCGGTCTCGATGGTGGCGTGGCCGCTCATCATGATCACGGGCATGGTCAGCTGCCCGGTGCTCGACCACTCCTTGAGCAGGGTGACGCCGTCGGTGTCCGGCATCCAGATGTCCAGCAGCACCAGGTCGGGCCGGGCGGCGGCGCGGGCGGAGCGCGCCTGCGCCGCGTTCTGCGCCAGCTCCACCGTGTGGCCTTCGTCGTTCAGGATCTCCGACAGCAGGTCCCGGATCCCCAGTTCGTCGTCGACCACCAATATGTTTGCCATGTTGCTTTCTAGCGCAGCGCCTCAAGAAGTGTTGTCACGCTGCAACTGTGAATGATAGCGAGACTTGGGCCCCCACGACCGCGCCGTCCTCCACCCGGTTCTTCACATCGATTCGGGCGCCGTGTTCGTCGGCGATCTTCTTGACCACCGCCAGGCCCAGGCCAGTGCCCTTGTCCTTGGTCGTGACGTAGGGCTCGAACGCGCGCTTGAGGATGTATTCGGGGAAGCCGGCGCCGCTGTCCTGCACCACCAGCCTGACGCGCCGGTTGGCGGCGTTCCACTGCGTGCGCACCAGCACGTCCCGGTGCGCCGCCCCTTCGGTGGCGTCCTGCGCGTTCTGCAGCAGGTTGTGGATCACCTGGCGCAGCTGCTGCGCGTCGCCCAGGATGGGTGGGCAGGCCGGGTCCAGCTCGGCGCGCACCGGCACGTGGGCGCCCACACCGGCTTCGCCCTCCCGCACGTACAGGTGCAGCACGTCGCCCAGCAGCCCGTTCAGGTCCAGCGGCTTGAGCTCGGCGGCCGGCAGGCGCGCGTAGTCGCGGAACTCGTTGACCAGCCGCTTCATCGCGTCGACCTGGTCGACGATGGTCTGCACCGACTTGTGCAGCACGGCCCGCTCCGGCTCGCCCACCTTGTTGCCCAGCTTGTGCGCCAGCCGCTCGGCCGACAGCTGGATCGGCGTCAGCGGGTTCTTGATCTCGTGGGCCAGCCGGCGCGCCACCTCGCCCCAGGCCTGCGCGCGCTGCGCCGACACGATCTCGGAAATGTCGTCGAACACCAGCAGCCGCGCCGAGTGGTCCGGCACGTCCGAAGGCATCTCGGCGCCGCGCGCCACCAGCGTGATGGCATTGCCCTGCGAGGGCGACACCGCGGAGGCGGGGTTCAGCTCGAACGACTGCTGCCAGTGGTCCAGGCCGTGCTGGCGGCGCTCGTTGATGAAGTCGTCGAACTGCGCCTGCACCGCGGCGCCGAAGGCCTCCAGGCCCTCCACCTGCGCCAGCGGCCGGCCCTCGTGCGCGGCCAGCGGCACGCGCAGGATGCGGGCGGCGCCGGGGT
>NZ_DASPLW010000049.1:0-66924 GCF_035627355.1 Ramlibacter sp.
CACTGCTGGGCGCGGCCCGGCCCCAGGTTGCCGGGCGAGCGCCAGGCGTAGTGCAGCCGCACCGCGCGGCCGCTGCGCTGCACGTCCTTGGCCACCAGGCGCCCGCTTTCGAGGTAGGGCCGCGCCAGCGGCTCGGGCAGGAAGCCGCCGCCGAGGCCGCGGATCTGCGCATCGAGCTTGGCCCGCATCGAACTCACCGTCAGCACGTCCTGGCCCGCCAGCAGCCCGAGCGTGAGCGGGTTGCCGCGCAGCACCGAATCGGCCACGGCCACGGCCCGGTGCTTGAGCAGTATTTCGTCGCTGATGGGTTCGGCGGCCTGCGCGAGCGGATGGTGCGGCGCCACCGCGTAAACGAAATCGAGGTCGCCCAGCAGCTCGCTGAACACGCCGGCGGTGGTGCCCGGGTCGAGCACCACGCCCAGCGCCAGGTCGGCGCGGCCGGACACCAGCGCGTCGTGCGTGCCGGCCAGCGCCTCCTCGCGCAGCCGCAGCCGGGTCGTCGGGGCGAGGGCGTAGAAAGCCTCGGCCAGTTCCATCACGGTCGAGTGCGACAGCACGCAGTCCACCGCGATCGTGAACTCGGCTTCCCAGCCGGTGGCGACCCGCCGGACCCGGTGGGCGACCGAGTCGATCTCCTGCAGCAGCTGCTGGCCGGCGCACAACAGCTCGTTGCCGGCGGCGGTGAGCCGCGCCTGGCGGGAGCTGCGGTCGAACAGCAGCACGTCCAGCGCATCCTCGATCTGGCGGATGCGGTAGGTGACGGCGCTGGGCACCAGGCCGAGCTGGCGGGCGGCGGCGGCGAAGCTGCCGTGGTCCGACACCGCCTGCAGCAGGGCCAGGGCGTCGGGGGTGAGGACGTCGCGAGCGGTGTTCATGTTCGATTTTTTTGAATGATGCCATCAAAGAACGAGGCCCCACGCGGCGTGCGGGCGGACGTACAGTGGCTCCGTTCAAAGGAATTGACCATGCTGACCGTCCGCAAGTCCCAGGACCGCGGCTATGCCGACCACGGCTGGCTGAAGTCCTTCCACAGCTTCTCGTTCGCCGGCTACTACGACCCGGAGCACATGGGCTTCGGCAACCTGCGGGTGATCAACGAAGACCGCATCGCCCCGGGCACCGGCTTCGGCACCCACGGCCACCGCGACATGGAGATCATCAGCTACGTGCTCGAGGGCAACCTCGCGCACATGGACAGCATGGGCAACGTCAAGGGCATCCCGCCGGGCGACGTGCAGCGCATGAGCGCCGGGACCGGCGTGATGCACAGCGAGTTCAACCATGCGCCGCAGCAGGTCACGCATTTCCTGCAGATCTGGATCGAGCCCAGCGTCACCGGCATCGAGCCGAGCTACGAGCAGAAGACCTTTCCGGAGGCCGACAAGCGCGGCCGGCTGCGGCTGGTCGCCTCGCCCGACGCGGCCGAGGGCTCCGTGAAGATCCATGCTGACGCGCGCGTGCGGGCCGGCCTGTTCGACGGCGACGAAGCGGCAGAACTGGCCCTCGCGGCCGGTCGCAAGGGCTACGTGCACGTGGTGCGCGGCGAGATCGAGGCCAACGGCCACCCGCTCCGGGCGGGCGATGCGCTCATGCTGGACGGGGAGCCGTCCGTGCAGCTGCGCCATGGCCGCCAGGCCGAGGTGCTGGTCTTCGACCTCGCGCCGTAAGGGATTGCCGGAGGCAGCCATGACGCTGCCTTCCATCAAGAAACTGGGATGCGGCGGCGCCGTACCCCAGCCTGTCGTGGGCGGGTTGCCCACTCGTTCAACCTGCATGAAAGGAAATCATCATGGCCACCATGACCCATGACGGGCGCAGCGCCGCCCTCGTCCAGAACCCCGTCTACGACAGCGCCGCGCTGCTGGGGCGCATCCTGCTGGCCTGGATGTTCGTGCCGGCCGGCTGGGGCAAGATCGGCGGCTTCGGCGGGACGGTGAGCTATGCCACCTCGGCGGGCCTGCCGCTGCCGGAAATCGGTGTTGCCATCGCCTTGGTCATCGAACTGATCGGCGGCCTGATGCTGCTGGTGGGTTTCGGCACCCGCTGGGCCGCACTGGCGCTGGCGATCTTCACCGCCGTCGCGGCCTTCTTCTTCCACAATTACTGGGCGCTGCCGGCAGACCAGCAGATGATGCAGCAGCTCATGTTCGGCAAGAACATGGCCATCACCGGCGGCCTGCTGGCGTTCTTCGCCTTCGGCCCGGGGCGCTTCAGCTTCGAAGGGCGCCGCCGCGACTGACCGGCATCGGCCGCTGCGGGAACGACAAGGAGACCCATGCCCGAGATCGTGGTCATCTATCACTCCGGCTACGGCCACACCCAGCGGCAGGCGAAAGCCGTGGCCGATGGGGCGCAAGCCCGGCTGATCGCGATCGATGCCGACGGCAACCTGCCCGAGGGGGCGTGGGAGGAACTACAGGCGGCCGATGCCATCGTGTTCGGCTCGCCCACCTACATGGGCGGGCCGAGCTGGCAGTTCAAGAAGTTCGCCGACGCCACGTCCAAGGCCTGGTTCGCCTCGGCCTGGCGCGACAAGCTGTTCGCGGGCTTCACCAACAGCGCCAGCGTGATCGGCGACAAGACCGCCACGCTGAACTACTTCATGACGCTGGCCATGCAGCACGGCGGCGTCTGGGTCGGCACGGGCATGCAGCCGGCCAACACCAAGGCGGCCCGGCGCGAGGACCTGAACTGGGCCGGCGTGTGGAGCGGCGCCACGTCCGTGTCGCCGATGGATGCGTCGGCAGCCGAGATGAGCGAGGGCGACCTGAACTTCGCATTCGCCTTCGGCCAGCGGGTCGCCGAGGTGGCCCGGCGCTGGGCAGCAGGAGCCAAGTGATGGACGACCACCCGTTACCGATGACGATCGCCGGCCGCGAACACGACCTGGGGGGCGGCTTCAAGGTGCGCCGGCTGCTGCCGGACTTCCGCCGGCGCAGCGTCGGGCCCTTCGTCTTCTTCGACCATTTCGGCCCGGTCACCGTGCAGCCGGGCGAGGACCACGACGTGCGGCCGCATCCGCACATCGGGCTGGCCACGGTCACCTACCTGTTCGAGGGCGCGATGATGCATCGCGACAGCCTGGGCAGCGTGCAACTGATCGAACCGGGCGCCGTCAACTGGATGACCGCCGGCCGCGGCATCGTGCATTCCGAGCGCAAGCCCGGACACCTGCAGCAGCAGGCCTTCGTCAACCACGGCCTGCAGCTCTGGGTCGGCCTGCCGGCGGACCAGGAGGAGTCGGCGCCCGCGTTCACGCATACGCCGGCCGGCGCGATCCCGCAGGCCGAGATCGGCCCGGCCCGCGTGCGCGTGCTGGTGGGCGAGGGCTTCGGCCAACGCTCGCCGGTGGCGGCGCTGTCGCCCACGCTCTATCTCGACATCGACCTGCCGGCCGGCGGCACGTTCGAACTGCCGCCGCTGGCCGCCGAACTGGCGGTCTACCCGATCGAAGGCGCGCTGCGCGTGGACGGCGAACCGATGGCGCCGCACGCGCTGCTCGTCCTCCAACCGGGGCGCGCGGTGCGGGTCGAGGCGGCCGGCCCGGCGCGGCTGGTCGCGATCGGCGGCGAGCCGCTGGGGCACCGGTTCATGTACTGGAACTTCGTGTCCAGCCGCCGGGAGCGCATCCTGCAGGCCAGCGACGACTGGGCCGCGCAGCGCTTCGCCCCCGTGCCCGGCGAGACCGAATTCATCCCGTTGCCGACTACGCGGTTCGCGCCGGCGGAGCCGATGTCGTAGGAGGCCCTTTCCTACAATCGGCGCATGTTCGTCCACCTGCGCCTGCACACCGAATTCTCCGTCGTCGACGGCACCAACCGCATCGACGACATCGTCAAGGCCGCAGCGGCCGACGGGCAGCCGGCGCTGGCCATCACCGACCTGAACAACCTGTTCGGGGCGATCAAGTTCTACAAGGCCGCGCGCGGCGCCGGCGTCAAGCCGCTGGTGGGTGCCGAGCTGTTCGTGCAGGGGCTGTCCAGCGATGCCAGCGCGCTGTCGCGGCTGCTGGTGCTGGTGCAGAACCGCGCCGGCTACCTGAACCTGTGCGAGCTGCTGGCGCGCGCCTGGACGCAGAACGTGGTGCGCGCGCAGGGCGTGTGCAGGCTGGAGTGGCTGCGCGAGCTGGGCGAGGGCCTGATCGTGCTGTCGGGCGCACAGGCCGGGCCGGTGGGCCAGGCACTGGTGCAGGGCGACACCGACCGCGCCAGCCAGGCGGCGCTGGAGCTGGCCTCGATCTTCCCGCACCGCTTCTACCTGGAACTGCAGCGCGCCGGCCGCGCCGACGACGAGGCGCAGGTGGCCGCCGCGGTGCAACTGGCCGCCAACCTGCACCTGCCGGTGGTCGCCACCCACCCGGTGCAGTTCACCGAGCCCGACGACTATGAGGCGCACGAGGCGCGCGTGTGCATCGCCGAGGGCGAGATCCTGGCCAACCCGCGGCGCGTGCGCAAGTTCACGCGCGAGCAGTATTTCAAGGGCGCCGAAGCGATGGAGGCGCTGTTCGCCGACGTGCCCTCGGCCGTCGCCAACACCCTGGAGATCGCCCGCCGCTGCAACCTGGTGCTGGAACTGGGCAAGCCGCGGCTGCCGAACTTCCCGACGCCCGGCAACATGCCGATCGAGGAGTACTTCCGGATCGCCTCGCACGAGGGCCTGAAGGATCGGCTGCAGCAGCTGTACCCGGACCCGGCGCGCCGCGAGCAGGAGACCCCGCGCTACGTCGAGCGGCTGGAGTTCGAGATCGGCACCATCCTGAAGATGGGGTTCCCCGGCTACTTCCTGATCGTGGGCGACTTCATCAACTGGGCCAAGAACAACGGCTGCCCGGTGGGCCCCGGCCGCGGCTCGGGCGCCGGTTCGCTCGTGGCCTACGCGCTCAAGATCACCGACCTGGACCCGCTGCAGTACAAGCTGCTGTTCGAGCGCTTCCTCAACCCCGAGCGGGTGTCCATGCCCGACTTCGACATCGACTTCTGCCAGAGCAACCGCGACCGCGTCATCGAGTACGTCAAGGACAAGTACGGGCGCGAGGCGGTCAGCCAGATCGCCACCTTCGGCACCATGGCCGCCCGCGCGGCCATCCGCGACGTCGGCCGGGTGCTGGACATGAGCTACACCTTCTGCGACGGCATCAGCAAGCTGATCCCGAACAAGCCGGGCATGTCGGTGACGCTGCAGTACCCGCCGGAGCCCAAGCGCGAGGGCGACAAGAACAACTACGCCATCGAGATGGAGCCGCTGCTGGCCGAGCGCATCCGCAAGGAGGAAGACGTGCGCACGCTGGTGGAACTGGCGCAGAAGCTCGAGGGCATGACGCGCAACATCGGCATGCACGCCGGCGGCGTGCTGATCGCGCCGGGCAAGCTGACCGATTTCACGCCGCTGTACCAGCAGCCCGGCAGCGAATCGGCGGTCAGCCAGTACGACAAGGACGACGTCGAGGCCGCCGGCCTGGTGAAGTTCGACTTCCTGGGGCTGGCCACGCTGACCATCCTGGAGATCGCCAAGGAGTTCATCCGGGCGCGGCACAAGGGGCAGGAGGACTTCGCGTTCGAGAAGGTGCCGCTGGACGACGCGGCCACCTACCGGCTGTTCGCCGACGGCAAGACCGAGGCGGTGTTCCAGTTCGAATCGCGCGGCATGCAGGGCATGCTGCGCGATGCCCGGCCGACCCGGCTGGAGGACCTGATCGCCCTGAACGCGTTGTACCGGCCGGGCCCGATGGACCTGATCCCCAGCTTCGTGGCGCGCAAGCACGGCCGCGAGGACGTCCAGTACCCGCACCCGCTGGTGGCCGACATGCTCTCCGAGACCTACGGGATCATGGTCTACCAGGAGCAGGTGATGCAGACGGCGCAGATCCTGGGCGGCTACACGCTGGGCGGCGCCGACCTGCTGCGCCGCGCCATGGGCAAGAAGAAGGCCGAGGAGATGGCGCAGCACCGCGAGATCTTCCGCGCCGGCGCCGCCAGGAACGGCATCTCGCAGGACAAGGCCGACGAGATCTTCGACCTGATGGAGAAGTTCGCCGGCTACGGCTTCAACAAGTCGCACGCCGCCGCCTACTCGCTGCTCGCCTACCACACCGGCTGGCTGAAGGTGCACTACACGGCGGAGTTCTTCTGCGCCAACATGACCGTGGAAATGGACAACACCGACAAGCTCAAGGTGCTGTTCGAGGACGCGGTGAAGAACTTCGGTCTCACCTTCGAGCCGCCCGACGTGAACCGCGGCAACTACCGCTTCGAGCCGATCTCGGACAAGGTGATCCGCTATGGCCTGGGCGCCGTCAAGGGGACCGGCCAGCACGCGATCGAGGCCATCGTGCGGGCGCGCGAGGAGGGCGGGCCGTTCAGGAGCCTGTACGACTTCTGCGTGCGGGTCGACCGCACGCGCATCAACAAGCGTACGGTGGAAGCGCTCATCAAGGCCGGGGCGTTCGATTCCCTGCAACTGAACCGCGCGACGCTGGTCGCGTCGATCGACCGTGCCTTCGAGTTCGCCGCGGCCACCGAGGCCAATGCCAACCAGGGTGGCCTGTTCGACATGGGCGACGGGTACGGCGCCAGCACCGAGGAGCCGGACCTGGTCGAGGCCACGCCCTGGGGCGTGCGCGAACGGCTGTCGCTCGAGAAGACGGCGATCGGCTTCTACTTCTCGGGCCACCTGTTCGACGAGGTCGCGCTGGAAGTGCGGCGCTTCGCCCGCACGCCGATCGGCGACCTGATCGACAGCCGCGAGCCGCAGCTGCTGGCCGGCATCGTCAGCGACCTGCGGGTGATCAACGGCCAGCGCGGGAAGCTGGCGCTGTTCAAGCTCGACGACAAGAGCGGCACGATCGAGGCGACCGCCGACGAAGGCGTGATCAACGCCAGCCGCGGCCTGCTCAAGGACGACGAGCTGGTGATCGTGCAGGCCCGGCTGCAGCCGGACCGCTTCTCCGGCGGCTTTCGCCTGTCGGTGCAGCAGGTCTGGGACCTGCCGGCGGCGCGCTGCCGCTTCGGCAAGTTCGTGCGCGTGCAGGTGGACCGCCGGAACGGCACGGCGCCGCCGCAGGTGGAGCGGCTGCTGGCGCAGTTCCCGCCGCACAAGGAAGTGACGGAAGAGGGCGACACCCTGCACCGCGGCCTGGGGCTGCGGCTGTCGCTGGTCTATCCCGGCTTCACCGCCGAGGACAAGGTCCGGCTGGACGACCGCAAGTTCTTCCCCAGCGACGCCGCCCTGGCCAGCCTGGTCGCGCAGGCGGACGAGGGCAAGGCGCAGGTGGTGTACGAGTAGGCCGCGTCCGCTGGACGAGGCCCGGTTTTTCGCCCTCCCCCTGGGGAGGGCGGATGTCCGATCAATCCTTGGGCCGGAACACCAGTTCCATGGGCGTGATCACGCGGCCGTCGACGTCGCGCGGCAGCACCTCGGTGCGGTCCAGGGCGCGCAGCACGGCCTCGTCCCAGGACTTCTCGCCGCTGGCCTTGACGATGCGTTTGCCGACGATGGTGCCGTCGGGCGCCAGCCGCACTTCGACCACGGCCGTCGGATTGCCCGGCACATCGTCGGTGAACACGATGTTCGGCTTCACCCGGGCCCGGATGCGGCCCGCGTAGCTGCTCGACGGCCCGGCGCTGCGCTGGGCCGTCCCGGTCGCGTCGCGCGGACCGGTGGCGCCGGCCAGGCCCTGGATACGCTCCATGTTCTCCTTGCGCAGCTTGGCCAGCCGCTCCTCTTCCAGCTTGGCGCGGGCCTTGGCCTGTTCTTCCTTGCGCTTCTCCTCGGCCTCGCGCTTGCGCTTCTCGGCCAGCTGGCGCTCCTGCTCCTGCTTGCGGGCCTCCTGCTTGCGCCGTTCCTCGGCCTCTCGCTTCTCGGCCGCCAGCTTCTCCGCCTCGCGCTTCTCGGCCGCGAGCTGGCGCTGGCGCTCGGCCTCGGCCTCCTGCTTCGCCTTTTCGCGCTCCTGCCGTTCCTTTTCCTGCTGCAAGGCGATGTCGGCCTCGCGCGGCGCCGGCGCGGGAGCCGGTGCCGGCGGGGGCGGAGCGGGTTGCGGCGGAGGTGGGGCCGGCGGTGCTTCCACCGGCTTGGGCGCGGCCTGCTGCGGCGTGCTGGCCCACAGCTCGGCCTCGACCGCGAGGGTCCGGTCGTCGTGCTTCCACTGCACGCCCCAGCTGAGCGCCAGCACCAGCACCACGTGCGCCAGCACCGCCAGCGCCACCGGGCGCAGCATGCGGTCGTCCTGCGGCGGCGTGAACTCGGGGCCTTCGGTGGTCGTCGCCTGCATCGTCCTAACGCACCATCTGCACGGACAGGCCCACGCGCTGGACCCCGGCGCGCTGCAGGGTGTCCATCACGAGGACCACGGTTTCGTACTTCACGCTGCGGTCGGCGCTGATCACCACGGCGACCGAACCCTGGGGCTGCCCGGCCTGCGCGGCCACCACGGACGCGGCCAGCTCCGCCAGCGAGAGCGCGCGCGACTGGTCGCCCGACTTGAGCACCAGCTTCTCGTCCTTGCCGACCACCACTTCCAGCTTGCGGTCCGGGCTGCGGTTGGCCTTGCCCACGGTGGGCAGGTCGATCACGCTGGGCGTGATCAGCGGCGCCGTGACCATGAAGATGATCAGCAGCACCAGCATGACGTCGATGAACGGGACCATGTTGATCTCGTTGATCGTGCGGCGGCCCCGGCCGCGGCTCACGACACCGGGCATCAGTGCGCGGCCGCCGCGGCGGCACCCAGGTTGCGTTGCAGGATGTTGGAGAACTCCTCGATGAAGGTCTCCAGCCGGATCGCCACCCGGTCGATGTCGCGGGCGAAGCGGTTGTAGGCCACCACGGCCGGGATCGCGGCGAACAGGCCGATGGCCGTGGCCACCAGCGCCTCGGCGATGCCGGGGGCCACGGTGGCCAGCGTCACCTGCTGCAGGCTGGCCAGCCCGGTGAACGCATGCATGATCCCCCACACGGTGCCGAACAGGCCGACGTAGGGCGAGACCGAGCCGACCGATGCCAGGAAGGACAGGTGCGATTCGACCGCATCGACCTCGCGCTGGAAGCTGGCCCGCATGGCGCGCCGCGCGCCGTCGAGCACCGTGCCGGGGTCCTGGATGCGGCGCTCGCGCAGCTTCTGGTATTCGCGCATGCCGCTGGCGAAGATGCGCTCCATCGGCCCGGCGCGGCGCGCGTTCTGGGCGGCGTTGGCGAACAGCTCGTTGAGGCTGGTGCCGGACCAGAAGTCGCGCTCGAAGTCCTCGTTGAGCGTCTTGACCCGGCGCAGGGAGAACAGCTTGCCGAAGATGGCCGCCCAGCTCGCCACGGACACCACCACGAGCAGCAGCATCACGAGCTGGACGACCCAGCTGGCTCCCAGCACCAGTTGCAGGATCGAAAGGTCTTGATTCATTGTGTATTCAGTGCGTCCAGGATCACCGCCGGGATTCTGGCAGGCCGAAGCGTGGCTGCGTCAACCCAGCCGATGCGGATGGTTCCTTCGGCGAGCAGCCCGCCGCGGTGTTGAAGAGCTTGCTGGCGCAGGGTCATGGAGGCGCGGCCTGCTTCTGAGAGCTCGGCCGTGACGCGAAGTTCATCGTCCAGCCGCGCCGGGCGCAGGTAGCGCACCGCCGTTCCCGAGACGATGAACATCCCGCCGGTCTGCTCGCGCAGGCGGGCCTGCTCGATGCCCAGCGAGCGCAGCCACTCGGTGCGGGCGCGCTCGAAGAACTTCAGGTAGTTGGCGTAGAAGACGATGCCGCCGGCGTCGGTGTCTTCCCAATAGACGCGGATCGGCCAGGTGAACGGTACCGCCATCAGGGCGCCATCTCCCGCAAGCGCTGCGCCGCCTCCTGCAGGTGCTCCATGCTGCTGGCGGTGGAGAAGCGGATGAAGCGCTGCGTGCCGGCGCTGCCGAAATCGCGCCCCGGCGTGACGGCCACATGGGCGCGTTCCATGATCCGGAACGCCAGGTCCCAGCTGCCGGATACGCCCAGCGCCCGGCACCAGGCGGAGCAATCGGCCCAGGCGTAGAAGGCGCCGTCCGGCACCACCGGCACCGTGAGCCCGAGGTCATCCAGCGCCGGGATGAACCAGTCGCGACGGGCCTTGAACTCCGCCCGCCGGCGTTCGTATTCCGCGATGCTGTCCGGCTCGAAGCAGGCCAGTGCCGCGTGCTGCGCCACCGTGCTGGGGCAGATGAACAGGTTCTGCGCCAGCCGCTCGAGCACCGGCACCAGCTCCTGCGGCGCGACCAGCCAGCCAAGGCGCCAGCCGGTCATGTTGAAGTACTTGGAGAAGCTGTTGACGCTGACCACGTCCTCGCCCAGCGCCAGCGCCGAGTGGCCGAAGCGCTCCTCGTAGCTCAGGCCCAGGTAGATCTCGTCGACCAGCGTGATGCCGCCGCGCGAGCGCACCACGTCGTGGATGCGGCGCAGCTCATCCCGTTCGATGGAGGTGCCGGTCGGGTTGGACGGCGAGGCCAGCAGCACGCCGCGGGTGTGCTCGTTCCAGTTCGCCTCCACCGCGGCGGCCGAGAGCTGGAAGCGCTCGGCGGCCGTGGTCGGCACCAGCACCGCCTCGCCCTCCGCGGCGCTGACGAAGTGCCGGTTGCAGGGGTAGCTGGGGTCCGGCATCAGCACCTGGTCGCCGGCCTCGATCAGGGCCAGGCAGGCCAGCTGCAGGGCGGCCGAGGCGCCGGCCGTGACCACGATGCGCGAGGGCGGCACGTCCAGCCCGAAGCGCTGGTGGTACCAGCCGCTGATGCGCTCGCGCAGCTTGTCCAGGCCGGTCGCATGCGTGTACTGGGTGGCCCCGGCGCGGATCGCCCGCTGCGCGGCCTCCTGCACCAGCGGCGGCGCGGTGAAGTCGGGCTCGCCGATGTTGAGGAACACCATGGGCCGGTCGCTGCGCGCGACTTCGCGCGCCATCTGCGAGGCGGCCTTGGCCACCTCCATCACGTAGAAGGGCTCGATGCGCTCGGCGCGGCGCGCGATGCGGATGCTCACGGGCGCGCCTTCCCGCTGGCGCGGTCGTGCTCGACCTCGGTGGCGCGCAGGGTGGGCGCCAGTCCGTTGAGCACCGCGTTCACGTACTTGTGGCCGTCGGTGCCGCCGAACTCCTTGGCCAGCTCGATGCACTCGTTGATCACCACGCGCCAGGGCACATCCACCGCATGCTGGAACTCCCAGGTGCCGATCCACATCACCGCGTGCTCGATCGGCGAGATCTCGGCCAGCTTGCGGTCCAGCAGGGGTTCGATCAGCGCGTCCAGCGCCGGCGCCTGCTCGATGCAGCCGTGCAGCAGCGCGTCGTAGTGCACCGAGTCGGCCTTGTGGAAGCCCGCCAGCCCGCGCGTGAACTGGTCGACCGAGGCGGCGTCGTTGCGGCCGACCAGGTGCTGGTACAGCGCCTGCAGCGCGAACTCGCGGGCGCGGCTGCGCGTCGACTTGGCCGATGCCTTGCGTGCGCCGGTGGCGGTGCGGGCGGGGGCCTTGCGTTCACCGGCCATCAGATCGCGTCCAGCAGGTTGGCCATCTCCACCGCCACCCGGGCGGCGTCTATGCCCTTCTCGGTCTGGCGCGCCACGGCCTGCTCGAGGTTCTCGGTGGTGAGGACGGCATTGGCGACCGGCAGCTGGTAGTCCAGCGCCACGCGGCTCACGCCGGCGGCCGATTCGTTGGCCACCAGCTCGAAGTGGTAGGTCTCGCCGCGGATCACGCAACCCAGCGCGACCAGCGCGTCGTAGCGGCCCTTCTCGGCCAACGCCTGCAGCGCGACCGGGACCTCGAGGGCGCCCGGCACGAAGAAGTGGTCGATGTCGCCGGGCTCCACGCCCAGCCGGCCCAGCTCGCCCTTGCAGGCCTCGGCCAGGGCGTTGGTGATGCTCTCGTTGAAGCGGGCCTGCACGATGCCTATGCACAGGCCCTTGCCGTCCAGCCGGTCGGCCTTGCCTTTGTCAGCGCCAAACATGAAGGGTCCTTATCGGGGTTCCGGGGCCAGGTGCCCGGTGATTTCGAGTCCGTAGCCGGCCATGCTGGGCAGGCGGCGCGGCTTGCCCAGCAGCGTCATGCGCTGCACGCCGCAATCGCGCAGGATCTGGGCGCCGATGCCGTAGGTGCGCAGGTCCATGCGGCCGCCGCGCTCGGGCGCCTGCGCCGAGCGCGCCGTGCCTTCGAACTGCGCCAGCAGCTGCTCGGCCGATTCGCCGCAGTTGAGCAGCACGGCCACGCCCTTGCCGGCGCGCGCGATGTGCTGCAGGCTGGCGTCCAGGCTCCAGGAGTGCATGGCGCGCCCGGTTTCCAGCGCGTCCAGCACCGACAGCGGCTCGTGCACCCGCACCGGGATCGCTTCCTCGGGCGACCACTCGCCGAGCACCAGCGCCAGGTGCAGGCCCTGGCTGGGCAGGTCCTGCCAGGCATGGGCGACGAAGCGGCCCCAGGCCGTCTGCAGCGGCCGCGAGCCGACCCGGCGCACCAGCGATTCGGTGCGGCTGCGGTGTTCGATCAGGTCGGCGATGGTGCCGATCTTCAGCCCGTGCTCGGCGGCGAACAGCTGCAGGTCGGGCAGGCGCGCCATGGTGCCGTCGTCCTTCATGATCTCGCAGATCACGGCGGCGGGCGTCAGGCCGGCCATGCCGGCGAGGTCGCAGCCCGCCTCGGTGTGGCCGGCTCGCATGAGCACGCCGCCGTCCACCGCCTGCAGCGGGAAGATGTGGCCCGGCTGCACCAGGTGCTCGGGGAGGGCATCGCGCGCGACGGCCGCCTGCACGGTGCGGGCGCGGTCGGCGGCGGAAATGCCGGTGGTCACGCCCTCGGCCGCCTCGATCGAGACGGTGAAGGCCGTGCCCATCTTGGTGCCGTTGCGCGCCACCATGGGCGGCAGGCGCAGGCGCTCGCAGCGCTCCCGCGTGAGGGTCAGGCAGACCAGCCCGCGGCCGTAGCGGGCCATGAAGTTGACCGCCTCGGGCGTGACGTGGTCGGCGGCCAGGACCAGGTCGCCCTCGTTCTCGCGGTCCTCCTCGTCGACCAGGATGACCATGCGGCCGGCCTTGAGTTCGGCGACGATCTCCTCGACCGGTGCAATCGCGGCACTGGTTGTCATGCGGGCACCTTCTGCGCCTGCGCGCCGGCGCCCAGCATGCGTTCGACGTAGCGGGCGATCAGGTCGATCTCGAGGTTGACGCGGCTGCCGGGTCGCAGCGCATGCAAGGCGGTGTTCTGCACGGTGTGGGGAATGAGGTTGATGCTGAGTTCGCAGCCCTGTTCGCCGTCCTGCACCGAATTGACGGTGAGGCTGACGCCGTTGACGGCCACCGAACCCTTGTAGGCCAGGTACTTGCCGAGCCCGGCGGGCGCGAGGATGCGCAGTTCATGGCTTTCGCCGACCGGCTCGAACCGGGTGACCGAACCGATGCCGTCCACGTGGCCCGACACGATATGCCCGCCGAGGCGGTCGTGCGCGCGCAGGGCCTTTTCCAGGTTGACGGGGCCGGCCTGGTCCAGGCCGCTGGTCTTGTCCAGCGACTCGGCCGAGACGTCGACGGTGAAGGCCCGGCGGTCGGCGGCCAGGGTGGTGACGGTCATGCAGGCGCCGTTGAGGGCGATGCTGTCGCCGGCCGACACGTCCTCCAGGTAGCCGGCGGGCGCCTCGACGGTGATGCGCTTGCCGTGCTCCGGGCTGGCGCCGAGGTCGTGGACGGCGGCGATGCGCCCCACGCCGGTGATGATTCCGGTGAACATCCCGGCATTTTCGCAGGGAATGGATCAGGCCCTGTCGCGCCCGGTCACTCGCGCCAGCACCCGCAGGTCGGCCCCGATCCGCTCCACCGAGGTGAACTGCAGCGGCAGCGCGTCCGACAGCTCCCCCAGGGGCCCCAGGTTCGCCATCGGCTGGCCCGCACCGATCAGCCTGGGCGCCAGGTAGACCAGCAGCTCGTCCACCAGGCCTTCGCGCAGCAGCGAGCCATTGAGCTTGTGCCCGGCCTCGACGTGCAGCTCGTTCACCTCGCGCGCCGCCAGGTCCCGCAGCATGGCGGCCAGGTCGACCTTGCCGCCGGGCCCCGGGCGCGAGATCACCTCGGCGCCACGCTCCTGCAGCTCCAGCCAGCGCGGGGAGGGCGGCTGGGCGGTGTAGATCCAGAGCTTGCGCGAGGGGCCGAACAGGCGCGCCGTGAGCGGCACCTCCAGCCGGCTGTCCACCAGCGCCAGCGCCGGCTGGCGGGTCGTGGGCGCCAGCCGCACGTCCAGCAGCGGGTCGTCCTGCAGCACCGTGCCGATGCCGGTGAGCACCGCGCCGGCACGGGCCCGCCAGGCGTGGCCGTCGGCGCGCGCCGCCTGCGCCGTGATCCACTGGCTGCGGCCGTCCTCCAGCGCGGTGCGGCCGTCCAGCGAGGCCGCCACCTTCAGCCGCACCCAGGGCACGCCGTGCTGCATGCGATGGAAGAAGCCGGGGTTCAGCTCGCGGCTCTGCTCGGCCCCCGGGCCCACTTCCACCTGGATGCCGGCGGCGCGCAGGCGCTCCAGGCCCTGGCCGCCGACCTGGGGGTTCGGATCCACCACCGACGCGACGACCCGGGCGATGCCGGACGCGATCAGGGCGTCGCAGCAGGGGCCGGTGCGGCCGTGGTGCGAGCAGGGCTCCAGCGTCACGTAGGCCGTCGCGCCCCGGACATCGCGACCGGCCGCTGCCGCGTCGCGCAAGGCCACGATCTCGGCGTGCGGGCCACCGGCCTCCCGGGTATGGCCTTGGCCCAGGATCGAGCCGTCGGGCGCCACCAGCACGCAACCGACGCGCGGATTGGGCTCGGACAGGCCCACCGAGCGGTGGGCCAGGGCCAGCGCTTGCTGCATCGGGTCGGTGGGTGCCATGCCCGGATTGTCGGCCACGCCGGCCGGCCCCCGGTCGCGGTGGCGCCGACGGCGAGCCACTTGGCTGGTGTCATTGACCGACTGTCGGGTTGCGGGTGGCAGGGGAGGGGTGCCGCGCTATGTTCCTGCCTGCCCGAAAGCTGTGAGCGGAGGAGAGCGGCCCATGACCAAGAAGAAAGCCCGCGGTTTCACCCTGATCGAACTGATGATCACCGTGGCGATCATCGCCATCCTCGCGGCCGTCGCCTACCCCGCCTACACCGAGCACACTCGCAAGGGTGCCCGCCGGGCGGCCCAGGCGCAGATGATGGAGATCGCCAATCGGCAGCAGCAATACCTGCTGGCCAACCGGGCCTATGCGACCAGCGCTTCCGACCTGGGCTACAGCTTGCCATCGGAGGTGTCCGGCAGGTACACCCTCTCGATCGACACCAACACCACGGTGTCGCCGGCCACCTCGGTGCCGGCGTTCACCCTCACCCTGGCGCCCATCAGCGGCGGCGCCCAGGCCCCGGATGGCTCACTGACGCTCAACAGCAACGGCGAGAAGGCGCCTGTAGACAAGTGGTGAAGCGCCGCGCCCCGCTGCGCCGCGAGCGCGGCGCCACCCTGATCGAGGTCCTGGTGACCATGGTCATCATCGCCTTCGGCCTGCTCGGCATGGCCGGCCTGCAGGTTCGCATGCAGGTGTCGGAACTGGAGTCCTACCAGCGCAGCCAGGCGCTGATGCTGCTGGGCGACATGGCCAACCGGCTGGCCGCCAACCGCAACCATGCGTCGTCCTACGTCACGACCACGGGCACCGGCGCCACCTGCCCCACGAGCACGTCCACCACGGCCGACATCGACATCGGCGAGTGGTGCAGGGCCCTGCAGGGTGACAACGTGAAGAAGGGCGGCGCCAGCGTGGGCGCCATGGTCGGCGCACGCGGCTGCGTGGCCCAGTTGAGCAGCAGCGAATACATGGTGACGGTCGCGTGGCAGGGGATGGCCCCGATCAGCGCACCGCCGGCGTCGGTGACCTGCGGCGCCAACCAGTACGACGGTGCGCAATGCAGCGGCGACAAGTGCCGCCGCGTGGTCACCACGCTGGTGCGGATCGCCACGCTATGACGCCGCGCAGCCTTCGCCAGGCGGGCTTCACGCTCGTCGAGCTCATGGTCGGCATGGCGCTCGGCCTGTTCATCCTGATCGCCCTGCTGGCCCTGCTGGCCAACGTGAGCCGCGGCAACAGCGAGCTGTCCAAGAGCAACCGTATGATCGAGAACGGGCGGCTCAGCATGATGCTGCTGCAGGGCGACATCGCGCACGCGGGGTTCTGGGGCGGCTACCTGCCGCAGTTCGACGACCTGACCTCCTCCGCCGCGCCGGCGGCCGCGAACCTGGGCGGCGAGGTGCCGACCGCGGTGCCGGACCCGTGCAGCCCAGACTGGAGCAGTGCCGAGTACGTGGCCAATGTGGTGGGCGTGCCGATTGCTTCCTACGAGGTGCCGGGCGCCTTCAGCCGTACCACTGCGGGCACTGCGCCGGTGTGCGGTAGTCCCGTCGCGATCGTCAAGAATCCGGTGCCCGCGACCGACGTGCTGGTGGTGCGGCACGCCGAGCCCTGCGCGGCCGGCGACGGCACCGAGGAGTGCGCGGCGATCCCGAATCCGTCGGGCGAGATCTATTTCCAGGCCTCGCGCTGCTCGACCGACCCCGCCCGCTACATGATGCAGACGGCGCCGACCGGCACCGCCACCTTCACGCTGACCCAGCGCGACACCGTCACGGGCACCGCCTGCGCGGCCCAGGCGCCGGTCTACAAGTACGCCTCCACGATCTACTACGTCAAGCTGGTGGGCGGCACGCCCACGCTGATGATGTCCAGGATCAACGGCGGCACGCAGGGAACGGCGCAAGCCCTGATCGAGAACGTGGAAGCCTTCGTCGTCGAGTTCGGCCTCGACACGGTCAGCGACAGCGGCGCCGCGGTCGACTTCACGGCCGCGGTCAACTGGGCCGGCACCGGCTTCACTTCCCCCACCAACCGGGGCGACGGCAATCCCGATACCTACGTGCGCTGCACCAGTGCGACGCCCTGCACGCCGGCGCAACTGATGAACGCCGTGACGGCCAAGCTGTACGTGCTGGTGCGCAGCGACGAGCCCACGTCCGGCCACACCGACGGCAACACCTACGTGTTGGGAACGTCCGGCGACAAGCTGTCGCTGGGCGCCGCCAACGACGGTTACCGGCGCCAGCTGTTCACGCAGACGATCCGGCTGACCAACGTCTCGGGACGGAGGGAGACGCCATGAAGCGCGCCCTGACGTCGCAGCGCGGCGCGACGCTGGTCGTCGCTCTCATCATGCTGGCCATCATCACCCTGGTGGTGATCGGCGGCTTCACCTTGAGCAACTCCAACCTGAAGGCGGTCGGCAACATGCAGGTGCGGGAGGAGGCGGTCGCTGCCGGCAACCGGGCGGCCGAACTGGTGATGGGCTCGGCCTTCACCGCGGCACCGACCGCGCAGGAGGTCGACGTCGACATCGACAGCGACGGCAACAAGGACTACACGGTGAACGTGGCGGCACCGACCTGCGTAAAGGCGGCCATCGCTTCCAGTGGCGCCCCGAGCTCCATCGGCTTGTCCATGGGCGGTGGCGCCGCCACCACCTGGCACACGGACTGGGACATCGATGCCACCGTCAACGACGCGGCCACGGGCTCCAGGGTGCGCGTGCGCCAAGGCGTGCGCGTGCTGCTGACGGACGCCGAGAAGACGGCGGTGTGCCCGTGAACGAGTGGATGGGAGGCGAGGCAACAACATGAAAAGACACCTGACCACCTGGCTCCTGGCGCTGCTGGCCCTGGTCCTGCCCGTGGCCG
This sequence comes from Ramlibacter sp., assembly GCF_035627355.1. Lineage (GTDB taxonomy): Bacteria > Pseudomonadota > Gammaproteobacteria > Burkholderiales > Burkholderiaceae_C > Ramlibacter. Next base: position 17,715 of record NZ_DASPLW010000049.1, read on the forward strand.
CTGCCGCCGAGGACATCGACCTCTTCATGGGGAACAACACGGCGTCCACGGATGCGCCGAACGTGCTGATCATCCTGGACAACACGGCCAACTGGAACAACGCCTTCACCAACGAGATGGCGGCGCTGTCGTCGCTGTTCAACAGCCTGCCGGCCGACAAGTTCCGGGTCGGGATCATGATGTTCACGGAGACGGGCGGCAGCAACAGCGGCGAAGCCGGCGGCTACGTGCGTGCGGCGGTCCGCCTGCTGGACAGCGGCACCAAGGCGAAGTACGCCGCCATGATCGCGGGCTTCGACAAGAACGGCGACAAGTCGAATGGCGGCAAGGGCGCGAAGGCCATGTGGGAGGCCTACCAGTACCTCAAGGGGCTGGAGCCGCACGCCGGCAACGGCAAGGCGAAGACCGACTACGCCGGCAACACGGAGGGTTCGGCCGTCGACGACGCGGTCCATGCGCTGGCCGGCAACGCGCTGACCAGCAAGTCGGCCACGCAGTACGTCAGCCCGATCGACGCCGACAGCTGCGCCAAGAACTACATCATCTACATCAGCAACGGACCGGCGCAGGACAACAACAGCGACCTGACCGCGGCCCGCAATGCACTCGCCGCCGCCGGTGGCTCCACGGCGGAGATCCAACTGAACCCGGCGGGATCGCAGGAGAACGTGGCGGACGAATGGGCCCGCTGGATGAAGCAGAGCTCGCTGGCCGCCACGGTCTACACGATCGACATCAACAAGGAAACAACCGGCCAGGGCCCGGGCTGGACCGCGCTGCTCAAGAGCATGGCCACCCAGTCGTCGGGCAAGTACTTCGACATCACCAGCGATGGCTCCCAGATCCTGGACACCCTGAACAACATCTTCTCGGAAATCCAGTCGGTCAACAGCGTGTTCGCCTCGGTGTCGCTGCCCATCTCGGTGAACACGCAGGGTACCTTCCTGAACCAGGTGTACGTGGGCATGTTCCGTCCCGACCAGGATTCCTACCCGCGCTGGGCCGGCAACCTCAAGCAGTACAAGGTCGGCCTGAGCAGCGGTTCGCTCAAGCTGCAGGACGCCGACAGCAACCCGGCGATCAACAACCTCACCGGCTTCATCACCGAGTGCGCCCGCAGCTTCTGGACCCCGGGCGCGGTGGATACGGAGTGGGCCAGCGCGCCCAAGGGCGACTGCCTGACGATCGCCGACTCCCGGCAGTCCAACTACCCCGACGGCAACGTGGTGGAGAAGGGCGCACAGGCCTACAAGCTGCGAAGCAGCAGCACCCGGACCGTGCTGACCTGCAACAACAGCACCTGCTCCAGCATGGTCACGTTCGATGCCACCAACGTGACGCAGTCCATGCTGGGCGCAAGCTCCTCGACGGAGGCGACCGCGCTGAGGAACTGGGCGCTGGGTACCGCGACCGGCAATGCGACGGATACCGACGTCCTGAATTCGAATGGCCGGCGCCTGTCCATGCACGGCGACGTCGTGCACTCCCGGCCGGTGGCCGTCAACTTCGGCACCGACGGCTCGCCCAGCGTGATGGTGTTCTACGGTGCCAACGACGGCTACCTGCGTGCGGTGAACGGGAACCGCAGCACCAGCATCGGCACCACCGGCCAGGTGGTCAGCGCCGGCGAGGAGGCCTGGGCCTTCATGCCCAATGAGTTCGTCGGCAAGATCAAGCGGCTGTACAACAACGATCCCTCGATCAAGTATCCCGGGTCGATGATCGCCTCGGCGACCGCCAAGGAGTACGGCATGGACGGGGCGATCACCGCCTTCAACGGCAACGTCTCGGGGACCACCAAGACCTTCATCTACGCCACCATGCGGCGCGGCGGCCGCTCGATCTATGCCTTCGACGTGACCAACTCGGCCAGCACGCCGAGGTCGCCCACCTTCAAATGGCGCATCGGGTGCAGCGCCAGTGGCGACTGCTCGCCCTCCGAGCTGTCCGGCATCGGCCAGACCTGGTCGTCGGTGAAGACGTTCACGCACGCCAACTACAACAGCGGCAGCAGCCCCCTGCTGATCTTCGGCGGCGGCTACGACGCCTGCGAGGACTTCGACGGCGGCGCCAGCGGAGCCAATCACAACTGCACGTCGAGCTCCAAGGGCCACTACGTCTACGTGGTCGATGGCGATACCGGCGCCTATGTGGCCCGCTTCGACACGGGCGGGACGCGAGGCGTCATCGCCGACGTGCTGATCGTGCCGGACGGCACCGGCCATGCGCAGTACGCGTATACGGCCGACCTCGGCGGCAATGTCTATCGCGTCAATTTCCAGGGCGCGCCTGCGGCCTGGACCATGACGAAGATCGCCTCGCTGGGCTGCGATACGACAGCCTCCTGCACGGCCAACCGCAAGTTCATGTTCGAGCCCAGCGTGATCCAGAACACGGACGGCAGCTACACGCTTTTCATCGGGTCGGGCGACCGCGAGAAGCCGGTTGCCAGCTATGCCGCGGCCAAGGACGTCTCCAACCTGTTCTTCTCGTTCACCGACAAGCCGACGGACGGGGCCTGGCCGGGAACCGCGGAATGCGGGGCCAACCTCATCTGCCTGAACTCGCTGGTGGGGATCACCGGCAACAACCCGCCGTCGGCGGCGACCCTGGCTTCCAAGAAGGGCTGGTACATCAACCTGGACCCGACCGAGCAGGTGGTGACCTCGGCGGTCACGATCTTCGGCGTGGTCACGTTCAGCACCCACCAGCCCGCGACGGCCGCCTCCGCTTCGGAGACCTGCAGGGCCAACCTGGGCACCACCCGCGTCTACAACGTCAACTACAAGAACGCCGGCTCGGAGAACGGCACCAACAACCTCTACCAGGACGTGGCGGGTGACGGCCTGCCGCCCTCGGCGGTTGCGGGCCAGGTCACGCTGGACAACGGCCAGACGGTGCCGTTCTGCATCGGCTGCAGCCCCGACTCGCCGCTGGAAGTGGTGCAGAAGAGCGGGGGCGGCGGATCCACCCGGCCCAAGTCCCGGCTGTACTGGTACATCCAGAAGTGATGGCGCGCCGCTTGCCCCATTCGCCTCACCGGCAAGCCGGCTTCACGCTGGTCGAGCTGATGATCGGCATCGCCATCCTGGCGATCCTGGCCATGGTCGCGGTGCCGGCGTTCAACGAGGCGGCGATGAACAGCAAGCTGACCTCGTACGCCAACACCTTCTCCGCCAGCCTGAGGATGGCCCGCTCGGAGGCGATCAAGCGCAACGCCCCGGTGAAGATGTGTGCCTCGTCCGATGGCACCAACTGCGCCAGTACCGGTGACTGGCAGCAGGGCTGGATCGTGTTCCAGGACACCGACGACGACGGCGTGCTGGACAGCGGAGAGACCCGCTTCCTGCAGGAGCCGGCGCTCGGCGGCGACTACCTGCTGGGCGAGGGGAGCACGCCGCCCACGGCGCTCAAGTTCCTGGGCTCCGGCATGACGAGCCTGGCGGCGCAACTGGACCTGACGCTGTGCCGGGCAACGCCCGAGCCGGGTTCGAAGAAGCGGACCCTCTCCATCGACGTGACGGGCCGCGCCAAGGTGGCCTCCGAGAGCGCGACGACCTGCCCCTGACCGACCGGTCGCGAATAAGTCACACCCGGGGCGGGCAGCCGCGCACAGATCGCGGCCGCTCGGCGGCCTACCTTGCGGCGGATGTTCCCGCCGCACCGCCCCCACTCCCTGAGCACTTCGAGCCGGCGCGCGTCGCGCGGCTTTTCTCTGACCGAAACCCTGGTCACGGTCTGCATCTGCGGCACGCTGGCGAGCATTGCCGTGCCGTCCTGGCGGTCGGCCACGCACTCGATGAAGCTCACTTCGGTCGCCAACAGCTTTTCCGCCCACGTGCACCTGGCCCGCTCGGAGGCGATCAAGCGCAATGCCCGGGTCGTGCTGTGCAAGTCGGGGCAGGGCACGAGCTGCGAGACAGGGGGCAACTGGGCCCAGGGTTGGATCGTGTTCCACGACGCCAACAACAATGGCGCGGCCGACACGGGCGAACGGGTGATCGGCAGCTTTGGGGCGCTGCCGGACGGCTATCGCTTCAGCGGGAACACGCCGGTGGCTTCCTACCTCTCGTACACGGGCACCGGCACGTCGAAGACCACGTCCGGCGCCTTCCAGGCCGGTACCTTCACCCTGTGCCGCGAAGGCGACGCGCCGGCCGAAGCGCGCGAGATTGCCATCAACGCGCTGGGCCGGCCCAAGATCCGCAAGACCTCGCTCGCGAGCTGCTGAGGATCAGCGCCGGATCTCGTCGACGACCGTCTTGAACTCGTCGATGTCCTCGAAGCTGCGGTAGACGCTGGCGAAGCGCACGTAGCCCACCTTGTCGAGCTTCTTGAGTTCGCGCATCACCAGTTCGCCGAGGCGGGCACTGGGGATCTCGCGCAGGCCGAGGTTGAGCAGCTTCTCCTCGATGCGCTCGACGGCGGCGTCGACCTGCTCGGTGCTCACCGGGCGCTTGCGCAGCGCCAGGTTCATGGAGGCCCGCAGCTTGCCGCTGTCGTACTCGATGCGGCGGCCGTCCTTCTTGACCACGGCCGGGAAGCTCACCTCCGGCCGCTCGTAGGTGGTGAAGCGCTTCTCGCAGTGCGCGCACTGGCGCCGGCGCCGGATGAAGTCCCCCTCCTCGGACACGCGCGTCTCCACCACCTGGGTGTCGACGTTGCCGCAGAAGGGGCACCTCATGGCGGTCAGCCGTAGACCGGGAAGCGGCGGGTGAGGGCGCTCACCTTCTCGCGCACCGCTGCGATGTTCGCCGGGTCGCGCGGGTTGTCCAGCACGTCGGCGATCAGGTGGGCGGTCTGGCGCGCCTCCTCCTCCCGGAACCCGCGGGTGGTCATGGCCGGCGTGCCGATGCGCACGCCGCTGGTGACCATGGGCTTTTCCGGGTCGTTGGGAATCGCGTTCTTGTTGATGGTCATGTGGGCCTGGCCCAGCACCGCCTCGGCTTCCTTGCCGGTGATGCCCTTGGCGCGCAGGTCCACCAGCATGACGTGGCTTTCGGTGCGCCCGCTGACGATGCGCAGGCCTCGCTCGACCAGCGTCTCGGCCACCACCCGCGCGTTCTTCGCCACCTGCTCCTGGTAGGCCTTGAACTCGGGCGACAGGGCCTCCTTGAGGGCCACCGCCTTGGCCGCGATCACGTGCATCAGCGGGCCGCCCTGCAGGCCGGGGAAGATGGCGCTGTTGATCGCCTTCTCGTGTTCGGCCTTCATCAGGATCAGGCCGCCGCGCGGGCCGCGCAGGCTCTTGTGGGTGGTGGTGGTCACCACGTCGGCATGCGGCACCGGGTTCGGGTAGATGCCGGCGGCGATCAGGCCGGCGTAGTGCGCCATGTCCACCATGAAGATGGCGCCGATCTCGCGGGCGATGCGCGCGAAGCGCTCGAAGTCGATGCGCAGCGCGTAGGCCGAGGCGCCGGCGATGATCAGCTTGGGCCGGGTCTCGCGCGCCTTGCGCTCCATGGCCTCGTAGTCGATCGCTTCCTGCGCGTCCAGGCCGTAGCTCACCACGTTGAACCACTTGCCGCTCATGTTCAGCGCCATGCCGTGGGTGAGGTGGCCGCCTTCGGCCAGGCTCATGCCCATGATGGTGTCGCCGGGCTTCAGGAAGGCGAGGAACACCGCCTCGTTGGCCTGGGCACCGGAGTGCGGTTGGACGTTGGCCGCGTCGGCGCCGAAGAGCTGCTTGGCGCGGTCGATCGCCAGCTGCTCGGCGACGTCGACGTGTTCGCAGCCGCCGTAGTAGCGCTTGCCGGGGTAGCCCTCGGCGTACTTGTTGGTGAGCTGGGTACCCTGGGCGGCCATCACGGCCGGGGATGCGTAGTTCTCGCTGGCGATCAGCTCGATGTGCTCTTCCTGGCGGCGGTTCTCGGCGACGATCGCGGTCCAGAGCTCGGGGTCGGTTTGCTCGATGAGGATGTTGCGGTGGTACATGCGGCAGTCCTTACAGACATGGTCCCTGTGGTACACGAGGGCTGCCCAGGCGAACGGCGGATCGCGGAAAGGAGGCGGTTCGAGGCCGCGGCACATGGCGCGCGGCACGGGACGACCGGCTTCCCGCGGCACGCTCCCCGGTGGTGGCCCACGTCAGCGCGGGCGACCCGTTTTCGGGCGCCGCGCCTATCGCCAGTCGCGTGCGGGGGAAAGTGTAGCCGAGCGCCGGCTCAGAAGCCCGACAGGGCGGCGACCTTCTCGGCCTCGGAATCGGCCGCCAGGTCTGGCTTGGCACCCAGCGCGGGCGCCACGGTACGCAGGGGTGCCACGGGCGGGGGGGTGAACACGGGCACTGCGCGCCCAGCGGCCACCTGCTGCAGGCGCGCATGCTCGGCCAGGACCTTGTCGGCGTAGCCGCCATCGTCGGGCAGGTGGGCCGCGCCCACGTAGAACTTGAGGCCGGCCTGCAGCGAGCCGGCGCGCTGGATGCATTCCTGCAGCACCTTGACGCCCACCCGCAGGTTGGTCACCGGGTCGAAGGCGGCCAGCTTGCCGCCGAACACCTCGTACTTGTCGGTGTGCACGCGGGTCATCACCTGCATCAGGCCCTGGGCGCCCACCGAGCTCTGGGCGAAGGGGTTGAAGCCGGACTCGACGGCCATCACCGCCAGGATCAGGGTCGGGTCGAGCTTGGCGCGGGTGCCGGCCTCCCAGGCCTCGGCCACCAGGGCGCTGAGCGGCTCCGGGGCGACCCGGTACTTGCGCGACAGCCAGTAGGCCACCGCCGCCTGCTGCTTGGGCAGCTCCTTGGGATTGGCTGCCGTGGCGCGGTCGATGGCGCCCAGGTCGGGCACCATGCCCAGCGCGGCGACTTGCCGCTCCTGCAGCCAGCTCATCAGGCGCGTCTCGCCGGCATGCCTCAGTTCCGGGCGGGTCGCCAGGGCCGCCAGGGCGATGACGACCGCGACGCCGACGACCGCCAGGCCGTTGTGGGTGATCTCGAAAAAGCCCTGCGCGACGTCCGCGGCGAAGGTCCGCAAGGCGCGGGCTGCTTTTGCCCGCGTGGCGCGGGCCACTTTTCCTGACGCTGTCATAGCACTCCTTTCTACGCGGGGGCCGGCGGTGGGCGGCTCGGGCGAGCGGCGGGCCACCGGGCTCCTCGTTTGGATTGGTACGCCATCGGGTCGAACGGGGCTCCTTCCAAGCCTGCCGTGCTCGCCCCGACTTCGCCGGGTTCGGCAGCGATTCGGGTTTGTCCCTAGCTCAACGGCGGGGACGGCGGATTCTAGGAGTCGCCCAAATAACTAGTCAAGAATAAAAGAGTTAACATTTATGCGTATTCTTGCAAATCGAATCATGCATTTACGCCCGAAGTCCCGCTGAGTCGCGTCGGACGTGAACTGTGTCTCGCGTCGGACGCGCTCGGACGGGAGAGGGGCCGGCTGTCAATGCGGCAGCCGCAATCACGCGGGAGGGCGCCATTGAAAAGGTGCGCTTGATTTCGGCGGGAGACCCCTCTAAGTTCAAGGCACCCGAGCAATCGGGCCCTTGAACCGGGACTTCCCCGCCTCGTGCGCAGGTTCCGGTCAATCCTGGGGGCAATCTCTTGCTCCCTGTGCCGCCGGGACCATTGACCTCCCCCGGCACGCCCGACGGATGGACTTGCGCCGCCGTCAAGCCCGGCAGATGGCCCCAGGTCGCTGCCGGGCTTTCCTGTTTTGCGGGCCCGCAAGGGGCCCGGGCGAATCGCGGCGAGAATACAGCCGGCCCCCGCGCATGCGAGGGCGTGTTTTTTTCCAGACCGACCGAAGTGACCCAAGCCAGCCTCCGAACCCAAGACACCCAGGCGCTCGACGCGCTGACCGGCGGTGCCTTTTCCGCGCCCACCTCGGGCGAGCGCGCCGCGCGCCTGCGCGAATGGCTCGCCGCCAACCCCGGCGCCGAGCAGATGCAGGAAGTGTTCCGCGAGATGAGCGCCCGCGACAAGGGCGCGGCCCGCGTGCTGCGCGAGCGGCTGGACGAGATCAAGCGCGCCCGCGGCCAGGAGGCGATCGCGGCCGAGTGGGCGCAGAAGGCCCAGGCCCTGCTGGGCCAGCCTCGCCTGAACATCGCCGACGCCATGGCCTGGCAGCGCGACGCTGCCCGGGCCGGTGCGCCCCTGAGCCGCGAACCGCTGGCCGCACTGAAGACGCAGCTGGCCGACCGGGTCAAGGGCATCGAGGACCTGCAGCACCGGGTGCAGGTGCAGCGCGAGGCCGCCGTGCTGCTGGCCCAGCGCATCGAGGTGCTGTCCACCAAGCCCTGGCGCGATGCCCAGGTCGCTGTCGACGCGCTGCGCGCGGACGTACCCGAGTGGCAGGCCCAGGCCGACGCCCTGGTGGGCGATGCCAACTGGCCGAGCGTGGATTCGCGCTTCCCGCCCCTGCTCGACGCGTCGCGCGCCCAACTGCAGGTGGTCTGGGATGCGTTCCAGGCGGCGCTGGCACAGGCGGTCGCCGCCGACGCCGATCCGGCCGCCCCCCTGCCGCCGGTGCCGGTGTGGGCCGACGAACTGCGCGCCGCCCGCGGCCTGCCGGTGGAGGCCGCCCCTGTCGCGGCCAAGCCCCGGGTGGATCCGGAGCTCAAGGCCAAGGCCAACGAGGCGGTCACGGCCGCGATCGCCAAGCTGGAGCAGGAGATCGCGCAGGGCCACGGCAAGGGAACCGCCGGGGCGGCGGCGGCGCTCCGCGCCGCGCTAAAGGAGCATGCCCGGCTGGTCGACGACAAGCTGGAGAACCAGGCGCATGCGCTGCTGGCTTCGGCCGGCGAGCTGGAAGGCTGGCAGCGCTGGCGCGCCGACCAGTTGCGCCAGGAACTGGTGGCCAAGGCCGAAGCCCTGTTCGAGCCAGTGGTCCCCGCCAAGGCGCCCGCCGAGGCGCCGCCGAAAACCGGGGCGGAGCCGGTGGAAGCCGGTGAGGCGGAAGGCGCCGCGGCGACGCCGACGACAGAAGGTGTCCCTGCGGATGCCCCGGCTGCGCCGGCGGCGGATGCCGCCGCCCAGCCCGCGGCGGCCGCGGCGGCAACGCCTCAACGCAAGCCCCGCTATGGCGGTCGCAAGATGCAGGAGCAGCTGCGCGCCCTGCGCGAGCAGTGGAAGCAGGTCGACCAGGGCGGCCCGCCCAACCACGCGCTGTGGAAGCGCTTCGACGAAGCCTGCAACGAAGCCTACAAGGTGGTCGAAGCCTGGCTGGACAAGATCAAGACCGAAGCGGCCGAGAACCGGGCGCAGCGCCTCGCGCTGATCCAGGAACTGCAGGCCTGGGCCGGGCAGAACACGACCGCGGCGAACAACGACTGGAAGGGCTTCAACCGAGCCATCCACCAGTTCGAGGCGCGCTGGCGCGAGGCCGGCCACCTGAGCGAGAAGGCCTTCGCCGAGCTGCAACCCCAGTGGAAGCAGGCGATCCAGGCGGCCCAGGCGCCGCTGGCCGGCGCACAGAAGCAGAGCGTGGAGCGGCGCCACGCCATGATCGAGGAGGCCCGGGAGCTCGGTGCCGCACCGCAGTTGCGCATCGACGCCGTCAAGTCGCTGCAGCAGCGCTGGCAGGCCGAGGCGCAGGCCGTGCCGCTGGATCGCAAGCAGGAGCAGAAGCTCTGGGATGCGTTCCGCAAGCCGATCGACGACGCCTTCAACCGCAAGTCCGAGGAGCGCGAACGCGCGGCCGCTGCGCTCAGCGAGCGCGACCGCGCCGTGCTCGAGGCGTCGAAGGCGCTGGAGGCCGCCAACGCCAGCGGCGACGCGAACCGGATCCGCTCCGCGATGGCGGCGCTGGAAGCGGCCCTGAAGGGCCAGGCGCAGGCGCGGGCCGACCAGGCCCGGGTGCAGGCGGCGGATGCCGCGGCGGGCGAGGGCGCGCAAGCGGCCCCGACCCAACCGGCGACGACGGATGGCGCAGCGTCTGCCGAGCCGGGCACTGGCGAAGCGGCGGAAGGTGGCGAAGCTGCCGCGCCCGCCGAGGCGCCGGCGGCGCCCCCCAAGCCGGCGCCCAAGCCGGTGATTGCCATGCGCGGCGACGACCGCCCGGGCATGAAGCGGGCGGAGCCGCAGCCGGCCGGCCGCGGCGGCAAGTTCGGGGACCGGCGATCGGGCCCCGGCGCCGGACGGTTCGGCGATCGTGGCGGCGACCGGCCGGGGCGGGATGGCGGTCGCGGCGGGCGCTTCGGTGACCGGGCCGCGGAGGATCGCGGCCCGCGCCTGGGCGACGTGGCCTTCCGCGCCCAGCGCGATGCGCTGGAGCACGCCCAGCAGGCCCTGAGGAAGCTGGCCGCACAGGCCCACGGCGAAGCCCTGACCCAGCTGCTGGCGGCGTGGGAACAGCGTTCCGCCGAGCAGGTACCCAGCCAGAGCGAACTGGGCCGGGCGGTCACGCCCGCGATCCGCGGCGCCTGGGTCAAGGCCCTGCAAGCCGCGCCCTCGGGCGATGCGGGCGAGGCCCTGCTGCGGCTCGAGATCGCGGCCGAGGCGCCGACCCCCGCCGACCAGATCGCGGCGCGGCGGCAGTTGCAGCTGCAGTTGCTCACGCGCCGCAACGATCCCTCGCCGACCCAGACCTGGGGCGAGGACGCCGCGCGCGTGCTCGCGACCGCCCACGACGCGGGTGCGGCGCGGCGGCTGCAGAACGTGCTGAAGGTACTGCTGCGCGGCTGAAGGCGGGAGGGCTTTCAGGCGACGCCCGGACCGCCTGATTGCCCGAGGAAGAAGCCGTCGAACAACGTCACCAGCGCCGGGAACTCCTGCGCGAACCGGCTCCGGTTGACGAAGTAGGCCTCGCCGGCCACCGCGAAGAACTCGCCCGGGTTCTCGGCGCCGTACGGGTCCAGCCACGGCGGCTCGCCGCCGAAGCGCTCGGCGATGACGACCTTCTCGCGGAAGCGCTCGTATTCCGCATCGAAGACCGCATGCCACTGCCGCCGCCGTTCCGCCGGCAGGGGCGGGCAGCCGTCCGGCTGGCCGTCGCGCATGTCGATCTTGTGGATGAACTCGTGGATCACGACGTTGTAGCCCTGGTCCGCACTGCGGCCGGCGTCCTGCACGTCGGTCCAGCTGAGCATGACCGGGCCGCGCTCCATGGCCTCGCCGGCCAGCACCTCCTCCCATTCGTGCACCACGCCGGCTTCGTCCTGCGCGCTGCGCCTGGCCACCACCTGGTCGGGGTGCACGACGATGCCGACGAAGTCGTCGTACCAGTGCAGCCCCAGGTGCAGCACCGGCAGTACCGCCTGCGCGGCCACGGCCAGCGCGAGTTCGTCGGTGATCGCCAGGCCCTGGGCACCGTGGAACTCCTTGGCCTGCAGGAAGCGCGATGCCAGTTCGCGCAGGCGCGCGTCCTCGTGGCCGGGCCGCCGGGCGAGAAACGGGTAGGCGGACAGCACCTGCTGCCAGAGCGCATCGGGAATCGGAGGCGCCGCCCGGCGCCGGCGCCACCAGCCGAACATCAGTCCAGAGGCAGGCGCTGCCAGCCACCATCGGCCGCGACGCGCAGGACCTCGGCGCGCTGCGGCGACGCAGCCAGGTCCCAGTCGGTGAGCACGATCCGGCGCAGGCCGTCGCCGAGCTCGTGCTCCCGCGGACGGTGCGTGTGCCCGTGGATCAGCGCATCCGCGCCGGCCGCCCGCAGCCAGGCGCGCGCGGCTTCGGCATCCACGTCGGCATAGGCGGTGCCGGAACGCTTGCGCTCCTCGCTCTGCGCGCGCAGCGCCCGGGCCACGGCCTGGCGCTCGGCCAGCGGCCGCGCGAGGAAGTCGCGCTGCCAGCCGGGCGATCGCACCTGCGCCCGGAACCTTAGGTACTCGGCGTCCGCCAGGCAAAGCAGGTCGCCATGGCTGAGCAGCCAGCGCACGCCGCCGAACGACAGGACGGTGGGATCGGCCAGCAGGCGCACGCCGGTGCTGGCGGCGAACGCCTTGCCCACCAGGAAATCGCGATTGCCGTGCAGGAAGAAGACCGGCCGCCGTGCGCAGGCTTGCCGCAGGACGGCGGCACAGTCGGCTTCGAAGCCCGGCTCGTCGACGACGTCGTCGCCCGGCCAGGCCTCGAACAGGTCGCCGAGGATGAACACGGCGTCGGCCGGCGTGGAGGCCATGTATCGGCGCCACGCATCGAAGGTGCCGGGTTCGGCCTGCTGCAGGTGCAGGTCGGAGATGCAATCGGCGCAGCGCCAGCCGGCACCGGCCGCGAGTTCAGCGATGTCCGGCAGCGACAACGCCGCGCGCCCTCAGGCGACGACCGCCTTCTCGATCACCACGTCCTGCTGCGGCACGTCGTCGTGGAAGCCCTTGCGGCCGGTCTTCACGCCCTTGATGCGGTCCACCACGTCGGTGCCCGCGACCACCTTGCCGAAGACGGCGTAGCCCCAGCCCTGCGGATTGGGTGCCTTGTGGTTGAGGAAGTCGTTGTCGGCGACGTTGATGAAGAACTGCGCGCTGGCCGAGTGCGGGTCGTTGGTGCGCGCCATGGCGACCGTGTAGCGGTCGTTCTTCAGGCCGTTGTTGGCTTCGTTCTGGATCGGCGCGTCGGTGGGCTTCTGGTTCATGCCCGGGGCGAAGCCGCCGCCCTGGACCATGAAGCCGTCGATCACGCGGTGGAAGATGGTGCCGTCGTAGTGGCCCTTCCTCACGTACGAAAGGAAGTTCTCCACCGTCTTCGGCGCCTTGGCTTCGTCGAGTTCGAGGGTGATGACGCCGTGTCCGGCGATGTGAAGGTCGACCTTGGGGTTGGGCATGGGATATCTCCTGGTTCCTACTTCAGCACGGTGGCCGACTGGATGACGACGGGCGTGGTCGGCACGTTCTGGTGGCCGGCGCGGCTGCCCGTGGGCACGCCCTTGATCTTGTCGACCACGTCCATGCCGGAGACCACCTTGCCGAACACCGCGTAGCCGTAGCCGTCCGGCTGGGGCGCATTCAGGCCCTTGTTGTCGACGACGTTGATGAAGAACTGCGCGGTGGCGGAGTTCGGGTTGGCGGTTCGGGCCATCGCGATGGTCCCGCGGTCGTTCCTCAGTTCCGGGCGCGTTTCCAGCGGGATGGGAGTGCGGGTCGGCTTCTGCTGCATGTCCGGCTTGAAGCCGCCGCCCTGGATCATGAAGCCGTCGATCACGCGGTGGAAGATCGTGTTGTCGTAGTGGCCATCGCGCACGTACTGCAGGAAGTTCTCGACCGTCTTCGGCGCCTTGTCCGGGTAGAGCTCGAGGACGAATTCGCCGGCCGAGGTGGTGAATTTCACTCGCGGGGCGACGGCCTGGGCCCAGGCCGCGGGAGCCAGCGTGCTCAGAAGGACGAGGCCGGCGGCAGCACGGCGGGTCAGGGCAGGAATCAACCGATCACTCCTTCGTAGAAGATCTTCCACTGCGAGCCCACGCGCATCCAGTACTGGCGCTTGACGGGGCCGCTGCGGGCGCCCTCGGGCACCTCGCCGAAGGTTACCACCATGGTCTCGGCCGAGTCGGTCCAGCGCAGGAAGGAGAGGTCCTTGAGCTGCACGCCGCGGCCGCGGACGCGGCCGAGTTCGGTGCGCAACCGGGGCATCCACTCCGCCAGCTCCTTGCCGTCGGCGGAGAAGTCGCTCGCATAGAACGGCAGCAGGCGCTCGGCCACGCCGCTGGACTTGGCCGCGCGCCAGGCCGCCAGCGTCTCGGCAAACGGCCGCGCCTCGGCCTTCAGCTTCGCCGGCGCCACCCACTGGAGCGAAGGCGCGATCACCACCGGCGTGCTGCGGATCTCCACGGTGCGCAGCAGGCGCTCGAGGTCGGGGTTGGCCAGCACCACGCAGCCGTCGCTGGCCCGGGGCGGACGCGCGAACTGGGCGGGCGGCGTGCCGTGCAGCCAGATGCCGCTGCCGGTCTTGCCGCGCCGCGTGTCGTAGGGATTCGGATAGTTGATCGGCAGCGCGCCGGCGCCGTAGAAGTCCTTGAGGGTCTTGGGGTCCAGGTTGCTGGTGATGTAGTAGACCCCCAGCGGGGTGCGCAGGTCGCCTTCGACGGCCTTCTCGACGCCCTGCTTGCCGACCGAGACGTAGTAGTCGCCCAGCAGCTTCATGCCCTGCGCCGTGTTCTCGAACAGGTACAGGCGCGCGCGCGAGGTATCGATGGCGATGGCATGGCGGCTGCGCGTGGACAGCTGCAGGAACTGCGAGGGCACGGTGCCCGCCGGCGGGCGCTCCAGCAGCGCGCGGATGCGCAGCCGCGATTCCTCGCGCAGTTCCGCCAGCGGTTGCGCGCCCTGCGCCCCGGCGCCTTCCGGCACGTCGCCCAGGCTGCGCACGGGCCGCGTGCGCGAGGCGAGCAGGTCGCCGTAGACCAGTTGCGCCAGCTGGAAGTTGGGGTGCTCGCGCACCAGCGCTTCGGCGCGCGCCAGCGCCTGCCTGGCCTGGCCCGCGCCGACGAGGCGATAGACCTCGATCAGGCGCGCTTCGGCCTGGCCGTCGCGAGGCGCGGGGCGTGCGGCGACCGCGCGCGTCTTCTTGGGCTTGGCCTTGGACTTGGCGGGCGGCGCGGCCAGTGCCGAGCCGGCCAGCGCGAGCGCCCATGCGGCGCACAGCGCGGCGACACGCTGGCCGCGTAGACCCTGGAATGGAGAGCGGAGGTTCAAGACTGCAACGTCCCTTCGCCCGGCAGGTGGCCGGCCGGCGATCAGCCGACCGCTTCCCGCACGATCAGCCAGCGGTCGCCGACCTTGCGCAACTCGAGCGTCTTGTTGCCGTTGATGTTCAGGCCGTCGGCGCTGTAGGCCTGGCGGAACTTCGCGGTGGCCTTGCTGCCATCGACCTCGATGTCGAGGTCGGACAGGCGCACCGAGATGCGCGAGCGCGGGACGATGCGGCTGCGGCGCTCCTCTTCCCAGGCCTTGCGCGACTGCTTGCCCGGGGGATCGAAGTCGGGGCCGTAGGCGGCCAGGTAGGCCTGCATGTCCTTGGCGGACCAGGCCTTGGCCCAGGCCTGGACGGCGTTCTCCACGTCCCGCGACGCATCGGTGGCCGGGGCCGCTGCTGCCGGTGCCGCCGCGGGAGCCTTGGCCACGGGGGCCGGAGCCGGTGCGGGCGCAGCGGCAGGAGCAGGAGCCGGTGCAGCGGCCGGAGCGGGCGTTGCGGCCGGTGCCTTGGCCACCACGGCCGGCGCGGGGGCCGGAGCCGCGGCTCCGGGAGCCTCCGGCTTGACGCCGCGCGAGGCCGGCGCGAACAACTCGCGGATCAGGGCCAGCTTGGGCTGCACGGCCGTGTTGCCGGCGTCCAGCTGCAGCGCCTTGCTGTAGGCCTGGCTGGCCAGCTTGGCGTAGACGTCGCCCAGGTTCTCGTGCGCCGTGGCGTAGCTGGGGTTGGTGCGGATCGCCATCTCGAGCGCGGCGCGCGCCTTGTCGAACTGGCTGCTGCCGGCGTAGAGCACGGCCAGGTTGTTGTACGGTTCGGGCAGCTCCGGGTAGTCCTCGGTCAGCTTCACGAAGGCGGCGATCGCCTCCTGTGTCCTGCCCGACTCGGTCAGGACCACGCCGCGCAGGAAGCGCATCTGCGGATCGCGCGGCTTGGCGGCCAGGTACTGGTCGGCCTTGGCCAGCGCGTCCGCGTGCCGGCCATTGCGCAACAGCTGGTTGACGTCGGCGTAGTCGTCGGCCAGCGCCAGCGCGGGCGCGACAAGTGCGGCCACCAGGGCCAGCAGGCGCAGCGGGCGCGAAACGGAAAGGCGGGCGTGCGGCATGGAGCGTTCGATGAAGGCGCGGACCGGGTCGCGCGCAGGGCCTATACTGCGGGCCGATTGTACCGGGCACCTCGACGGCAAGACCCGGCCAATCGAATAGCGAACTACCTCGCGCTGCGCCCGGCGGCGCAGCAGGTTTCCCCGAACATTCCATGAGCCTGCGCATCTACAACACGCTCACGCGTGCCCTGGAGGACTTCGCTCCCCTGGAGGCCGGCCATGTGCGGATGTACGTGTGCGGCATCACCGTCTACGACCTGTGCCACGTGGGGCATGCGCGCTCCGCCGTCGCCTTCGACGTGGCGCAGCGCTGGCTCAGGGCGTCCGGGCTGCGCGTGACCTTCGTGCGCAACATCACGGACATCGACGACAAGATCATCCGCCGCGCGCTGGACAACGGCGAGCCGGTGCGCAACCTGACCGCGCGCATGATCGAGGAGATGTACCGCGACTTCGACGCGCTGGGCATCGAGCGGCCCACGCACGATCCGCGCGCCACCGACTACGTGCCGCAGATGCTGGACATCGTGCGCACGCTGGAAGGCAAGGGCCTGGCCTACCGCAGCGGCGGCGACGTGAACTTCGCGGTCCGGCGCTTCCCGGGCTACGGCAAGCTTTCGGGCAAGTCGCTGGACGAACTGCATGCCGGCGAACGCGTGGCCGTGGCGGAGGGCAAGGAGGACCCGCTGGACTTCGCCTTGTGGAAGGCCGCCAAGCCGTCCGAGCCGGCCGACGCGCAGTGGGACAGCGACTACGGCCGCGGGCGGCCGGGCTGGCACATCGAGTGCTCCGCCATGTCCTGCGCGCTGCTGGGCGAGACCTTCGACATCCACGGCGGCGGCGCCGACCTGCAGTTCCCGCACCACGAGAACGAGATCGCCCAGAGCGAGGGCGCGAACGGCAAGCCGCTGGCCCGCTTCTGGATGCACAACGGCTTCGTCAACATCGACAACGAGAAGATGTCCAAGTCGCTGGGCAACTTCTTCACCATCCGCGACGTGCTGAAGAAGTTCGACCCCGAGACGGTGCGCTTCTTCATCGTGCGGGCGCACTACCGCAGTCCGCTGAACTACAGCGACGTCCACCTGGATGACGCGCGCGGCGCGCTGCGGCGCCTGTACACCGCGCTGGCCTCGGTGCCGGCGCAGGTGCCGGCGGCCATCGACTGGTCGGAGCCGCACGCTGCCCGCTTCAAGGCGGCCATGGACAACGACTTCGGCACGCCGGAGGCGGTCGCGGTGCTGTTCGACCTGGCCGCCGAGGTCAACCGCGGCAAGTCGGCGACGACGGCGGGTTTGCTGAAGGCGCTGGGCGGCACGCTGGGCCTGTTGCAGGGAGACCCGCAGGCCTTCCTGCGCAGCGGCGCGACGCTGGACGAGGACACGATCCGCCAGCGCATCGCCGAGCGTGCTGCGGCCAAGCAGGCGAAGAACTTCGCCGAGGCGGACCGCATCCGGGCCGACCTGCTGCAGCAGGGCATCGTGCTGAAGGACTCGCCGACCGGCACCACCTGGGAGGCCGCGAGTTGAGCGACGCCACCGGTTCCCCGGTCGAATTCGCGCGCCCCGGCTACTGGGCCGACGCGTGCAAGCACCTGTCGCGCAAGGACAGGGTGATGAAGCGGCTGATCCCGCAGTTCGGCGACGCCTGCCTGCAGTCGCGCGGGGATGCCTTCACCACGCTGGCTCGCAGCATCGTGGGCCAGCAGATCTCGGTGAAGGCGGCGCAGACCGTGTGGGACCGCTTCGCCCGGCTGCCCCGGCGCATGACCGCGGCCAACGTGCTCAAGCTCAAGGTGGACGACATGCAGGCGGCCGGCCTGTCGGCGCGCAAGATCGAGTACCTGGTCGACCTGGCGCTGCATTTCGACTCCGGGGCCATCCACGTCGGCGCCTGGGAGACCATGGACGACGACGCCGTCATCGCCGAGTTGGTGGGCATCCGCGGCATCGGCCGCTGGACGGCGGAGATGTTCCTGATCTTCCACCTGATGCGGCCCAACGTCTTGCCGCTGGACGACATCGGCCTGATCAACGGCATCAGCCGCAACTACTTCTCCGGCGACCCGGTCAGCCGCAGCGACGCACGCGAGGTGGCGCAGGCCTGGGAGCCCTTCTGCAGCGTGGCCACTTGGTATATTTGGCGCTCGCTCGACCCGCTGCCCGTGGAATATTGACGGGCCACAAACAGCAGAGACACAGGACCCAGAACTTGGCCAAGAAAACCTTCCTGGATTTCGAGCAACCCATCGCCGAACTGGAAAGCAAGATCGACGAGCTGCGCTACGTGCAGACCGAGTCGGCGGTCGACATCTCAGGCGAGATCGACCAGCTCTCGCGCAAGAGCCAGCAGCTCACCAAGGACATCTACAGCCAGCTCACCCCCTGGCAGATCACCAAGATCGCGCGCCACCCCGAGCGTCCCTACACGCTGGACTACGTCGGCGAGATCTTCACCGGCTTCATCGAACTGCACGGCGACCGCCACTTCGCCGACGACCAGTCCATCGTCGGCGGGCTGGCGCGCTTCAACGGCAATGCCTGCATGGTGATCGGCCACCAGAAGGGTCGCGACACCAAGGAGCGCGCCGCACGCAACTTCGGCATGAGCCGGCCGGAGGGCTACCGCAAGGCCCTGCGGCTGATGAAGACGGCCGAGAAGTTCAAGCTGCCGGTGTTCACCTTCGTCGACACGCCCGGCGCCTTCCCGGGCATCGACGCCGAGGAGCGCGGCCAGTCCGAGGCGATCGGCCGCAACATCTACGAGATGGCCCAGCTCGAGGTGCCGATCATCACCACCATCATCGGCGAGGGCGGCTCCGGCGGCGCGCTCGCGATCGCGGTCGCCGACCAGGTGCTGATGCTGCAGTACTCGATCTATTCGGTGATCAGCCCGGAAGGCTGTGCGTCCATCCTCTGGAAGACCTCGGAGAAGGCCCAGGAGGCGGCGGACGCCATGGGCATCACCGCGCACCGGCTCAAGGCCATGGGGCTGGTCGACAAGATCGTCAACGAGCCGGTCGGCGGCGCGCATCGCGACCACAAGCAGATGGCCGCGTTCCTCAAGCGCGCGCTCAACGACGCCTGGCGCCAGGTGGCCGACCTCAAGACGCGCGAGCTGCTGGACCGGCGCTACGAGCGGCTGCAAGGGTATGGCCGCTTCACCGACACCAAGGCCGACTCCCGCTGAGGCGGCCGACCAGCTCCTCCTGGCGCCGCTAAGCGCGCTGGATCCGCCCCTTCCCCTGGGCGTCGCCTACAGCGGCGGCGCCGATTCGTCCGCCTTGCTGCGGGCCGCGGCGCGTTGCTGGCCGGGCCAGGTGCAGGCCATCCACGTGCACCACGGGCTGCAGGTGGCCGCGGACGCCTTCACCGAGCACTGCCGGCGCACCTGCGACGAGCTTGGTGTCGCGCTGCACGTGCGGCATGTCGATGCGCGCCACCGGGCCGGGGACAGCCCCGAGGACGCCGCGCGGGTTGCGCGCTACCGCGCGCTGGCCGAGGCGGCGCGCGAAGCCGGGCTGGCCTGCGTGCTGCTGGCCCAGCATGCCGACGACCAGGCCGAGACCCTGCTGCTGGCGCTCTCGCGCGGTGCCGGGCTGCCGGGGTTGGCGGCCATGCCGGCGCGCTTCGAGCGCCATGGCATGGTGTTCCTGCGCCCGTGGCTGCAAGTGCCGGGCGTGCGACTGCGGGAATGGCTGGGCGGGCAGGGCGCCGTCTTCGTCGACGACCCGAGCAACGCCGACACCGGCTACACGCGCAACCGCATCCGGCACCAGCTGTTGCCGGCGCTGGAGCAGGCCTTCCCGTCGTTTCGAGACACCTTCGCCCGCTCGGCCCGCCATGCCGCGCAGGCCCAGGTGCTGCTCGACGAAGTGGCCGCCGCCGACCTGGCCGCGATGGGCGGCGAGCCGGTGATCGCGCGCGTGCAGGCGCATTCCCGCGCGCGCCAGGCCAACCTGTTGCGCCACTGGCTGCGCAGCCGCCACGGCACGACGGCGAGCGCCGCCCAGATGGAGGAACTGCTCGACCAGGTGGCCGATTGCACGACCCGCGGACACCGCCTGCGGATCAAGGTGGGGACGGGCTTTGTGGTGCGCGACGGCACCGTGCTGCGGCTCTCGCCGCAGGGAGACCTCCCTGCGGGCAGCGCTGGCGCGGCTGAGCCGCCGACCCGGCGCCGCTAGAATCCCGGGTTTTCCCCAAGCGGCGCACCCGGCGTACAGCCCGCGGCTCCGCTTCCTTCGTCGCACCTTCCATGGCATTGATCGTTCACAAGTACGGCGGCACGTCGATGGGCTCGACCGAGCGCATCCGCAACGTCGCGAAGCGGGTCGCCAAGTGGGCGCGGGCCGGCCACCAGATGGTGGTGGTGCCCAGCGCCATGAGCGGCGAGACCAACCGGCTGCTCGGGCTGGCGAAGGAACTGGCACCGGCCCAGCCGACCGACGCCTACCTGCGCGAGCTGGACATGCTGGGCTCCACCGGCGAGCAGGTCTCGGTCGGCCTGCTGTCGATCGCGCTGCAGGCCGAAGGCGTGCAGGCCGTCAGCTATGCCGGCTGGCAGGTGCCGATCCGCACCAGCAACGCCTACACCAAGGCCCGCATCGACTCGATCGACGACCGCCGCGTGCGCGCCGACCTCGACGCCGGCAAGGTGGTGATCATCACCGGCTTCCAGGGCGTGGACCCGGACGGCAACATCACCACGCTGGGCCGCGGCGGCAGCGATACCTCGGCGGTGGCCATCGCGGCGGCGATGAAGGCCGCCGAATGCCTGATCTACACCGACGTCGACGGCGTCTACACCACCGACCCGCGCGTGGTGCCGGAGGCGCGCCGCTTGCGCAGCGTGAGCTTCGAGGAGATGCTGGAGATGGCGTCGCTCGGCTCCAAGGTGCTGCAGATCCGCTCGGTCGAGTTCGCCGGCAAGTACAAGGTGCCGCTGCGCGTGCTGTCGAGTTTCACCCCCTGGGACATCCCGCTCGAGGAAGAGGCCAAGTCCGGCACCCTGATCACTTTCGAGGAAGACGAACAAATGGAAAAAGCCGTCGTTTCCGGCATCGCCTTCAACCGCGACGAGGCCAAGGTGTCGATCCTGGGCGTGCCCGACCGGCCGGGCATCGCCTACAACATCCTGGGCGCCGTGGCGGGCGCCAACATCGAGGTCGACGTCATCATCCAGAACATCTCCAAGGACGGCAAGACCGACTTCAGCTTCACCGTGAACCGCAACGACTATGCGCGCACGATGGACCTGCTCAAGACCAAGGTGCTGCCCACGCTGGGCACCGACCGGCTGGAGGGCGACACCCGCATCTGCAAGGTGAGCATCGTCGGCATCGGCATGCGCAGCCACGTCGGCGTGGCCAGCAAGATGTTCCGCGCCCTGTCCGAGGAAGGCATCAACATCCAGATGATCTCCACCAGCGAGATCAAGACCTCGGTGGTGATCGACGAGAAGTACATGGAACTGGCGGTGCGCGCGCTGCACCGCGCCTTCGACCTCGACACGCCGCCGGCCTGAGCGCGGACCGCCGGCCTGAACGGGCCATGGCGCGCCAATGGAAGAGTGCATGCTTGGGGCATAATTGCCCCTCGCTGGAGACGTGACCGAGAGGCCGAAGGTGCTCCCCTGCTAAGGGAGTATGCGGTGTAGAGCCGCATCGAGGGTTCGAATCCCTCCGTCTCCGCCAGCGACAGCAAGCCCGCCCCTGGCGGGCTTCGCTCTTTGGCAGCCACCCGGCTGCGCCGGACCGATCGGAAGCGCCATGGCCGACACGCACGTCTTTCACCGCCACCTGCACCACCTGCCGCCCGTCGCCGTCTCGGGCCAGGGCGTGTGGATCACCGACCGGGAAGGCCGCCGCTACCTCGACGCCTCCGGTGGCGCGGCGGTGTCCTGCCTGGGGCACGGTCATCCCGACGTGCTGGCGGCCATGCACGCGCAGACCGACCAGCTGGCCTATGCGCACACCAGCTTCTTCACCACCGACGTGGCCGAGGAGCTGGCGCACGAGCTGGTCCGCACCGCCCCGGCCGGCACCAGCCATGCCTATTTCGTCAGCGGCGGCTCAGAGGCGGTCGAGGCGGCGCTGAAGATGGCGCGGCAGTACTTCCTCGAGATCGGGCAGCCGCAGCGCAGCCATTTCATCGCCCGGCGGCAGAGCTACCACGGCAACACGCTGGGCGCGCTGGCGGTGGGCGGCAATGCCTGGCGGCGCGAGCCCTTCGCCCCCATCCTGATGCCGGCCACGCACGTGTCGCCGTGCTATCCGTATCGCGAGCTGCAGGCCGGCGAGACGCCCGAGCAGTACGGCCAGCGGCTGGCGCGCGAGCTGGAAGCAGCGATCCTGCGCATCGGCCCGGACCAGGTCATCGCCTTCATTGCCGAGACGGTGGGCGGCGCCACGGCCGGCGTGCTGACGCCGGTGCCCGGCTACTTCAAGGCCGTGCGGGAGGTCTGCGACCGCCACGGCGTGCTGCTGATCCTGGACGAGGTCATGTGCGGCATGGGCCGCACGGGCACGCTGCACGCCTGCGAGCAGGAGGGCGTGGTGCCCGACCTGATCACCATTGCCAAGGGTCTGGGCGGCGGCTACCAGCCGATCGGCGCCGTGCTGGCCCAGCGGCGCATCGTCGAGGCGATGTCCGGCGGCTCCGGCTTCTTCCAGCACGGCCACACCTACCTCGGCCATCCGGTGGCTTGCGCGGCCGCGCTGGCCGTGCAGCAGGTGATCGCACGCGACGGGTTGCTCGAGCAGGTGCGCCGTCGCGGCGAGTTCCTGCACGGCCTGCTGCAGGAGACCTTGGGCGCGCACCCGCACGTGGGCGACATCCGCGGCCGGGGCCTGTTCTGGGGCGTCGAGCTGGTGCGCGAACGCGACAGCAAGACACCGTTCGATCCGGCGCTCAAGTTGCATGCGCGACTCAAGAAGCAGGCCATGGCACACGGCTTGATGGTTTACCCGATGGGCGGCACGGTGGACGGCCACTATGGTGATCACGTTTTGCTGGCACCCCCTTTCATCGCCAGTGAATCCGAGTTGGGTCTCGTCGCGCAACGGCTGCAAGCCGCGCTCGAGGCCGCGATCGCTTCCATCTGAAAACCAACCACAAGGAGCCATCCCCATGCGTCTGAAGAACCTGGTCCCGACACTGGCCGGCTGCGCGGCCGTGACGGCGGCGCTGTTCAGCGCCCCCGCCATCGCGCAGCAGAAGTTCGTCACCATCGGCACCGGTGGCGTCACCGGCGTGTACTACGCCGCGGGCGGCGCCATCTGCCGGCTGGTCAACAAGGACCGCGCCAAGCACGGCATCCGCTGCTCGGTCGAATCCACCGGCGGCTCGGTGTTCAACGTCAACACCATCAAGGCCGGCGAGCTCGACCTCGGCTTCGCCCAGAGCGACGTGCAGTTCAACGCCTACAAGGGCGTGACGCAGTTCAAGGATGCGGGCGCCTACGGCGACTTGCGCGCGGTGTTCTCGGTGCACCCGGAGCCGTTCACCGTGGTGGCGCGCAAGGAAGTGAACGCCAAGACCCTGAACGACCTCAAGGGCAAGCGCTTCAACGTCGGCAACCCCGGCTCGGGCACGCGCGCCTCGATGGAGGAGCTGATGGCCGCCATGGGCTGGAAGATGAGCGACTTTTCGCTCGCCTCCGAACTCAAGGCCGACGAGCACGGCCCGGCCCTGTGCGACGGCAAGATCGACGGCTTCTTCTATGCCGTTGGCCACCCGAGCGCCAACATCCAGGACCCGACCACCACCTGCGGCGCCAAGCTGGTCTCGATCACGGGTCCGGCGGTCGACAAGCTGGTGGCTGACAAGCCGTACTACGCCAAGGCGACCATCCCGGGCGGCCTGTACCCGAACAACCCCGACCCGACGCAGACCTACGGCGTGCTGGCCACGGTGGTCGCGTCCGCCAAGACCCCGGCCGACACGGTCTACCAGATGGTCAAGGCGGTGTTCGACAACTTCGAGGAGTTCAAGAAGCTGCACCCGGCGCTGGCGCACCTGAAGCCGGAGAACATGGTCAAGGACGGCCTGTCCGCCCCGCTGCACGAGGGCGCGGTGCGCTACTACAAGGAAAAGGGCTGGGTCCAGTAAGGATCGCGCCCCACGCGGACAAGGGCGAAGGGCACTTCGCCCTTTTTTGTTGCACGAGGAGAACGAGAGCATGGCCACCGACATCGAGAAAGCGCCGCAGGCCCTGCAGGAACTGGTGGCGGACACCGACGCCGGCGGGCGCAAGCCCGCCGGCGTCACCGCGCTGGTGATCACCGGCACGGCGCTGGCGTGGGCGGTGTTCCAGTACTGGTACGCCTCGCCGCTGCCCTTCGCGCTGGGCTGGGGCGTGCTGAACGACACCGAGGCCCGCGCCATCCACCTGGCCTTCTCGATGTTCCTGGCCTTCCTGGCCTGGCCGGCCACGCGCCGTTCGCCGCGCAACCGGGTTCCCGTGCTCGACTGGCTGCTGGCGCTGGCCGGGGCCTTCGCCGGTGCCTACCTGCTTCTGTTCTATGCCCAGCTGGCCACCCGCCCGGGGCAACCGACGACGATGGACCTGGTCACTTCCGTCGTCGGGCTGGTGCTGTTGCTGGAGGCCACGCGGCGCGCGGTCGGCTGGCCGATGGCCGTGCTGGCGGCGCTGTTCATCGGCTACGCCATGGCCGGGCCGTGGATGCCCGAGGTGCTGCAGCACAAGGGCGCCTCGGTCAGCCGCCTGATGTCGCACATGTGGCTGACCACCGAGGGCGTGTACGGCATCGCGCTGGGCGTGTCCACCAGCGCGATCTTCGTGTACGTGCTGTTCGGCGCGCTGCTCGACCGGGGCGGCGGCGGCAACTACATGATGCAGGTGAGCTTCGCGGCGCTGGGCCACATGCGCGGCGGCCCGGCCAAGGTGGCCGTGGTGTCGTCGGCGCTGAACGGGATGATCTCCGGCTCCTCGGTGTCCAACGTGGTGTCCGGCGGCATCTTCACCATCCCGCTAATGAAGAAGTCCGGCTACGGCGGCGTCAAGGCCGGCGCCATAGAGACCATGAGCTCGGTCAACGGCCAGATCATGCCGCCGGTGATGGGTGCTGCGGCCTTCCTGATGGTGGAGTACGTCGGCATCCCGTATTCCGACATCGTCAAGCACGCGCTGCTGCCGGCCGTGCTGTCCTACATCGGCCTGTTCTACATCGTCCACCTCGAGGCGCTGAAGATGGGCATGAACCCGCTCGTGCGTCGCGAGCCGCGGCCGGTGCGCGACAAGCTGCTGCGCACCGGCATCGGGTTGTCCGGCAGCATCATCGTGGTGGCGGCCATCTACTACGTGATGGTCGCCATCCAGTCGCTGCTGGGTGACGCCGCGCTCTGGGGCGTGGGGGCGCTGCTGGCGGCGCTGTACCTCTATTCCATCCGCGAGGCGGCGCGCTGCCCCGACCTGCCGGAGGACATCGACGTCGACAACCCGAAGCCGCTGGACACCTGGCCCACGGTGCGCGCCGGCCTGCACTACCTGATCCCGATCGGCACCCTGATCTGGTGCCTGATGGTGGAGCAGATGTCGCCATCGCTGTCGGCGTTCTGGGCGATCACGGTGCTGGTCGCGCTGATGCTGACACAGCGTCCGCTGGTCAAGCTGCTGCGCCGGCAGCCCGCGGCCGGCGCGTGGCTGGCCGGCTGGCAGGACGTGGTCGGAGGCTTCCACGACGGCGCCCGCAACATGATCGGCATCGGCATCGCCACGGCGACGGCCGGCATCATCGTCGGCGGCATCACGCTCACCGGCCTGGGCCTGCGCATGACCGAGTTCGTGGACTTCGTGTCGCAGGGCAACGTGATCGCGATGCTGCTGTTCATCGCCTTCGTCTGCCTGGTGCTGGGCCTGGGCGTGCCCACCACCGCCAACTACGTGCTGGTCGCCACGCTGATGGCGCCGGTGGTGGTGGAACTGGGGGCCCAGAGCGGGCTGGTGATCCCGCTGATCGGCGTGCACCTGTTCGTCTTCTATTACGGGATCATGGGCGACATCACGCCACCGGTGGGGTTGGCCACCTTCGCCGCGGCCGCCATCTCCGGCGAGGACGCCATCGAGACCGGCGTGCAGGGCGCGCTCTATGCGCTGCGCACCGTGGTCCTGCCCTTCATCTGGATCTTCAACCCGCAACTGCTGCTGATCGACGTGGACGGCTGGTGGGAACTGCTCAGCGTCGTGGTCGCCTGCACGGTGGCCATGCTGGTGTTCGCGGCCATCACCATGAACTGGTTCCGGGTGCGCAGCCGCTGGTGGGAGAACCTGCTGCTGGCGCTGGCCGTGGTGCTGCTGTTCCGCCCCGACTTCTTCATGGACCAGATCAGTCCCGAGTACCGTGACGTGCCGGCCGGGCAGGTGTTCGACGTCGCCCGCGGGCTGCCGGACAACGGCCGACTGGTGATGGTGATCAAGGGCACCACGCTGGAGGGCGACGACGTGACCAAGACGGTGGCCGTGCGGCTCGGCGCCGCCGGCGCGGACGGGCGCAAGCGGCTGGCCGATGCCGGCCTGCAACTGGTGCCGCTGGGCCAGGAAGTGCAGGTCGGTTCGGTGCGCTTCGGCTCGGTGGCCCGCAAGGCCGGCATCGAGCAGGGCTGGGACGTGTCGGCGGTCAAGGTGCCGCTGGACCGGCCGACGCCGCACTGGTTCTACCTGCCGGGCCTGCTGCTGGTCGCGCTGGTGTGGTTCGTGCAGGGGCTGCGGCTGGCGCCGCGACGGGTGCAGCCGGCATGACCCGTCTTGCCCTGATCCACGCACTGGCGCATTCGGTCGCGCCGATCAACGACGCGCTGGCCCGTGACTGGCCGCAGGCACTGCGCATGAACCTGCTGGACGACAGCCTGTCGGCCGACCTGGCCCGCGCCGGCACGCTGGACGCGGCCATGCACCAGCGCTTCGCCCGCCTGGCCTCGTACGCACTGGACTGTGGCAGCGATGCCATCCTGTTCACCTGCTCGGCCTTCGGTCCGTGCATCGAGGCGGTGGCGCGCGCGCACCCGCAGGTGCCGGTGCTCAAGCCCAACGAGGCGATGGTGGCCGAGGCGGCAGCGCTGGGCGGTCGCATCGGCCTGGTGGCCAGCTTCGCGCCCACGCTGGCGTCCATGCCGGCGGAGTTCCCACCGCAGCTGGACCTGCGCACCCGCCTGGCGGAGGGCGCCCTGGCGGCGCTGGATGTGGGCGAGGGCGATCGCCACGACGAACGCGTGGCGGCGGCGGCACAGCAGCTGGTCGAGGAGGGCTGCACGGCCATCGCGCTGGCGCAGTTCAGCCTGGCCCGCGCCCGCGACGCCGTGGCGGCGCGCTGCGGCGTGCCGGTGCTCACCACGGTGCACAGCGCGGTGGCGGAACTGCGCCGCCGGCTGGGCGCCTAGCAGCCCTCACTCGTCGTCGTCGATCGACGCGCTCCACCGGTCGCCCCAGCCGCCGCGGCGGACTTCGTCCAGTTCGCGCCGGCCGCGCTTGGTCGGGCGGCCATGCTCGATCGACAGGGCGGGCTCGCGCGCCAGCCGGCGCTGCTGGGCCGCCTGCTCGCGTGCCTGCAGGCTCTCCGGCGTTTCCTCGTAGAGCTGCTGGGCGACCGGCGCCGGTCCGCGCATGCCGGACAGCCCCCTGACCACCACGGTGCGCGTGACCGCATCCCGGCGCATGGCGACGGTATCGCCCACCTTCACCTCGCGCGCCGGCTTGGCCTCCTGCCCGTTCACCGACACGCGGCCCTTGCCGATCTCCTCGGCCGCCAGCGAGCGCGTCTTGTAGAAGCGCGCACTCCACAGCCACTTGTCGATCCGCAACCTGTCCATGCGCGCATTGTGCGGTGCGCCTGCCCGGCCGTGACGGAAGCCGGATCCGCCATCTCCGGAGCTACCATCCTCCGCATGAAAGACGACTCCCTGCCGCTCGACGGCCAGCGCATCCTGGAGCTGGCGGCGCGGTCGATGTTCGACCTGTTCGCCAATGCCAGCGAAGGCATGATGCTGGTGGACCGCGACGAGCGCGTGGTCTGGATCAACGAGCAGTACAAGCGCTTCCTGCCGGCGCTGGGCTTCGAGCGGGTGGAGGACTTCCTCGGCCACCCGGTTTCGCAGGTGGTGCACAACACCCTGATGGACCGGGTGATCCGCACCGGAAAGCCCATCCTGATCGACCTGCTGTCCAACCGCGCCGGCACCTTCGTGGTCAGCCGCATCCCGCTGCGCGACGAAGCCGGACAGGTGATCGGCGCGCTGGGGATCGTGCTGTTCGACCACCCCGAGACCACGCTGCAGCCGCTGATCCAGAAGTTTGCCCACCTGCAGCGCGACCTGGACGACGCCCGGCGCGAGCTGGCGACCCAGCGCCGCACCAAGTACACCCTGGGCAGTTTCCTGGGTTCCAGTGCCGCGGCGGTGGAAGTCAAGCGGCAGGCGCGCCGCGCCGCGGGTTCCTCCAGCCCGGTGCTGCTGCTGGGCGAGACGGGGACCGGCAAGGAACTGCTGGCCCACGCCATCCACGCCGGCTCGGCGCGCGCCAACGGCCCCTTCGTCAGCGTGAACATCGCCGCGGTGCCCGACACGCTGCTGGAGGCCGAGTTCTTCGGCGTCGCGGCCGGCGCCTACACCGGTGCCGACCGCAAGGGCCGCGACGGCAAGTTCAAGCTGGCCGACGGCGGCACGCTGTTCCTGGACGAGATCGGCGACATGCCGCCCAGCCTGCAGCCCAAGCTGCTGCGCGCGCTGCAGGAAGGCGAGATCGAGCCGCTGGGCTCCAACAAGGTGGTGCCCTTCGATGCCCGCGTGATCGCCGCGACCTCGCGCGACCTGGGTGCGCTGGTGCGCGAGGGCCGGTTCCGCGAGGACCTGTACTACCGGCTCAACGTGCTGCCGATCCGGGTGCCGCCGCTGCGCGAGCGCCGCTCCGACGTGCCGGCGCTGGTGGAGGCGCTGGGCGAGGACATGGCGCTGCGCAACGGCATGGCGCCGCCGGAGCTCAGTGCCGAGGCGATGGCGCTGCTGGCCGCCCAGTCCTGGCCCGGCAACATCCGCGAACTGCGCAACGTGCTGGAGCAGGCCGCCATGCGCAGCGAGTCGCAGCGCATCGAGGCCGCCCACCTGGAGCAGGTGCTGCGCGACGCAGGCGTGGAGAGCATCGTGGCGCCGCCTGTCGTGGCCGTGCCCACGTTGCCGCAACCCGGACCCGACAGCCGCCGGCTGCGGCCGTTGGCCGACCAGGTGGCGGAGGTGGAGCGCGCCGCCATCGCGGCGGCGATGGCGGCCACCGGCGGCAACAAGCTGGCCGCCGCCCGTTTGCTGGGTATCTCCCGGGCCAAGCTCTATGAGCGCCTGGCGCAGCTGTCTGAAAACAAGGCAATTGCCTGAATGTCGGACAATTGTTTGTACGATATCCAGTCAATCGACGGCATCAAAGGCTAAACTGGCCCGCAAATCAAGGACTTGCCGCTGGCACGCGATGTGCAAGCAGGACCGTCGCGTTCCCATTCCCTTCCTTTTCCTCGCAGGAGACAAACGCATGCAACGTCGTACCCTGGTCGCGCTCGCCGCGCTCGCCGCCACCACCCTGTCCGCGCCCATGGCGCTGGCGCAGTCGGGCGGCGACATCAAGATCGCCCACGTCTACAGCCGCACCGGCCCGCTGGAGGCCTACGGCAAGCAGACCCAGGCCGGCCTGCTGATGGGCCTGGAGTTCGCCACCCAGGGCAGCATGGCCGTCAACGGCCGCAAGCTGACCGTGATCGAGAAGGACGACCAGGGCAAGCCGGACCTCGGCAAGTCGCTGCTCGCCACCGCCTACTCCGACGACAAGGCCGACATCGCCGTCGGCCCGAGCTCTTCCGGCGTCGCGCTGGCACTGCTGCCGGTGGCCGAGGAATACAAGAAGATCCTGCTGGTCGAGCCCGCCGTGGCCGACGCGATCACCGGCGAGAAGTGGAACAAGTACATCTTCCGCACCGGCCGCAACAGCTCCCAGGACGCGATCTCCAACGCCGTGGCGCTGGACAAGCCCGGGGTGACCATCGCCACCCTGGCGCAGGACTACGCCTTCGGCCGCGACGGCGTCAAGGCGTTCAAGGAAGCGATCAAGACCGCCAAGATCGTCCACGAGGAATACCTGCCGGCCACCACCACCGACTTCACCGCCGGTGCGCAGCGCCTGATCGACGCGCTCAAGGACAAGCCTGGCCGCAAGGTGATCTGGATCGTCTGGGCCGGCGCCGGCAACCCGTTCAAGATCGCCGACATGGACCTCAAGCGCTACGGCATCGAGATCGCCACCGGCGGCAACATCCTGCCGGCCATGGCGGCGTACAACAACTTCCCGGGCATGGAAGGCGCCAGCTACTACTACTACAAGTTCCCGAAGAACGAGGCCAACGACTGGCTCGTCAAGGAGCACCAGAAGCGCTTCAACAGCCCGCCCGACTTCTTCACCGCGGGTGGCTTCTCCGCCGGCATGGCCCTGGTCAGCGCGCTGAAGAAGACCAGCGGCGACACCAACACCAACAAGCTGATCGCGGCGATGGAAGGCATGACCTTCGACACGCCCAAGGGCCCGATGACCTTCCGCAAGGAGGACCACCAGGCCATGCAGTCCATGTACCACTTCAAGGTGGACCCGAACGCCAAGCCGGGCCCCGAGGTGCAGCTGCAGCTCGTGAAGGAGATCAAGCCTTCCGAAATGAACATCCCGATCCGCAACGGCAACGCCAAGTAAGCGGCTGCCGCCGGGCGGCGGCATGCCGCCCGGACCCCCTGGAGCGATTCGCGAGAAGCCCGGCGGCCGCGCACGGGGCGGGGCTTCGCTCACCCGGAACACCATGAGCCTGCTTGCCACCCAGGACCTGACGGTGCGCTTCGGCGGCCACGTCGCGGTCAACGGCGTCACCTGCTCCTTCGAGCCGGGCACGCTGACCGCCATCGTGGGCCCGAACGGCGCCGGCAAGACCACCTACTTCAACCTGATCTCCGGCCAGCTCAAGGCCACCAGCGGCACGGTGACGCTGGGCGGGCGCGACCTGTCGGGCGAATCGGCCTCGCAGCGCACCCGCGCCGGACTCGGCCGCGCCTTCCAGCTCACCAACCTGTTCCCGCGCCTGTCGGTGCTGGAGAACGTGCGGCTGGCGGTGCAGGCCACGCGCGACGGCAAGCACCGCCGCGGCCTGAACCTCTGGAGCGTGTGGAGCGACCACGCCGCGCTGACGCAGCGGGCCGACGAGATCCTGGAATCCATCGCGCTCAAGGACAAGGAGCACGAGCTGGTGGCCAGCCTGCCGCACGGAGACCAGCGCAAGCTGGAGGTGGCGCTGCTGATGGCGCTGGAGCCGCAGGTCTACATGTTCGACGAGCCGACGGCGGGGATGAACCACGCCGAGGCGCCGGTGATCCTGGACCTGATCCGCCGCCTGAAGGCCGACCGCAGCAAGACCATCCTGCTGGTGGAGCACAAGATGGACGTGGTGCGCGAGCTGGCGGACCGCATCATCGTGCTGCACAACGGCACGCTGGTAGCGGATGGCGAGCCTTCCGAAGTCATCGCCTCGCCCGTGGTGCAAGAGGCTTACCTCGGCGTCAGCAAGGAAGCTGCAGCATGAAGCCAACCCTGTCTTGCTCCCTCCCCCTCTGGGGGAGGGTTGGGGTGGGGGCACGCCCCGCCTCCGAATGCCCCCATCCCGGCCTTCCCCCAAAGGGGGAAGGAGAAATGCCATGAGCGACAACCTGCTCACCCTCGAAGGCGTCCACACCCACATCGGGGCGTACCACATCCTGCATGGCGTGGACCTCGCCGTGCCGCGCGGGCAGCTGACCATGCTGCTCGGCCGCAACGGGGCCGGCAAGACGACCACGCTGCGGACCATCATGGGCCTGTGGAAGGCCTCCGCCGGGAAGATCACGCTGGGCGGGCGCGACATCACGGCGCTGCCGACGCCGCAGATCGCCAGCCTGGGCGTGGCCTACGTGCCGGAGAACATGGGCATCTTCGCCGACCTGACGGTGCGCGAGAACATGCTGCTGGCGGCGCGCGGCGCCAAGACGACGGCGCAGATCGACGACGCCCGGCTGCAGTGGATCTTCTCGCTGTTCCCGGCGGTGGAGAAGTTCTGGAACCACCCGGCCGGCAAGCTCTCGGGCGGGCAGAAGCAGATGCTGGCGGTGTCGCGCGCCATCGTGGAGCCGCGCGAGCTGCTGGTGATCGACGAGCCCAGCAAGGGCCTGGCGCCGGCCATCATCAACAACATGATCGACGCCTTCGGCCAGCTCAAGGCCAGCGGCGTGACCATCCTGCTGGTCGAGCAGAACTTCAACTTCGCCAAGCGGCTGGGCGACACGGTGGCCGTGATGGACAACGGACGCATCGTCCACGCCGGGGCCATGAAGGACCTGGCCGAGGACGAGGAACTGCAGCATTCGCTGCTGGGGCTGGCGCTATGAACAAGCTCGATCTCGACTGGAAGCCGCTGGCGCTGGTGCCGCTGCTGGCGCTGCTGGTGCTGCCCTTCATCGGCTCGTCGTCGACCTGGGTCACGCTCACGGTGGCCGGGCTGGCGATGGGCATGATCATCTTCATCATCGCCTCCGGACTGACGCTGGTGTTCGGACTGATGGACGTGCTGAACTTCGGCCATGGCGTGTTCATCGCGCTGGGCGCCTTCGTCGCCACCAGCGTGCTCGGCGCGATGGCCGACTACACGGCCTCGGGCAGCCTGTGGACCAACCTGCTGGCGGTGCTGCCGGCCATGGTGGTCGCGATGCTGGTGGCGGCCGCGGTGGGGCTGGCCTTCGAGCGCTTCATCGTGCGCCCGGTGTACGGCAACCACCTCAAGCAGATCCTGATCACCATGGGCGGGATGATCATCGGCGAGGAGCTGATCAAGGTGATCTGGGGCCCGCTGCAGATCCCGCTGCCGCTGCCCGAGGGCCTGCGCGGCTCCTACTACCTGGGCGATGCCGCGGTCGAGAAGTACCGGCTGCTGGCGGTGATCGTCGGCCTGCTGGTGTTCGCGGTGCTGCTGTGGACGCTGACCCGCACCAAGATCGGCCTGCTGATCCGCGCCGGCGTGCAGGACCGCGAGATGGTGGAGTCGCTGGGCTACCGCATCAGCATCCTGTTCGTGGGCGTGTTCGTGGTCGGCAGCGCACTGGCCGGGCTGGGCGGCGTGATGTGGGGCCTGTACCAGCAGAACGTGATCCCGCAGATGGGCGCGCAGGTCAACGTGCTGATCTTCATCGTGCTGATCATCGGCGGGCTGGGTTCCACCACCGGCGCGCTGATCGGCGCGCTGCTGGTGGGCCTGATGGCCAACTACACCGGCTTCCTGGTGCCCAAGGCGGCGCTGTTCTCCAACATCGTCCTGATGATGGCCATCCTGCTGTGGCGGCCGCAGGGCGTCTACGCGCTGAGCAGGTAGGCCATGCTGAACCGACTGCTGTCCCATGACCTGCCGCGCAGCCGGGTGCTCGCCGTGCTGCTGGTGGCCATCGTGCTGGCCCTGGCCTTCACGCCCTTCCTGGTGCCCGGCGTCAAGGCCCTGAACGTGGCTGCCAAGGTGCTGGTGTTCATCGTGCTCGTCGCCAGCTTCGACCTGCTGCTGGGGTACACCGGCATCGTCAGCTTCGCCCACACCATGTTCTTCGGCATCGGCGCCTACGGGGTGGCGATCTCGTTGACGCGCATGGGCGCCAACTGGACCGCGCTGGCGGTCGGCATCGGTTGCGCGCTGGTGCTGTCCTTCGTGCTGGCGCTGGCCATCGGGCTGTTCTCGCTGCGGGTGCGCGCGATCTTCTTCTCGATGATCACGCTGGCCTTCGCCGCCGCCTTCCAGACCCTGGCGTCGCAGCTGTCGGAGTTCACCGGTGGCGAGGACGGCCTGACCTTCAAGGTGCCGCCGCAGCTGCAGCCCAGCTTCGAGCTGTCCTCGACCCCGCTGTTCGGCGTCGACCTCGACGGCCGCCTGCTGGCCTACTACCTGCTGTTCGTGGTCGCCGTGGTGCTGATACTGGCCATGCTGCGCATCGTGAACTCGCCGTTCGGCCGGGTCACCCAGGCGATTCGCGAGAACGAGTTCCGCGCCGAGGCGATCGGCTACCGGGTGGTCGTGTACCGCACCGCCTCGGCCATCCTCTCCGCGCTGTTCGCGACCCTGGCGGGCGCCATGCTGGCGATCTGGCTGCGCTACAACGGTCCGGACACCTCGCTGTCCTTCGAGATCATGCTGGACGTGCTGCTGATCGTGGTGATCGGCGGCATGGGCACCATCTACGGCGCCGTGATCGGCTCGGCCCTGTTCGTGGTGGCCCAGAGCTACCTGCAGGACCTGCTGCGGCTGGCCAGCGAGGCCACCTCCGGGTTGCCCTGGCTGTCCGCGCTGCTGTCGCCGGACCGCTGGCTGCTGTGGCTGGGCCTGCTGTTCGTGCTGTCGGTCTACTACTTCCCGACCGGCATCGTGGGCAAGCTGCGCTCGATCAAGCCGCGGCCGCCGCAGCCGCGGCCGCCGACGGGTCAGCCGCGCCAGACCCCCGCGCTTGATCAATGACCTTGGGGACTGACCACGAGCGCAGCGAGTGCCCTGTCCCCAACCAATTCCTTCACGCATGAAAGGCGTCGCCGACATGGGCCCGAGCTCGAACTACGTCACCTGCGCCGGTCGCGAGATCCACTACATGGAGTGGGGCTCGCAGCACGGCAGCACCGTCATTGCCTGGCATGGGCTGGCGCGCACCGGGCGCGACATGGACGAACTGGCCGAGCACCTGGCGACGCGCTACCGCGTGATCTGCCCGGACACCCTGGGCCGCGGGTTCTCGCAATGGAGCCCGCACCCGCAGTCGGAGTACACGCTGGCCTTCTACGCGCAGCTGGCGGGCGACCTGTTCAGGCAACTGGACATCGCTGCCGCCCACTGGGTCGGCACCTCCATGGGCGGCGCGATCGGCACCGTCTGCGCCGGCGGCCTGGTGCTGCCCAGCATGAAGGGGCGCATCCGCAGCCTGGTCCTCAACGACAACGCGCCGCGGCTGGCGCCGGCGGCGCTGGAGCGGATCAAGCAGTACGCCGGCAACCCGCCGTCGTTCGGCACGATGGCGGAACTGGAGGCCTTCTTCCGGCAGGTCTACAAGCCCTACGGCTGGCTGAGCGACGCCCAGTGGCGGCGCCTGACCGAAACCTCCACCCGCCGG
Organism: Ramlibacter sp.; assembly: GCF_035627355.1. Classification (GTDB taxonomy): domain Bacteria; phylum Pseudomonadota; class Gammaproteobacteria; order Burkholderiales; family Burkholderiaceae_C; genus Ramlibacter. The sequence goes on from NZ_DASPLW010000049.1 coordinate 52,573, forward strand.
CTGCCGGACGGGCGGGTGACGCCGCACTACGACCCGGCCATGGTGCGCCAGTTCATCGACCACCCGAACGACTACGAGACCTGGTCCCACTGGGATGCGATCGAGGCGCCGGTGCTGTGCCTGCGCGGCGCGGAGTCCGACCTGGTGCTGCCCGATGCCGTCGAGGAGATGCAGCGCCGCGGGCCCGGCGTGCGCGGGCAACTGCGCGTGGTCGAAGTGCCGGGCTGCGGCCACGCGCCGGCGCTGAACGTGCCGGAGCAGCTGGAACTGGTGGCCGGCTTCATCGACGAGGCCGAGCGCGCGGCCCAGTCGGCCCAGTTGGCGCCGGCGTAGGGCCCGCCGCCGGGCTCCCTCGGGCGAAGCTAGGCGTCCGCCGGATCCCCCGCCTTCGCGGGGGATGACGAGGGAACATGCGGGGATACCGTCGGGGACGTAGAGGCCGCCGAAACCGTCGAGGGCGCGCGCAAGGTCGGCCAGCCGGCCAGGTGTCGCGCCGTGAGTTCCCCCAGCGCCCGGATCCATTCCGGCTGCGCATCGAGGCAGGGGATGTAGTGGAAGGCCTTGCCGCCCGAGCCCAGGAAGGCGTGGCGGCCCTCCTGCGCGATCTCCTCCAGCGTCTCCAGGCAATCGGCGACGAAGCCGGGGCAGGCGACGTCCACCCGCTCCACGCCCTTGCGTCCCAGCGCGCGCAGGGTCGGTTCGGTGTAGGGCTCCAGCCATCGGGCACGCCCGAACCGGGACTGGAAGCTGACGGTGTAGGCCGCCTCGGCCAGCCCCAGGCGGCGCGCCAGCAGCCGCGCCGTCTGCCGGCACTCGGCAGCGTAGGGATCGCCGAGCCGGATCGTCCGCTCGGGCACGCCGTGGAAGCTCATGACGAAGTGGTTCGGCTTGCCGTTCTCGCGCCAGTAGGCCTGGATGCGCGCCGCCAGCGCATCGATGTAGCCCGCATCGTCGAAGAAGCGCGTCACGAAGCGCAGTTCGGGCACGTGGCGCGTGCGCGCCGCCCACCCGCCGACCGCGTCCAGCACGCTGGCGGTGGTGGTGCCCGAATACTGCGGATAGGCGCACAGCACCAGGATGCGGCCGACGCCCTCGGCCTTGAGGGCATCGAGCTGCGCAGCGATGGACGGGCGCCCATAGCGCATGGCGTAGCGCACCTTCACCGCATGCCCCGCTTCGCCCAGCCAGCCTTGCAGCAGCCTGGCCTGGCGTTCGGTCCACACCTTCAGGGGCGATCCCTCGTTGGTCCAGATGCTGGCGTACTTGGCCGCCGACTTCGCCGGCCGCAGCGGCAGGATCACGCCATACAGCAAGGGCAGCCACGCCGCGCGGGGGATCTCGACCACCCGGGGATCGGACAGGAACTCGCGCAGGTAGCTGCGCACGGCCGCGGCGGTCGGCTGCTCCGGCGTCCCCAGGTTGCACAGCAGCACCCCGGTGCCGGACGCGCCGCCCGGCATGGCCGGGGGCTCGGTGCGAAAGCGCGAAGAAAGGGGCATCCGGTTATTCTCGCCTGCATGCTGGATACCCGAAGGGTCCGGGCGATCAGCCTGGACCTCGATGACACCCTGTGGCCGATCTGGCCCACGATTGAGCGTGCCGAGAAGGTGCTGCACCAGTGGATGGTGGAGCATGCGCCGATGGCCGCCGCCCTGTTCTCCAGCCCGGCCGCCATCACCGAGATCCGCCAGCGGGTGGCGGAGCAGCGCCCCGAGCTGCGGCACGACCTCAGCTCCCTGCGGCGCGAATCGATCCGGCTGGCGCTGTACCGGGCCGGCGAGGACCCGCTGCTGGCCGATGCCGCCTTCGCGGCCTTCTTCGACGCGCGCCAGCAGGTGGAGCTGTTCGGCGACGTGCTCCCGGCGCTGGCGGAGCTGTCGCGGCGCTATCCGCTGGTCAGCCTGTCCAACGGCAACGCCGACCTGCGGCGCATCGGCCTCTCGGAGTACTTCCGCGCGGCGGTGACGGCGCGCGAGTTCGGCGTCGGCAAGCCCGATCCGCGCATCTTCCATGCGGCCGCGGGTGCGGTCGACGTGCAGCCCGGCGAGGTCCTGCACGTGGGCGACGACGCCACGCTGGACGTGGTGGGCGCGCTCAACGCCGGCATGCAGGCGGTGTGGGTCAATCGCGCCGACAACCCCTGGCCGCACGAGCAGCAGCCGCACGCGACCGTCAGCACGCTGTCGCAGCTGTGCGACCTGCTGGCCTGAGGCCGGCGTCCAGCGCCTCGATGGCCTCGAGCGCCGAGCGGACCGCGCCTTCCAGGGTGGCCGGGTAGGGCCCGTCCACGTAGTCGCCGCAGGCCAGCAGGCCGGGTGCGATGGCCATGCCGGGCCGCCGCAGGGCCGGCACGCAGGCGAAGGTCGCGCGCTTCTCCACCACGGTCTTGAGCGGCCGGACCGGCCAGCCGAGCGCGAGGGCCTGCGCCAGCACCTGGCGTTCCACCTCGCGCGCATCGGCCTCGCTGGCGCTGACCACGAAGGCCAGCACGCCCGCAGGGCCGCCCAGTTGCGAACGATCGAAGACGAACTGCGCCGGCTGGTCCACACGCGTCTCCAGCGCCAGCATGGGCAGGGGCAGCCGCGGCCCGCCCGTGGCATAGACGGTGGCGATCGGCTCGTGGCCCAGCCCCTGCGCGGCCGTCAGCCAGTCGGCGGCCGGCACGCCGCTGGTCGCGACCAGCCGCCGGGCTTCCCAGCCCGGGCAGGCCAGCACCACCGCATCGAACGGCTCGCCATCGACCTGCCAGCGTCCGTCCTGCGCCCGCAGCGACTGCACGCGGGCGCCCAGCCGCAGCTCGGCGCCGGCCTGCGCCAGCCAGCGCCCCGCGGCGTCGGGAAACACCTGGCCCAGGTCTGCGCACGGGATCAGCAGGTTGGAAGCCCCCCAGCCCTGCTGCGGCGGGCCGAACAGGCCGTCGCGCACGACGCGCAGGAACACGCGGGCATCGGCGCGGGCGGCGGGCAGGTTGAGGGCGGCCACGCACAGGGGCTCGACCAAGTCGCGCAGCACCCTGGGGCTCAGCCCTTGGCACAGGCGCAGCACCGTCCAGTCGGCCGGGCACTGGAACCCGCGCAGCCGCCAGCGCGTGGCGTGCGACAGCAGCGACAGCTTGTCGCCCGTGGTCCAGCCGCGTGCGCGCAGGATGCCCCAGGCCGCATCGAGCGGCGCCGGCCAGGCCGGCAGGGACAAGCCCTGGCCGTCGGGGCGTTGCAGGGTCAGCGGCAGTCGGTGCAGCACCTGCTCCAGTTGCACGCCCACCTCTCGCATCAAGGCGAGCGTGTCGCGGTAGGCGCCGATCAGGATGTGCTGGCCGTTGTCCAGCGTGGCGCGCTCGCCGCCGGGCAGGTCCACTTCCAGGCTGCGGGCGCGGCCACCGAGCTGCCGCGTCGCTTCGAACACGGTGACGGCGAGGCCGGCGCGGGTGGCCGCCACGGCGGCGGCCAAGCCGGCCCAGCCGGCGCCGACGACGGCCAGGCGCTGGCGGCCCGGGCTCACATCCGGCCCAGCGCCTGGACCTTCCAGGCCAGCCAGAACTTGCGGATCGGCGTGAGGCTGATGCGCTGGTGCAGCACGCGGAAATCGTCGGCCTCGATCTCGCGCAGCAGCGTGCGGTAGATGCTGGCCATCATCAGCCCCGGCTTCTGGCTGCGCCGGTCCGCCGGCGGCAGCAGGGCCAGCGCCTCGTCGTACAGCCGGTGGGCGCGCTCGGCCTGGAAGCGCATGAGGGCGCTGAAGCGATCCGAGTACTGCCGCTTGCCGAGCTCCTGTGCCTGCACGCCGAACTGCTGCAGTTCGTCCACGGGCAGGTAGACGCGCCCGCGCATCGCATCCTCGCCGACGTCGCGGATGATGTTGGTGAGCTGGAAGGCCAGCCCGAGGCGGTGCGCATAGGCGGTGGTCGCCGGGTCCTGCTGGCCGAAGATCCGCGCGGACACCTCGCCCACGATGCCGGCCACCAGGTGGCAGTAGCGCTGCAGCGCGGTGAAGTCCATGAAGCGGGTCTGCTCCAGGTCCATGCGGCAGCCTTCGATGACCGCCTGCAGGTGGCGCTCCTCGATGCCGAATTCGGCCGCCAGCGGCATCAGCGCGCGCAGGGCCGGGTGCTGCGGATCGCCGGCGAAGGCGCGCGTGACTTCGCCTCGCCACCAGGCCAGCTTGGTCTGCGCCACGCCGGGGTCCTGCACCTCGTCGACCACGTCGTCCACCTCGCGGCAGAACGCATAGAACGCGGTGATCGCCGCACGGCGCCGCTTGGGCAGGAACAGGAAGGCGTAGTAGAAGCTGCTGCCCGACGCTGCCGCCTTCTCCTGGACGTATTGATCGGGGGTCATCCGGCGATTGTCACATCCGCACCATGCGGATCGCGATCAGGGGTACGTCGAACGCCCGTAGCTTCGGCCGGCTCGTGAAGGTGTCGAAGCCCAGGGCCTCGATCCGGTCCAGGATGCGCAGGCCACCCTGGACGACACCCCGCAGTTCCCAGCCCGCGCGGCCCGGCACGCGATGCACCAGCGGGCTGCCGGTGAGCATCAGGCCGCGCGCCCATTCGCATTGCTGCCGCACCAGGGCCCGGCGCCGGTCGGGCGCGGCCGCGGCCGGCGCAACTGGATCGACGCCGTGCGCGCGGCAATCCGATTCGGGCAGGTAGCGGCGCCCACGCGCCAGGTCCTGCCCGAGGTCCTGCCAGAAGTTGATCAACTGCAAGGCCGTGCAGATCGCGTCGCTCTGCGCCTGCGACCGCGGGTCGTGGACCTCGTACAGGTGCAGCATGAGGCGACCGACCGGATTGGCCGAGTGCCGGCAGTAGTCCAGCAGCTCGTCCCGATCGCGGTAGCCGGCCCCGTCGCGCGTCTTCGCCACGTCCTGCTCGAAGGCCGTGAGCAGGTCCTGCAGCAGGGGCAGGGGAAGGCACCAGCCGGCGATGGCGTCCGCCAGCGGCCCGAACACCTGGGGCCAGCGCGCCGAGGGCGCTCCCTGCTGCGCCGCCGCGGCCAGGTCGGCGCGGTAGGCGGCCAAGTCCGCCAACCGCTGCGCCGCCGGCGCATCGCCCTCGTCGGCCAGGTCGTCGGCGGTGCGGGCGAACCAGTAGATCGCCGCCACGGCGGGTCGCAGGCGGGGCGGGCAGAGCCAGGAGGCGACCGGGAAGTTCTCGTAGTGGTCGACGGGCCGGGCGGATGGGTTGGCGGTCACGGGCCGAGATTCTCGCCTTGACAGCGCCCGTCCCCTGCCATTAGATTACTAACCGGTCAGTCATTAACTCTTCCTCCCTCTCCCTCCCGTCCCATGACCCAGCCACCCGCTTCCCCCTGGCGGCTCGCGCCCCTGTTGCTCGTCGCCGCGCTCGCCGCCTGTTCCAGGACCCAGCCGGCCCCCGAGCCGGTGCGGTCGGTCAAGGTCGTCACGGTGGGCACCAGTGCCATGGCCGCCTCGCACGAGTTCGCCGGCGAAGTCCGGCCGCAGATCGAGTCGCGCCTGGGCTTCCGCGTCGGCGGCAAGATCGTCCAGCGGCCGGTGGAACTGGGCCAGCGGGTGCGCCCCGGCCAGTTGCTGGCCCAGCTGGACGCGCAGGATTTCCGGCTGGCGGCCGATGCGGCCCGGGCCCAGGTCGCTGCCGCGAGCACACAGCGCGACCTCGCGGCGGCCGACTTCAAGCGCTTCGCGGCGCTGAAGGACCAGAACTTCATCAGCGGGGCGGAACTGCAGCGCCGCGAAGCCTCGCTCCAGGCGGCCCAGGCGCAACTGGACCAGGCCCAGGCCCAGCTCGCCGCACAGGCCAACCAGGCCCGCTATGCCAGCCTCTCGGCCGACGCCGCCGGCGTGATCACGGGCATCGAGGCGGAACCGGGGCAGGTCGTCGGCGCCGGCGTCCCGGTGGTACGCATCGCGCGGGACGGCCCGCGCGACGTGGTGTTCTCGGTGCCGGAGGACCGGGTGGCCGCGATCCGGCCCGGCTCGGCCGTCACCGTGCGCCTGTGGGCGGGCGGCGGCTCGACCCAGGGACAGGTGCGTGAAGTGGCGGCCAGCGCCGACCCGGTCACGCGCACCTACGCCGTGAAGGTGGCGCTGCCGGCCGGCAGCCAGCCGCCGCTGGGGTCGACCGCCTACGTGTCGCCCCAGGCGCTGGCGCCGGACAGCGCGCCCGTGATCAAGCTGCCCACCAGCGCGCTGCGGCAGCAAGGGCAGGGCAGTGCCGTGTGGGTGGTGGACCGCGCCAGCATGACGGTGCGCTCGCAGCCGGTGCAGATCGCCACGGCCGACGGCAACGAGGCCGTGGTCGCCGCCGGGCTGGAACCCGGGATGCTGGTCGTGTCGGCCGGCGTGCACGTGCTCGCGCCGGGCCAGAAGGTGCGCATCTTCGACGAGCGCGTGGGCACCGCTCGGGCGCCTGAGGCGCCGCAGTCGGGCGTGGTGCAGGCCACGGCCGTGCAGCCGGTCGCGGCTCGGTGAGGCCGGCCATGAGCGAGGACGCCGGCGCGACGGCAGGGCGCTTCAACCTGTCGAAATGGGCGCTGGACCATCCGGCGCTGACCCGCTACCTGATGGTGGCGCTGATGGTGCTGGGCTTCGCGTCCTGGTTCCAGCTCGGGCAGGACGAGGATCCGCCGTTCACCTTCCGGGCGATGGTGGTGCGCACCTACTGGCCGGGCGCCACGGCGCAGCAGGTGGCCGAGCAGGTGACCGACAAGGTCGAGCGCACGCTGCAGGAGGTGCCCTATGCGGACATCATCCGCAGCTACTCCAAGCCGGGCGAGTCGCAGATCATCTTCCAGATCAAGGACTCCTCGAAGCCGTCCGAGGTCGCGAACGTCTGGTACACGGTGCGCAAGAAGGTCGGCGACATGCGCCCGACCTTGCCGCAGGGCATCCAGGGGCCGTTCTTCAACGACGAATTCGGCGACGTCTACGGCGTGATCTATGCGCTGGAAGCCGACACCGGCTTCAGCTACGCCGAGCTCAAGACCTTCGCCGACGACGTGCGCCAGCAGCTGCTGCGGGTACCCGACGTCGCCAAGGTGGAACTGTTCGGCGTGCAGGACGAGAAGCTGTTCGTCGAGGTCTCGCAGAAGCGGCTGGCGCAGCTCGGGCTGGATCTGAACCAGGTGCTGCAGCAGCTCGGGCAGCAGAACGCCGTCGAGTCGGCCGGCGCGGTGCAGACGCCGCTGGACGTGGTACAGGTGCGCGTGGGCGGCCAGTTCCAGGCCGTGGAGCAGCTGGCGGCCATGCCCATCCGCGGCAGCTCGGGCAACCAGCTGCGGCTGGGCGACATCGCCGAGATCCGGCGCGCGTACGTCGATCCGCCCGTGATCAAGGTGCGCCACGACGGCAAGGAAGTGATCGCGCTGGGCGTGTCCATGGCCAAGGGCGGCGACATCATCGAGCTCGGCCAGTCCCTGCGGACCGCGTTCAATCGCATCGAGGACGGCCTGCCCGCCGGCATCCGGCTGGTGCAGATCCAGGACCAGCCGCGGGCGGTGGCCAGCTCGGTCGGCGAATTCGTCAAGGTGCTGGTCGAGGCGGTGGCGATCGTGCTGGCGGTGAGCTTCGTCAGCCTGGGCCTGCACAAGCGGCCGGGCGCGCCGGCGCTGCCCTTGTGGAAACGCTGGTACGTGGACATGCGCCCCGGGCTGGTGGTGGCCATAACCATCCCGCTGGTGCTGGCCGTGACCTTCCTGGCCATGCACTACTGGGGCATCGGCCTGCACAAGATCTCGCTCGGCTCGCTGATCATCGCGCTGGGCCTGCTGGTGGACGACGCCATCATCGCCGTCGAGATGATGGTGCGGAAGATGGAGGAGGGCTACGACAAGGTCCGTGCCGCCACCTTCGCCTACGAGGTGACGGCCATGCCGATGCTGACCGGCACCCTGATCACCGCCGCCGGCTTCCTGCCGATCGGGCTGGCGAAGTCCACGGTCGGCGAGTACACCTTCGCGATCTTCGCCGTCACCGCCATCGCGCTGGTGCTGAGCTGGCTGGTGTCGGTCTATTTCGTCCCTTACCTGGGCACGCTGCTGCTCAAGCCCAAGCCGGTCTCGGCCGAGCACCACGAGCATTTCGACACGCCCTTCTACCGCCGCTTCCGGCGCGCGGTGGACTGGTGCGTGGAGCACCGCTGGACGACCATCGTTGCGACGCTGGCGGTGTTCGGGCTGGGCATCGTCGGCATGGGCAAGGTGCAGCAGCAGTTCTTCCCGGATTCCAGCCGGCCGGAGATCCTGGTGGCGCTGTGGTCGCCCGAGGGCACCTCGTTCGCCGCGAACGAGGACGTCGCCAAGCGGGTGGAGGCGCGCCTGCAGCGCGAGCCGGGCGTGACCGGCGTCAGCACCTGGGTCGGGTCCGGCGTGCCCCGCTTCTACCTGCCGCTGGACCAGGTGTTCCCGCAGACCAACGTGTCGCAGCTGATCGTGATGCCGCAGGACCTGCACACGCGGGAGGCCCTGCGCGTGAAGCTGCCTGCCTTGCTGGCCGAGGAGTTCCCGGAGGTCCGTGGCCGCGTGACCCTGCTGCCCAACGGCCCGCCGGTGCCCTATCCGGTGATGTTCCGCGTGGTGGGTCCGGATCCGGCCGAACTGCGCGCCCATGCCGACGAGGTGAAGGAGTTGCTGCGGGCCAACCCGAACATGCGCGGCGTGAACGACAACTGGAACGAGCCGGTGAAGGTGCTGCGGCTGGAAGTGGACCAGGCCAAGGCCCGGGCGCTGGGCGTGACCAGCCAGTCCATCGCCCAGGCCGCGCGCACCATCCTGGCCGGCACCACCGTCGGCCAGTACCGCGAGGGCGACAAGCTGATCGACATCGTGCTGCGCCAGCCGCTGGACGAGCGCAACGCCATCACCGACATCGCCAACGCCTACCTGCCGACCGCGTCCGGGAAAGCCATTCCGCTGACGCAGATCGCGCGGCCGGTGTTCGGCTGGGAGCCGGGCGTGATGTGGCGCGAGAACCGCAGCTACGCGATCACGGTGCAGGGCGACGTGGTCGAAGGCCTGCAGGGCGCGACCGTCACCAACCAGCTGCTGCCGGGCCTGCGCGAACTGGAGGCCCGCTGGTCGCCGGCCTACCGCATCCAGGTGGCCGGTGCGGTGGAGGAGAGCGCCAAGGGATCGTCCTCGATCGCGACCGGCGTGCCGGTGATGCTGTTCATCACCTTCACGCTGCTGATGCTGCAGCTGCAGAGTTTCAGCCGCTCGCTGCTGGTGTTCGTGACCGGGCCGCTGGGCATCGCCGGGGTGGCCGGCGCGCTGCTGGTGCTGGACCGGCCGTTCGGCTTCGTGGCGCTGCTGGGGGTGATCGCGCTCATGGGCATGATCCAGCGCAACTCGGTGATCCTGGTCGACCAGATCGAGCAGGACCGCGCCCGCGGCGTGCCGGCCTGGGATGCGATCGTCGAGTCGGCGGTGCGGCGCTTGCGGCCCATCGTCCTGACCGCCGCGGCGGCGGTGCTGGCCATGATCCCGCTGTCGCGATCGGTGTTCTGGGGGCCGATGGCCGTGGCCATCATGGGCGGCCTGGTCGTCGCCACGGTGCTGACGCTGCTGGCCTTGCCGGCGATGTACGCGGCCTGGTTCCGGGTCCGGCGCCCGTCCGCACCGGCGGCTGAGCCGGCCGGCGGGGTCGCGGCTCCTGCATAAGCATTAAAATCACGAGTTGACCGAATTCGGGCGGGCGGCCGGTGTTCCAATCCGGCCGCCCGCCCTGCTTTTGGACTGCGCGGGTGGCGAAATTGGTAGACGCACCAGGTTTAGGTCCTGACGCCTTCACGGGCGTGTCGGTTCGAGTCCGACCCCGCGCACCACACCCGACCCATCGAAGAGAGAACCACCATGGCCGTGACCGTTGAAACCCTCGACAAGCTGGAGCGCAAGATCACCCTGACGCTGCCCGCCGATGCGATCAAGTCCGAAGTCGACTCCCGCCTCAAGCGCCTGGCGCGCACCGTGAAGATGGACGGCTTCCGGCCCGGCAAGGTGCCGATCAACGTGGTCGCGCAGCGCTACGGCTACTCGGTGCACTACGAGGTCATGAACGACAAGGTCGGCGAGGCCTTCGCCCAGGCCGCGAACGAAGCCAAGCTGCGCGTCGCGGGCCAGCCCAAGATCACCGAGAACGAGCAGGCGCCCGAAGGCCAGCTGGCCTTCGACGCCGTGTTCGAGGTGTTTCCCGAGGTCAAGATCGGCGACCTGTCCACGGCCGAGATCGAGAAGCTGTCGGCGAACGTGAGCGAGGAAGCGATCGACAAGACCCTGGACATCCTGCGCAAGCAGCGCCGCACCTTCGCCCAGCGCCCGCAGGATGCCGGCGCCCAGGACGGCGACCGCGTCACCGTCGACTTCGAGGGCAAGATTGACGGCGAGACCTTCCAGGGCGGCAAGGCCAGCGACTTCCAGTTCCTGGTCGGCGAGGGCCAGATGCTCAAGGAGTTCGAGGATGCCGTGCGCGGCATGAAGTCCGGCGAGAGCAAGACCTTCCCGCTGGCTTTCCCCGAGGACTACCACGGCAAGGACGTGGCGGGCAAGACCGCCGACTTCATGGTCACGGTCAAGAAGATCGAGGCCGCCAAGCTGCCCGAGGTGAACGAGGAACTGGCGAAGTCGCTGGGCATCGCCGAGGGCACGGTGGAGGCGCTGCGTGCCGACATCAAGAAGAACCTCGAGCGCGAGGTCAAGTACCGCCTGCTGGCCCGCAACAAGCAGGCCGTGATGGACGCCCTGGTGGCCAAGGCCGAGCTGGACGTGCCCAAGAGCAGCGTGCAGGCCGAGGTGGACCGCATGATCGAAGGCGCCCGCGCCGACCTCAAGCAGCGTGGCGTGAAGGATGCCGACAAGGCCCCGATCCCCGACGACCTGTTCCGCCCGCAGGCCGAGCGCCGCGTGCGCCTGGGGCTGGTGGTGGCCGAACTGGTGCGCGCCAACGAGCTGCAGGCCAAGCCGGAGCATATCCGCGCCCACGTCGACGAACTGGCGGCCAGCTACGAGAAGCCGGCCGAGGTGGTGCGCTGGTACTACGGCGACAACCGCCGCCTGGCCGAGGTCGAGGCCGTGGTGATCGAGAACAACGTCACGGACTTCGTGCTGTCCAAGGCCCAGGTCAAGGACAAGGAGATCTCGTTCGACGAGCTGATGGGCCAGGGCTGACACCCGGTCCGGGCCAGTGGCGCGTGGGGCTCGCGCCGGACTTGCAGTCCGGTCGGCGGGCCCCATCTGCTTTTTTGGCTACAGTAGGTACCGCACTTCGAAAGCTTCGACCCTTCCATGAGCGCACTTGACACCCAGGCCCTCGGCATGATCCCGATGGTCATCGAGCAATCCGGCCGCGGCGAGCGGTCCTACGACATCTATTCGCGCCTGCTCAAGGAGCGGGTGGTGTTCCTCGTGGGCCCGGTGAACGACCAGACCGCCAACCTGGTGGTCGCGCAGCTGCTGTTCCTGGAGAGCGAGAACCCGGACAAGGACATCTCCTTCTACATCAACTCCCCGGGCGGCAGCGTCAGCGCCGGCATGGCGATCTACGACACCATGAACTTCATCAAGCCGGACGTGTCGACGCTGTGCACCGGCATGGCCGCCAGCATGGGCGCCTTCCTGCTGTCCGCGGGCGCCAAGGGCAAGCGCTTCTCGCTGCCGCACTCCAAGATCATGATCCACCAGCCGCTGGGCGGCATGCAGGGGCAGGCGAGCGACATCGAGATCCACGCCCGCGACATCCTCAAGACCCGCGCGCTGCTCAACAAGATCCTGGCCGACAACACCGGCCAGCCGCTGGAGCGCATCGAACGCGACACCGAACGCGACTATTTCCTGTCCGCTGACGAAGCCAGGGACTACGGACTGGTCGACCAGGTGATCGCCAAGCGGCCCTGACCGGGCGGGAAACGAGGGTCCGTGCACAGGCTCTGCCCGCCGTTATCATTGGCTTTCCAGCCGCCGACCGAACCCAGCCATGGCCGATAAAAAAGGCTCATCCAGCGAAAAGACGCTCTACTGCTCGTTCTGCGGCAAGAGCCAGCACGAGGTCAAGAAGCTCATCGCGGGCCCATCGGTCTTCATCTGCGACGAGTGCATCGACCTGTGCAACGAGATCATCCGCGACGAACTGCCCGCGGGTGAGGAGCAGCGCGAGGCCCGCGGCGACCTGCCGACGCCGGCCGAGATCAAGGCCAACCTGGACAACTACGTCATCGGCCAGGAGGTCGCCAAGCGGTCCCTGTCCGTCGCCGTCTACAACCACTACAAGCGGTTGCGCCACAAGGACAAGGCCAAGAAGGACGAGGTCGAGCTCACCAAGAGCAACATCCTGCTGATCGGCCCCACCGGCAGCGGCAAGACGCTGCTGGCCCAGACGCTGGCCCGCATGCTGGACGTCCCCTTCGTGATGGCCGATGCCACCACGCTGACCGAGGCCGGCTACGTGGGCGAGGACGTCGAGAACATCATCCAGAAGCTGTTGCAGAGCTGCAACTACGAGGTCGAGCGCGCCCAGCGCGGCATCGTGTACATCGACGAGATCGACAAGATCTCGCGCAAGTCCGACAACCCCAGCATCACGCGCGACGTCTCGGGCGAGGGCGTGCAGCAGGCCCTGCTCAAGCTGATCGAGGGCACCATGGCCAGCGTGCCGCCGCAGGGCGGGCGCAAGCATCCCAACCAGGACTTCCTGCAGATCGACACGACCAACATCCTGTTCATCTGCGGCGGCGCCTTCGCCGGCCTGGAGAAGGTGATCGAGCAGCGCACCGAAGGCTCGGGCATCGGCTTCGGTGCTGCGGTCAAGAGCAAGGCCCAGCGCAGCCTGACCGACGTGTTCCGCGAGGTCGAGCCGGAGGACCTGATCAAGTTCGGGCTGATCCCCGAGCTGGTGGGCCGCATGCCGGTGGTCGCCACGCTGGCCGAGCTGTCGGAAGACGCCTTGATCCAGATCCTGACCGAGCCGAAGAACGCCCTGGTCAAGCAGTACGCCAAGCTGCTGGCCATGGAAGGCGTGGACCTGGAAATCCGTCCCAGCGCACTGCGCGCCATCGCGCGCAAGGCCCTGGCCCGCAAGACCGGGGCCCGTGGCCTGCGGTCCATCCTCGAGCAGTCGCTGATCGACACCATGTTCGACCTGCCGAATACGGCCAACGTCGACAAGGTGGTGGTGGACGAGTCCACCATCGAAGAGAACAAGGCGCCGCTGCTCGTCTACCGCGAGACCGCCCGCAAGGCCTGAGCAACCGTCTTGGCGGTCAAGCGCTATGAAGCGTCGGGTCCCATCTCGAGCCGTGCTTGGCGATAGCGTTGAGCATTGTCAGCAGCTTGCGCATGCACGCCACGAGTGCGACCTTCTTGCGCTTGCCAGCCGCCAAGAGGCGTTCGTAGTGGGCCTTGAGGATGGGGTTGTGTCGTACGGCGGTGAGGGTCGCCATATAGAGGATGCGCCGCACATCGGCGCGCCCACCCCAGATCGCCCGCTGGCCGCGCATCTGGCCGGAGTCGCGGTTCAGCGGCGCCACCCCCACCAGCGCAGCCACTCGACGTCGGTCGAGCTTGCCCAGCTCCGGCAGTTCGGCCAGCAGCACCGCCACGCTTGCCGCGCCGATACCTGGCACGCTGGCCAAGGCAGCAGCGAGTTCGGCGTGATGGCGTTGCACATGCGCTGCCACGTCAGTATCGGAGTCGCTCAGCTCGGTCTTGAGGAACTCGATGACGCGCTCGATGCTCGGGCGGGCGGCGCTATGGGAGATGCGCATGCGCTGGCGCTCGGACGTGATCATCTGCACGAGTTGTCTGCGGCGCAGCACCAAGGCCTGCAGGCGCTGCAACTCGGCGTCGGCCAGTGGCTTGACGAAGCGTTCACGCTCGGGGTGCTGGTGCAGCACACGGGCGAAGGCCGCCAGCATCCTGGCGTCCAGCGCGTCCGTCTTGGCCAACGCACCCATGGCCCGGGCGAAGTCCCGCGCCGTGCGCGGATTGACCACCGCCACCGCCAGGCCAACGGCCTGCAACGCGCAAGCTGCCTCGAACTCGTAGCCCCCGGTGGCCTCCAGCACCGTCAGCGCCGGGGCGAGCGTCGTCAACTGGCTGACCAACGTCTCCAGTCCGGCCGCATCATTGCTCACCTGCCAGGTCTTGACCTGGGCACTGCTGGCAACCTCCAGCGTCTGGCCGGAGACATCGATACCCACAAAAACAGAGTCGGACACGTCCTCTCGCTCCCATCCTTGTCTATGCGAACTGCAGATTCCTACAACCGTTCGGGCTGCAAGAAAGGACGGTCCAACTCGGGCGCCCAGTGCTCAGGCACGGGCTTCAACAACTGGCCCAGAGGCCGCTCGGGCTACCCGAGCTGGTCCGAGGCCTGAAGATACAAGGC